>NC_017934.1:0-743557 GCF_000147715.2 Mesotoga prima MesG1.Ag.4.2 | reverse complement strand
TATCTCAGGTAGGTACCTCTAAATGTCTCGTAGTCTACCTCAACCCATGGATAGGCTGTTCTCTCTTTTGCAGCTTCTGCCGCTTCTTTGATCGGTAAAACACTTCTACTCTTCTCTTTGATCTCCACGATGTCACCGACTCTCAAATTGAAGGAAGGCTTGTTCACCCTTCTACCATTAACAAGAACGTGTCCGTGGTTAACCAGCTGTCTCGCCTGCCTCCTGCTCGAGGCGAATCCCATTCTGAAAACGATATTGTCAAGTCTTGATTCAAGAATCTTCATCAGAGCAGTTCCCGTTTCTTCGTTCTTTTTCAAAGCCGCTTCAAAATATCGTCTGAACTGCCTTTCAAGAACACCGTAAATCCTCTTTACAACCTGTTTAGATCTCAACTGCATGCCATATTGGGTGAGCTTTCTAGTGGAGGCTCCGTGTTGTCCAGGGGCGACAGGCCTCTTCACCTGAGAACACCTTGGTGAAAAACATCTTTCACCTTTCAAATACAGCTTAAATCCTTCACGACGACAAAGTTTACACACTGGTCCTGTATATCTGGCCATTCAACTCCCTCCTAAATCAGACTCTTCTTCTTCTGCGTGGTCTGCAACCGTTGTGAGGCAGTGGCGTGATATCTTTGAGCGTCTCCACAGTAAGACCTGCCGCTTGAATTGTCCTGATTGCAGCTTCCCTTCCAGAACCTGGGCCCTTGACTTCTATTCCAACTCTCGTGATCCCTAGCTTGATGGCCTCTTTAGCAATCTTATCTGCGCCCAGTTGAGCCGCATAGGGTGTTGATTTTTTCGATCCGGAGTATCCGGCGGTTCCACCTGACGTCCACATCAGAGTGTTCCCTTCTGGGTCGGTCAACGTAATTATTGTGTTGTTGAAAGAGGACTTTATATGCACTACTCCCCTATCAGTTGTCAGTTTCCTTTTTTTCTTGGCTGCTGGTCTCTTTGCCATTCACTTTTACCTCCCGTTTAGCTCTTCTTACGAATCTTACTGGCTCTAGAACCCTTTCTGGTCCTTCCATTTGAATGCGTCTTCTGACCGCGTACCGGAAGCCCGTTTCTATGCCTGTAACCTCTATAACTTCCTATCTCGATTAGTCTCTTAATCGACCTGTCGACTTCAGTTCTGAGCTCGCCTTCAACCTTGTAATGCTCATTTATGTACTTCGCAATTTTACTAACTTCTTCGTCAGTCAGGTCTTTTGCTCTCTTATTGCCATCGATTTCCGTTCCTGAAAGAATCTCGTTCGATCTTGTATAACCTATACCATAGATATAGGTCAGGGCAACGAAAGTCTTCTTGTTATTAGGAAGTTCAACACCAAGGATACGTGCCATCTATATCCCTCCTTAACCCTGACGCTGGTTGTGCTTTGGATTTTTTTCGCAGATGACTCTTATTCTGCCATTGCGTCTTATCACTTTGCAGTGTTCACATCTCTTCTTGACCGAAGCGCGGACTTTCAATTCGTTTCTCCTCCTTTGTCTATCCTTTTACGATAAACAATTCTTCCTTTGGTCAGGTCGTATATTGACACTTCCACAACGACCTTATCACCCGGGATCAACCTGATGAAGTTCTTGCGCATTTTTCCAGAGATGTGAGCTAGAACAGTGTGATTGTTCTCAAGTTCGACCTTGAAGGTCGCATTAGGCATCGATTCCACAACTGTCCCATCCATCTTAATGATATCGCTCTTATCCGACACCAGTGATCCTCCTCACAAACTAGAAAGAATCTTTGGACCATCTTCAAGAATCGCAATGTCATGCTCAAAATGAGCAGCACGCGATCTATCCGCAGTTACTGCAGTCCATCCGTCTTCCAGAATCTCTAAGCTATAGTGTCCGCTTGCGACCATCGGTTCAATCGCAAGGGTCATGCCAGTTCTTAAAAGCATCCCGCTTCCCTGTCTTCCGTAATTCGGCACCTGTGGATCCTCGTGAAGGCTGAGGCCGACTCCGTGCCCAACGTAATCTCTTATTACAGACAGCCCAGCGCTTTCTACACAATTCTGAACGGCATAGCCGATGTCGCCGACTCTGTTTCCTGCGACAGCCATTTCTATACCCTTTAGAAGCGCCTCTTCCGTTCGCTGTAGAAGCAGTTTGTCCTTTTCACTCCTGTAACTACCTACTACGAAAGACTTTGCCGCATCTCCAATGAATCCGTCTTTGTTCACCCCACAATCCACGGAGACTATGTCGCCATCGACAAAGATTTTTTCCTTCAAGGGAAATCCGTGAATTACCTCCTCGTTTACCGAAACGCATAGAGTATAAGGATAACCACTATATCCCTTGAATGCGGGGATGCCGCCTCGTTTATGAATCAACTCTTCTGCCGCTTTTTCCATATCGAGAGCAGAGGCTCCTTCAACTGCATAAGACTCCATCTCAGCCAAAACCTCTGCGACAATCTTCGCAGCAATTTCGATTTTACATATTTCTTCTGGAGATTTCAACCTAACCATTTCTAGTTGACTCCAGATGTTCCACAATTTTGTCAGTCACAACATCAATCTCTCCGGTCCCGTCCACTTCCAAAAACTGGCTCTTGTTACTCGAGTAATACTGGATCACTGGCTCCGTTTTCTCCAAATAGACTCTGTACCTTGCTCGAACTGTCTCAGGCATATCGTCATCTCTCTGAATCAACTCGGCGCCATCGTTATCGCAGCGGCCTTCAACTTTCGGTCTTATCGTCAGCAGATTGTAGACCTTGCCACACTCTGGGCAAACTCTTCTGCTAGAAATCCGTTTTACGACTTCTTCTTCATCTGCATTAACGAGCAAGGCTACATCGATTTTTCTCCCTAGATCCTCTAGCATTTCATCAAGCGCAGCCGCCTGTTCAACTGTTCTTGGGAAACCGTCAAGAATGAACCCATTCCTGGTATCCTCTCTCGACAACCTTTCTCTCACAAGGTCGATCATCAAATCATCGGGGACGAGAAGCCCTTTATCCATAATCTCTTTGACCTTCAGCCCAAGGTCAGTGCCAGCAGCCACGGCTTCCCTTAACATATCTCCAGTCGATATGTGAGGAATCTTAAATATCTGGGCTATCCGCTTTGCCTGTGTCCCCTTCCCTGCTCCGGGAGGACCCATTAGAATAACGTTCATCTTATCTCCTTCCTCGTAACTTGCCTTTCTTTACGAACCCTTCATAATGCCTTACCATAAGGTGTGTTTCCATCTGCTGCAATATATCAATAGCTACGCCAACAGCAATTAGAGTCGACGTTCCTCCAATTGCGAGGCCACCAATACTGAAAATCCCGCCTATAACTAATGGAAGCAATGCAATCACAACCAGGAATACGGCTCCCATGAAAACAACCCTGTTAAGGACTCTCTGAATATACTGCTGAGTTGAAAAGCCCGGTCTTATTCCGGGTATGTAGCCTCCGTAGTTACGTATGTTATCCGATACTTCTCTGACATCAAAAACAAGCGAACTATAAAAGAACGTGAAGAAGAAAACCATTCCTCCATAAAGCAATATGTATAGGGGTGATGTCTGAGCAAAGAGACTCTGCATAATATTCCTACCGCCACTTCCCTCGGGGAAAGCCGTAGCAATAAACTGTGGCAACATCATAATTGCCGAACTGAATATTATCGGTATGACTCCACCCTGATTAACCTTGATAGGAATGTGCGTGGAAACTCCTCCATACACCCTTCTACCAGTAACTCTCCTTGCGTACTGAACTTCGATCCTTCTTTCTCCCATCTGAACATAGATAACCGCCACAACCGTGAACAGAGCGATCGCAAGTAATATCCCCCACTGTAACGGCGATAAAGCTACCACTACCTGCATAATGGAAGCAGGATATCTTGCAACGATGCCTCCGAAAATCAGAACTGAAATACCATTTCCAATTCCCCTTTCCGTGATTCTTTCTCCCAGCCAAAGAAGAAACATTGTACCACCGATAAGGGTGGTTGTTGCCAGCAACACAAAGAGCAACCTGCTGGGAATCGCCAAGATAGCCGTGTTCGAAGAGAGACCGAATGATATCAGGAATCCTTGAAGACCCGCGAGTCCAATCGTCAGCATTCTTGTGTATCGAGCATACTTCTTCTTTCCCTCTTCGCCTTCCTTAAGCATCTCCTTCAAACTAGGAACAACGGCAGTCAGCAGTTGAAGCATAATCTGAGCGTTTATGTAGGGAGTAACGCTCATTAAGAATATCGAAAACTGCTCAACGGCTCCACCGGTGAAAACATCAAAGAAGCCGATGAAGCCTCCGGCACCGCCTGTAGATAGAGTGCCGAAGTACGCAGACCAGGCTTGGATATTAATTCCGGGAATCGGTATGTACACACCAAGTCTGAAGACTGCCAATGCGAGGAACGTGAAGAGGATTCTATCTCTCAGCTCAGGAATCTTGAACGCGTTCTTCAGGGCATTCCACATTGTCAGATCACCTCTGCCTTTCCACCAGCAGATTCAATCTTCTCCTTGGCAGTAGCGCTAAAAGCATTTGCCTTGACAATAAAAGACTTTGTCAGTTCACCTCTCGCAAGTATCTTCACTCCGTCTTTAAGATCTTTGAGTATCTTTCGCTGAACGAGTATCTCGGGTGAAATCTCACTGCCACTTTCGAATCTCTCCTCGAGAGTCGAAATGTTCACAGTAGCATAAACAACTGCTCCTCGGTTCTTGAACCCTTTTATCGGTGTTCTTCTGAATAGGGGTGTCTGTCCGCCCTCGAAGCGTGCAGCCACCTTACCTGTCGCTCTTCCTTGACCCTTATGGCCTCTGGTGGCGGTTTTACCCATTCCCGAACCTATACCGCGTCCTATTCTTTTTTCGCTTGTTCTAGAACCGGGCGTCGGACTTAGATCTTCAACTTTAAAAGCCATCTTCCTACCCCCTTCAGTCATCAAGTTCTTCGACAGCAAGAAGATGTCTTATGGAATTCACCATGCCCCTGATCTGTGGAGAATCGGGCTGAACAATCTCACTGTCCAGCTTTCCAAGGCCTAATGCTTTAACCGTCTTCAGCTGTCTTCTGTTATAGCCAATCGGACTTTTGATTAATCGTATTCTTAAACTCTTTGCCATTACTGACCTGCCTCCTCGCTGAAACCGTGGAAGACTGTCTTTAGGGGTATGTCCCTGAGTTTTGCGAAGTCCTGAGGGGATCTCAGACTTAGTAGTCCGTTCAAGGCCGCTCTAGCCATATTAAGTGTGTTAGATGATCCAAGCGACTTCGTCAGAATATTCTTCACACCTGCAAGTTCGACAACGGCTCTTACAGGCGAATTCGCAATAATCCCAGTTCCGGGACCAGCCGGCTTTAACATTATTCTTGCTGAATCCTGTCGTCCGACTGTCTCGTGAGGAACAGTCTCATTTCTCACCGCGACCTCCGTGACATTCTTCTTGGCTTCAAGAACGGCCTTTCTTATTGCAGTCGGAACTTCCCTTGCGCTCCCTATACCAAGACCAACCTTCCCATCACGGTTACCAACGACGGCGACTACTCTAAAAGAAAGATTCTTTCCTCCTGCAACTACTTTTGTAACTCTTCTTATTTCAATTATTCTTTCTTCAAATTCGTTGTCTTCAACCTGTTTTTCCACAGGAGCGTTTCTGGAAGCTCTGGGGTTTCTTCTTCCTTCACGTGAAGATTTCGAATTGCGGTCGTTCTTCATCTCTTCAGCCATCTTCTTCACCTCCTCAGAACTGTAGTCCGCCTGCTCGAGCGCCCTCGGCAAGTGACTTTATTCTTCCATGGAACTTAAAACCCCCACGGTCGAAGACTACACTGCTTATTCCCTTATCTTTCGCCTTCTTTGCGAGGAGCTCCCCAACTTTCTTAGCGGCATCAACATTCCATGACTTCTCTATTGAAGCCTTGACGTCTTTATCTACAGTCGATGCAGAAACAAGGGTAATTCCCTTTGAATCATCAATAAGCTGGGCATAAATATGCTTCTCACTTCTGAAGACTGCCAGTCTTGGTCTCTCCGGTGTTCCGGAAACTGTAGACCTGACGCGAAGATGCCTCTTTCGCCTTTGTTCCTTCTTGTCTTTATGTTTGAACACTCCAGCCGCCTCCTTGATTAGACCTTCTTACCGACTTTCGTTCTGACTTGCTCTCCCTTGTAACGAATACCTTTTCCTGAATAAACAATTGGGATTCTCCAGCGCTTTATGTTTGCCGCTACCTGACCAACCTGATACTTGTCAATTCCCTTGACAACTATTGCTTGAGGTGCGGGCACTTCAAACTCAACTCCTGCCGGAGGTTCAATCTCAACTGGATGTGCATACCCAAGGTTCATTACAAGCTTCTTTCCTTGAAGTTGTGCTCTGTATCCCACTCCCACTATTTCCAGCTCCTTGACGAAGCCTTGAGTAACGCCAACAATCATGTTATTTATGAGCGACCAGAAAGTACCGGCATACTTAGCCAATCTCTTGTAATCACTCTTTCTAATAACAACTTCTTCGTTTGACTTGACCCATATCTCTTTTTCATCGGCCTCGATCTTAACCAGAGGAAGGAGTTCTTGTTTGAGCTCACCTTTCGGTCCCTTGACAGAGATAACACTTCCTTCAATTTTGCAGGACACACCAGCAGGGATTTTTATCGAATGCTTAAGTAATCTAGACATTTGAATTCCTCCCTACCATACGTAGCAGATGACTTCGCCGCCGACGCCTTGAGAACGGGCCTGCTTGTCTGTCATCACTCCGCTGGATGTACTTACTATTGCAATTCCCATACCTGATTTGACCTTTGGAAGCTTATCCTTGTTAACATATAAGCGCTTACCAGGCTTAGAAATTCTTACGATTCCAGATATGACGTTAACCTTGTGTCTCCGGTCTCCCTTGTATTTCAGAAAGACCTTGAGAACACCCTGTTTGCCATCCTCAATATACTTATAATCATCTATATAGCCTTCAGCCTTCAGAATATCAAGAAGTTTCTTCTTCAGGTTTGAAGCTGGAATATCCACGCTTTCCTTAAAGGCAGCGTTGGCATTTCGTATTCTAGTGAGCATATCGGCTATGGGATCACTCCACATTACAATTCCCTCCTCACCAGCTTGCTTTCTTTACACCGGGGAGTTTTCCCTCGGAAGCCAGCTGTCGAAAGCACACTCTGCAAAGACCAAACTCTCTATATACAGCTCTCGGTCTGCCGCACAGATTGCATCTATTATATTTCCTAACCTTGAACTTGGGTTCGCGTTTCCACTTTTCAACTATAGATTTCTTCGCCATGCACTTACCTCCTTAGACCATGACTCTCTTGAAGGGAAGTCCGAGAAGGGCTAGTAATCTTCTGGCCTCCTCATCGGTCCTGGCCGTAG
Source organism: Mesotoga prima MesG1.Ag.4.2 (assembly GCF_000147715.2). Taxonomy (NCBI): domain Bacteria; kingdom Thermotogati; phylum Thermotogota; class Thermotogae; order Kosmotogales; family Kosmotogaceae; genus Mesotoga; species Mesotoga prima. The sequence continues at coordinate 736,202 of NC_017934.1, read as the reverse complement.
TAACAACAATTATGTCCATTCCCTGAACTCGCTTGATTTGATCCGGTACTATTTCGGGAAAGACCAGTTGTTCGGGAAGCCCCATTGCATAATTCCCTCTCCCGTCAAATGAGTCGGGATCAACACCTCTGAAGTCCCTCAGCTTGGGAAGCACGATATTTATCAGCTTGTAGAGGAAGTTATACATCCTCGGACCACGGAGAGTGACTTTCAAACCAACCGGCATTCCATCACGGAGTTTAAAGTTCGCGATACTCCTCTTAGCCTTAGTAACTACCGGTTTCTGTCCTACAATTGTCATGAGCTCTTTGCCGTGCAGATCGAGAAGGTCGGCGTTTCTTGAACCTTCACCTATTCCCATATTGACGACTATCTTAGAGACTCTGGGAACTTCGAGCTTGTTCTTATAACCAAACTCTTTAGTCATAACCGGAATTACTTCATTTTCATATCTATCTTTCAAAGGGACGTATTCGTATGCCATCAACAACTCCTCCCCATCAAACCTTATCGATTATCTCGCCGCACTTCTTGCAGGACCTTACTTTTTCTCCGTTTTCGAGAATTTTGTGTGCGACTCTCGTAGGCTTATTGCAGTTGGGGCAGACAACCATTACTTTCGAAACGTAAATAGGAGACTCTCTTTCGATTATTCCACCTTCACGATACTGGTTAGTAGGTCTCTGGTGTTTCTTTGTGAAGTTCACTCCCTCAACGATTATCTTTTTTTCCGAGGGGAATGTCTTGAGGACTTTGCCTTTTTTGCCCCTATCCTTTCCAGATATTATCATTACGGTATCTTCCTTCTTCACTCTACTCATAATAGCTCACTCCTCACCAGACTTCCTGGGCTAGAGAAGCAATCTTAGAAAAACCCTTGTCCCTAATCTCTCTAGCAACAGGTCCAAAGACACGTGTTCCTCTGGGCTGGTTCTGCTTGTCGATGATAACCGCTGCGTTGTCATCGAACCTTATGTAAGTGCCGTCTGGCCTTCGAATTTCCTTGGCGGTTCTCACTAGAACGGCTCTTACGATGTCTCCTTTCTTGAAATCCGTGTTAGGTGCCACATCTCTTACTGCTGCGACAACTATGTCACCTATGGTTCCCGATCTCTTTCTATATCCGCCAGTTACCTGGATGACTTTGATCATCCTGGCGCCCGAATTATCGGCAACCCTCAAATAAGATTCCAGCTGGATCATTTCTCGTCACCTCCGGAATCTTCAACGGCCTCGGGAGTTTCGGGAATTTCTCCAGTGTAGACATCCTTCTTCAAGACCTTAACAAGCTTGAATTTCTTCATCTTGCTTAAAGGTTTACATTCCTCAATCTCAACCGTATCACCCATTCCCGCAAGTCCTTCAGGGTCATCAGCATGATACTTCTTTGTAGTTTTCATCGTCTTCCCGTAGAAGGGATGTATATGTGTTCTTGTAACGCTCACAACTATGGTCTTATCCATCTTGTCACTTACTACAGTTCCTACCAGTGTTTTTCTTGGCATGGCGGACTACCTCCTTATCCCCAGCTCACGACCGCGAAGGATAGTCTTAATCCTAGCTATGTCGCGTTTTACTGAAGTTATCTGGGAATGGTTCTTCAACCTGTTCATTTCTAGCTGGAACCTGAGGTCCATCAGCTTTCTCTTCGAATCTTCAAGCATCTGAGTGAGTTCCTCGTCTGTGAACTTCTGAAGTTCAACGGCCTTCATCAGAGCTCACCTCCTATCTGATACCTCGGTACTATCTTTGTTCTGATAGGTAGTTTTGAAGCAGCTTTTTCAAGGGCCTCTTTTGCAAGTTGATCAGGCACTCCGCCTATTTCGAACATGACCTTCCCGGGCTTAACAACAGCTACCCAGCCTTCAACGTCTCCCTTTCCCTTTCCCATTCTGACTCCAATTCCTTTTGACGTAATGGGCTTGTCGGGGAAGATTCTAATCCAAAGATTACCATTCCTCTTCAACGTTCTTGTGATTGCTATTCTGCAGGACTCTATCTGCTGTGCAGTTATCCAGTGCGGTTCTAGGGCCTTTATTCCCCATTCACCAAAATGAACAATAGTCCCGCCTTTTGCTTTTCCATTCATCTTACCTCTTTGTTGCTTCCTATATTTCACCCTTTTGGGCATTAACATTATGAACTACCTCCCCTCTTGCAATTACACCTGTACGTCGCCTTTGTATATCCATACCTTCACGCCAATAATTCCCATCTTTGTGAAGGCAGTGGTGTAACCGTAGTCCAGATCAGCTCTGAGGGTCTGGAGAGGAAGTCTTCCTTCCAGGTACCACTCTGTCCTGGCAATATCGGCACCGTTCAGTCTTCCGGAAACCATTATCTTGATCCCTCTAGCTCCCTTTCTCATGGCGGTGAATATTGCTCTTTTCATTGCCCTCTTGTAGGAAGCTCGCTTTTCAATTCTAGACGCTATATCCTCAGCAACAAGGATAGCATCGGTCTCGGGTGTTTTAACTTCTTCAATATTCAACTGAAACTGCCTTGTTATAAGCTTTTCCAGTCTCTGCCTGAGCAGCTTCACTTCACTGCCCTTCTTCCCAATCATCACACCAGGTCTGGCGCACTTGACTGTAATAACTACTTTGCCAGGCTCGGGTCTTTCAATATAGATGTCCGACACTCCGGCAGCCATGTAATTCTTCTTGAGAAAGTCCCTGATTTTAAGATCTTCAAGAAGATATTCTTTGTAATTCTTCTCATTAATCCAGCGGGCTTTCCAATCTTTACTGACACCAAGCCTGAATCCATAAGGATGTACCTTCTGACCCACTTATGTCACCTCACTCCTGAGGATTGCTAATCTCTTCGCGGTTTGCTACTACAACGGTTATGTGGCTAAAGCGCTTCTGCTGTATATCTGCTCTGCCTCTTCCTCTGGGCCACAGTCGCTTCATTCTTGGACCATCATCTACTACGGCCTTCTCAACATACAGACTGTCCACATTCAATCCAAAGTTGTTTTCTGCATTTGCTACCGCAGAACGCAACACTTTGTATACTAGACGCGAGGCTTTCTTTGGCGAAAATTCTAGTATCTGAAACGCCTCCCCAACCTCTTTGTTTCTTATCGCATTTACCACTGATCTAGCTTTTCTAGGGGAAATTCTAACGAACTTCGCAACTGCCTTCGCTTGAGATACAGGCGTTGCTGCTTTCTCTTCTTTGCGCTTCCTGTGGAAAACGGAACGCTTGTCTCTCTGCACTGTCTGCGCCATATCAGCGTCCCTCCTCATCTAACTTCGCCTTTCTTGCTTTTCTTATCGGCATGCCCACCGAACCTCCTGGTGGGAGAGAACTCACCCAATCTGTGACCGATCATATTCTCCGAAATGTAAACCGGTATGTGCTTCATTCCGTTGTATACTGCGATTGTATGTCCGATCATCTCAGGAAGAATCATGGATGCTCTGCTCCAAGTCTTTATGGGCTTCTTTTCTCCCTTTTCGTTCAGTTCTCTTATCTTTTTCAAGAGACTCGGGTGTACGTACGGGCCTTTCTTCTTAGATCTTGACATCTTCAACTACACCCCCTGATCAATTCTGGTTCCGTCGTTTCACTATGAGGCTATCTGAAGGCTTCTTATTCTTCCTCGTTTTATAACCTCTGGCTGGCTGTCCCCAAGGACTCTGCGGAAGATGGCCCTTTGAACGTCCTTCTCCTCCACCCATCGGGTGATCAACTGGGTTCATAGTCATTCCCCTCACTGAAGGTCTTACACCAAGCCATCTCTTTCTACCTGCTTTTCCATGTATCTCATTCGAGTGTTCCTCATTCCCAACCATGCCAATAGTGGCCATGCACTTCACAACGACCCTTCTAAGTTCACCTGAAGGCATCCTCAAGAGCGCGTACCTTCCTTCTTTTGCCATCAGCTGGGCATAGGTTCCCGCCGCCCTGGCTATTTGACCACCTTTGCCGGGCAAGAACTCAATGTTGTGAACAATCGTGCCAACGGGAATTCGCTCGAGTGACATCGAGTTTCCAACCGAGATTTCCGCCATATCTCCATTCTGAACACTGTCTCCAACTTTAAGCCCCTTTGGAGCCAGCATGTATCGTTTCTCACCATCCACATACTGCAGGAGAGCGATTCTTGCCGTTCTGTTCGGGTCATATTCTATGGATATGACTTTAGCAGGGATTCCCATCTTTTCTCTCTTGAAATCAATAATCCTGTACCGTCTCTTAGTTCCGCCACCTTGGTGCCTTACAGTTATTCGCCCGTGATGGTTTCTGCCAGCATTTTTCTTTATTGGCTCCAGAAGAGATTTTTCAGGTTCACTCTTCGTAACTTCTTTGAAGTCCGGAAGAAGCATGAACCGCCTGCTCTTGGTGACGGGATTAAACTTTCTCAATGCCATATCATCTCACCTCACCTTAGTGTTGGCCTTCGAGTTCTTTAATCCTGTATCCAGTTACAAGCGTAACGATTGCTTTCTTCCAGGATCTCGATTTGCCAACAAAGACGCCACGTTTCTTAGGTTTGCCCTTCATGTTCATGATGTTCACCTGTTCTACCTTTACATTGAAAAGCTTTTCAACGGCGTCTTTGACTGTCTGCTTATTGGCATCTCTATGTACTTCAAAAATGTACTTGTTTAGTTCACCAGAAGCAACTGTCTTTTCAGTGATCAACGGTCTCAGGAGTACATCGCCATAATACTTTTTCTCGATCATCGTCCAAGCACCTCCTCGATCTTGCGAACAAGGTCTGCCGTGATCACAAGCTTTTCATGATTCACAATGTCGTACACATTGAGCCCATCAATATTTTCTTTACTATTGACGGCTTTGTTTCCAGGATTATCAGCGATAATTACCTTAACCCCATAAATGTTCTTTCCCGAAAGTCTTACATTTTGGTATTCGTCCTTTTGCCATGGAAGGACAAAGAGAGTTTTCTGCGTCTTATCGAGTCCAAGGTTATTCAAGACCTCCCTGAGCTGTTTCGTCTTTGGTCTGTCAAACTTGAGATCATCAAGGACAATGAGATTTCCTTCTTTAAGCCTTAGACTGAGGGCAGATCTTAGAGCTACCTTCTTCATTTTCTTGGTCAACTTCATAGACCAGTCTTTTGGCTTCGGTCCGTGTATAACTCCACCATGTCTCCAAAGTGGACTTCTCGTTGAACCAACTCTTGCTCTTCCTGTGTGTTTCTGTGCCCAGGGCTTTCTTCCTCCACCCCTAACTTCTGATCTTGTCTTTGCCGAAGCCAATCCTGCACGTCTACCTGAAAGCTGCATATTAACATATCTGAACATCAGATCTTCGTTCGGTTCTACATTGAATACGCTCTCGCTCAGTTCAACAGTGCCAACTTTCTGGCCCGCAATATTCACAACGTCGGCTTGAGCCATTGTTGCGTCCTCCTTCCAAACATTTTCGGGGCTATCTGTTTGCGCTCTTAATTACTAAGAGGCCGCCCCTCGCTCCTGGAACTGCGCCATAAATGGCTAAGAGTCCGTTTTCTGCATCGACTTTTACTACGGTTAGATTCTTCACTGTCTTCTTCTCGTTACCGTATTGACCGGGCATTTTCTTACCCTTCCAAATCTTCGCCGGCTCAGTGTGATTACCTACTGAACCTAGTTCTCTGTGGAATTTCGAACCGTGTGAAGCTTCTCCGCCCCTGAAGTTCCATCTCTTCATAGCGCCCGAAAAACCTCTGCCCTTCGAAAAACCAGTTACGTCTACTTTTTCGCCTTCAGAAAAGACACGAGCTTCTATGATATCACCAACATTGAAATCATTGATGTTACCAACTTTGAACTCTTTGAGAATTCTATGCGGCTTAACCTTTGCAGCCTCGAACTTCTTTACCAAAGGCTTTGTCAGTACTTTTTTCGCTCTTTCAGGCGTAAGCTCTTCGAATCCAACTTGAATGGCGTCATATTCGCCACCATCACTTGTCTTTTTTTGTACAACAGTACATGGACCGGCTTTCACTACGGTAACTCCGAAGGCTTTCCCGTCTTTGTATATAGTTGTCATACCGAGTTTTCTACCCAATATTCCTTTCATCTATCACACCTCCGAAGTCTCTTTACAGTTTAATCTCCACATCTACACCTGCGGGGAGGTCAACTTTCATAAGAGAATCTATTGTCTTAGGGGTTGGGTCTAATATTTCGATAAGTCTCTTATGAACGAGTTTTTCAAACTGCTCTCTTGCATCCTTGAACTTATGGGGAGAAGTCAGAACAGTGTAGAGCGTCCTCTCCGTTGGCAATGGCACCGGACCTGATACTTTGGCATTGGTGAGCTTTACAGCTTCAACGATCTTCTTGGCCGACAAGTCAAGTAGTTTGTGATCGTAAGCTTTCAAGCGAATCCTAATTTTTTGCTTGGCCATGCCTAAATGTTCCCTCCTTCTGTTAACAGGGAAGGGAGATTTTCTCCCTTCTCCTGGAAAGACCTATTATCATTCAATTATGGAACTAACGACTCCGGCGCCCACTGTTCTTCCACCTTCACGGATTGCAAACCTCATACCCTTCTCAATTGCGACGGGATAAATGAGCTGAATTGTCATTTCCACATTGTCACCAGGAATAACCATTTCGACGCCCTCAGGAAGATCTGCAATTTCTCCAGTTACATCGGCGGTCTTAATGAAGAACTGGGGCCTGTATCCCTTTGTGAAGGGTGAGTGGCGTCCTCCTTCTTCCTTTTTAAGAACGTAGACGTTTGCCGTGAATTTCTTGTGAGGTGTTATAGAACCCGGTTTGGCAAGAACTTGGCCTCTCTTGACTTCTTCCTTTGCAACGCCTCTTAGAAGAGCTCCAATGTTGTCGCCGGCCTGTCCTTCATCAAGGAGTTTCCTGAACATTTCTACTCCAGTACACACTGTTTTCTTCGTTTCGTAAGACAGTCCGATAATCTCGACTTCATCGCCAACATGGACCGCTCCACGCTCGATTCTTCCTGTAACAACCGTACCTCTACCCGTTATTGTGAAGATGTCCTCTATGGGCATCAGGAAAGGCTTGTCAGTCTCCCGTACTGGTTCAGGGAAGTAGTCGTCGCATGCTTTCAACAGTTCGTAAATGCTCTCTGTCCATTCATTTGGACTTTCCGCTTCAAGGGCCTTTAAGGCCGAGCCCTTAATTACGGGGAGTTCATCACCCGGGAACTCGTAGGAGGAGAGAAGCTCTCTTACTTCTTCCTCGACAAGTTCTACCAGCTCTTCGTCATCAACAGCATCCACCTTGTTAATGTACACAACCATTGCGGGAACATTGACCTGTCTAGCAAGCAAGACGTGTTCCCTAGTCTGAGGCATGACACCGTCGGTTGCGGCGACAACGAGAATTGCTCCATCCATCTGTGCAGCTCCAGTTATCATGTTCTTGATATAGTCAGCGTGTCCAGGGCAGTCGATGTGCGCATAATGTCTCTTCTCCGTCTGGTACTCGATGTGAGATACGTTGATTGTAATTCCTCTTGCTTTTTCTTCCGGCGCCTTGTCAATTGAGTCAAACGGGGAAAAATCTGCAAGACCTTTGAATGCAAGACTCTTTGTGATTGCCGCAGTAAGGGTTGTCTTACCGTGGTCAATGTGTCCAATCGTACCGATGTTAAGATGGGGTTTAGAACGTTCGAATTTTTCCTTAGCCATGGTTTCCCTCCTCCAAAAACTAATTTGGGATCTTCATTATTTTCCTAGAATCTTTTCTGCAATTCTCTCCGGAACTTCCGAATAATGAGAGAACTGAATGACGTGGATTGCTCTTCCTTGAGACAGAGATCTGCAAACAGTAGCGTAACCAAACAATTCTGAAAGGGGAACGTGAGCTTTGATAATTTTGAGACCTGCTCTAGTTTCAAAGCCCTCAATCTTCGCTCTCCTAGAATTGAGATCGGCAATCAGATCTCCCATGTATTCTTCAGGAGTATTTATCTCTACTGCCATAATTGGTTCCAGCAGAGCCGGGCTCGCCTTTCTCGCAGCCTCTTTGAAGGCCATAGATCCGGCTATGCTAAATGCAATCTCCGAAGAGTCTACTTCGTGGTATGAACCGTCGAGCAAGGAGACCTTCACATTAACCATTGGATAACCGGCGAGATAGCCGGAATCCATAGCTTCTCTTACCCCGCGTTCTATAGGCTTGATAAATTCCCTTGGTATGGTTCCTCCTACAGTTTTATCTTCAAACACGAAATTGGCGCTCTTGTCAGTAATGGGTTCTACACTCAGTATAACGTGTCCATACTGACCCTTTCCACCAGTCTGCCTAACGTATTTCGACTCACCTATTGCTTTAGACCTTATTGTCTCACGATAGGCTACCTGAGGATTCCCTACTCTTAAGCCAACATTGAATTCCCTTTTTATTCGCTCTACAATTACCTCTAAGTGGAGCTCTCCCATGCCGGAGAGAATCGTCTCACCAGTCTCACCATCAACATAGCTTTTAAGCGAAGGGTCTTCTTCAACTAGAGCAAGAAGAGCCTTTGTAAGCTTCGAAGCATCGTCTTTTGTCTGCGGTTCTATCGCAATCGAAATCACGGGCTCAGGAAATTCGATTTTTTCGAGAACAATCTTTTCTTCAGAAAGTGCGATAGTTTCGCCAGTCATAGTATTCTTAAGCCCTACCACTGCAACAATGTCTCCGGCCCTTATATAATCAACTTCTTCCCTCTTGTCGGCATGCATGAAAAGAAGTCTGGAAATTCTTTCTTTTAAGTTCTTGTTCGTGTTTATGACGTAGGCTCCCTTTTCAAGTGAACCAGAATAAACTCTGAGGAATGTGAGTTTGCCTACAAATGGATCGATCATTATCTTAAAGGCCATCGCAACAAACGGCCCATTCTCATCCGGATAGACCTCAATTTTTCTCTCGCTATCGATGATCTCGCCAACCACCGGAGGCAAGTCTTTCGGAGACGGCAGATAGTCTACTATTGCATCAAGAAGTGGCTGGATTCCCTTGTTCCTGAATGCCGAACCACAAAGCACAGGGGTAATTTGTCCCAAAAGTGTTGCCTTTCTGATTGCCGCTTTCAGTCTATCTACTGGAAGTTCTTCACCCTCGATATACAGATCCATGAGTTCTTCATCGAATTCAGCAACATGGGTAACCAGATCCTCTCGAGCCTCTTCCACCTGGGCTTGCAAAAATTCGGGAATATTTGAATATGTGAATTCCGTTCCCTCTTGATTGGTCCATCGCAAGGCTTTCATCTGCACCAAATCGATAATGCCTTCGAAACCAGATTCCGATCCAATTGGAAGCTGTATTGCAACCGGATTTGCCTTAAGCTTTGTAACCATTGTGCCTATGGCAGCTAAAAAATCAGCTCCGATCTTATCCATCTTGTTCATGAAGGCTATTCTAGGGACATGGTACTTATCAGCTTGCCTCCAAACAGTCTCCGACTGTGGTTCAACACCTGCTTGAGCATCGAATACCGCTACGGCCCCATCAAGAACCCGTAAAGATCTTTCAACTTCAACAGTAAAGTCAACGTGCCCGGGCGTATCAATAATATTTATGCGATGATCCTTCCAAAACGCTGTGGTAGCTGCAGAAGTGATAGTGATGCCCCTCTCCTTCTCTTGGTCCATCCAGTCCATTGTAGCCGTTCCTTCATCAACACTTCCGAGTTTGTAATTCTTTCCGGTATAGAAAAGTATGCGTTCGGTCGTAGTTGTTTTCCCCGCATCTATATGGGCCATTATTCCTATGTTTCGGGTCTTTTCGAGAGTTGTAGCTCTTTCTTTCACTATCTTTCCTCCTGCTGAATCAACTTCACCATCTGAAATGGGCGTATGCTTTCCCTGCCTCCGCCATTTTGTGAACATCTTCTCTTTTCTTTACGGCGTTCCCCTGACCATTGTAAGCATCTACTAATTCTAATGCAAGCTTTTCCTTTAAGGGCTTGCCAGATTTTGCTCTTGCAGACGTGACAATCCACCTTATTGCGAGTGCCACTGCCCTTCTTTCAGGAACCTCAAAAGGTATCTGGTACGTTGCACCTCCAACCCTCCTCGGTCTTACTTCAAGAAGAGGTTTTACATTACTCAGAGCCTTCTTGAAAGCTTCCATTGGTGGCTGCTTCGTTCTGTCGGATAAAACCTCCAAAGCTCCATAAACCGTAGCCTCTGCCTTGCTTTTCTTCCCGCCTATCATTATCTTATTGATCAATCTCGTTACTACTGCATCGTTGTAAATTGGGTCGAGCGGTACTTCTCTTTTCTCAGACTGACGTCTTCTCATCTAGAACTGCCTCCTCATTTCTTTGGCCTCTTGGCACCATAACGACTTCTCGACTGCTTCCTGTTTGCCACTCCTTCAGCATCCAATGTGCCTCTGACAATCTTGTATCTTACACCAGGAAGGTCCTTTACTCTGCCACCTCTAACGAGAACCACCGAATGCTCCTGAAGATTGTGACCCTCGCCAGGAATATAGGCAGTAACTTCTGTCCCATTTGAGAGACGTACCCTTGCAATCTTTCTCAAAGCTGAGTTCGGTTTCTTGGGAGTCATTGTGGAGACCCTTACACAAACGCCACGCTTCTGAGGATTGTTTTCTAGAGCCGGCGAAGCAGATTTTTGCTTCAACTGTTTTCTTCCGTGCCTTATTAATTGATTTATTGTGGGCATCTGGTTTCGATTCGCCTCCTTCTAAGCATTTTGCCGAAAGCAATTGTACAATGCAACGATGGCACTGTCAATTGAAGCATTCTAAACGGGATGTTTCAGGTGGAAATTGTTACCCAAGAGTTACCTGAAGTTTTAAAGACTCTTCATGTAGTTTGAAGAAAGCGATTTCGCTATCGATTTTCCCATTTTTGATTGACTCATCAATTTCCTGAAGAAGAACGATCAGGCCTTTGAGACTTTCAGCTGAGTACAGCCTGGTAAGATCATTTCTTTGTTCTTTAGTACTGGAAAAACTGTATCCAACAAGCCTGGCAATTCGAGCAGTACCAATGCTAGTAGTATTTGAGAGTTTTCTTATCTCTGACCAAGAAATATTCATTTTGCCTTTTTTCGTATCAATTATCGTTCCCAAATCAATTATGATATTCAACAGAACCGACGCAAAATATGCGAATGGGATCATGCATTTCCTCGAAGAACTTAGAAAGTCCTCTTTGTGATTAAGAAAATCAAACGCCAGTGATTCGACTTCGACTTCCTTGTCAAAATCAATTAGTCTTTCAACCATGAGCTGGTCGATTTCATTCGAAAATACGGAAAGCTTTTCAAGCTCTCGAAGTATTCTGTATTCTCTTCTTCCAACTTTTCTGAAAAGCGATTCGGCCGCAGCTCTAGAAATCTTCATTCCTGCACGTTCACTTATCGTGATGATGTGGTCATTCCATTTCTCTTCTTCCCAGGGCTTTGGAAGATCAAAAATACTTTTCTCACTCTTTACTTTCGGACTCACTTTTCCATCCAGGAAGACATCGATTTCGTCTTGAAAGAGAGGAAGTAGTTTCTCTATCTGAGTTTTCTCTTCCTTTTTCCAGCTATCAAATCCGGAAAGCCTAACTGGCTTTCTTCCGAACATTCCCGAAGTCGAAACGGCCATTTTGAATCTGTTTACTTTGTCGGGCATGTCTTCACTAATTGTTAAATACCCCTCTCCTCTTTCAAGGATGAAGAAATCTTTCAGTACCTCACTGTCCCCCAACATCTCGTATATCATAGTTCAGCTCCCCTAACCAAACTTCTAACTGATCTCCAAGGGGCCTTCCTGCCTCTGGAATTTGACTCACCACGCCGCCCGAGCCATGTATTATAATATTGTCTAAACCATAGATCGCGGCGATCTCTTTCAAATCTAGCAATGAATAACCGCTCAGGTCAGGTGCTTTCCAACTGTAAACGCCCTCATATACTTCCTTTTCAACTCCAATACCGTAGATGTTCTTTACAACTGAAGCAAACATTGGAGCTGCGACAAAACCTCCATAGTATGCCCCCGCTTTTGGAGTATCTATCATTATATATAATGTATACGTTGGATCTTCCACTGGAAAGAAACCATAGAACAATGAATAGTAGCTTTCTTCATTGTAGCCATCGGGACCCGCTTTTTGAGCAGTTCCTGTTTTTCCCGCTATTCTTACTCCGTCGACTTTGGCCATTGTGCCAGTACCCTCAATAACTACTCCCTCAAGAATGGGAAGCATTGTAGAAACAAGCTTCGGTGGAAACAAATCACCTTCAACCTTCTTCGGTATGTTGATCAGGCCTTCTTCATTTCGTATGGCACTGACAAAGGTGGGAGTAATAAACTGACCACCAGCTGGGAAGACATTCAATGCCTTAACCATCTGGAAGATGTTTACTCCTAAGCCCTGTCCGATTGGAAATTGATAAGGAGATATCAGGGACCAATCTTTCGCCTCGGGAAGAATTCCCGGTGTCTCGCCGGGAAGGTCAACCCCCGACAATTTCCCAAATCCAATTCTCATTAACTGCCTATACATCTCTTCTTTTCCGAGAGTATTCAAAATTCTACCGCCAACTTGTACCGTGGCCACGTTACACGAGTTAATAATCGCTTCTCTAAAGGTCTGAAGGCCGTGGCGTTCGCCTTCGGTGTCGCGGATTATTATGTCAAGTCCAGGTACGGGTTGAATACTTCCATCACAATAGAATGTCATTGTTTCCGTTATCGATCCACTTTGTAATGCAAGCGAGTAGATAAGAGGTTTAATGGTGGAACCGGGCTCAAATATCCCCATTAAACCAACGTCCCAGTCATAGGTACCGGCATAAGCAAGAATCTTTCCAGTCTTGCTCTCTACAAGAAGAGCCAATCCACCGTCGGCCATATTCTTTTCCACAGTCTCTAGCAGTTCGTCATAGACCATTTTCTGTATATCTATGTCAATTGAGAGATAGATGTCACTGCCATTTGTCGGTTCTTCTCTTCTCGAACTTGTCAGAGTTCTCCTAATCAATCCATCTCTTTTCCCAGAAAGCTCTTCGTCATAATACAACTCTATTCCATTTAGGGGGATTCCCCCTCCATCTAGCTTTCCGATAATTCTTTCCAAACCATATTCGCTGAAACTAAGTCTTTCTCTCTGCATTTCAAGCGATATATATCTCTTTGTGATCGGTGTGATCCTTCGTTGCATTTCATCATAAGTAGCCGCGGTACCAAGAAGAAGGAAATTTTTGTTGCTCTGAAGGCTTTCAACCAGTCTTTCGAAGGGTATTCCAAAGGAAAGTTCTACATTTTTTAGAACTCTATCTATTTGATCTGAAGAAGTAAGCAATCTCAGATATCCGAGGTCCAGCCATGCCTCATAAATCAGCGAATCGCTGGCCAGTAACCTACCGTTGGAATCGTATATCGATCCCCTTAGAGCCGGTATCTTGTTGACTCCAAGAACCAGAGGTAGGTCAGGTTCAGTAAAAAGGGAAACATACGCTGCCCTCACTGCGAAGACTCCTACACAAAGAATCAAAAGCACATATAACAGCGTTGCCCTGCTAGCAAGTTTGTTGATTTATGATCCACCTCGATAAAGTTCTACTTTTCTGCTCTCGCCCCAACAACCGTCTGCAAGTATGAAATCTCTCTAGATACATCTTCAAGTCGCGATTTCATTACTGAGATGCTCTGTTCTCTACTTGATGCTACTTCTGAAATTTTGTCGACCTCGTTGCCAAAATAGAACGGGAGAGCAATTGAGACTGCCAATGAAAGAAAAATCACTAACACCTGCAGAAAACCAAATAAACCCCAAACATCGCTGTTTGCCAAGGCTTTGCCGCCTTCGCGAACCAGCGGCTTCCGCTTCGCTGTTATAGCTTGCACGAGATGTTCCTCCCTTCAAATCCGCTCCGCTGCCCTCAATCTTGCACTTCTTGCTCTTAGATTGAGTTCTACTTCTTCTTTCGACGGCTGCACCGGTTTCTTCGTAAGTATTTTCAGCTCCGATTCCGACTTTTCCCTAAACACCCTCTTAGCTATGCCGTCTTCCAAAGAATGAAAAGAAATAATAACGATCCTACCGCCTTGGTTCAGAAAACCGGGAATTTTTCTCAAAGTACTTTCGATGTTCTCAAGCTCCTGATTGACTTCAATCCTTACTGCCTGAAAAGTCTTTGTTGCGAAATGTCTTCTTCGTTTGTATCTTTCGGCCGGTGGTATTGCCGCCTTGATCGCATCGTGCAAATCCTTCGTCGTAAACAGAGGTCTTCTCGATACGATGCTTCTAGCTATTTTCCTTGCAAAACGCTTTTCATCACCAAACTCGAAAATTATTCTGCTAAGTTCGTCTTCCCTGTAGCTGTTCACAACATCTGCTGCCGTTCTTTTCTGAGAGAGGTTCATACGCATATCGAGCGGTTCATCCAGTTCATACGAGAAACCCCTACCCTTTGCTTTCAACTGGAAGGTGGAAACTCCAACATCCAGGAGAAAACCATCTACTTTCTCAACACCAGCCTGTCTCAATGCAATTTCGAAGTCGACATAAGATAAATTGAATAATTCAACGCTTTCCCGGTAATCTTTGAGATTCTGCTCCGCTATATTCAGAACCTCACTATCAACATCAAGTCCGATGATTTTTGCCTGACCTTCAGTGGCTTCAAGCATTGCTCTGATATGGCCACCTTCACCAGCAGTACAATCAATATAAGTTCCAGTTAAACGTCCACCAAGCAAATAATGGAGCGCTTCGTGAATCATTACGCTCCTGTGGCGTTCATCGTACTGCCTGGACACTAAATTCACTCCGCTCAAGAGAATAATAACATTTTTCTTCCATCAAAGTCAAACTAACGGCGTAAATCATTCCAAGGATTTCTCAATTGATGAGAAGAAGAGCAATTCTTTCTCAATGAATTCATCTATCTCGCCATTCATGACAGATTGAATATCACCCGTCTCAAAATCAGTTCTGTGATCCTTCACCAATGTATAAGGCTGAAAGACATAAGATCTAATCTGATTCCCCCATGAAATCTCTTTCTGGTCTCCCATCAATTTTAGTTTTTCGCTTCTTTTTTTCTCAATCTCAATCTCAAAAAGCTTTGCATATAACATCTTCATTGCATTCGCTTTGTTTTGATGCTGCGATCTTTCAGTCTGACATGCAACAACTATTCCGGTTGGTAGATGAGTAATCCTGACCGCAGAATCCGTTTTATTAACATGTTGACCACCCGCACCACCTGATCTGTACGTGTCTATCTTCAGATCTTCGGGCCTGATTTCGATCTCTGGAACTTCATCCATCTCGGGAAAGACACTTACGGACGCAAAGGAAGTGTGCCTTCTGTGATTGGCATCGAATGGCGAAATCCTTACTAACCTGTGTACTCCCGCCTCAAACTTCATCTTTCCATAAGCATGCGGCCCAGCTAGATTAATTGTCACACTCTTGATACCCGCTTCTTCTCCAGGTAGCTCATCGACGATCGTAATCTTAAATCTATTAGCCTCAGCCCATCTCATGTACATTCTCATTAACATGGAGGCCCAGTCCTGAGACTCCGTCCCTCCGGCGCCGGGGTGAATTGAAATGAAGCAATTGTTGATGTCATACTCTCCACTCAGAAGAATCGTAAGTTCGAATTCTCTTACCTTTTTTTCCGCTGACCTGACAAGTTCTTCAACATGCTTTACATAACTCTCATCTTCTCCTGAAAGCTCTACTGCAATCTCAATACTCTCAAATTCCTCTTCCACATCTCTCAGAAGTTCGATTGTAGATCGATAAGACTGCGCTTCTCTTCCCAGATTCGACGCCTCACGCTGATCGTTCCAAATAGAGGGGTCGCTCATCCTCTTCTCGATTTCCTTTAGTTTTTCATCTATCCGCTCGAGATCAAGCGTAGCCCTGATAGAATCAAATTTCTCCTTCAACTCTTGTATTCTCGAGTTAGTTTCATAACTTATCAAATTACACCTCCGGTTCAACGCTTAACTTTGAATCTCTTAGTACCCTTCTTTTTTCCGGCAACTTCTTTCTTCTTATCGCCTCCGCTGAAATCAGAATGAACAGCCTGCAGACTCTTAAATTCCTTATCGGCGTTCTGCTTAGCCTTATCGCTGTCGACTCTTACAATTCTTACGATGGCGCTTGCTATATCATCGTATAGAGAATCGGTCAACTGCTGGAATAGTATGAAAGATTCCTTTTTGAATTCTAACACAGGATCCTTCTGACCATAAGCCCTTAGACCCACGGAGTCTTTTAGGTGCTCTATAGCTTCTAGATGCCTTCGCCATCTTTCATCAATCATCCGTAGCATAATGTACTTGATGACCTGAGGAAACTCATCACCGAAAGCAGACTTCTTTTCCTCATAAATATCGTGAAGCACTGAAAGGGTTTTGCTCCTAAGATCTTCCACACTCTTAAGGTTTTTAAGACTCTCAATGTCGCCTGCCGGCAAGAAGCCAAAAGAAACCTTTATTTCATCAAAAGAAGGTAGACGATCGAGACCCGACAATCTTCTTTCTACAACATCTTCGATAATTTCTAATACATTAGAGTCGATTTCCTCACCTTTGAGTACCCAATTTCTATGAGCATATATTGCGCTTCTCTGCTGGTCAATAACAGAATCCAGCTCGTAAAGTCTCTTTCTTATTTCAAAATGCATTCCTTCGATCTTCTTCTGCGCAGATGAAATTATCCTGCTTAGGAGCGGGTGTTCGATTGGTTGTCCCTTTTCAATCTTTAGTGTATTCATAATCGACTGCATGCGTTCGCCACCGAAAAGGCGCAAGAGATCGTCTTCAGTTGAAAGGAAGAATTTTGATTCCCCCGGATCCCCCTGTCTGCCCGATCTTCCTACAAGTTGGTTGTCAATTCTCCTGCTCTCGTGCCTCTCGGTACCTAGAACATAAAGCCCGCCAAGATCTACTACTCCCTCACCAAGCTTAATGTCCGTTCCTCTTCCCGCCATGTTTGTTGCAATTGTAACTGTCTTTCGCTCACCGGCCTTTGCAACAATCTCTGCTTCTCTTTCATGATACTTGGCATTCAAAACTTCGTGGGGTACGCCCTTTTTTTGCAGCAGCTTGCTCAAGAACTCGCTCTTCTCTATCGAAGTAGTACCAACGAGAACGGGCTGTCCTTTTTCATAACGTTCAGCGATCTCATTGATAATTGCCTCATTCTTTTCTTCTCTTGTTTTATAAATCGAATCCTCTTTGTCCTCTCGAATTACCTTCTTGTTTGTAGGAATGATCGCAACTGGTGTGTTGTACATGGAGATGAACTCAGATTCTTCAGTTGCGGCAGTACCGGTCATTCCAGACACCTTCGAATACAGCTTGAAGTAGTTCTGAAAGGTTATTGTGGCAAACGTCACCGATTCTTGTCTAATTTGCACATTTTCTTTGGCCTCTATTGCCTGATGCAAACCCTCGGAATACCTTCTTCCCGGCAACAACCTTCCAGTGAATTCATCAACAATTACGACTTCTCCCTCCTGAGTTACCAGGTAGTCGACTTCCCTTTTATATAGATTCATTGCTTTCAAAGCATTCAACAGATGGAAAATGTAGTCGTAATTGCTTGGATCATAAAGATTGTCGATCTGCAGCAGTTTCTCAGCCTTTGCTATTCCCTCTTCTGTGAGAGTTACTGTTCTGTCTTTTTCATCAACAACAAAGTCCTTTTCCGCAACAAAACGTTTGGCAAAAAATGCAAACTGCCTATAGAGATTGGATGAGTCTTGAGCGGGGCCGGAAATAATGAGGGGCGTTCTTGCTTCGTCTATCAGGATTGAATCGGCCTCGTCAACTATTACATAGTTGTGTCCCCTCTGAACCTTGTTCTCCAGGGAATACACAAGATTGTCTCTAAGATAGTCGAATCCGAATTCGTTAGCAGTACCATATGTTATGTCGCAACCGTACGCCTCTTTTCTTTGAGAAGGTTCCATCGTTGCCTGAATGAATCCAGCTTTCAATCCAAGATACTCATAAACCGGCCCCATCCAACCAGCATCTCTCTTTGCTAGATAGTCATTCACGGTTGCTAGATGGCAGCCCCTTCCAGACAAGGCATTAAGATAGAGAGGCATAGTTGCCACCAGTGTCTTTCCCTCTCCGGTCTTCATCTCAGCAATTTTACCTTCGTCAAGCGCGAGAGCTCCCATTAGTTGCACATCGAATGGCCGCATGCCGACCGTTCTCTTAGCAGCTTCTCTAGCCAGCGCAAAGGCTTCCGGAAGAAATGAATCTAATGTTTCGCCCTCGGAGACTCTAGCTTTGAACTCCTCTGTCTTTTTTTGAAAGTCAACCTTTTCATACCTACTCACGGTTTTTTCCAAGCTGTTTATGCTTTCAACCACCCTGGAGTACTTTTTGAGAAGCATATTATTCTTGTCAAATATTTTGGATAACAATCCCATTAAATCACCTCAATAGAAGCGGAGAGCGTGAATCATATTGCCGTTTTCATCAAATGTCTGCTGGTAGAACAGAGCACTGTCTACGGAAACTCCCATCAAAGACTTGAAGACTTTTTTCATGTCGATGAAAGCATGTGCTATGTCTTTTTCCAGGCCAAGATTTCGTACAAACTCGTAGCTAATGTTATCACTGAGACTTTCTGCATCGGAAAGCAATCTGTAGTATTCATCGGGCGAAAGGGAAGTCAACACGGTAGTTTCGTTGGAAAAAATAAAGTAAATTGTGTCAAAATCGTTCTCAAGCTCGTAGATCCTACTGTCCTTATGTGCTGACTGCAAAGCACCCCACTCTTTCAAAGAATTCTCGAATTTCTCAGTGTCTGAACTTTTGTTCGTAAATACGGCTGTCACTCTGGGTGTTTCTGAAACGAGATCTCCATATATTCTTGTGTTTCCTATACTCTCCTTAGAAAGAAGTACAACAAAATCAGCGAGCTCTCTATAGGGCTCTAAATCAAGTTCAAACCAGTGCGCAAGCTCCTTTCTCAGAGTTTCAACGGATGAAGACGGAAAGAATACGGTGTAATCCCCAAAAGTCTCTTTGGAGGCCTCCAGTTCTTTTGTGTCAGTAACAGAGAGCATCTTTTGAAGATCTTCACTGCTGAGAAAAACAGTATCCTGAACTATTGTTGCGGTTAATGTGTGTCCTTCTGGCCTAGCAAATAAGATAGTGCTTTCAATCGAGAAAGTCGATTCCAGCCCCAGATCTAGATGAAAACGGTCTCCATCAATGTAACCGGCCAAAGCGTAATCATAGCTCATTTCAGCAACTTCCCTTCCTTTGCCGTTAGATTCTAGAAGCCTTTTTCCTTCACCTTCATAGGTTTTCAGGGCAAGTGTAACTGCATCTTTGTTTCCACCGATTATCAGGTAATCGTCGCCGGCATTATAGAAAAGCGTTCCAGTGTTGCTTCTGAGTTCATTGACGCTTTCGCCGGGCTGAACAAATATCGCCATATCAAGAAGAACCGCCACCGCCTTCAACAATTCGAAGGAACTGTCCGTTCTCCAAGCCATGAAAACTCTGTTCTCAGTAAGCTTTAGTTTCTCAAGAAGGTAAAAAGGATCGAACATCAACAGGTCGTCAAGTGAAAGATCGATTCCTTCCCCGGCAAGTAGTATGTCATTGTTCAACGCAGACTTAAGGAAGCTGGTATCGACTTCAGCATTGTATCCTGCCGCATCGATTATTCCATAAAAAGCTCTTTCGGCTCCGTATCCATTATCTCCGAGATAGGCTCCAAAAAAATTTGTGTTATCCCTAAGAGCCTCCATTGTCGATCTCAATCCTCGAAGTATAAGAAAATAACCAACATCTTCAGGCACGAAATCAAAGATCTCCTGGGCCATTATTCCGGAAAAAGAAAGAATCAGTAACAAACCAACTAATAAGGATTTCAAACCTTTCCCGATCACCTAACCGTAAAATCGGGGTTCTCCCTCCCTTCAAATCTGATGACTTACATTCTTCTCAAAATACTTTCGACTCTTCGGCCACCGGTTAGAATCGCCACTGAGTTCGTTTCTAATTGCTGTATGAGGCAGATACTCAAATTTACTTTCTTCGTACTGATTAGCAAGGATCAAATGCTTTGGCTAATTTCGGAAATACAAAATAGCGACTCCCTCAACCAATTACTTTTCTCTCAGTCCGGAAACAGCTTCAAATGGATCCTTTAGTAGACTAAAGGTTCACTTCAATCGCCCAGAAAACTTCTTGCAGTTTCGCCGATCCAGCTGTTGAAATAAGTAAAAAACTGCAGCTGGTGAACCTTCTTCTCTTGAGCATCGACAAGCGCAAGTTTTCTGATTTTGTAGATCCAGGTAAAATCTCCCTTCCTTCCAATGGCTGATCTTTTCTCCGCCCACAATAAAATAGACCAAGGTAGATGCGGCACTATCAAGCATTAGCTGATTGAAACCATTATGTGAGGAGCTACCCGATTTATCTTGCTCTCCAGTATAGGTACCAATTCTACCGATTGCTGCCACTTTCTTTTTGGACTTAACCGACGAACTCGCCTTTCAAGTCTTCCCACAAAAATCCGGTACACAGAAATTACCTTGCAGCCCGGCTTAAGAACAATCATACCATTAATAATGAATTTTCCGCTTCACAGTAAAATTGATGGTCCTGTTCTCCTTTCAGACAGCACTAGTTCAAACAATTGTTCATCAAATCTAGGTCTCGAATTCATCAAAGATAACTTTGTAAAATACGAGTCCCTGAGGTGGAGCCGTTCCCGGTAATGTTGATCTGTCATGAGAAGAAAGAAACTCAGATACCGATTCTTCTGAAACACTTCCTGTTCCGACTTTTACAAGCGTTCCAACAATGTTTCTCACCATTCTCTTTAGGAACGAAATGCCTTCAACCCTTATAAGTATGATGTAAGGTTTGTATCTTATTATTCTTATCGCCGTAATAGTTCTAACAGGATTTCTATCGTCCTTACCGGTCCTGAATGCAGCAAAATCATGTTCGCCCAAGAGATTGACTGCCGCTCTTCTCATTGATTTAATATCGAGAGAATAGGGAAACCACCAGACAAACCTTCTTCTAAAAATATCCGGTTCACTTGACGTTTGTATGTAATAGTGGTATATCCTTTTCTTTGCGGCGAATCTTGGGCTGAAATTCTCATCGACTTCATGTACTTTCCTGACATACATGTCAGATGGAAGATTTGCGTTCAATGCGTCTCTCATGGTAGTTGCTTCCAGGCGATCCAGATTAGAATCGAAGGCAATTACCTGTCCGAACCCGTGAACACCAGTATCAGTACGTCCTGCGCCTTGACTAGAGATGCAAAATTTATGGATTCTATGAAGCGCTTCTTCAAACTTGCCCTGAACCGTCCGTAATCCCGGCTGGTTCTGGAAACCGAAAAAATCTGTTCCATCATAAGACACTATAGCAGCGAATCTCTTCATAATCATTTTAGAGCTATCAAGTCAAGCATTTCAGTGTAAAGATAAACGATTGAGGAAAGGTCCTTCCCCATTTTTGGTAGATCTCCATTATAAACTGCCCAAAGAATTCTACCTACAATGGTTTCTACATACTTTATTAGTGATTTCTCAAGCTCTTTTTTTTCGTTTACACTCAACTGTAGTTCTCCAGTTTTCATGGCAAGCCATGATGAGAACCTTTGGTCATTGAAGCTAAGCGATCCTTCTTCGTAGTCCTTTAGCATCTTGTAAACTTCTTCGGTAGTTTCCCTAATCGACAAATTCTTTGAAATGACCTCAAACGTTGTCTGATCGAAATAACCTTCAAGAGCTTCTGGAACTTCTAGTTCATACTTAAAGTACAGTAGATTCGAGTCGCTGTGCTTTCTTTCGAAAGTGATCTTCCGCCTCATCGCGCTCTCAAGGCCATAAGCACTAAGGCAATTCCAATATTTATGTTTAAGCAACTCAGCTGATTGATCAGTAGACCAGGTGGTCATGAAACCAGTTTTTGTTCTGTGATCAAAAGTAGCTCTTTTTGGTGTAAGGAAGTCATCTCCCCTATAAAGAATGTGCGCGTACCTGAAGTTCATAAGCATGCAATCCTTTCAACCAGTTCTTTCATTTCTTCTATCTTCTTCTCTGCTTCTTCTCTATTTTCTCCTCTGGCCATAAGGTAGAACTTGATTTTCGGCTCTGTTCCTGAGGGTCGCACTATTATTTTGCAGTCGTTCTCCATTTCCATTGATATTACATCTGAAGGAGGAAGGTTACCATAACCATTCAGATAATCTTTCATTCCTCTGATGGCCATGTCTTTTAGCTTCGATGGCTCAATATGCCTGAGTTCTGTCATTATTAACTCAATCTTTTCCTTCCCTTGAATTCCTTCATACTCTTTGTTCACAAGTGCCTCTTGGAAGTAGCCAAACTCGCTATAGATTTCTTCAAGATAGTCGATCAATGTCATCTCTTTGCGTTTAAGGTGTCCGCCGATCGCGCAGGCTAGTGCGGCCGCGCTGACCGCATCTTTGTCTCTTGCATGTTTTCCAAACAGCGAGCCGTAGCTCTCTTCAAATCCAAAAAGATAGTTCCCTTTTCCATCCATTTCAGCTTTTTCGATTATTTCTCCAATAAACTTGAACCCAGTAAGAGTCTCTTTCACTTCAACACCATATTTGGATGCGATCCTCTTCACAAGA
The DNA here is from genome assembly GCF_000147715.2 of Mesotoga prima MesG1.Ag.4.2. NCBI lineage: Bacteria > Thermotogati > Thermotogota > Thermotogae > Kosmotogales > Kosmotogaceae > Mesotoga > Mesotoga prima. The sequence continues at coordinate 713,615 of NC_017934.1, read as the reverse complement.
TCAGTCGAGACGATCGTTTTTACAATAAACGGATCTGACGGCAGTGAATCTTCCATTCGCTCCAGTATGAAGGAAGTCATTATTGCGCCGGTCTGATTTCCATTTAGTGGAGCATAATCACCATTGTGTGCCACCATTATCCCCAATCTATCGCAGTCGGGGTCCGTTGCTATTACAAGATCTGCGCCTATCTCTCTCGCAACATCCAGAGCCATGGAAAAGGCTCTTGGATCTTCGGGATTTGGGCTCTGCACCGTCGGGAAATCTCCATCCGGTATAGCCTGCTCCTCAACTCGTTTCACTCTGTGTCCGAGCACTGTAAGAGCTTTGTAAACGGGAAAGTTTCCACTCCCATGTAGGGGTGTGTAAACAACATTCAGTTCTTCATAGTCAGAAGTAAGTCCTAGTATGTTTTCTTTCACGGTGTCGATGTATTTCTCAAGAAGGGAATTCGGGATGCTATTTATCAGTTCACTTCTTGGACTGATATCCTCAAAATAGTCCGATGCTTCGACTCTTTTTATTATCTCTTCTGCATAGCTGGGTACGGCCTGGGTCCCATCGGAAGTGTAGACCTTATAACCGTTGTATTGCGGTGGATTGTGACTGGCCGTTATTACGACACCACCGCTAGCTTTCAACTCTCTCACTGCATAACTAAGTATTGGAACCGGCATGGGTTCGATGAATACGTGCACTCTAATTCCCATGGACGAAAGAACCTCGGCTGTCGTTTGGGCAAACTGCGCAGATTTATGTCTGGTATCAAACGCTATTACAACAGATGGATCACTGTAATTCTCTGAAATCCAGCGCCCAAACCCTAAAGAGGCGCGCTTGATGGTGTAAGAATTTATCCTATTTGTACCTGCACCCATTACACCACGCATTCCACCTGTTCCAAATTCGAGATCCAGTGAAAATCTCTCTCTAACTTCTTCAGGAGTGAGATCCTTCAGTTCATCTCTGATCTCATCAGATGCATTATCTAGCCATCTCTTGTACTCCTGGTTAACTGCTCGTTCACCTCTAAGCACTCTACCACCTTCCAACAGATCTAAAATGATTAACTGCTCCGCTTTCTAGAATCTCAATGACATCCAGTCTAGCTTCCTCAAACTTAGGCTCTTCAGTCAGAATATATCTCTGGGCAGCCAATTCCAATCTCCTAATTTTCCTTTCATCTACACGATATCTCGGGAGTACTAACGAGCTTCCCCCCTTTACTTCAACAAACACCAGAATCTTGCCTTCTAGAGCAACGATATCTATTTCCCCGAATCTATACGCAACATTCCTTGCTATTATCCTGTATCCGTTTTCTTTCAAGTATTCGCATGCGAGATCCTCGTATCTCTTACCAGACTCCTTGCTCATTGCTCATTTCTCTTCTTTATAAATCCTTGGTACCTTCAAATAGCTCCCCTCTGTTTCGGGAAAGAGATCTCGAATGAGTCTCGATTCCTTGAACTCGACCAACTCGTCTTCCCTAGGCTCGAGGCTCTTCTCAACAGGAGTGACCATTTCTTCAGCGTCAGGATCTACTCCATCTAGAAGCGTCATATACTGCAGTATCTCCTCAATATCCTTTTTCAGTTCAATACGCTCGTCTTCAAGTAGTTCAAGCTTTGCAAGGCCTTCAAGATGTTTAAGGAGTTCATCGCTTACTTTCGTTTCCATTTTCATTCCTCCTCAGTGCTGACTTCACGAAGATACATGGCTGCATGCTCTGGAGGCATAGGGTTTATGTAGAAACCCGATCCCCATTCAAATCCGGCAACCCTTGTAAGCCTTGGTACTATTTCCAGATGCCAGTGGTAGTGATTCGATTCGTCAATTCCCCTTATTCCTGTGTGCAGCATGAAATTATATGGTGGATTATCTAGAGCTTTGTAGATTCTTAGCAACGTATTCTTGAGAATTATCGAAAAACTTTCGATTTGAGTAGCAGATATCTCTCCAAAATTGTGACTATGAACCTTTGGAACAATCCACGTCTCAAAGGGGAACCTCGCAGCGAATGGTTCAAACGCTACGAAATCGCTGTTTTCTTCAACTACTCGTGTCCCTTCAAGAGTCTCTTGATTCACCATATCACAATATACACATCTCTCTCTGAAGCGGTAGTACTCAGCTGCACCAGCTATCTCTTCTGCGACTCTTTTTGGAACTATTGGTGTAGCAATGAGCTGACTATGCGAATGGACAAGCGAGGCGCCAGCTTCTCTTCCATGATTCTTGAATATCAAGATGTACTTTATCCTGCTGTCCTTTTCGAGTGTCTGGAGACGTTCTTTGTATGCCCAAACTACTTCTCTAACCTGTCCATACGATAGGGTCGCCATTGAAGCGTTGTGATCCGGTGTCTCAATGATGACTTCGTGGGTCCCGAACCCCTTTATGACATCGTACATGCCGTGACCGAATCGCTCGGGCTCAATATTTGAATCCAATGCAGGAAACTTGTTTTGCACAACTCTCACCCACCAGCCCGGACTGTCCTTAGCAGTATCTGCGGGCCTAAACGCCATGATTTCTGGAGGTGTGGTGTGTTCATTGCCATAGTCAAACGGACAAAAGGCTGATTCAACATTTTCTTTAGCATTTATGAAATCATGAGGTCGTCGAGCTCTTTCGGTCGCAATAATCACCCACCTCTTGATTATCGGATCCTTTCTAAGTTCAGGCATCGTTATTAACCTCCAGAATCTTCTTATACAGGGAGAGGTAATTTATTGCCGAGACTCTCCATGAGAAGTCCTGTCTCATCGCATTTCTAACTACTTTCTTCCAAAGTTCTGGTTGAAAGTAAACTTTGAGGGCTTTCTTCAAAGCTCCAAGCAGCTTTTTCGCATCGTAGTCTACGAATCCAAAGCCATTACCATTGTTTTCAGGATCAAATTCATGAACAGTGTCGGCGAGTCCTCCAGTGTATCTGACAATCGGAACAGTCCCGTATCTCATCGCAAACATTTGTCCAAGTCCACATGGTTCATATCTGGAGGGCATCAAGAACATATCTGCTCCACCGTAGATTTTTTGGGCAAGATCGAGATCAAAGGTCAATCTCGCAGCCACTTTCTCCGGATAATTCTTTTGAAGTATCCTGAACATGTCTTCATACTTGCTCTCTCCCGTCCCCAAAACTACAATTTGAATGGGAAGCTTCATCAACTCGTCCTTGATATCTTCAATCAAATCAAGTCCCTTTTGATCTACAAGACGTGAAATCAGTCCAATCAAAGCATCATCTTTTTTCGGAAGACCCACAAGTTGCTGTAAATTAGATTTATTGATTTTCTTGCTCTCAATATTGTCCTGCGAAAAGTTTGCCCAAAGTCGTTCATCTCTTTCGGGATCATATTCGTAGTAATCGATCCCGTTCAAGATTCCAACCAGGTCACTCCGCCTTCTAGAAAGGATGTCTTCAAGGCCGGCACCATATTCTTTCGTCTGGATTTCTTTTGCGTAGGTTGGAGATACAGTGCTAAGCTTATCTGAAAAAACAAGTCCTGCCTTTAGAAAGTTTATTTTTCCTGCCTCAAAGATTTCGTTCCGATTGCTTTTTTCGATTCCTGACAGATCTAGATATTCCTTACCGTATACACCTTGATAGGCGAGATTGTGAATAGAAAGAAGAGTCTTGCACTTTGCTTCACGCTGTTTAAGATATACTGCGATCAAAGCGGTTTGCCAATCGTTGAGGTGGACGATATCGTAGCCTTTGTCAACTGCAAATCCAGCGGCGGCATCGGAAAAGCTCATTGCCTGAAAACCAAGATTCGATGCACCATAGATCTCCTTTGAGTCCATAAGTCTTTCGTTATAAAGCAAAAAAACGTTCACGTCGCTCTTCGGCAACTTCGCTCTGTAAACCTCAAAAGAAACCTCTCTTTTGACGAACCTGGTACTGATGTTCTCATCCGTTTTGATAGCCATATTTTTGTCTATCGACTTATGAAATGGCATTAACAAATCAATTTCGACTCCAAGCTCTTTAAGATACTTCGGAAGGGATCCTGCAACATCGGCAAGACCACCTACCTTCGCTATAGGATAAACCTCGTAAGATACAAAAAGCACCTTCATTCAATCACCTCTTGAACAGCGGGAGGTCATGAGAGAAAATAACAGCATCTGCTCTCTCAAAGTGTTTCAAGACGAAAGCAGCGGCTGGATCTGATCTCATTCCTTTTCGCATTTCGTGATAATGTATCTGTCTTGCGCAGACGTCTCCACAAATGAAAACCCTTCCATGATTTTCCGTTTGGAGAAAGAAGGACACATGATCTCTTGAATGATATGGCGAACTGAGAACATCTATTGCTCCCAAAATCCTTTCGCCACCCGAGAAGGTCTCGATAGATTTCCAGGAGTCAATGATCTTACTATACACAGATCCAATTATTGGACCAAATGAACTGTAATCTCTGGTGGAGAAGCTTTCATGTAAATGTATCGTCGCCTTAGAGAAAAAAACACTGCTGAAAGCATGATCAAGATGAAAATGAGTGAGCAATATATCGGTTATATCGTCTGGGGAGAGACCCAGAGAAGTTAATCCGTCTTCTAATACTTTCATCGAAGCGAACCCACCCGGATCGATGAGAATTTTCTTGTAATCCTCCACAAGCAAAACACAGCTACTTGTGGGTGCATCCATCATTCCCGGCACGTACACTAAAGAGCCGGGAAAGAGGAGATTCAAATCCAAATCACATCACTCCTCGAAAAATCAGACCTACAATCCCTATAATTATACAGTAAAAGCCAAAGAATCTCAGACGTCGCTTCAGAACAAGTTTCTTGAGGAGCCAAAGCCCAACAATACCAGTTGAAAAGGCAAGAAGACATGACAAAAGGACGGTTGATATAGGAAGACTTACTTTGGAGAGTTCCAAAATACCGGCACCAAAGGTAACTGGAAGACTCAAAAGAAAGGAGAATCTAACTGCATCACTTCTGATCATTCCTATAACTAATGCCCCGAATATCGTCAAGCCACTTCTTGATAGTCCAGGAGCTATTGCTGCCGCCTGGAAAATGCCTATTGAAAGCGCACCTGCAACTGAAAGATCAAGGATTTTACGTTCACCCTTCAATCTATCCGAAATGAATAAAGCAGCCGCTGTAGCAAAAAGCATTATCGAAGCAAATGCCACATCAGAGAAGAGAGATTTGATTTCATCCTCTAGCAGGAAACCAACTAGAACTGCAGGAATAGTTGCAACAAGAAGCAGCACAATGAATCTGAATGAGATTTTCCTCTTTTCAGGTTTAGATAGACCTGTGAGTATTCCCCATACATCTTTAAATGTGAACAACAAAACGGCAAAGAAAGTTGCCAGATGAAGCACCGCAAAAAATGCTGCTTTTGATTCAGAATCGAGAGGAACTTTGAGAAAACTGGAGAAGATTGTTAGATGACCAGACGACGAAACGGGAAGAAATTCCGTAGCACCTTGTATTGCGCCTAGAATTAGATAGCTTAGTGTTTCAGACACTGAAACCCTCCTCTTCGCTTATACTTTCAAAAGAGATCCCCTTTTCCCCAAGAATGTCAGCGATCAAGCTTATGTCTGACTCATCTGTTCTTATTACAACTCGCTTGAATTCCTTACTTTCTGCGGTCGAAGTGATAATAGAGAGAATGTTAACCTCCTTTTCTGCAAGAAAATCTACTACCTCTCTCAGAGCACCTGGCTTGTCCTCGAGAATTATCGAGATTCTGGCACCGGGTCTGTCCATAGCAGTAAATTCCATTAAACCTTCCAAAATTTCGAAAACACCAATTGCCCCTACGACGACAAAATCGTCATTGACTACTGGAAGAACATAGTCATGACTCTCAATAAGCATTAGCGCGGCATCTTCTATGAAATCGGAGTCACGGCAGTAAAAAACAGGCTCAACAACAATTTCAGAGAGTTTTTTCGAAAGATCAAAGTCATCGATCTCATCCAATCTTGCAGTCCCAGACAGTCTTCCTTCTTTATCAACGGAGATTATATTTGTGAGTCCTGCTAATGCTTTGATACTGAAGACATCCTCAAGAGTTGAACTTTCCTCGAAAACTGGGTAGGTTCTGTTAATCCACTTCTCAATATTCATAAAACCGCCTCTTTCCATCATTAAGCCTTTTATTTGATAGGCCTAACAATTATAATTGTAACAACATAGATTCATGAACGTACTCAGGAGGTGTTTCCGTGTTTCAAGGATATGTGAAACTTCTGGAACTGGCAACGAATCTCTTCACAATGTACAGGTGGAACAACACACCGACTCTTCTAAGAACCAACGAGGCCGAAAACGCCTTCATTTCTGCCCAGTACTGCCTGCTAATGTCTGAAATGGCAATTTTGAAAGGTTTCGAAATCGACCAAAAGGAGCTCTTCCAGAGACTCGTCTTAAAAGAACTGCCTAAATGCTTGCTTTCAGACATCTCGGTCGATACTAAAGTTCTAATAAAATCCCTTTCACCAGACAAGTGGAACGATGTCTTTGAAAAGACAGTTGAAGAGATTATTGAATACTTGCCTGATGAGAGACACGATGCCTTCTATCTTTCAATGGTGCACTCCAAGGATAATTCGGTCGAAGGAAAGATTATCCAGACTGGAGATCTTCTATCGGCCAAACTGGAAGCCGGTCTTCATGCCAGAAGCTTTCCGGAGTTCTTTGAAAGACCTCTGAAGGACCTTGAGGCCAGGATCAAAGATTTCGAGGAATTCGATCCATATCGTCTGATAACGGGCAACAACTGGCTTAGCCGATACACAAACGCCTTAATGGTTCTTTTGAGAGCCATTCGCTGGAACAGGCTCAACAGGAATGTCCCAACCACTGTCGCCGCTCATTCTTTCTACGTAACAATAATCGCATATATACTCTCATGTATTGAGGAAGAACAAGGAAACAGCGTAAACCCTGTTGAATCTGTCAAACGCGCTCTGCTTCATGACATTCCCGAAAGCATGACTGGTGATATAATCACGCCGACGAAAAAGAAGGTTCCAGGCTTCGAGGAAGTGATTGCTCAGGTTGAAGAACAGATGGTTACCGAGAACCTCCTAGACGGAATGCCAGATGAACTTATCAAAGAGCTAAAATTCAGAATGCTGGATCCCTTTGAATCAGTGGAAGGCAAAATTGTTTGGGCTGCCGATCAATTTGCCGCAACAGTTGAGTGTCTCATGGAAATACGCTCCGGTAATACACAGTATGCCTTCAGAGATGCAATGAATAGAATGCTAGATGATCTCTCAAGATCCGATCTTCAAAGCGTTCAGTTCTTGACTAAATCCTTCAGATGGAGCCTTGACTGGACAGGTCGCTAATTAAAGTTTTCTGAGATAGTTTTCCAGTCTGTTAAGTCCTTCGTCGAGTTCCTCCAAAGAACTGGAGAACGACATTCTTATGAACCCTTCATAGCTGAATGCGCTTCCAGGAACCATTCCCACTTTTTCTTCTTCAAGGAGGGCGATCGCAAAATCGTTTGAATTCTTGAACCTCCCGCCGAGAAATGGTCTTATATCAATGAAATAGTAGAAAGCGCCCGCCGGTTTGTGAAATCTCAGACCGATTTTTTTCAGCCTTGAGAACACGAAGTCCCTCCTGGCTCGAAACTCTTTAACCATTGAAGAAGTATCAACTTCAAATGCCTTCAGTGCTGCGTATTGAGTGATAGTATTGACATTGGATGTCAGATGACTTTGAATCTTGGAGATAGCCTTGGCCAATCTGAGTGAAGTTGCCGAATAACCTATCCTCCAACCCGTCATGGCATAGGTTTTGGAGAAGGCATTTATTACCGCCGTCCTTTCCTTCATCCCATCAATCGAAGCAATGGAAAAATGTTCAGCATCATATACCAGCTTTTCATAAACCTCATCCGAGATAACAAGAATGTCGCGCTCCTTGCTTAAGACCGCAAGATCTCGAAGGAAATGTTCAGGATATATGGCTCCTGTTGGGTTGTTTGGAGAATTGATTATTATGGCTCGTGTCCTCGCGCTTATAACCTCTGCAATCTTCGAAATCTCTGGGACAAAGCCTTTATCAAGCTCAGATGGAACAACCACCGGATGGCCACCGCAGAGCAGAATCTGCGCCTCGTAGCTCACCCAGGCAGGCGAGATAATTATCACTTCGTCATCCACGTTCAGCAAGGCCTTAAGTACATTATAGATTGCTTGCTTTCCACCGTTTGACACAACAATTTCATCAGGAGTGTAGCTTAAGCCGTTCTCCTTCAGCATCTTTGTAGCGATTGCTTTTCTTAATTCATCTATGCCCGAAGCATTGGTGTATTTAGTTTTTCCCTCGTTGAGAGCAGTAATGGCCGCCTCAACTATGGGGCGTGGAGTAGGAAAATCTGGCTCACCGGCAGTGAATTTGACAACGTTCTCTCCCGCCTTAGAAAGCTCAAGGGCCTTCTTATTGAACTCTAGAGTGGCCGATGGTGTTACGGAAGAGACAAAGCACGACAGATCCATTGGAGCACCTCCGAAATAGATAATTCTTTTTTTGTGAGAATCTATATCTTGTTTATTATTTCTAAGACAACCAAAGCAAAGTCATTCAGGCTGTCTTTCTTGCATAGTCTCGCGCCAGCCTCTCTTTTTCTCTTTCCATTTACCAACGAAGATCCGACTGCCATAACAATTTCTGTCATACCGTACTCGAGCTTTTCGATGAACTCGATACGGAAACTTGGTATAACCTCTCTGATGGCAGCCACAGTCGACTCAACGATCGCCATATATTTTTCGTCATCTCCAACATCGACAATCGAAGAGCCTTCAAGTTCTTTGCCATCGTAATCTAGAACCACAGTAATATCAAGACGCCTTGTCGTGGCCCTAGTTTCAAGGCTTGTTAGCTGAAAGTTGTACCCTTGAACTTCTTCCTTCTGGTAAGGTCTTACTACAGCTTCATCCTCGTCGTTAGAATCAAGAGATATCTGTGCTATAGATACTATCTTTCTATCGATCTTGATTCCGGTTGAGGCATAAATAGCTGTCTCAATATCTCTGACCAGTTGCTTTGCAGGCTTGGTAATATCTGCCAGTACATGAATCTCGACCATTTCTCCGCTTTCATCATAGACAATTCTTGCACTATGAACCCCAGGCAATTTAGATACAACGTTGTCAACTGCTAGCTTGCTAGGCATTTTTTCAACCCCCTCGACCTTATAAGATCAAAGCAAATAACAAGGACAAACCAAGAAACCCTCCCGCTGCCAGAAGGGAATACCAGCCTTTCCTATCGTAAGGTTTATAATCTTCAGGCTTCACTTCGCTCTTTGGCTTTCGTACCTTCTTTGTCCCAATCTCAAAAAAGATCAATGACAGAAAAAGTGCGCCCATTGCTAGAATGAAAAAAGCATTAGAAACGAACTCCATTGAATTACCCCCGTACGAAACCGTTGTTCCGCCACAAAGGAACCAGATCGTACAAGTTGATTTTAGCACAAAAGGATACATCTTCACTAAAGCCAAGAGACAGAAGTTTTTTTGCGTGTACTCCGTTTTCAGAAATAAAGTCTTTCAAATCGATCCTAACCGATTCATAAAGAAAAGAGGCTATCCAACAGCTATCGTTTATACCGACATCTCCCAAGCGTTTGACAAGCGCCCCCGCAAGCAGTGTGTCCTCCAGCGAAGGCTCTCCGTCACTACCTGCGCATTGGATTTCAACTCTTCCTTTCTCTCTTTCAATGTGTTTGGCAATGCTTTCCAAATTCAGGAATGAAGCAACTGTGATCCTCTTTGCTTTTCTTGATTTTAGAGCAGCTACAGTTCCATTAGTAGTTGTCATAACAACTTCCTTTCCCTTCACAAAACTTTCAGAAAGCTCAACTGGCGAATTCCCTAGATCAAAACCCGGTATTTTCATTGCTTCCCTCTCCCCCACTAGAACTACCTCGGGATTCCTATTTCTTTCTTCCAGCGCCTGTCTGACATTAGAAACCGGAATGACTTTCTCTGCACCCAGTTGAAGAGCAGTCGTTATAGTACTACTGGCTCTCAGAACATCAATTACTACAGCGAGATCCGTGCTCTCATCAATTGTCCGTGGAAGAAGATTCACCCTAAGTAACATATGTTAGTTCTCCTCCATATGGCGCCACAGATTGACCTCTAGCAGTCTCATTTCTGCTCCTTCAATCTTAATTGTGGAAATCGAGCAGTTGTGTAAGGAAAGTCTGTAGTGATTTTCCAGAGGGAGGCCTGCTGCGTAGCAAATTGCGGTTCTGATTAACAAGGCATGCGAAACCACAATCACATGTTTCCCCTGGAAATTTCCAGAGAGATATCTGATGAAACCCGCCGCTCTTCTCTGCACTTCCCCCAGAGGTTCAGTTCCCGGAATGTTTGCCCATGGATCCTTCCTCCATTTCTCTATCAGATTACCATAACACTTTAATGCTTCACTTATCTCAAGGCCATTCCAGAGTCCTACATCCGCTTCGCGGAGTACCGGGTTAGCAACTGGTGTCTCAGCATATGAAACAGCAATTATCTCGGCGGTTTCCTTTGCCCTTTTCAAGTCGCTGGAATAGATTGCCGCTACACTGGGAACGTGCTTTTTAAGAAATGTGCCAGTTATTTCAGCTTGCTTTCTTCCCTTTTCAGATAAGGGAATATCGGACCTTCCCTGCCAGCGGTTACTATTGTTCCATTCTGTTTCTCCATGCCTTACAAAATAAATATACATTGCTTCCTCCCCAATTATCTCCAGATTATCTTATCGGCATCTACACCCATTGGCCTTGCCCCAGGTATGATTTTTTCGGTACCCCTAACTTTGACAACTACGTTTTCTCTCTTGGAGCCGACTGCTAAGAATGACCGATCGATCTGGCCATGAAAAATCCTGTTCACTTCTAAAATTCTCTCCTTCATTTCAATAGGATTTCCATTATTGAACAAGACGAAACCTTGAAGAGGAACGTGGCTTTCTATCTGAATAAAGGTCCTTCCGTCAGTAACGAAACTCTTTCCAAGATAATCGATTCTCTTGTAGGGTGATATCCCTGTTCTCAGAGAGGCAACGGCGCTTGTTATTTCAAAGTCAGTCACTTCCGATGAAATATCCGGTCGCTGAATCTCCGTGACATTGAATCCAAGAGTCTCAATCTCCATCATGGCTCTCTCAACAGGGGTGTCTTCCTCTCTTGCCTCTTGAAGCTCTTCTTTATAACCGAACACAGATCGTATTGACTTCAGTTCGGGGTTCACACCCGTGAGGGCATCATTCATTTTCTTCAGAAGATCGTTTCTGCTGCCATAGCAATCCAGGTAGCCACTCTTTATGAGTTTCTCAAGGTCTCTTGCCTGATACTTTGATCTGTTGTTCCTTACGAACGTGAAGAAGGAATCCTCAAAGGGTTTTGGCTTCAGTTCACCTTTATTCAGCAGCTGTGGAATAGAAAGCGATACAATTTTACGGTCCTCAACTCCATTTTCTATGCTTAATTTGAGTCCCCTATCCCTTATTTCGGCGACTAGTCTTCCAAAAGAAGTCCTTGGTAATTCTCGCAGCATGAGGGGATAGAAAATCTCCGGATGGTTTGACTTGAAATATGCTAGCCAGAAGGAAATCACAGCGTAGCTCAGACTATGAGACTTGTTGAAGGCATAACCGGCAAAATCAAGAAGGAACGAATACAACTTCGCTCTTCTTTCATCTGGAAGTCTGCTGTACCCCGGCGAGCTCTGAAACAACCTGTCAACGGCATCCCTATCTTTCTTCGAAAGAGCTCTTCTGAGAAGCTCCCCATCGTCTGCTTCAAGAGATAGTAAGCTCGAAGCGATCTTTAGGACTTGTTCCTGATAAACGAGAAACCCTGCCGTCTCAGCAAGAACGGGAACTCTTTTCCTCATCTTCTCGATTTCAGAGGGAACTCTCGAAAGCTTCAAGAAACGCTCTGTAACTCCAGATTTAATCGGCCCTGGCCTGTTTAATGCAATGCATATAGAGAGATCTCTCAGTGACGAGGGCTTGACGGATCTAATAATTTTCGTAGCGTAAGGTGCTTCCAGCTGAAAGATACCGGTAGTATAACCGCTTCCCAGTGTCTCATAGGTATTTGAATCGCATGCGGGATTGTCCCAGGGTTCCTTACCTTGTGTCATTTCCCTCAAAAGAGAGAGATTTTTCAAACCCAAGATATCAATTTTCTGCAGACCAACTATTCGAAGAGAATCCATATCCCAAAGAGAAACAGGTAGATCTTCACTGAAATCGACGGGGATCAGTCCCTTCAAAGAAATGCCGGATAGTATGACACCGGCAGCATGAAGTGAATAACCCGAAAAGAGACCGGCGATGAGTTTTGACATATCAAACAACCGCTTCATGTCTAAATCTTCTTCAAAAGCATATGGAAAGCGCTTCCCATCTTTACTCCATTCAATGAGCTTAGAGATCTTATCTTTGCTGATCCCCAATTTTTTCCCGAGTTCGCGGGCTGCTCCTTTGAATCCGTAAGTTGAATGTGTCCTGATAAGACAGAAACGATCATTTCCAAAGTATTCATACATTTTCTTCAGCAGCACTGGTCTTGATTTGTCATCAACATCAAGGTCGATATCCGGTGGGTCAGCTCTCTTCAAGCTAAGAAATCGCTCAAAGAACAGGTCTTCCGCAACGGGATCGATTCGGGTAATTTCAAGCAGATAACTTACAAGTGAACCAACAGCCGAACCTCTACCCGGGCCTATCCAGCAACCAATGCTCTTCGCGATGTCGACGATCTTGGAAACGGTCATGAAGTAATCCTGAATATTCTTTGCAAGAATTACTGAGAGCTCCCTTTTAAGCCTCGACAAGTATTCGTCGCCCATTTTTTTCTCCTCAAGAGCTTTACCCAATAAGGAAGAGAAAGATTCTGCCGACACTCTCACTGGAAAAACATGCTCAATCCTCTTCAAAGAGAAATTGCGGGGAAGTTCTGAGAGTAAGTCAAGTAGATCGTGCTCAAGCTCGCGATAATTCTTGTCGTTTGGCAGTGAATAGTCAGCTATCTCAATTTCAGGCTGTAACGACGCATATACCCAGAATTTCTCGCTTTCATGATCAAGGTAGCGACATTCCCAAATGGGATTTCCTGAAGAATTGTCTAGATTTCGGGGTTTTCCGGAGATATGGATCAAGTTTTCCGAATCATTCGTTTCTTTTCTTAGAAGTTCTTCAAAACCCCTTTCATTTCTCGCAATCCAATAATCATTTCCAGTTCTAATCCCTGGTACTGCTACTATTCCTGATCTGGAAAGAGAAAGATGCCACTTCGCGTAGGAAGAAAGTGATGAATCAAGAATCACGCATCTTTCGTAACCCCTTTTTTTCAGTTCAGCTGTAGTCGATATCTCTTCAAGGACAGAAGCATGAAGTTCGTACTTGGTAATAACGAAGGCAGTCTTCATCTTTTCGCCTCAAGTTCTGAGAGATTAACTATAGCCTCTTTCATGTCCTCTGGGAGCCTGGCTATGAAGGTCATTCTTATTCCTGACCGAGGGTGAGAAACCGTTAGTTTCATGGCATGAAGCATCTGTCTCTTAATTCCAAAAATCTCGTCTTCTCTTGCCTTTCCATAAACCGCATCTCCGAGAAGAGGGAAGCCCTTCTCTTTCATATGCACCCTGATTTGATGTGTTCTACCTGTCCTAGGCCTTACAATTATCAACGAAGCAATACTTGAAAAATTCGAGAGAGTTTGAAAATATGTGAGGGATTCCTTGCCATTCTCATTTACCGACATCTTAAGTCTGTTGACTGGGTGCCGAGCAATTGAGTAATCAATCTTTCCGAACGGTGGTGTCTTTCCTCTGACGAGCGCAATATACTCTTTAGCAGTTAATCTGCTCTTGAACTGACTTGAAAGTGAAACATGCGCAAGGTCATTCTTGGCGACTATGATTATCCCGCTCGTATCCTTATCGAGCCTGTGAACAATGCCCGGTCTGGTTACACCGCCTATTCCTTGAAGATCTTTACAGTGATAGAGAAGAGCATTTACAAGCGTACCTGTTTGCTTTCTTGGAAGTGGATGAACAATGATACCAGGATCCTTGTTAACTACGATGATATCGCGGTCTTCAAAGACAATCTTTAGCGGGATGGCCTCAGGTTCTACAGACGCGACTTTTGGTTTTTCGGGAAGGTCAAAAGTGATTGACTCTCCGATCTTAACCTTATAGGATGGTTTTCTGGGTCTACTGTTAACAAATACCTTGGAATTTTTTATTTGCCGTTGCACAAAAGTGCGGGAAACCCAAGGCGGAGCTTTCTCAACGACTACCTTATCAAGTCTCCAGCCATCTTCACGGCTGGAGACTATTATCTCTTGAAGCACGCTTCTCCCTTCGATATACAGAGAGTGTTAACAAGGCTGCGCCAAAAACAATGCACAAATCCGCAAAATTGAAGATCGCAGGGAAGCCCTTTAGTTCAAGGAAATCAACCACATGTCCAAGCCTCAGTCTATCTATCAAATTGTTTCCAAGAGCACCGCCAACAATCAAACCAATGAGAAAGGATTCCCATCCGGATAGTTTAGAAGAGTGCGCATTAGAAACAATAACTATCATAACCACAATACCGATGGCTACAAATGAAAGCAACCATGGCTCCTGATTCTTGAAAAGCCCAAATGCAACACCGGTATTTCTAACGTACCTGAGACCAAAAAGCTCTCCAATCAGATCTATCCGTTGAAAGTAAGTCATTCCGTTTTCCACGAAGTACTTACTCACTTGATCCATTATTAAAGCTAACGTAATCCCCAAAAGAGACAGCAATTATTATCACTCCGCGTGACGCAAGAACAGCAAGCGGCCGATCAACCCATCTGTTCGGCTAGGGCTTCCATTTCTGTTTCATCTATATCCGAGTTGTCGTAAACTTCCTGAACATCGTCGTTATCTTCAAGAATATCAAGGAGCTTAAGTAGCTTTGCAGCATCTGAACCTTCAACCTTCAAAGAATTACTGGGAATGTAGCTCATCTCGTAAGACAGAGTGTAACCATTTTCTTCGAGTGCAGTCTTCACATCAGATACAGACTCTGGAGAAGTTACTATTATAATAGGATCTTCTTCATCCTTAATGTCTTCGGCACCTGCCTCGATGGCAAGAAGTTGAAACTCCTCGAGATCAGAAATCTGCTCCTTTGCTACGGTTATAACTCCCTTTCTTTCAAACATCCAGCTGACAGCTCCGCTTTCCGCCATGGATCCACCATACTTGGAAAGGGTGTGTCTTATCTCTTGGGCCGTTCTGTTCTTATTGTCGGTAAGACATCTAATAAGAAGCGCTACTCCTCCCGGAGCGTACCCTTCGTAAAGAGCCTCGGAGAACGATTGACCTTCGAGTTCACCCGCGCCTTTCTTGATTGCCTTTTCCATGGTGTCTTTTGGCATGTTTGCAGACCTGGCTTTTTCTATGGCACTTCGAAGAGAAGTGTTTGTATTGGGATCTGACCCACCCTCTCTTGCCGAGACCATAAGTTCTCTGATAATCTTCGTGAAGACCTTTGATCTCTTTGCGTCTTGCGCGCCCTTCCTGTGCTTGATATTCGCCCATTTGTTGTGCCCGGACATATCATATCCCTCCTATTTCATCCAGAATATCTGAAGTATATCTACCATTGAGCATTCCATCTTCCACAAAAACAATTACCCCTTCGTAAGAAGCGGTGCCTTCTTTAGATAATATCTTAAGAATTTCCTCCGCTGTAACCATCGACTCTATCGGCTGGGAATATTTTACCACATGGACTGTTCTAAGGGAGGTAACTGAAAGATCCATAAAAACATCTCCAGCATTGTATTTCTTATATCCGCTCTTTGTTTTCTTGGTGACTATTGCACTAGCATCAAATCGCTCTGGGTAATAACTCCCTTTAGGAAGAATTATTGCTGTTCTATAAGAATCTAATAAATCATCAATCTTTGCATAGTCGCGGGGCAAATACCAGGCCTTTAAAGCTCTGATAGTGAAGTTGGAAACAGAGTTCAGCAGATTCACCACGTCCTGACTGAGACCATCGGTTTCGAGAAGGACATAATTAGCGAGACTCATTACTCCCGTTGGCAAGGCCGGTGAAAAACTGATCTTAATTCTCGGGTGAAATCCCTGGGTATACGCTACAGGCAATCCCGATCTTTTAATTGTCCGTTCTATTGCTGTAGCACTTTCCTGGTGGGAAAGAAACCGCAGAAAACCTCCACAACAGAAGCGAACTACCAGTTTATTGTTATTCAATTAAACCTCCGACACGCTCAGATAGGAAACCTTTGTTCTTCAGGTCGCGTGCAGTTATAATTGTATTTGATCTGCCTTAACTTTTCAACAAAGTGAAACCATCAAGGGGTGAGAGCGTTGAAGTGGATGATTATGTCCGATTCCCACGATAATATGCCAAGAATTTCGGAGTCCGTAGAGATTGCTGCTGACCGAGGTGTCGAGGTTCTTATTCACTGCGGAGACCTTGTGTCCCCCTTTGCCGCAAAGGCACTGACAAGATTCAAAGGTGAACTACACGTGGTATTAGGAAACAACGACGGAGAGATCGTCGAGCTGAAGAACATTCTTGGTGGCTCTCTGATAAGGGGCCCGCAGAGATCAAAATTCATCGTCGCTCGGTAGTTTTGATGCACGAACCTTTTGGATTGAGCGGAGCAGTAATCACGGATTTCCTTTTCTACGGACATACGCATCATCTTGATATCAGGTTGAATTCAAGGCCTGTTATCATAAATCCAGGGGAGTCTTGCGGCTATCTCACGGGTAAACCGACTGTTGTTGTAATTGATCCGGACAATCTGGAGTATGAGTTGATCCAACTCCGATGATGAATTTTTAATTATAACATCTCATTAACCGTGAAATTCATTTGGGTACGTATAATTAGACGGCAAAAATATCAGTTCAAGGTGAATGGAGGTAGTTTCTGGTGGAGAAAAGCTTCGTTAAAAAAGAAGAGAATGTCGAGACATTTCTCTTTGCTTTTGATTCGGAAGAAATACGGAAGGCAGAAAATGATGTTGCAAGATATGTAAATCAACAATACACTATACCTGGGTTCAGAAAAGGTAAGGTTCCGCTAAGTATTGTAAGAAACTTCTTGGCGGAGAGTTTTGAAGAAATGGTTCTCGAAGTTCTTTCCGATAAAATTGAAGAAGAATTGAAGGACGAAAAGATTTTGGTTCCCGCAGTAATCAGTGAGCAAAAGATGGAAGGTGAAGGTGCCGTAATTGAGGTGAAGCTTCACAGAGACCCAGAGGTAAAAATCCGGGACTATGAAAATCTTGACCTTAAAGTTCCAAAGCAGGATGAAGTAGTTCTGAACTACGTCAATAACCGCCTGGAAGAACTCAGAAACGAACACGCTATAGTTGAACCAAAAGACGGGCCTGTTGAAAACGGTGACTTAGTAAAGATTGAGTACACGATAATTAAGGATGGCAAGAAAATCGCAGAGAATAAGGTTCAGGAACTGAGCGTTGTTCCTGAAGATGATAGACCAATAGTTAAGAATATCATAGGGAAAACAAAGGATGACGTCGTAGAGTTCACAAGAACATTCGAAGACTCCGATAATGAATACTTTTATTCAGTAAAAGTCCTTGACGTTCTACGAAAGAGTCCTTTGGATCTAGACGATGAATTTGCAAAAACCGTGAATGCCGAAGCAAATACTCTTGAAGAATTAAAGGAAATTGTGCGCAGAGAGGGAATGGAATCATTCTTGAACTGGAAGAAAGATTTCTTAAGGCAGCAAGCGATGGACAAAATCAATGATCTTGTCGAGATTGGGATTTCCGATGCGACTCTGGATTATCTTGTTCAGAGAACGATAGAGAATTCCAAGAAGGAGAAAAGTTACGAAAAATACCTTAAACAGGCTGGAAGCGAAGAGAAACTCATCGAAGACCTCAGGTCTGGTGTGTTTGATGAAATAAAGAAAGCTAGGTTCATCGATGAAATAGCATCGAGAGAGGGCTTCAGAGCTGAAGAGGAAGAGATTCAAGCTTATGCCGAAGAAATGGCTCCATATTGGGGGATTTCCGCTGAAAGAGCAAAAGAAATGGTTAATACTCGTCAAGATGTTAAAGAAGACATCGTTTCAACTATCATCAGAAACAAGGTTCTGGACAATGTCATTGAAAAAGCTTCTATTAGTGATATGGAGCCTTCATCCGATGAACAACTGGAGATAAGTGAATCCGGGGGAGAAGAAGCTCCTCCTAAGGAATAGATGAGGTTTTCTCAGACTTCTGGAATACTCAAAGATCTGGTTTTGAATATCGGAAAGAGGGGGGTTTAAGTGAAGAGAATAGTAATTTCAATTGTGATAGCATCAGCCTCAGCAGTTGCACTGTTTTTCTTTTTGAGAGCAGTCTTCAGTGGTGAACTGATACTGAATCCAGTAATTGTTGAGAATCTAGGCCCCTTTTCGGTTAGATGGTATGGAGTTATGATTGCCACCGGAATCATCGCTGCTTATCTCTTGGGACGGCGTCAGGGTCTAAAGGAAGGCATCAAAGAAGATTACTTGATCGAGGGAGTCTTCATTGGAATTGTTTTTGGCGTGCTGGGCGCCAGAATCTATTATGTTGCGTTCAACTATGAGATCTATCGCGGAGATTTCTGGAGCATCTTCAGAACGTGGGATGGTGGCCTGGCCATACATGGAGCTTTTTTCGCCGCTCTCCTTGTTACATTTCTTTATGTTACATTCAGAAAGAAGGCAGACTTGAAATTTCTACAGGTAACTGATATTTTCACAGCTGTATTACCTTTAGCTCAGGCCATTGGTCGATGGGGAAATTTCACAAACTATGAGGCATACGGTTCACCCACTGATCTTCCATGGAAGATGTTCGTACCTTTAAGATACCGAATGCCAGGTTATTCCGAATTTGAATACTTCCATCCAACCTTTCTCTACGAAAGCCTGGCGAATGTAGTCATTTTCGCTGTACTATACTGGTATTTGGGGAAAAGAAAGAATTATGGTGAAGTAACCGCTCTATACATGGTTTTATATTCAATTGTTAGGTTTTTCGTTGAAGGCCTGAGGTTAGATAGCCTTTACATAGGTCAAAGCGAAGTAAGAACTGCTCAAGCAGTTTCTGTAATCCTACTCGTAGTGGGAATAGCTTTGTTTATTTTTTCCCGGTATAAAGGTGAACAAGTGAAAAGAGTTTCCTGAATGCCTTACCTCTATGTGAAAGTTCCTTTTTTACTGAATCCCCGAGAACACCAAAGGTTTGAGAATAACCTTGGGGAACAAATATTGGATCATAGCCGAAACCGTTTTCACCGGTTTGTTTCCTTGCAATAATTCCTTCGACCTGCTCCTCAACTCCAACCAAAACGCTGTTCGAAGGATCATAAAACAGCGCAGCACAGACAAATCGAGCTGCCCTGTTTTCTTCGTTCACCATTCTGTCAAGAATGATCTGCATCTTCTCAGAGTAATGACTGTTCTGCATGAATCTCGCAGAATTCACTCCCGGAAATCCTCCAAGAGATTCAATTACAAGCCCTGAATCATCCGCAAGAAGTGGTACTCCAACATCCCTGTAAGCTTCGATCTTCTTCAATGAATTTCCGAAGAAGGTCCCTGCATCTTCAACGATGTCTTTCATTGGAGCGATTGCTTCAATGGATTCAACATCAAATCCTTCAGGAAGAATGAGGCGTACCTCTTTGAGTTTGTTTTCATTAGAAGTCACTAAGTAGAGCTTCACCTCTTGAGCTCCTTGATCTTCCTTACAACAACTGATGGATTTTCCGATCTGAAGACTGCAGCTCCCATTATAAGAATATCTGCACCTCTATTTACAAGATCCTGAGCATTGTCGAGGCTCACTCCTCCATCCACTGCGATTTCGAACTTCAAGTCCCTTTCAGTTCGAATACGATCTAGCACATCGATCTTTTTGGCAGCTTCTGGTATAAATTCTTGGCCGGTGTACCCAGGATTTACGGTCATAACAAGTACACCATCGGCACATGAAAGAACCTCATCTAGAAGGGAGACGGGCGTAGATGGATTGAGAACGACAAATGCTCTCGAACCGGTTTCTCTAATTTGTCCAAGAAGTCTGTGAAGATGATAGTTACCTTCAACATGTACGTGTAGATTCTTTGCGCCTAAGGCGGCATACTCCTTCACGTATCTGGAAGGATCCTCTATCATCAAGTGAACATCAAGGGGAGGATGATGCAGTCTTCCCAGCGCTTCCATGATCGGCACCCCAAAAGTTATATTGGGAACAAACATTCCATCCATCACATCTATGTGCAAGTAATCAGCGTCACGGACTCTTATGACTTCACGGGCGAGTTCAGTAAGGTCTGCGGCAAGAATCGAGGGAGAGATTCTAGCCATATTTTCGCCCTCCCTTCTCCTGTTCTCTTTCCTTCAATTCATTATACATAATCAAATAGCTTTCGTAACGACTTCTATGAATAGAACCAGCTTCTACAAGCTCCTTGACGTAGCATCCGGGCTCATCGACATGGACGCAGTCACTAAACGCGCACATTCCTTGTTCCTGGGAGATTTCTGGGAAACACTTGTCCAGGTTTTCCGGAGCAATCACTGGCAGTTCAAGATTTGCAAAACCCGGAGTGTCTGCTATTAATCCTCCAAACTCGAATTGCAGGAGTTCGACATAAGAGGTCGTATGTCTACCCCTCTCCAAACCCCTTGAAATCTCTGAAACCCTTAGCTTAAGTCCAGGGTTAAGAGAATTTAGGAGGCTGCTCTTACCCACTCCCGACATGCCGGCCATAACGCTTATCTTACCTTTCAAAACTTCTCGAAGACGATCGAGGTTGATTCTGTTCTTAGAAGAGACCGGACAGATTTCGTAGTGCTCACCATAGACATCTGAAAACCTATCTAGTTCTTCATTATTGATTAGATCGATTTTGTTGACTACTATCGTAACAGGCAGTTTCGCGTACTCGGCAAGAACAAGGAAACGATCCGTAATGAGATTTTGAACTGCCGGTTCCTTCAACGAAAGCACAAGCAATATTTGCTCGATATTCGAGATCCGTGGACGCAGAAGCTCCGTCTTTCTGGGAAGAATGCTTTCTATGCGCCCCTGACCGTCACCGCTTAAAGCATATTCAACTCTATCTCCAACGATAGGTCTGATTCCCTGCAATCTAAAACGTCCTGGCATAGTACATATTAGCCGCCCGCCTGTTTCAGCATCAACAACCTCCATATTTCTGCTGCCAAATCTCACTACCACTCCTTTTCTTCTCTCCAAAACTATTCCCTTCTTTTCTGCCTTAACTGACCACATGCAGCCTCAATATCAGTGCCTTTCTCGTGTCGGACTGCGCATTCGAATCCGGCCTTTTTGAGACTCTCTGAGAAGACAGCAATTTCCCTATCGGATGGTCTATCGAAAACCGGCTTCACTGGGTTCACGGGTATTATGTTCACGAAGGATTTTATCCCCGTCAGGAATTCCCCGAGTTTTGTCAAATCTTCCTTAGAATCATTCACTCCTTTTATCAAAGCGTATTCAAATGTAATTCTATTACCGGTTTTTTGCTGGTAATAATCAAGCACCTTCCGCAATGAATCGAGTGGATACTTCTTGTTGATTGGCATCAAAGAACTCCGTGTCTCTTCACTTGCGCTATGAAGTGAAACTGAAAGGCGGACGTCCATTCCCGAATCGGCCAGTCTCTTTATGCCTTCGGGAATCCCAGCAGTTGAAATAGTGAAGTGACGAATCCCCAGGTTTCTACCTACGGGATCATGAAGAATCTTTATTGCCTTGTAGACGTTGGCCTCGTTAAGAAAAGGTTCTCCCATTCCCATAAATACAATATTATCGACTGGTCTGCCGATGCTATTCTCCATAAGAATTACCTGAGAAACTATCTCACTCGCAGAAAGGTCTCTTGTGAAGCCACTGGCTCCAGTTGCACAGAAGGAGCAGTTGAGAGCGCATCCAACCTGAGAAGAGATGCAAAAGGTGACGTGGCGGGGATGTTTCAAAACAACCGTCTCAATGTGGTTATCGTCTTCCAACTTAAGCAAGAATTTCTCTGTACCGTCAATCGAAATCTGCCTTTCTACTTCCTTCATCGTGGTAAATCGAAAAAGCGAACCGAGCTTGTTTCTAAGATTCATAGGAAGATCGGTCATCTCAGAAAAGTCAAGGACCCTCTTCGCATAAACCCACTTGAAAATCTGATTTGCCCTGTAGTCCTTTTCTCCGAATGAAATTATTTCCCTTCTCAGCTCGTCCAGATCTAAAGAAAGAATGTCCTTCAATTTGCACTCCTAACTCTTGCCAGATAACATGTGGCCGGTGCCTTCCATGGTTGTAGCCAGTATCCTTTGCCATCAAATCTCGCAGAGATCTTATGCTCAGCGAAGAAGTCCTCCATCATTACCGGTTCAAAACCTTCGAGAACGTCGAGGGCATGCTTGTTTTCCTCTACAGTAAAAGCCTGACTATAATATATGAACTCATTATGCTCTCTCGAGAAGTTGCCGAGCAATTCCACAGCCACTTTTGAGTAGCCGTCAATTTTCTCCGGAGTCAACGTGTGGAGAAGCCATGGTATTGAGTTGATTTTCCCTGTAAGACTTCCCTTATGAGTCAAAACCGGGATAGCTGTTTTTGAAAGCAAATATTCAATTTCGTCGATGATCTGAAGATTCTCTATACTACTACCTTTTTGAAAAACACAAGATAGATCCGAATACTCACTCTTGTCGAATAGAAAGCCGTTTTTGATCAACTCATTCTCTCTTCCGAAGGAAATAACTGTTTGAACAGGAGGAGTCTGATTGTACTCCAGAAGCTCTTCAAAGTCGTCTATCCAGGCAAATTCCCTCCAGTAATTTACAAGCCATTCCGGATGGGAATAGAGGATGTTAAGAGGTTTTCTTTCCGCAGGGCCTTCATTTATTAGCTTCCTGAGTACCGCATTCACAAGACCCTTAAACTCTTTCACCCCAATCATATCTACCGAAGACTTCAGTGCCGCGTATTCCGGGATACTTTTCATATAAAGAATCTGAAATGCGCCGATTCGCAACGCATTCAGCACAGCATGGGGCAATTTGCTTGGTTTTGTGAGAAAACGGGACAGTTCGAAGTCGATGCTAACTCTCTTTCTCAGACATCCGTAGATGATATTCATGCAAAACGAGCGATCTTGGGAAGAAAGCGTGGACAGTGCTATATCCAATTTTCTAAAGGAGATATAACCATTTGCATCGAAAAAAGATAGGGTCTGTAAAGCAATGGAACGAGCTCCCTGCATCAGTCTCTGCCAGCACCCGACAAGAAAAGCATCCTGAATAACTGAAGAATGGCGGTAGCCGCAGATGCAACGTAAGTCATTGCTGCAGCTCCAAGAACTGAACTTACGCCCTCAAGCTCTTTAGAAGGCATGCCCATTGACGAAAGAAGCTTTTTCGCTCTCGAACTTGCGTTGAACTCGACCGGCAGCGTCACTAGCGTGAAGAAGACAAAGGCAGAAAAGACCAGAATCCCTATTCTGATAAGGACAGGCGAAACCATAAGAAGTCCAATAATAAAGATTATCCACGAAAGAGAAGAACCGATCTGCGCAACAGGGACTACGGCGTTGCGAACAATCAAAGGTACATATTTCTCCTTATCTTGAATAGCATGACCGATTTCGTGAGCCACTACACCTAGAGCTGCTATAGAGGAGCTGTTGTGCGTTGTATCTGAAAGCCGAACGATTCTATTCTTCGGATCGTAATGATCTGTTAGATTTCCCCTTATTCGTTCAATTTTAATATCATAAAGTCCTGCATTGTCAAGAAGCTGCCTCGCAAGCTGAGTTCCATTAAGTCCAAAGGTCGATTTCACTTTGGAATAATGCGCAAATCTCGAACTAACAAGAAACTGGGCGTAAGCTGCCAGGATTATAGCAGGAATGAGAATAATAAAAGTTGGATCCCAAAACAACTTAACCACCTCCTAATTTTAATTATATAACCGTTGTGTTCAACAGTCAACGCAACACTAAGACGGGGCGTCCTCCCGGCTTCATTAGGTCCGAATCAATGCGGCAACTTCTCAAAACTTATAAACATTTCGACCAGGAGAATCTCGAAGTGATTTTCTCAGTTCCACACCCACCGGGCTCACTGAAA
This sequence comes from Mesotoga prima MesG1.Ag.4.2, assembly GCF_000147715.2. Lineage (NCBI taxonomy): Bacteria > Thermotogati > Thermotogota > Thermotogae > Kosmotogales > Kosmotogaceae > Mesotoga > Mesotoga prima. The sequence goes on along the minus strand of NC_017934.1, from coordinate 689,420 downwards.
GAAACTGGATCAAAAATTGACCCACGAATTCTTGCTTCAACTACCTCAGTTCAAACCCTATTGCTTATTCCAGGAGAATAATTCGCAGGCTGTTTTAAGGCCGTGGCCCGTGAATACGGATGCAATCGTTTCGTTAGGATCGGTTTTCGAAATGTACTTCTTTAAACCCGCTATTGTTGCCGCGGAAGTTGGTTCAACGAAGTGACCTCTCTTTGACATTTCCTTCCAGGTTTCAATTATCTCCTGCTCAGAAACCCCCACAAAAGTGCCTCCACTGTCTCTGACCGCTTTCAATATTTGGGCACCTCTTACGGGCTTTTCAATCGCAATCCCTTCTGAAACAGTCGCTTCCGCGTTTACATCAGCGGAATCTTTTTGATTCATTTCGAAAGCACGAAGAAGCGGGGCACAGTTCTCTGCTTGCACGGCAATAATCTTTGGAAGATGATCAACAATTCCGGCTGAATACAATTCCCCAAATCCAATAGATGCTCCCAACAAAAGAGTCCCATTTCCTACTGGAACAACAATAGCTCCAGGACTCTTCCAGCCAAGCTGTTCACAGATCTCGAACGCAAGAGTCTTCGTTCCATGCAAAAAGAGTGGATTATAGACATGACTTGCATAAAAGTTTTCTTTCGTTTGCTCGAGAATCTTTCTTGATACATCTTCTCTCGAGCCTTCAACCAATCGGACTTTCGAACCATAAGCCTCTATCTGTCTGAGCTTCCCAACCGAAGTATGGTCGGGAACGAATATTTCACAGGAAATACCTGCTCGTGCAGAATATGCTGCAATAGAGCATCCTGCATTTCCCGAAGAATCCTCGACTAAAGATGAAACTTGGTGTTCTCTCGCATAGCTTACTAGAAGACTAGCGCCCCTGTCCTTGTAAGAACCAGTCGGAAGAAGGTGATCCATTTTAATAAACACATTCTTCCCACATATTTCCTCTTCAATCAATGGAGTATAACCTTCAGACATAGTTACGATGGACCGATCACTTTCGATCGGCAGTGCTTCGCGATAACGCCACATATTGTGCGGTCGCTGTTCAATATTGGCAATTGGGAAATGAGGCTCGAATTTCAGGTCAAAAAGACCTCCGCATGAGCATTTGAAGGCTTTTGATCCTAAAGGAAATTTCCGCCCGCATTTAGAACAGATGAAGGAAGTCACTTTTAGAAAGTGAAGTTAACGAGAAGATAAGGTCGCGCAAATGGAACCGTACTAGACGGCTCTAGTTGCCAGTACCCATCAAAACCCGCATCCAATTCGATGCTTGAAAAATTGCTTCCGAGACCGATTCTTGTGTAAAGAGGTGTGCCGGCGATTGTTCTCTCTCCTCCAATGAGAGAAGTGATGTGTTTTAAAGACCAGAAGATCTGTCCCTTCACATAAATACTTTTGTGGACTGTGACTTTGGTCTGGATTCCAAGATATGTGTGATCAGGCAAACTGAAGCCCTTGACAACAAGGCTGGACCAGTCGAAAGAAAAAACATACGCATGGATCGTCCCCTGAAGATAAGGGATACCTGCCGAAAACTGAATGAATACCGGTGTAACCAAGGCACCCGAACTCATGTCCAAATTGAACCCTATTCCGGCACTGACTGCCATAGAAAAGCCATACACTGAAAGAATGGTGATTATAGAGATCACTACCAATTTTCTCACTGAGACACCTCCTAAAGGAACCAGTTTTACTTTTCAGTGAAACTTGTAGTGTAGATCATCGGGAGATCAAAATCCCTCTTCGCTATTTTAATGTCCCATATCTGAGTATACGCCTTCTTCCCGAGGACAAGACCCCTTTCCATATCGGACTCTGGCCTTTTAATTCCCTCTTCAAACCTCTCTTCGGGTATCAATCTCAGGGACGAGTAGGCCTTGTTTCTGTACTGCTCAAAGTGCTGTTTCTTGAATTCAAAAGGGGTCTTCATCTTCGTCGTATATATTCCCTCGAAGCCTGCCTTCTTCATCGCAGAAATAATTGAAGAATTTCCAGGATATCTACCCCTATCTATATCAAGAGTCTCAGGGAAATAATTGGTTAAGGTTCTCTCAGAAATGTCCTTACAGGAGTCCGTCACTGTCAATATGCTCCCATCATTTTGCAGGACTCGAAAACTCTCCTTGAACAGATTTTCAAGATCAGAAATATAATGTACGAGGTTAATATTGAAGACGAAGTCAAATTCAGAATTTCCATATGGAAAAGGACCGTTTTTATCTGCAGTAGCGAGTTCAAGTTCAATTCTCTGATTCTTCTTTGAAGCCTCTGAAATCATTGAAGGGCTGGTGTCGAATCCGAAACCATGAGCATAGAGAAGCTCTGAGAGAATACTCAAATAGTCAGCTGTGCCACAACCTACTTCCAGAATTCTGTCGGCATATCTAATTCTATTAATAATGTGCTCCACCAACTTCTCGTTGGGATATCTTTATTTGGAATATACTAAGGCAAACTCATCAAAGTCAAAGCTCTTTTTGGGTTTCATATAACTTCTCCTCTTGAATAGAGTACCAAATGATTTTGACAAACACGCGTAAATATTTGCGGTGTTTTTCACTTCCGAGCTGTTATGTTGCATTTGTTGATGCTGAACCAACAAGCTCGTGTATAATTGAACCAAAAAGTGTTTGTCGGAGGTTGAAGGGTTTAAATGACTGCAAGGGACGTACTTACAATCCTTGGCGCATATGCACGAAGCTTTGGTGAGAGTTTAGTAGATAAACCGACCATAAACAAGTCCATTCTTTCAAACAATATCAAGTTCTACAAAACGCTTAAATGGATCAATATACTTGCCTCGTTTCTCCTGTTTGTGCCAGTTTTTGGATCTATTCGTGACTTTAACCTACCTCACATGGTTGGTTACCTCATTATGGCGTCTTTTGGTTATTCAACCTGGATATTCCAAGGTATTACCGGAGTTCCCATCTACGAGGAGACACGGTTTCTTACGCTGTTACACCTAACTCTCCACAGTTTCTTTGGAATATGGCTTGAATTTTACAACAACTTTCCCCTTTTCGATGGTTTCCTTCATTGTTTTGGTGGATTCTGGGGAGGTTTTTCGCTCTTTCCGTTCATTTTCGGTTCGGCAATCGCTTGGTCGAACCTTCCTCCAAAAGCTGTTGCGTGGAAGGTCTGGCTCTCAGGAATGTCAATTGTAAACATGATAGGCGTCTTTTGGGAAATCGGAGAGTTCATTTCCGACAAAATCTTTGGCGGCTATCCCGGCTACCGCATGGCCCAAGAGAGTCTTGACGACACAATGCTCGATCTCATATTCAACAATTTTGGTGCAACGATCGGAATATTGCTATTTTGGTGGTACCTAAAAAGGTCTAAAGACATTAACACATTTGTGAGGGATATGGGTAACAAGCTGGGTGAGTTCTTCGTAAAAGAGAAAGAACTTCTACGCCGCTAGAACGAGCCCTATTTCGATAGCAAGAACGTCGAATTCATAATTTGCTGTGCTGCGAAAAGACCAATCCGATTCTGTTCAACAATTTATCAATACTCTCACATATTCCTTCCTGATTAACGAATCAATCGCTTCGTCAAAAAAAAAAGATCTAATCAAGAAGTCAGAACTTCAGTCTATCCGCCAAGATTGCGGGAACAGACAATCTTCTTAAGAGATACTCTTTCTCTTATCATCGTTTAGTGTCAGTTCAATTCTCTTGGTAACACTTCTCACGAGCTAGAAAGGCTCTTTAAGCAACCTCATTAAGGTCTTCACAGATTCTTGCCATCGTGCCCAAACTCCTGAATCGTGGACGAGTATGTATTATACTATAGTAAACTGTTCTGATTATTTTCGCTGATTTGTGAGGTGCGCCGGTTTGAGGGAATCTTGGGAATACTATAGTGAAATTGCTAGCAGATATGACTACATGTATGAGGAACCTTACTGGAACTTATATCATCGTATTGTCGAAAGACTGCTGGAAGACCATGTGAAGACAATCGGAAGAACTCTTGACATTGGTACTGGTACGGGAAGATGGGCCCTCTATCTAGCAGAGAAAGCTCACGAGGTTGTGGGAGTCGACCTTTCGCAGGAAATGCTTAGTGTCGCCTCCATGAAAGCTGGCCTGGCCGATCTTAAGATTGATTTCGTTCATTCAAATGCCGAAAGGCTTCCTTTTGAAAAGGAATGCTTCGATTATGTGCTGGCAATGGGGGACCTCCTTTCATACGCAAAGAACACATCGGAAGTCTTGGCTGAGTGCCAAAGGGTTCTCAAAAGGGGTGGGCTACTTCTTGCCACGGTTGATAATGCGTGGGCCTTCTTGCATGATTTCCTTTCGCGGGGAGAGTACTCTATGGCAAAGAGATTGGTTGAAAAGGACAAAATTCCAATAGGAGACAGCTCAGTTAGTAGCATAGTCTTTGCCACAAAGCCCTTTTTTCCGGAGGAAATTGGGCATTTGCTTAACATGAATGGCTTTGACCTCATAGATATTTCATCGGTGGTTGCCTTCTATCCATATGACGAACAAGCGCTGGCAGCAAAAATCGACAGCGCAGTGGATTGGGAACTCAAATACTGCAGGAACCGCGAAACCTTGGCTCGTTCAGAGCATCTCTTCTTATGCGGTAAAAAGAGGTGAAGAATGACAAAGAGAAGAAGAACATCTCCTGCACTTTCAATTGGATTATTTTTGATAATGGCCGCCATAATCGGTTTCGTATTTTCGCTCATCTCCATTAACAGAGTTGGACAGATGAAGGCGGAGCTTTCACAGATGCGCAGGCAGTACGATGAAGATCTTAAAGCAATCGAGGATGATTTTGAAGCTAAACTAGCAAGTGTCGAAAGACTTCTCGGATCGGGCGGAACGCTCGAGCAGTATATCGTTGCGAAGAACTTTCTGTCTAACTATGCTATTGACTTGGAAACAATAATTACAGAAGCACAAAGTTCAAGCGACAGACCGTACTTCAGAATATTCGTGACTGGAACAAAAGAAGTCTGGGTCGGGGTGAAGAAAAACTCTGCAGATACAGCTTACTTCTTTCAGAAAAATCTCAAACCCGGACTTTCTCAAGAAAAGTTCTTCTATTTCAAGAATCCCGAAATTGAAACAAAATACACTGTAATGGTTGGAAGAGATGCATATGTTAGATCTGGAGCACCAGAAAACATATACCTTCTTTTTTTTGGATTTGGTTCCGGCAAGTTAGTTAAGATGCCTTCGGTAGAAATCACAAATATCTCTGAAGCTCTGGATCTCTATATCCCGGGATCCTGATCTTTGACTGAGGAAAGAATAACTGAGAACTTAGTTTCTTTGGTCGGATGGGTTGTCTTTACCAGAGAAGAGACTTCAGAGACAACAGAGCGAAAACCCCACAAAAAACAAGGAGCTGCTCTCTCTATTCAATTCTCAGAGCATCTACTGGGTTCTTTCTGGATGCCATTCTTGAAGGTATCAGGCCCCCCAAAACTGTTAATAGAATACTGGCCACCATTAAAGAGATCACGTAAAAAGGATTTATATAGGCCACGTTAGATAGACCGGTAAGTCTTTCGATAATTGAGTTAAGTGGCACGATCAATATCGAAGCAAACAATATTCCAAGGGCCCCGGAAAACGCTCCTATGATGAAATTCTCCGCGTTGAACACGGTACTGATGTCCTTCTTTCTTGCTCCAAGAGCCCTCAGTATCCCTATTTCTTTTGTTCTCTCAGTCACCGATATAAATGTAATAATTCCAATCATTATTAGCGAAACGACAAGCGAAATAGCAGCGAAAGACAACAACACGAATGTTGAGCCATTTAGTATCCCCGCGAGTAATCCCGTTATCGTTGACGCGAGATCAATGTAAAGAATCCTATTCTCAGCGGCTTTGCCTTCGTTCCAGGAGTCCAGGTATTTCAAGACCTCTTCTTTGGATTTGAAATCTTTGGGATAAAGCACGACGGAAACAGGAGTTTTGTATGCTCCGAGCTTCTGAAGAATATTTCTTTTCGTTATGGGTAGATTTACGCCGCCCACCAATCTTGCAGTAATATCGGGTGGTATCACTGAGAGGACATTGAACAAATCCGAAGCAAACTGTTCTCCGGACAGAACATTTACATAAAGATCCTTCTGGGCGAGGACAATCTCCGAATCTACGGCATTCTCAATGAATTTCTGGGCGAGACGATCGGAGTATGCTATTCCTTCGTCAAGAACTGAGAACTCAATCTGTGCTTTGGGTCTTAAAATGCCGACTATTTTCAGCATTATCCCGAGATCACCATAGTAAAGATCCATGAGGTCTCTTAGAGAAGTCTTCGGCGTAAAACTCATCCCTTTTCTCAAGTAGAAATCGTCATTGTAAATTGCCTTGATTTCTAATCCAATGATTTCTTCAAATCCAATCCTCTCTTTATCATGATCAAGACCCAACGCTTGAAGAATCACATTTGATATTCTGTTTCCTTTTCCAACGATCATTACAAGATCGGTGAATTCCTTAGGAAAGGATCCCGCAACTAAGTCGAAATTGTTCTCGAGATAACCCGGAGACTCCGGGTCGAGATCTTCCGGATACGCCGTGAATTTGATTGAAGTCTGATCAACAGTTTTCGCCATTTCTCCGTACTTTGCAACCAAATTCATGTTTATATGTCGCGTGTATGTGAAGCCCGAAAGAAGTTTGGGATCTATGCTCTCAACATAAGCCAAGTATTCATCAGATAGATCGTTGTTGTGAATTAGAATCTCATCACGGGGATCATATGGATAGACAAATTGCCCCAAGACATCACTATCATCTTCTTCAAACCGCTTTTCAGACTCAGCTTGGTGATACTGCTGCGACTCCAGATCAACTGTTGTCTGACTCACCATTATCGGAAACGTAGAGAGAGTCTGCGACTCGAATTCTGATAGTTGCCTTCCAAAACCGCTAGAAAGTGACAAGACTAGAAAGATTCCGACTATGCCAATGCTAGAAGCCAGTACCGTAAGCGCTGTACGCCATTTCTTTGTTAGGATATTGGTTGCAGAAAGCCTCAAGGCAGCTGGAAAACTCATACTTGTTTTTTTTATAATCAGTTCTGGTTGAGGATCGTCATCATCTGAAGGACGGGAGTCACTTACGATTTTGCCGTCCTTAAGTTTGATTATCCTATCTGCATAGCGATTAGCGATTTCTTCATTGTGAGTTACCATTATTATGAGTTTTCCCCTCGCAACCTCCTTTATCAACTTCACAGTTTCTTCACCTGTCTGAGTATCTAAAGAACCAGTAGGTTCATCAGCCAAGATGATATCGGGATCATTGGCAAGGGCTCTTGCAATAGCAACTCTCTGCATCTGACCATTCGATAGCTGACAGGGCCTCTTATGAGCTTGATCTGCTAAGCCCACTTTTTCTAGCAGCTCTATGGCTCTCTTTTCTTTTTCTGAAGAAGGCACACCGCCAAGTGTCATACCTATTTCAACGTTATCGAGAAGACTAAGATGTGGGATCAAATTGAAGCTCTGAAAAATGAATCCGATGCTCTTGTTTCTGTAAGCATCTAGCTCCCAGTCTTTGAAATCCCTTGTGGATCTGCCATTTATCACTAGATCACCCATGTCGCATCTATCGAGCCCACCAATAAGGTTCAAAAGCGTTGTTTTGCCTGAACCGCTTGGCCCAAGGATTGCAACAAATTCGTCGTTTGAAAAGCAAATGGAAACCTGATCCAGGGCTGTTTGTTCTAGTTCTCCCGTTCTATAGATTTTCGATGCTTCCTTCAGCTGAAGCATTTGTGCATCACCCTCTGAAAAAGAATTAGCAGGTCATAGACTGATTATATTACTCGTATACCTGAATCTAGAAATTCTATGAAAGATCATCTCTTGCTACTCCCCACAGTTGAAATCGCTGCTTCCTTATATTAGTTTGCAGGACGAGTCCTTACAAATCGTAGACTTTTTCTAAGGAGTGTCTGAAAACTAGATTAAGACCAAAATTCGGATAGTTAACTTCGTTTCGGGAGAAATAGAACACGCCTCAGTGATTGAGCAATACACATTACGTGCAGTTTTCACAAGGACTAGTTTAGAATCGAACAATTTTATGTTAAATGGAATTACTCAGAAGAAAAAGTATTGACTCATGAGGCTTTTAATGTGGATTCATTTGAACCACACGCATTTGCAAGAATAGGCGCTGGGAAATTCGTCGTTGTTGGAGCAAAATCGACAGACGAAAACGGAAGGCAGGCCTACTGGATTTTGGTTGATTTCCAAGAAAGTTTCTCGTGTTAGTACAAGAAGCCTTAAAATCCGATCCGATTTCAAGCTTATCAAAGAAAAATGAGGTTCTCTATGCCCTCGAACTAACGAAAACACAAAATTTCGTTATGCCTTTTCTTGAAGGAAAACGACCCAGTCATGTACTTCATTATGACCAAGTACACCAAAACCAAAACAAAAATTGCCTTTAAACTACGATTTTTTACTCACTGAGTGAGATTTTGGTGTGGCTTGAACATGAAACTTTCTTAACAGAGTTTTGGTGAATCTCAGCTATGATGGTTTTATAGGGAGTAAAAGATGAAAGTTTGATTCTGGAAGTGAAATTTCCAACTTCAAAGACAGATGGGTGAGACATGGGATGATTAGAGGGGTATTTTTCGCAATAGCAGCTGGGATTGTAATCGCTATGCAAAGTGTTTTTAGTGCAAGACTGGGGGAGAAAATTGGATTCTTCGGTTCAAACTTCTTCATACACGGAACGGGATTTCTCCTTGCCTCGGTACTTCTCTTTTTCTTCGGTAAGGGCGAAATGACCCTAGAGTCACTTAAAGGACTCAATCCACTCTACTACACCGCTGGATTCATAGGTGTCTTGATAATCCTAAGTATTTCTCAAGGTGTATCTTCTCTAGGTGCGAGCAGAGCGATCGTAATAATTGTAGTAACCCAGATAGTCTTTGCACTTATCATAAGTGTTGCAGGACTCTTTGGCGAGCTGCCTATCGATCTAACTCCCTCCAAAGTCATTGGATTGTTCCTAATGCTTTCGGGCGTTCTGATATATCAGCTGGCAAAATAATCTCAAAATTAGGATTACATCGCATTGTCAATGAATGATAGAACCGCGCTGACGGTCATTTCTTGTTGCTCGAGAAGGGTTATTAATGCATCTCCGTCCCCTCTCTGTGGTCCATAGTATCCGAATTGCGCATGATTCCCCCCACGCAGCGTCAAGTAAGTTGTTCCTTCAGGGAGTAGAGCTTTTCCGCTCTCCAGAGCTTCAATGTCAAGTACTTTATCGTTGCTACCATAAATCGACAGTACATGAATACCTGATTCAGATAGAGAAGTGTCTTTACCGGGATAGGCGGCAAGCAAAATGAGACCGTCGACTCTGCCCTGATTATCGTAAGCAAATTTCGCTGCCATTGAACCCCCAAGAGAATGCCCGGCCAAAATCCATCTCTTAATCTCTGGATTGTCTTTCAAGATATTTTCTGCTCTGTTTGGAGAAAGTACGGCAAGATTAAGGGGCATTTCCACAAGGAAACATGAAACACCGCTTGTGGCGATTCTCTTAAGAAGTGGAGCATATGATACTGGATCAACGAGGCCACCGGGATAGAACACTATTCCAATCTCACTTCCTTTCGCAGGAGTGAAGATGTGAGTTCCATCTTTGAAACAGTAGATAACTTCATCTGAACTCGAAAGAGAGTAATAGGCCTCTTTACTAGGTGGATAAGGTCTGAGAAAATTGAGCACGCTCAGGGTAAGAACTGCAGTCAGTGATATTGTTGCAATCAACAAGATGTAAGTATTACCCCTTTTCATAATTTTCACTCCCCAATTAAAACTTAGACTCTACCCAGAAATTCTCGGCACAGGCAGTATGGTACGACTTTTCTCAATCTATCCTCAGAAAAATGATCTAATCTACAAAAGCATTCAACCGCCAATGAAGATTCAACTTGAAAAATCCACCCATTCGGAATTGAAACGAATCGGGTGTCAAGGGCAAAGTCCTCAGTATTCCCGACAATCAGAAAAACTAAAACAGTAAAAGGACCTTCGAAAGAAGCCAAATAATCGCGAAAACAATCAGCCCAACAAAGGCAAGACCAAAAATTACCCGGAGTCCGAAGAAGGCGAGCTTCACCGCAAGACCCAAAAAAACCAGCCCTCCGAAAATCGCCAGAATAACTATAAATACGTTCATTCTCTACCTCCAACAATCTATAATCTGCCATCAGACCTATCATTCTTGAAACCCGAATCGATTACAGCTAGACAAGCGTCAACTACTTCTTCATCGTAAAGAACACCAGAGTTGCTCTTGATCTCTTGCACAGCTTCGCCCAATCCCCTAGATGCTCTACGGTCTGTGAGAGACCATTGCCTCCACCATATCGGCCACTGCCACGATTCTTGATTCTAAAGATAGTTCTGATACCGTAAGTCCTTCTGGATAACCTGATCCGTTTATCCTATCGTGATGGTTCTTGACAATCTCCGCTATTGGCCCACCAAGTTTTACATCGCGAAGGATTTCGTAGCCGACTATTGGATGGCGCTTGATCAAAGACCACTCAAGATCAGTAAGTCGAACCGGCTTTGAAAGTATCTCAACCGGAATCGAAACCTTGTCGACATCGTGCAGCAAGCCGGCAATTCTGACGGTTGTACTCCTATTATCATCCAGGCCGAGCCGCTCTGCAATGGCAGTAGCTAAACGACTCACGTTCTTCTGATGGCCTGCCGTGCATGGATCTCTCGCCTTTACTACCTTGCTAACAAGGTTTACAGCTCCTTCAAGAGCAGTGTGCAATCTCCCCAAAGCTTCCGAAAGTTTATTTTTTGCGGCAAGGACTTCCGTTATGTCGACAACTATCAGGCTAACCAGATCCATATTTTCAGTGCTAAAAGGAGCAGCAAAAATCTCGACGTCGACTACTTTTTCAGAGGACTTTTTCTGCCTGGAGACTACACTAGAAGATCTTCCAGCAGCTAGGTTACATATCTCAACCAGGGATTCATTATTTGCAGCCAAATCCTCTATGGACAACCCTTTTAGCGTACCGAGATCATATTCGTAGAATTTGCATGCAGCTTCGTTAGAATCTACGATTGAACCCGTTGCCGAATCTATGAGAAGCATTGTCGCACCGTTCATTTTGAAGAAGCTCTTGTAGCGATGCTCACTATTAACAGGCTCATCTTCTTCAAGAGCAAGCGTCAGAACATCACCTACGGACGCGGCAAAGTTCATTTCATCTGAAGACCATTGCCTTGCTGTGTTCATGTCGCAAAATAGTGATCCCACGATGATCCCTCTGATCCTCAAGGGGATATCTAGAATCGCTTCTACTCCAACCTCTTGCAAACTGGCGATGAAGTTGCTTTTTTCTGCCTGGTTCACGTCGGAAATGCTGAAGAATCTCTTTGCTTGAATCAAGTGAAGATATTCGGAAGCGAGATCTCGATCCATAGCTCTCGACTTATCTTCTCTTGCCTCTCCATCAACCAGGTCAAAGCTAATAATCAGATCCATCTCACCAATTCTGTTTAGCATATAGATCCCGGCACGATAAACACAAAGAGAAGAGCCTACTATTCTTACGGCGCTCTTCATAAACTCATCCAGTGAGAAACCACTGCCAGCAGCCATTTTTGTCAGTGTGAGAAGGCCATCGTTCGTTTTCTTTTTGAATTCTTGAATTCTGAGTGATTCAGACACATCGTAGCAGAGGCTGTCAACCTCACCAGAAGGAAGTTTATACACATAATTTGTCCACCAACCTTCTTGATCTCCGCAAACATATTTCTCGGCCTCTACTTTCTCAGGGGTCCCGGTCTTCCACACCTTTCTCACTGCTTCGAAGAGACCACTCTTCTCGACACCGGTAAAAACATCCCTTAACTCCTTGCCAAAGGTCCCGAGTCCAGTTCTATCAAGATTTTCGAGAGGCGCCTTGAATTCCTTCAGAATAAATCGTTCTCCATCTCCACTGTCCAGAATTAACAGGCCTCCATTCGTATTTTCTATCAACTCTTGGAATCGGGCCTCACTTTGTATGATTCTCCCTTCTTTTTTTCTCTCTTCGGTCAGATCTTTGAAGACAAGAATAACACCAGTTGTTTCACCGTCTTCTCTAGATATCGGAGCTGCAGAATCGGCAATTGAGTAGATTTTTCCGTTCTTTGATCTGAGCGCAGTATGATTTGCCAGTCCAACCTTTTTGCCGGTTTCTAGCACATGCTCTACTGGAATAATTGCAGGTTCATCTGAATCTTCACTAAAGATCTCCATAACTTCAGAAACTCTCTTGCCGATGGTGCTGCTTTCGCTAAGACCAATAAGACTGCAGGCAACTTCGTTAACAAAAGTGACTATTCCAAAAGCATCCATCGAAAGAACTGCATCACCAATACTTGAGAGGTTAGCGCGGTACTGCTCTTTGTTTTCAATGAGCATCCTTGACACCTCGATGATTGAATTATTTTCCCGAGTCTCTCTGTTACCGAGAGAACCATTTGAGACTACTCATAGAGGAAGGCGATTTTCCCGTCTCAATAATAATAGACCGTTACGCTCCCGACCTCATTGCCTCTTACTATCATTGGTTACGTATAAAGCGATCACTTCTTGAAGACTCTTCTCGATTCATACACTCTGGCACTGTAGACGATCACGGCACACGCGCTCTCAGGTTCTGAAAAGCATCGGAAAGGATTCTCAGGAGACCCATCAGAATGTCGTCAATAGATTTCTCTGCTTTGTCAACTAATCTTGAGAAATCATATAGAAGTTTAAGTTCTTTATTTCTTTCCCTTAGCTGCGCTTCAAGGCCTAAACGTTCACTTCTTATCTGCCATTCTCTCTTAGCCATAGTTTCGTCCCCCGGTAACTTTGTTGCCCCCGGATCTTTTGGAGACATACAGATTTCTGTCTGCCCTCCTGATCATGTCTTCAAGTTCATCTTCATGTCCTTCAAAATTGGCAATTCCGAAGCTGGCACGAACCTTTATTGGGATTCTCTTATATATTATTCTTGAATCTTCAAGAGAACGACAAATCCTTGTGGCAGCTTCTTCGGTGTTCGTGATATCAGTCATCGGCAATAGTATTATGAATTCATCGCCACCATATCTCGCAAAAATATCTGCGGCTCGTAGAATCTTGGTACATATGTTTGCAACCCTTTTTAAGACAAAGTCTCCGGCTAGATGTCCAAGCATGTCATTCATATTCTTAAAATTATCTATGTCGAACATTATCAATCCCATTTTTGTGTCATATCGTTTTGCCTTCTCGATTTCCCGTTCTCCATGCTCAAACAGACCTCGCCGGTTGTAAGCACCAGTAAGATAGTCCCTCACCGAGAGATCTCTCACCTCCTCATGAAGACGGGCGTTGTTTATGCCAATCGCAGCAATATCTGCAAATGCCTTGAGGGCGTCAAGATGACGATTCTTAAACTTTCCGCCCTCCTCGCTATCGACGGCGATCATTCCAATCGTTTCATCTCCAATAACCAAAGGCACGCCCATCCAAGATTTTATAAATTTGAAGTCTGGCCTGTTGAATTGTTGGTATGCTCTCTGAGCATCTTCTGCTAGAATGATTTTCTTGTTTCTTACTACATCGAAACCGGGACTTCCTTCTTCCATCGTGAATTTGGTCCCGACAAAGGAATTTTTTCCAGGCCAGCTCCCACCGACAATGATTAAATGATCCCCTTCAACTAACTCAACTGCAGCGCTGTAGAACGGTATTACTTGTCTCAGACCCCGAACAATAGATTCTATTACCGTTCTCATATTCAGATCTTTAGTTATCGCTTCGGTTGCCTTTATCAATGACTGTGATGTGATGTGATTTCTCCTCGTTGCAACAAGATTTTTGATTTTTGTGAGAGAAAGAGAGACCGTAGTCCCAACTAGTCTGTACAGATTTATGCTTTCTTCGGAAAGACCAGTCACGCGTTCTGTAAGGGTTTCAAAGTAACCAGCAATCTCGTTGTTCGATTCAAGCGCTATGCATATGTATCTCAGTTCCTTTCCTTCGATGGCTGTATTTTGAACGATTATTCGATTTTCTCTGAGGGTTTCCTGAGCCTTTGAGTCCTTCATGAGATTCAGCGGAAATGCCTCGGTGTCGCCTCTCGAAACCTCAAGATCAAGATATTCATCCTCACTAAATGTGATCTTGCAACCGACCATTCCCTTCTCTTCGTATGCGCGATTCACAATCTTGGAGGCCGCTTCATGAAGATTATCACCGCTCAGAATCAGAACGTAAAGATCGTTCATGAAGACCATCATACTATCTCTGGCTTTCAATTCGGCCTGCAGCTTCATCTCACCGGTGACATCCCGTGACGACATCGTCCAACCCTCGACTTCTTTCCCATTAAACAAAGGACTTACAGCTGTCTCCATCCACAATATTCCGCCGCTCTTAGTTCTTGCTCTATATCTGAAGCAACCGTGTTTCTTTTCTCTCAGAAGAACCTTGGACTCTTCAACAACTCTCTTGCGATCCCTTGAGTCAATGAGATCCAGAGCATTTTTCCCAACCAGGTCTTCAGGCATAAACTCCAATGTGTTGACCACCGAGGGGGAAACATAGGTGAAAACCAGTCCTCCGTCAACTACGGCAAGAATGTCCAAGACGTTGCCTTCGAAATTCTTCAGCAGTTCATCGCTTCTTAGTAGTCTTTCCTGAAGAAGTGACTTTTCGTTATTTCCAGTCTCTTCGCTGAACTCTTCTCCAGTCATGAGCGCCAACAATTGAATCGCACATTTCACAAAGTCCTTTTCCTCCACAGACAGATTTCTCTCATGCAATTCGATCTCTAAGACCAGAACACACTCCGGCAATCCAGGAGGGCTCTTGATTAACAAGACGCCTTTTCCAGCTTCCGAAACTGTATTTGCTCTGCTTTTTCTTATTAAATTCTCAAGTTTTGATTTTCTACTATCTCCACTTCTCGAACTCGAGACGCAAATTACGGAGTCTGATTCTTTTCTCCAATCGCAAACCATCTTGATATAAGAAGAACTATGATGAGCGCTTTCAACTGTGCAAAAAGTAAGACTATTGACAGAAAGAGAATCACCGATAATTGAAAGAGCCTTTTTGATCTTTTGCAAGCTCTTTTCATTGCCAACAAGAACCGAGATTATTCTTCTCACTGAACTGAACAGATTTCTCCTGTCGGATTCCATTCGACCCTCCGGGGAATGATGAGGCGCTGTAATGTCCTCAGTTGATTATAGCATTGCCATTTCGTGCCAAAAATCAAACGCAGAGATAATGTCCTTGTAAACACGGAAGAAGCCGCGGTTTAGCTGTGATCTATTTTCTGTTTGACCTCTAAGATATCTTAGAGTAGTTCTTTTGGTGCGATCTGATTGCTCCTCTGCATCCTTCAGGGACATTAACGTACTCTCTAATCAAAACTGTTTGTATCACCCTGCAAATGACCAAGTGACACCTTCCTGTTAATGACATTTATTACTTAGAGTCACACGCATTCCATTGACCTATCTGTTCTCTGAGACACTGAAGGCTAACTCTCCATCGTCATCGGTTGTGGCGCTCATCAATGCCTGCTGATACTTCAAACCAATGATTCAACTTAGCAATGAGAAGCCTAAAAGAATTTTTTATACCCATCTTCGACCCCGTTACTGAGTAAAGAATCCTCAAATCTCATCTTCCAATTCAGTGCCAATTGAACTATTAATTTTGCCGAGAAACATCTCCGACCAAAATCTCTTTCTCGCCGATGAAGGATACTGACTTTTGAATGCTTATCATCTGTGTGTGCATAGTGTTAAAGTTTAGTCGAGATATGTTTATCCGCCAGCTGGGTTCCCTGCGAGATGGTTCTCGAAAACCATAATCATATGTGGGATTGACTTGACTCATACAGATTGCAAGTTTCTCATCACTTACAGGAAGTGGTACGGATGTCTCGAAAGTTTGCTATGGGGTTTGCTCTGGCTCTTTTCCTAATGACACATGGCCTTGTTTTTTCCTTCCCCGTTGTTTGTGGCGATCTTGGCCGATTCACTTTTACAGATGCCATTTTCTACCTGCGGAAGCTGATCTTCGGTACGATTTCGAGACCTTACGAAGAAAACTATCAGGCAGAGCTTCCTGATTTGGCTTGCGCAATAACTCTAACCGCATTTGGCGATCTAATGTACAGTAAGGGACTTGTAATCGCGGGCGATCCTTACTCAAGTGTGGAGAAGAGTCTTTTTAAAAGTGAAATTGTGTTCGCCAATCTCGAATTCCCAATAGACACTCGGTTCCCCGAATCGGCATTCCCAAAATTCAACGGTTCTTCCGAATACTTTGAGAAAGTAGTGACGCCCTTGGGAATTAATGTTATGAATATCGCAAACAATCACTCTCTTGACAGGGGTAACGAGGGACTGAGATCGACCCGTACTTTTCTTAATGACCGTGGAATCCATTGTGTTGGATTTGGAGAAGAAAGTCGATTCTCAATAATTCCATTCGATAAAGTTAGAATCGCTGTCTCAGGTTTCACGTTCGGCACCAATGGAGCTACCGTTGATAGTGAATCCAGTCTGAATGTTGCCAACCTAAACACATTTGAGGATGCAGAGACTGCGCTGTCTAAGATCATTCCTATCGTTGAATCTATGTCGGAAGAAGCATCCGTTATCGTGCTTAGTCTTCACTGGGGACTTGAGTTTGAGAACAAACCTACTGAAATGCAGGTGGAAGTCGCAAGAAAGCTCTGCGATGAAGGAGTTGACTTGATTATCGGTCATCATCCTCATGTTCTTCAGCCACTGGAGGTGTACTTAAATGCGAGAGGATCAACTTCGCTAATCATCTATTCTCTGGGCAACTGGATTTCTTCTATGAAAGCTAAGGATTGCAGAATCACGGCATCGCTAAAAATCGAGCTTTCCGAAGACGGGAGTGTTTGTGGAATCAAGGTTTTCCCTTATTTCTTTAATCTAAGCAAGATGCAGCTTGTGCCTCTGTCAAATCCTGCCCTTATCCCCGAATCATTTGCATACTATTTGGATAGTAGCCCAAATTGTTCACACTAAGGATTCCAGTACCGACTAGTTATCCTCACCTGACTGATTTATGGTCTTTTCTGATAACAATCTTCCGTCATTGCCTTTCTCAGTCAGTATTTCAGCGAATAAAGGGATTCTAACACAATCCAATAATTGTCAAATTTGTCCTTCCAGATTGTTTGCTGCAGAATATAAGTACCGGTAATTGCAGTGAGTGATTCCCTGCAATTGCAGGGAAAATTCCCTGTTAATGCAAAGAGCCATTGCAACTTCCCCCGGAATTACCTACCCTTGTAGTTACGACACTATAAAGGGGAGGAACAAAGGAGGATGGTTGCAATGGCTAAGATCAATTCTATCAGAAGCAAATATTTTAATGAAGGAAAGCGAATTGTAGAGATTGCAAGAGAAACAAAGACGGATGTGAAGACAGTGAAGAAGTACATTCTGAAGGATGATTTCAATATACAGCCACCACAGACAAAGAAAACAGTTAAGTCGAAGCTCGATCCTTTCAAAGAAGAGATTGACTGTTGGCTTGAGCAAGACAAACTTGAAAGAAGGAAACAGCGACATACGGCTTTAAGAGTATTCAAGAGGCTTCAGGAAAAACACGGTGGTTCCTTTGACTGTTCGTATCGTCTTGTAGCAACATACGTGGCACAGAAGAGGAAAGAACTTTATGGCCAGAACAAAGAGTTTTACTTCGCTTTGGAACACAAACCCGGTGAAGCACAGGTAGACTTTGGAGAAGCTGACTTTCTGGAAAACGGGGTTCGCTGTCACGGATATACTCTGAATGTCTCCTTTCCCTACAGCAACGGGGGATATCTTCAGCTCTTCAAGGGAGAGAACCAACAATGCCTAATGGAAGGGCTCATGAATGTCTTCAACCACATAGGGGGTGTTCCCAACCGAATATGGTTTGACAACGCCTCATCCATGGTCAGCAAAATACTGAAGGAAGTAGACCGGATCCTTTCCGAACACTTTCTCAGATTCAAGAATCACTATGGATTCGAAGCAGTCTTTTGTAATCCCCAGAGCGGGAATGAGAAAGGCAGCGTCGAAAGTAAAGTGGGATACCATAGGAGAAACCTGCTAGTTCCTGTTCCAGAGATAAATGACTTAATGGCCTTCAACAAAGAGCTCCTCGCTCGATGTGATCATGATATGGAAAGACCGCACTATTCGAAGCCAGGCATGATAAGAGAGCGATTTGAAGAAGACAGGACAAAGCTTCTAACACTTGCGCCAAATAAGTACGATGAATCGATCCTCCTGGCCGTTCGCACAGATGCTCACGCGAAGTTCACCCTTGAGAAAGGAAGGCATACATATTCAAGCGCTCCACAATATGCAAAGACCGAGATATGGGCAAGACTGACCGCACATGAAGTTATCGTAATGGACAGGGACTACAAAGAGATAATCACTCACCCCAGACTGTATGGACAGATGAAGAGAGAATCAATGAACTGGATCCCTTATCTCACCCAATTATCCAGGAGACCCGCAGCGCTGAAATACACGGGAATATACGGACTGTTTCCTTCTCCACTACAAGAGTTTCTTGAGCAGAGTGATCGCTCAAGCAAGAAAGAGACTCTCAAGATCCTTGCAGAGCTGAGCGAAGATAAAGGCTTTTTGAGTGCAGTAGAAGCCTTCCTTGCAGCTCTAGAGAGAGGAGCAAAAGACAGCGATAGTGTCCTTGCTATATTCCGGCGTCTCAACACGGAAAGCTTCGAGTTCAGTCCTGTTTTACTCCCAAATGACGTACCAGAACTCCCACCTCTTAAGAACAAAACACTTGACTATGATCTATTCCTGGGAAGGAGTAGCCAATCATGAAAGAGCAGATTGCGTACTGCTGCAAGAAATTACGCCTTGGAAGGAAGATAGTGGATGTATTTGAAGAGGTGGAAGCAGACAACAACCAGGAATACCTTATGAAAATACTACAGATTGCTCTGGATAACCGTGAGACTTCAAGGAAGAACCGCCTGGTAAAACAGGCGGGCTTCTATGCCATGAAGACATTCGAAGATTTCTCATTCGAAGAGATACGACTACCCCAGGACTTAAGTCCAGAAGAACTGAAGAAAGCATCTTTCGTAGACGAGAAGAAGAATTTGATTCTGTACGGAAACGTTGGTACTGGAAAGACTCACCTTGCTCAGGCAATCGGTTTAGAAGCGTGCAAACAGAACAAGGTGGTTCGTTTCTTCAGAACAGCTGCGCTGGTAAATCGCCTTTCTGAAGCACAGAAGAAGTCAGAACTAAACGCCTTCATGAAAACTCTAATGAAGGCCGATCTGATTATCTGTGATGAGTGGGGCTATGTGCCTCTTGATCGTGATGGATCGAAGTTGTTGTTTCAAGTTATCTCAGAATGCTATGAACAAAGGAGCGTGATAATCACAACAAATCTGGAGTTCAGCAAATGGGTCCATATCTTCTACGATGAACAGATGACTTCGGCAATGATTGATCGCCTTGTTCACCACAGTCATTTGTTGTTGTTCGAAGGTCAGAGTTTTAGAATTAGAAATTCGCTAATGAAAACTCATTAACAAAATTTCCCGGGTGGAAAGTTGTTTGGAATTCTTGCAAAAACAGGGAATTTGCTCTTGCAAAAAACACTTCCAGATTTTTTATGTAACATCAAAGGAGATTGAAGTGACTATCAGGAACACTGCTTTAGCCCTCTTGGAAGAGTTTAATTCAGTATGAGACATGACCGATTCTAGATAAAGAACTCTGGAAAGTTCGTCTTTCTCTTTAAAACGAGAAAAGAAATCCTTCCCAGAGATGATTTTCCAGCTTCACAATAATGAGCATACTTTCAGTTCCAAGTGGAAGAGGCAGTTAAGAGCTCATACTTGGTTCAAAACAATAGTCATCAATGAATTACATGATACACTGTCAGTGATAAACTAAGTTATCGGGCATTGGAGGTGGAAGATGCGTTTTCTTGAACAATACCTTGAAAGAGAAGTTAGACCTGCACTTGGGTGTACGGAACCTGGAGCGATCGCGTTTTGTGTTGCTCTTGCAGCAAGCAAACTTGAGGGAAAAACAGAAAAAGTGCATGTAACTACCAGCGTCAACGTATACAAGAACGGAATGTACGTGGGAATTCCAGGTACGAATGAAAAGGGTAATGAGTTTGCTGGCGCTTTGGGCGCTATATGTGGAGATCCGGACCTCCAGCTGGAGGCGCTTAGACCTTGCCGAATCGAATCAGTTGATCTTGCAAGAGAGATGATAGACAAGGGTCTGGTCAGTGTGGTCTGTGATCAAGATCTATCTGGAGTATTTATAGAAGCCACAGTGTCTAATCATAATCATTCTGTTCTTTGCAGGATAATTGGCAGTCACACGAATGTAGTTTCATTAGAGATAGACGGAGAAAAGGTCCGTTCAAGTGAGAGATTCGTCCCTTCCGATGAATTAGACTTTACTCCTGAAGAGATATTTGAGTCAATTCGAGAAATCACTGAACTGGAAATCGAGAAGATCTTCGAAGGAATAGAAATGAATCTCGAGATTGCCAGATTTGGCCTTAAGAAAATGTTGCCTTCAAAAGAGACCTTCAGCTACCACGAAAACGTAAGCCTCGGATACAAGATTCGTAACTATTGTTTCGCGGCTTCGGCCGCCAGGATGTCTGGTGTTCCCCTTCCTGTGATGAGCAGTAGCGGAAGCGGTAACCAGGGAATTGTCGCCACACTTCCAGTGGCTCTAACCGGCGAGTACTTCCAGAAGAGCCGAAAAGACATTGCAAAAGCAGTAGCTTTGAGCCACCTTTTCTCTGGTTACATAAAGAACAAGCTCGGCAGAGTTGCCCCGATCTGTGGATGCGTTACAGCCGCCGGAACGGGAGCCGCTGCAGGAATTACCTATCTTCTTGGAGGAGCAAGGGAGACAATCGAACAGGCAATGCTGACTATACTATCGAGCACGACAGGCATCATGTGCGATGGTGCAAAAGAGAGCTGTTCATTGAAGGCGGGCCTTGGAGGCCAGGAAGCATATAGCTGTGCATTACTAGCAATGGACAATCTTGGAGTCAACTCAGAGCAGGGATTTATCTCCAACACTTTAGACAGGTCAATAGAAAATATCCAGGTCCTTCTTTCAAAAGGCATGTCAAAGATCGACTCCGCAATAGTTGAGGTACTTGAAAACAGAAAAAGGAAAACGAAATCCCCTGAGTGAAAGGGATGGACTATATGTCGATCCTTGAAGAAAACTCTACTTATGCAAGGCCGAAGATCAAGGAACTCTTGACGTTCTAAATGTCAATAAGAGAAATCTCCACATAGTCACACATAAAAAAGGATTACCCTATACATGAAACGTTCTGTTCTTCGCGTTCTATACTTTGATCACTAAAGAGAAAGGGCCTTACTGGATGCAACCAGTGGGTTCCAGTATTTGAGGTGCAGAACACACTATTCTTTATCCTTCTAAAATGCTCTTCAGATCCAAAATGTTCTTTCCAATCGTCCTATGTATTTCAAGAAGCTTGGTAAATGATAAGATGACCTTTAGTCCTGTCCCCGTAACAAGCGCAACAACTGATTCTTCCTTACTTAGTCAACTTTGACAGCAACGAATCTGAAAACAGCTAAACAAGGGAAAAAATGAAAAGAAAGATAGACGTACCACCACAGTGGTCTATTATGTAATCTCTTTGAGTAGATTTGGCGGTCTTATTTTGAGTGCTTTGAAAGCGTCGTAAGCATTGCCCATCGTTTCAGTCCTTGCAAGAAAGCGTTTACCTTCCACCGTTATCTCAACTGCTCTTATCTCTGTCAAGTCTTCGAGTATTTCTGCGTAAGAGAAAGTACTTCCAATCTCTTTCAGCTTTCTGCATAAGGCAGTCTCCATTACAAGTGCAAGGAAACAGATCATTATGTGTCCCTTCACCCTCGTGTCTGTGTAATGGTATATGGGACGAAGATCGAGTCCGCTCTTCAGTTCCCTGAAGGTCCTCTCTACTTTCCACAGTAGCTTGTATGATTGAGCAACCTCTCTATTGGTTAGTTTTGTGTTCGTTCTTAGAACGTATTTGCCATTGTATTTAACTTCTGAGGCCATCTTTTCCTGGTCTATCTTCACATCTGTTTTCTGGATATTTAGATATCTCCTGTATCCTCTGTTTCCTACAAGACTCTTAGGTCCCTCTTTAAGTTTCTTCGAAAGGTTCTTCACTATCTCTTCGCTTTTTATTCTGTCTCTTTCTGCTTGAAATGGATTGAAACAGATTACGTATCTCTCCCCCTCATGCAGAACTTCCTTTACCTTCAGATTCTCTTCCACTTCTTCGTAATCACCGGGCTGATTCAATACCGCTTCAACTCTCTTGCTTCTTCTCATCTTCACCCCGAATATGTATGAAAGCCCGGCCTTATCTATCTCCTCAATGAGTCCGTTGCTTATCATTCCTCTATCGGCTACCACTATAACCCTGTCTATGTTGAATCTCCTTCGTATATCCTCAAGAGCTATCCTGAAGGTATCTATGTCTGCTGTGTTTCCGGGAAAGATTTGGTGAGCAACGGGGAAACCATCCTTCGTCATTAGTACCCCTATCATCACTTGCTTGCAATCAGACCTGTGATCCTTGGAACGACCATACATTGAAAGTTCAGGTCCTTCTCCCTGGAAGTACGTACTCGTTGTATCCCAGAATACTAGATCGAGATTCAAGTTGAAGAGAGTCTTCACATTACTGAATAGCTCTTCCTCCACTTCTTCCTTGAACTTCTCGAGATAATCCAGTCCACGGTAGTAATGCTGAAGACTCAACTGCTCGAACTCAGGTCTGTAAACCTTGCTTACCCACCTGTCTACTCCCCTCTTCGATCTCGGTTCGACAAGTCTGTTAAGTACCATAGCGAATATAGCCTCAACGTAATCGCTAACGACATCCGTATCTCCCAGCAGTCTCTTCAATACTCTTTCGATACCCAGTTCCTTCCATAACTGCTCGAAGATAATTACAGGTCCCCACAGATAGGTTTGATTCACATTAAGGGCTTCTTTCCTAATCCATTCTTTCGTTGAGAAGTTCCTCAGACTTTCAATAAGCCTATCTATCTGGCCACTGTTCTGAAGATCATCTACTCTCCCCAGATTAACCAGAACTTTCTGTCTAGTCTTATTCCCCACTCGTATATTCTCTACGAGCTGCAGGTAACTCCTGGTGGAACCGTCCTTGTTTTTGAAGTGTTTCAGTCTGAGAAACATGGCACCTATATTATATTACTATAACTAAATACAAGTCAAGTACTAACAAAGTGACAAGCAAACACACATGGCACCGCATTTCAAAAACGATTCAAGTATCTACCACGAACTTATGCACCTTTCAGAACTTATTCCTACTATTTATTCTCTTTTGCTGTCAAAGTTGAGACTTACGATTCCCTCTTCAAGGGCTTTCGCCAAACCTGCTATAGAAGCCGCGCCAGTTGGTTCTGCAAAAATACCCTCGTGTCTTGCCGTGACACGGGTAGCGTTAACCATCTCACTGTCTGACACGGAGATAGCCGACCCACCGGAATCCCTTATTGCTCGAAGAGCAAGTTCACCGTCAAGCGGGTAAGGCACGCTAATTGCTTTCGCCAGAGTACTGGGCTTTTCCCATCTCTCGATCTTGGTATCGTGCTCCTTAAAGGCCTTTACCAGAGGCGCACAACCCTCAGCCTGAACAACTAGGAGTCTTGGGAGTTTGGCTATCATACCAGCTTCGCTCAACTCCAAAAAGCCCTTCCAAATAGCAGCTGATAGTCCGGCCCCTCCCTCGGGCATCATAACCCAATCGGGAGTATTCCATCCAAGATCTTCAGCAATCTCGAAAGCTATGGTCTTCGTACCTTCAAAGTGATAAGGATTGACTGATGAGGCAGTTGTAAGGTGAGTCCAGCTAGAAGATTCAGATAGATCCATTATCATGTCTATACAATCACTCACAGTGCTTTTTTCCACAAGAATTAGTTCAGCACCATATAAGATCGTTTGCACATTTCTTTCAACAGGCGTATCGGCGGGCATCTGTACGAAATAATGGAGTCCAGCTTTCGCACAATAAGCGGCTGTTGCAGGTCCAGCGTTTCCATCAGAAGCGATGATTACTTTTCCTGAACCGATTTCCTTAGCCTTACTGACACCCATAGCTGCAGGGCGATCTTTGTAAGTGCCGGTAGGATTCTGAGTTTCGTCCTTCAGCATTATTCTCCCGGTGTTTCCCAACTCAGCCTGAAGTCTAACGCCAGCAGTTAAAGGAGTTGCACCCTCTCCCAGCGTTACACAATGGCGAATATCATCGATTGGTAGTAGTCTATGGTACTTTCACAAGCCGAAACGATATTTGTCCGGAAAATCATCCAGATCCATTCCGCCAATTTGATTGTATCTGTAATTCAGAGTGCTGCCACACTTAGGGCATTTTGGGATACCAACTGAATTGCTGCACTGGAAACCGCATACGTCACAACTTTGCACATAATGGCGGGATGTCACATTCCTACCTCACAACTCTTCCTGAAGCGTTTCCACCAAGTAGCTTTTCGACCTCGTCTCTAGATACGATGTTGAAGTCTCCCTTTATTGTGTGTTTTAGGCATGAGGCTGCGACTCCGAACTCAAGTGACTTCAATGGTTCCCATGAATTGTCCAGTCCAAAAATCAATCCCGCAGCAAATGCATCTCCTCCGCCTACACGATCGATTATGTTTATGTCGTATTTCGTAGATACAATAAATTCTCCTCCAGTGAGCAACGCAGCCGACCATTTATTGAAATTGGCATTTATGCTTTCTCTTAGGGAAATTGCAACTGCCTTCAGATCAAAAGTGTCCCTAAGCTTTGTTGCCACATCTCTGTATCCCTCGACACTTAACCTGCCATCACTCACATTAGTGCCCTCAGCCTTTATTCCAAAGACAGATTCACTATCCTCCTCATTTGCAAAAAGGACATCTATGTTATTCATAAGAGAAGTCATAACCTTTCTCGCCTTTTCTTTGCTCCATAGTCTCGACCTGTAATTTAGATCGCAAGAAACAGTTATTCCTCGCTTCTTGGCCTCTCTTAGAGCTACTTCACATGTTTCAATCAACCCGTCGCTAAGCGCAGGAGTAATACCTGTGAAGTGGAACCAGGTGGCATCTGAGAAAACCTCTTCCCAATCGAAATCTCCGGGCTTTGAATTAGCGAAGACCGAGTTGTCACGGTCATAAATTACCTTTGACGGTCTCTGAGAATAGCCATATTCATAGAAGTATTTACCTAGCCTGCCAATGTCTTTCAAAACATAATTCGTATCCACCCCGTGAACACCAATATTCCCAATTGCCGCGTCTCCAAACTGATCGGCAGATACTTTGGATACGAATCTACTTTTTCCGCCGTACTTCGCAATCGCAACAGCAACATTGGCTTCCGCTCCCCCGTAAACAACTTCGAAATTCTTGGTCTGCTCAAATCTCTCTCCCAAAGGAGATGCGAGACGCATCATTATTTCTCCGAAGGTAACTACTCTAGACATAAAAATCCTCCTCCTACTTCATAAACTGATAGCCAAAATCTATGAACACTCCTGCTGCAACTTCTGGAAAGTAATAGAACTTCCAATTCATAATTACTAGATGATAGCACGGCAGATCAAAACCTCCGGTGAAGTTGAAGATCTGACAAGACTTTTCCCCCAGTCGGGATTCAATTCTACTTTCTTAAACGAAATAATCAAGTTTGTTGTGTCTACTCAATTTCTAATATCAATAATTTAAGGTAGATCTTGATGTTTTGACGTTAAACGTGATAATATTAAACCAGCATATGCAAAAATTGAGGTGGTTCGATGAAAGGGTTGGGAAGAAATTTCTGGCTTTTCACTCTTGGAAGACTAGTGTCACTTATTGGAAGCGGTGTTCAAGCGCTTGCGATACCACTCTACATTTTGGATCTAACTGGCTCCGGGGTGATGATGGGCACATTCTCTGTAGTAACGATGCTGCCCAGAATCCTCTTTGGCCCAATCGCCGGTGTTTTGGGTGATAGATTCAATCGGAAATATATTATGATATATATGGATTTTGCTAGAGGAGCAGCAATTATTCTTATGGCATACCTCTCAGATGTTGGTGTCTTGAATCTAGCGCTTCTCTTTGTCTTCCAGCTAGTTATATCGACTTTCGACATTTCATTCGACCCGGCAACTTCTGCAATGCTACCAGATATCATTGAAGAGCACAAACTTCTGAAGGCAAACTCTATTCTTGGCGCGGTTAACTCCGTTTCCTACATAGTCGGTCCTGCTCTCGGCGGAGTTCTATATGGACTTTTCGGAATTGAAATAGTCTTCATTATAAATGGAACATCGTTTATTCTTTCTGCGATTAGTGAAATCTTCATAGTTTATCAGCAGACTACTAAAAAAACGCGGGTCTCGGTAAAGAGCGTTTTTGTCGATATAGTTGAAGGAATTGGCTATTTAAAGAAGATAGATGGCTTGATGATGGTTCTGATGTTTGCAATGGTTTCCAATTTTTTGTCAACTCCGATTTTCACCGTTGTTTTTCCTTTTTTCGCCCGCACATTGGTTGGTTTCTCTAGCGAACAATACGGTTTTCTCCAGTCGGGTTGGGTATTGGGAGTCCTTTTTGGAAACATTCTAATTGGTACGATTCTCGTGAATAAGAAACAGGGCAAACTGTTTGCGGAGGGATTAGTAACAGAGACAGTCTTAAATTTCCTTCTAGCCGCTCTCTTCTTTCCTTACTTCACAAGTCTTTTCGGTGGACCGTCTTGGTTGTTCTTTGCCGCACTGGGAATACCGATAGTTGTAATGGGTGTGTTCAACGCATTTGTGAATACTCCTCTTCAAACACTTTTTCATCGAGTACTTCCTACCAGCCACAGATCTAGGGTCTTTTCCGTAATTTCGATTCTAGCGCAAATTGCAACACCTCTCGGTTCAGCGGTCTTTGGCTTCGCAGTTGACAGGCTTCCAGTTCACTATCTTGTGTTGATATCGTGTATTGCAAATGCCATTCTCACCATTGTCTTCTTGGCAAAAGGAATGTCGAGACTCTTTGAAGTGAGGCCGGGAAAACACGGAGGAGACTCTTATGGTAATGCGGAGGAAATTGCCTGAGAAAACGACGGGATAGAAGTATCCGCATGGCGCAAAAACTGAAAAGATGAAAGTCTGCCACAATCAAAAAAAGAACCGGGGCAACTTCCCCGGCTCTCCTATTTAAAAAGCCAAGCTCATTCTGTTGCTGCAGGAGTCTCAGCCTCAGCTTCGATTTGCTCCAGTTCGGAGATTATAGATTCTATCTCCGTCTGAGCAGCTTCAGATGGCTCAACTTGTATCAAAGCTTCTAAGTAACCGAGTCTTTGATTGAGCTTCTCCTTCCTCCAGTCGGGACTGTAATCGAGCTCAAGGGAAAGGGAGTTATTTCTTATGAGAATGTATAGAACGTCTGCTCTAAGTCCATCGGAAATCTCTTTTTCAAGAACGCTGGTTAGACCGGATTCAATCTCTCCAATTGTGTTGAATACGTAATCTACAAAGCTCTGTCCATAGCTGCTTAACTGTTGCTGAAGAAGATCCTGGTTCATGAACGTGTTTTCAAGTTCCTCCAGCAATGCATTGTAGTATGCTGCAGCAACCTCGGGGTTTTCACTATCCAGATCATACATCTTCTGCACGATCATACCGCGCTTCTCACCGGCTTCAAAGAGATTTCGTATCGCTGTCTCGTAGTCCGGACTGTCAGTAAATCCAAGCATTTCCGATAGTTCAATAAATGCTGCATATTCCATCAAGGATGCTTCGGACGAGGTTCCATCGCCAAATATGCCCGACGCTATCTCAACGAAGAATTCGTTCGCAGTCTCTTCTGTCGCTTTTGCTTTGGCATATTCATTGTAGAAAAGGAGCTCATTATCCAAGATCTCATAGTCGAACTCGTTTTCTTCTATATAGCTCTCTATCCACCTGTTATAAGTATCGTTTTGATAGCCTGACACGAAATCGTTGTAGCTGGCCGAGTTGACAACATCTTCAAGGCTGTTTATCTCATTTCTCTCTTCTACAATTATCAAATGATAACCAAATTCGCTTTGAACGGGACCATACAACTCGCCGATAGGAGCAGCAAGGATAGCTTCCTCGAATTCAGGTACGGTCTGACCTCTGACTATTGACCCCAGCTCGCCTCCATTCGCAGCCGTTGAAGAGTCTATCGAAAACTGGAGTGCAGCTTCTGCGAAGGTGATTTCGCCGCTGTTGATTCTGTCCATTAATTCAGTTGCTGTAGCCTCTTCTGTAACCAGAATATGTCTAGCTCTTATCGTCTCAAACTGATTCTTTATCTCCGTCTTGAACTCTTCGAAATAAGCCGCCAGAGCGTCATCATTTAAAGGAGCCACCGATTCTTGAACGAGCTCAGCTTTAAGGGCATCGGAAACATAGTTTCTGATTTCCGATCTGAAAGCGTCCATGGAACCATAGATCGCCTCTATCTGCTCAACCATGTCGGGACTCGAGGTGTACATTTCCATCATCGAATCGGTTTCCGCATCAATTTCCTCTTCAGATGGAATCAAATTGCTCTCCCAAGCAAAGTAGTCTATTAGCTTCTCATCAACGATGTATGGTATTATCATGGTTTTCAACCCAAGCTCGCTTGGTGTAAAGTAACTGTCAAAATACGGATCAAGAATGATCCCTTGGCTCGCCGCATTTGCCACTGTCGCGCTAAATGCCTGCTCAATTTCCTCTCTTGTTATCCAGAACTCGTTAGAAACTGCTTCTCCACCTTTTGTTATCCTGACTGCATACTCTGCCCCGATAAGGGTGAGCGAAAAAAACGCTGCCAGGAGTATTAGTAGAAACTTCTTCAAAATCATTCCCCCTCGTGTATTAGGTACATTCATGATAACATTTCATTTGAAAAGGTGTGTCACGAGAGGTGAATATTTTGAAGAAAACTGACCTTGATCTGGAAAGACTTAGCTCGACGTCATGGAAGTGGTTGAACTCTGAGGAGGCCGAGGTGTCTGGTGGTGAGAACTCCAGGCAACCGCAAGCCATGTACTTCTTCACAGACGAAAAGAACAGGTCCTTCTGCCGAAGATACAATAGGGAAGTTAATTTCAAAAGGGATGTTGAGGATATTGGTCTTTGTGATAAATGTGGAATGAGATTCCGAACTTACAGGGCAGCTCAGATATGTGTATTTGCACCTGCTGAAGCTTACTATACAATCGACACACGTGATGAAGCGAAAGAAATCGAGGAGTTTCCTGACAAGGACTTTGCGGAAAGAGGAGTAAGTGACTTCGAGAGCAAGAGTTGGCAATAAAAAGCTTTCTAGTAGGCACATTATGGTTGTCTTCATCCTCAAAGAGTTTAGAGAAGATCACAAATGTATGGTAGCATTGGATCGAATGTCTGGATCAAACCTTTGTTTTTAACTCTCGAAGGATTGGTTCGTCAGACAGTTTAGTTATTCTGTTTTTCGCAACAAAGGTTTTCCATCATTTCTCCCTTTCTTGGAGGAGGACAATGAAGAACTTTTTTAGATTGCTTTTGCTGTTTTCTGCAACTGTAACTGTTATCTTTTCTCTTTCTTCTTGCATTGTAGTTGATAATCCAGTTGTTTTTAGGGTGCCCTTTGAAGAACTTAAGGGCGGTGCTTATTATGGAGGGAGTCTCCTCTTTTCGCCTTCAGATATGTTGATTTCGCATTTGGGAGAGGGAACCCCGATTGCATTCCAGGATCTTAGAATGGAGTGGGCACCTGAAGAAGGTTCTTCTATTGCGGAGAGAAACTATGGTTATCTCTAAATCAAATCCATAGATGGTACTGGTATCGAATATGAATACCTCATTTACGATTCGGAAGGTGCAATTCTCAAGCGCGTTGACTCAGCCTTTCAGCCGGTTTCTGCAGGTTCTCAAGATCTCTCGAGCTCATCCGATGCTGATTTCTTCTCTGGAGTCTCATACCATTCTGCCGCCAGTATGCAGGATCCGTATAAAGGCAATGGGTACCTTCTAACCTTCAGGCACGAGATACCCGATGCAGAGAGTTCCGGCCCGGTTTCCTTTAGAAAAGTCCTTTTCAGAGTTCAGCAACCTCCAATGGTTTCCTCAACCAGATTTCCCAGTGGCGTAATTGCAGTGAGCAATTTTAAACCTAGATCGCTTATGATAAACTCTTCTCTTCTTGTCCAGGAACCCTCTGCAATCGAAAATCAAATCGAATTTTCCAAGACATCTTCTTTGCCTAATTTCTCAACTGGTGATTATATTTTTGACACAATGAAAGACTCTTTGAGAAGAGTTGTTTCCGTGAATAATTCTGACCCTTCAAAAGTTACACTTGAAACGGAAGAAGCATTTGTTGAAGAGGCTCTGGGCACTTTGATTCTTAACAGTGAAGGTGATGTATCAGAAATCATTGAGAGATTCGGAACCGAAAGTGATCGTTCCTTTGCAGAGAGTGTAACAACTAACCTGATTACAAAAGAATGGGAAGTATCTATGGTTGATGAGGATGAGATTAAGGTTGCAATCAAGAACAAACTGGTCCTCGACGCGAATATTAGTCTTGATTTTCATCTTTCGTATGACAAATTCAGCTCAAATGGAACTCCTCGATTTCCGACAAAAGTCTCTTCTATACTCGAAATTGTTGGAAAGGAAGGGTTCGAGACTGAAAAAACGAAGAAGGTAGCTGAACCAGAGGTAAGCATCAGTGTATGCGGAATCCCCGTAAAAGTCAGTATACCGATTGAGATATTCTATGGATTGGAGACGCAAATCGCAGGCATTGATCTTCAATTTGGTCCCGAAATAGAGGTATATCCGAAGTTCCATTATGAAGTCGAAGCGAAGATAGACTTCCACGGGCCCCATGGAAAAAGCTATACAAGGGGTTCTATAGACCACAATTCAACCTTTGTACATAAGGTCGATTTCGACGGATCTCCTGAAATTGAAGGAAAGTTTGGCTTCAAGTTCTATCCGGGAGTAACTATCGCTTGTGTCCTTCGTCCGGAGATGGAAATTCCCGTGGGTTTCTCTGCAAAAGTAAATGAATCGAAGGCTGAGCTTGATTTTGAGACCGAGGGTCATATAATGATTAAGCTAAATCTGTTATTCTATAAGCATACTTTTGCAAAGACAAAGGTCTTCAGCTAGACGAGAAATATATATTCAAAAGAGTTCTAACGGATATTCAGAAAGCTTTATTTGTAGTCATCAAGTTAGTACGACAAAATTCGATGAAACCTTGCAAAAAGAACGGAAAGATATTTTCAAGGAATCGAGGTTTTACAGAAAAGCATAATATGATTTCGGACATCAGAAAATAAACATGGGCATCCCGAAGCATTGACTGCAAAAGGATGCCCTCTATTAAAAGAATATCTTAAATATGAATGCTCATTCCATTTACTCCTTCAAGCGCCCCAAGAACTGTCTCTGATAGTGTTGGATGAGGGTGTATCGAGTTCTCAAGCTCTTCAACCGTTAACCCATTCCTGACTGCTATTACTCCTTCCATTATGAGCTCCGTCGCAGATGGAGAAACTATGCTCATTCCTAGAACCTTTCCGTTTTCCTTATCTGCGATTACCTTCACGAACCCAGTATTTTCTAGTACAGTCCTTGCTCTACCATTGGCACTCAAGGGGAATTTAGCGATAATTACTCTCTCCATATCTTCAACATCGTCTTCTTTTATGCCGGTAGATCCTACCTCCGGATTGGAGAAGATGATTGAAGGAACTGCGGAGTAATCCATTTCCATTACTTCTCCGGCAATGTTGTGAGCCGCTACTATACCCTCATAGCTGGCAACGTGGGCAAGCATCATTCCTGCTCTTATATCGCCTATGGCGTAAATACCTTTAATGTTTGTCTGCATTCGGCTGTTCGTGACGACCCCCCTTTCAATTTCCAGACCAAGCTTTCTCACATCTTCGGTTATATAGGGTCTCCTACCAACTGCAACAAGAACTTTCTCAGCCTGAACTGAGAGCTCCTGTTCACCTTCGGCATTTAGAACGAAGATACATTCATCCTTTTCCACCTCAGTCACCTTCGTTCTTTCAATTATTTCAACCCCCTGTCGAGTCAATGACTTTCGAATGTCATCGGCAACATCTCTATCTTCGTATGGAAGAATGTGGTCCGCAAGCTCAATGATTGTAGTCTTCACTCCGAATGAGCTAAAAAATGTTGCAAATTCAACACCGATAACTCCTCCACCAACGATTACAAGGCTTTCTGGCATCTCTTCCATTTGAAAGACATCGTTGCTGGTCCAAATACCTTCGATTTCACTGAACGGCTTGAATATGGAGGGTTCAGAACCCGCGGCAATGACTATATTTCTGGTCTCTAGGGTTTTACCATGGTTCTTTAGCAGAACGTGTCCTGCATCCTTAATTTCTGCAACGTCGTTGTAGAAATCAACACCATTTTTCTTCAGCAGGTGTTCGATTCCCTTTCTTGACATTGTAATCGTCCTATTCATGTGGGACATTATTCTCTTTAAATCGTAGCCTAGTCCTGATGTATCAATTCCAAGCCTCTTGGATTTCTCGTCTATCTCCGTATACAAATGAGCAGAGGTCAACATGGCCTTCGTTGGAATACAGCCCCAGTTGGTACATGTACCTCCGAGATTCTCTTTTTCTACGAGTGCAACGCTCTTACCAAGTTGAGCTATTCTTATTGCGCATACATAACCGCCTGGTCCACCACCAATCACAACGGCATCAACCATTTTCTCTCCTCCTTATGTAGATCTTTATATCGCCGTAATTATCCGCCACTTTTTTCAAAAACTCATGCCCTTCTTTCTGAACTGATGCAGGAATTCTTTCCCCGGAAAGTGGATAATCCACTATAACAAGCAAGATCTCGCCAGGATTCATTTTTCTTAGTGTCTTCCTAGCTTGAATATCTGGCACTGGGCAGGATTCGCCTCTCATGTCAAGAAGCTGGTCAGGTTCAATTTCATCCAACTCTCCTCCAAGATAATAGCTGCAAATGCCCTCCGAGCAAACAATCGGGCTGAATCCCTTCAGTTCACTCATGAAGGTAATTGCTTCATCCAGCATTCTAAAAATGTGCGGAGAACTGAAGTCAAATCTCTCCACTCCGTGTAGATGAGTCGAAGTTAGAATTCCAAGTTTTTTCATCTGCTGCAGATGTCTGTAAACAGTTGACAGATCTATTTGAAGCAACGTCGCAATTTCCGTAGCAGTAAGGTAATTGTCCATCAACATTGTAAGGATTTCTAATCTCGTTTGATTTGAGAGAGTTCTAAAAAGATCCGGAAGCTTAAGAGGCATCCTTGTATTCCTCCTACAGAAAGAGGTGCACCTCTGTGTGAAGTGCACCTCAAGTATCACACATTCAGAGCTTAACCGATTGACTTATCACACTTTTCGATTATATCTATGAAGCCATCATAACTTATAAGAGGCACAGTAACGTCATCGGCTGTGTAACCTCTTGCCTCCACATCGTCCTTGATGGCAAAGCATTTTGCTTCAGTTTCTATGTCATTCAGTGCCCAGAAAATCCCGTCTTGAATGAGGACAACACTGTCCCCCTCTTTGGATGCACTTATCTTTACTCTTTCAGCAGAATTATTGGGTCCGTTCTTCACAACTATTAAATACATACCAGACACCTCACATAAATACTACGTTGTCAAAATCGTGGAAGAAGTCTCCAAGATCAGCTTCTCCAATCAGCTTTGCATTGAAGCTTTCTTCGATCTCCTTAACTTTGAATCTCTCCACATGTTCTCTGACACCGTATACCGCAGTCTCGTATCTCTTGATAAACCTAAAACACATGGAAATCGAGAGTAGGCCAAGACATTCAGGCTTAGTTTTCTTTGAAAGAGCAACAGTTGCCTCTTCCATTAGGAGAACGGATGGTTCAATATCCTCGCCATACATTCCGAACGCAGTTCTAAATGCTTCGTTCACCCATATAGAGCCTGCTGGCGCCTGATATACAACGAAAAGTATCTTCTTATCCATAAAGCACCTCACGCCATCAGGTTAACAAACCTGTCACTGTTGAAAATCAGTGAAGCCAGTTCGGGAAGACCACTGGGATTCGAACCTTCGATAATCATATCTTTGGTTACACCTCTGTAGTCCATGCATATTCCACAGATCTCAACTTTCAAACCTTTTTCTTTTATCATAGATTCCAATTTTCTGGGGATATCTCTGTCTACTCTTATAGGCTTGACCTTACTGTTTATAGAAAGGATTGAGTCTGCAAATAGAAATATCGTAACTTCATGTCCCTTGTTAAGGCCGGCTTCAGCAATCTTTATTGCTGAATCAAGATCCTCATATGAGTAAGGTGGTGCGAAAACTTGAATTGTTATTCTCAAAAGAGACGCCTCACTTTCTGTATAGTATATAGGCCATTGTCCAGTTGCCAAGTATCAAGAACACACTAGCGATTATAGAAGAGATTGCGAGAGTTGGAAGACCGGCAAGAAAATGACCTATATTACAACCGCCTGCCAGACTGGCTCCAGCTCCCATCATCGTGCCGCCGATCATCACAACAAGATAAGTCTTGGGATTCTTGGGCATTCTCAGTTTGAACTCTTTGGCAAGAAGTGAAGCGATGAGAGCGCCAATAATGATACCGATTATTTCAAATCCGTCCCACCTAAGAGGCTGATTACTGATGTAAGAATCAAATATTGAGACCCAGCCACCGGTGATGCCGAATCCGTAGTTTCTTCCCGCGGCCTCACTTGTTATCCAAGCAATGGGGGAGAGAATAGCCAGAGAAACCGCGGCAACCTTCCAGTTGAACTTAGTTTTTCTTTCTGTTGTCTTTGTCCCTAATGTATACCATAGAAGCACAGCAGCCAGTATCACCGCAGGGATCCATGGATTGATATTGAGAACCGTCGCAAGAGTTGGACCAACCTTGTCAAGGTAGACAGAGGAATTGGCATCGACGGAAACGTTAAATTGAGAGGCCCAGGTTCTTATGGGCGAAAACACTCCGCCCCGCATTGCCATTGCACCAATTCCGTAGAAAACCGCAGCGATCATTGCAGTCGTCATTCCTTCTCCCGATCTGTAGGTTACACCAGATGCACAGCCACCGGCTAGAACCATACCCAGACCAAATACGTAAGCCCCTACAATGTTGCCGAAGAGATTCAGAGTTGGTGGAGCAATCTTTATCCAACCCATTTGTGCCACAAAGAGAACGGTGATCATTTGCAGGCCAACAGCAAGAAAACCTAATTTCCAAAGGTAGTTATCCTTGAATAGCAAAACATCTCTAAAAGCTGAGTTGAAACACACTCTTCCTCTCTGAAGAATGATTCCAAAAGCGAGACCAACTAAGAGACCCGTCCAGGCCATGTCATCTCACCCCTTTTTTCACTTTACCTTGATGTATATCTTCCACTCGCTGTTCCCAACTTCCTCGATTTCGAGAACTTCGTGTCCCATACTTTTAACCGCTTCCGGAATTCTTTCCTTTGACATTGCGTAGTCAATCCAAACCTCCAGGATTTCTCCTGATTTCATCTTCTTTAACGCTCTTTTTGTTTCAACATCAGGAACCGGGCAGACTTCTCCTCTTACATCAACTGATTTTGTTACTTCATACTTTGCCATCTTGGCACCTCCTTAATGTGATTTAGTTCACAATCTTCCTATAAATAAAACCGCTGCTTTTTCGGGATCAGACCTGACAACCGACTGTAAATCGAAGAAGGGTCTTCTCCAAAATGATAAATGTACGAAGTTATCACATAGTTGCGGCCTTATTCCAACTTGGTAACTCTAGCAGGATGAAGAATATTCATATTCTTTCAATGAAGTACAATAGAATACTGAAGCTAAAGGAGGCAGAAATGAACACGGGCTTTGTGCAAATTTACACAGGTAACGGAAAAGGGAAGACTACGGCGGCAATTGGACTTGCAGTAAGAGCTGCTCTTGCAGGTGAGAGAGTCTTCATAGGCCAGTTCATAAAGGGAATGAGATACAGTGAGCTATCCTTGCCTAACTACATTGAAAATATCGTCATCGAGCAGTTCGGAAGGGAATGTTTTATCATTAGAGATCCAGAAACCAAGGATCTTGAGGTTGCAAGAAAAGGTCTTGCCAGATCTAGAGAAGTAATCTCCAGCAGAGAATTCGGGGTCGTTATACTCGATGAGATTTTTATTGCTTTTCATTACAGGTTGGTATCTTCAATGGACATCCGAAGACTCATGCTTTCGAAACCGAAAGAGGTTGAACTAGTATTGACCGGCAGGAATGCCCCAGCCGAGATAATTAGAGAAGCGGATCTTGTTACTGAGATGAGAGAAATCAAGCACTATTATTCTAAAGGAGTTTTGGCAAGGGAGGGAATTGAGTATTGAGAAGATCTGGTCACACTGAAATCGATGCAAGTAAACTGAAAGCTCTGATTCTTGATCTAGACGGGACGTTACTTGACAATTCCAAGAGAATTCCCGCATCAGCCTTGAATGCAATCGAGAGGCTTCAGGAAAAAGGAATAAAGCTAGCGATCTTTACCGGACGTGACTACTTAATGGCTCGTGAATATCTGGACGTTCTAAACATTGAGGGTCCTCACGCTCTTCAGAATGGAGCCTTTCTTGCAAAGGGAAAGGGAGAAATCTTCCTCATGCGATGCATAGAAAGAAAGATAACGGAATACTCAGTTTCTCTTGCATCAATACTGAACTGTCATCTCCTCCTTAGAACGGATTCCTCTGAAATTCCTGACTGGTATCATGTGGGCGACTTTGCTCTTAGTCCTTACTTGCCATTCCTAGAAAGCAACATAAACAGAATAGTGAGACTGGACGATCTTACGGAAGTAGTTAAGAGTGCGAACCTTCTTCAACTCGACATCACTGGCGATCTTGAATCTTTGAAAGAGATCTTAGGCAGGCTAACGTCTAAATACACTGGCGACTTCAACTTCTCGTTCATATCAGCGTCGGATGATGCAGGCTTTTTGGATGTGTATTGGTCGCAAATGGAGGACACAGCTGTTCGTCTAGAAATAGCGTCAAAGGTTGACAGCTGGGGACTTCTTTCTCTTTTTAATGCCTCAGTCTCTAAAGGGCTGTCACTCGATGACTTCCTGAATTATCATGGTCTTGCCAGTCAGCAAGTTGCATTTATCGGCGATCACTATGCCGATATTCCCCTTCTAAAGAGAGTCGGGCTTTCTGTAGCTGTAGAGAATGCTCTTCCAGAAGTGAAGGCCGTCTGCGATTATGTGACTCAATCAAACAATGATGATGGTGTTGCTTTAGCCATAGAAGAGATCTTCTTCTCTGGAAAAAGATGACCAAGAAAGGCCTAAATTTATTTATCGAACGTGCGATGGTTTACTCAAACGAGAAAGTCATTAACAAACAGTTGATTATTCTTTCCAAAAAACGCTGGAATAGTGTTAGAATTAGATGAATACTGGTTATTATTAGAGGCGAGAAGATTTTTTGAACCAACGTTTGTTATTATTTTTCTTTAGAATGAGAGATGAATGAGTTTTGTCTTTGGAGGATTCAGCCCAATTTTGTCTCGATCTTATCGATGAAGCGGTCGTAGTTGTTAACAAGAATGGTAGAGTAGTCTTCCAAAACTCGGTTTCACAAAAGCACTTTGGGGACTTGATCGGCAAACTATACAAAGCCTTCTTCGACTGCGAGGATATTTTCGTTGACGACGAAGGAGTAGTTTGGAGAGTCTCTTCTTCTTCAGACAAATCCGACTCCAATGAAATCAAGATATTCAGAAGGACCAATAGTCTAAGTATTGGTTCATCGTTCACGAAACGAGAGAAAACCTCAGCGTCTTCGTTCTTCCAGGGAATAGATGACCATTCAACGCTTCATTCAATGCATTCGAACACGTCATTCAGTATCCTCTCGGAAATCGATCATTTCAGGGTTTACAAAAAAGCTTTTGAAGAGAATACTTCTGGAATGGCTATTTTCACTGTTGATATGTCTCGCGAAAAGATCATCCCGGCGGCAAAAAACCTCGCATTTGAGATCAATCGTCTGGCGCGACTTCCAGTAATAGAGGGCATACCCCTGGATAGACCAATGAGCAAGGCCGACCACCTATTCTTGAAGGCACTCATAAGAGTAGCCCGAACCGGGAGACAGGAAGCGCTTTTTCTTTCTGAAGAAGGCTTCTATGAAGAGGTGTTGATAAAGCCACTTTCTGATCGAGATTTGATAAGTGTACATAAAGAAGTCTCCGCCGAAATGAATCTTCGAATGGAACTGTTGTCGGCAAGGTACTTGGCAGGCACTATCGATCAAGCGGTGATTTCGGTTGATGAAAACGGAAAAATCGTGTTTGTCAACAAGGCGGCTGAAATTCTGTTAGGAAGAGAAAGAGGCGGCCTGATAGGAAAGAATATCAACTACTTTCTTGAAAACCAGTCTGACTCGAGGAGCGAGAAACCATCCGCGGGTCAAGAAATTGGTGAAAGACACCTCTTCTCTATAAACAAAAGCAATGGACAATCTGTTTTGGTCGAGGCCGCAGTAAAGAGGATCGAAGATTCATCACTAGCAGGAAAGGTGACGGCCACCGTATACTGCCTAAGTGGCCTCAAGTTCGAAGATGTGATTCAGGAATCCGCTCAAAAAACTATTAGAGGTCTTATAGAAACTCTTTCTACAGTTGTTGAAGTAAGAGACCCTTTCACGGCAGGTCATCAAAGAAGGGTGAGCAAACTTGCAACAGCCATTGCTACCGAGATGGGTCTAGGTCCGGAACAAATAGACACGGTGCGAGAAGGCGCTTTGCTTCATGATATTGGAAAGATTTCTGTCCCAACTGAAATTCTTAGTAAGCCGGGCCGGCTCACCGAAAACGAGTGGTTCCTTATTCAGAGCCATAGCGAAGCCGGTTTCAAAATGCTAGAAAGAATTGATCTGCCCTGGCCAATATCAAGCATTGTCAGGAAGCACCATGAGAGATTAGACGGCTCGGGTTATCCCCATGGCTTGAAAGGCAAAGACATTCCCTTTGAAACCAGGATTGTCACCGTTGCCGATGTATTTGAAGCCATCGTTTCTCACAGACCTTACAGACCTGCTCACGAAACATCAACAGCAATTACTGAACTTACAGAGGGAGCCGGAAGGCTGTACGATGGCGATGTTGTAGATTGTTGCCTTTCTCTCGTTGGAAAGGGCTTTTCTCTTGACTGAATGAACGCCGTGCCAGAGATCTTCGCATAACATTGTGAACCAATGGCTCAAAGGCAAAATGAAGTATCTAGTTTTTTGCTTAATCGGAAATGATACAGGTTCTTTGTTAAGATCTAAATTATACTCAAGCTACCTGAAAATATCTTAGATTAATAAATAAGCGCTAGCCCTTGCGCAAGAAGGGTATATCTCTCTTTGAAATCCGTCCCAAGATGATCCAACAAAACCTCTCGTGATAGAAAGCGTTCTCTCCATATCATATAAGCGAACTTTTCTCCCTTTCCGGAAGACCTGCCAATAGTTTGCCCACAAAGATAACTACAAGTGGGGAATCATTTCCTGAACCATCCCTTTCTGCGTATGAACAAGAGCATTATGAAAACCACTACACCCATGACAATAAGAACAACGGGATATCCCCACTTTAAGGAAAGCTCTGGCATGTAAACGAAATTCATCCCATAGATTCCGACGATAAAGGATAGTGGTATGAAGATAGTGGAGATAATTGTCAGCACTTTCATTATTTCATTCAATCTGTTACTTGTGGAAGAGAGGTATAAGTTCATGAGCTCTGACGAGAGCTCTCTGCTGATATCAAGCATATCCAGTGACTGAATTATGTGATCGTAAACATCTCTAAGATAAAGAACAGTCTGATCTTTGAAGTACTCGCTTTCTTCTCTGGAGATTCGCCCTATAACATCTTTGGTAGGCCACACAAGCCTTCTCAATTGGGCTAATTTTTGCTTCATTAGATATAGATCCTTAAGCTTTTCTCTGGAGATGCTCTCAACTAACTCTTCTTCAAGTTTTTCAAGTTCACTGCCGATACTTTGCAAGACTGGAAAGTAGTTATCCACGATTGTGTCCAATATTGCATATGCAGTGTAATCGTTGTCCATACTTCTTATTCTTGAGTTCCTCCGCATTCTGTTTCTAACGGGGTCGAGAACGTCCCCGTACCTCTCCTGGAACGTAAGTACAAAAGTCTCGCCCAAGAAGAGACTCATCTGTTCATAAACAACTGAATCTTCTTCCATTCGCATCATGGGAAGACAAACAAACAAGCAATTGTCATACTCCTCAACCTTTGCAACCTGCGGAACATTTGTGATATCTTCGAGAGCCAGCGGGTGGAGAGAAAAGACTTCACCCAGCTTTCGGATTGTCGCTTCGTCTCCTAATCCCTGCACATCAATCCAGTGGACTCTGTCGGTAGCGGAGATGACCGACGCCAGATTCTCTACGTTTCGAATTATTTCTTCTTTCAAGTAATCTCTGTCAAATTCAATGAGACTGATCTTTGGAAATGGTGATTCTTCATCTATACTAAGAGTCCCAGGAACGGAACCGAGCGGCGGTTTTCTCTTCCTGAAAATTCCCTTTCGATCCATTAAGTGCCTCCCTAAACAAAAATCAAAGTGATTTGACTTTCAATATAGCTCAAATATACTATCACCGGTCGAATTTTAGTAACACTTTCTAAGAGAGTGCGGAGCAAAGAAAAAGAATCAATTTTTCCTTTGGATTTCGAACCTGCGGGAGTATATTAGTATCAAAGTCACAAGAATCAGTCGTGAGCACGGAGAATCGCTCAGAGATCTTTGATTCACTCCCTTTTGTTCCATCGATTTCGCAATTCTCTGTTCAGTCGAATCAAAACAGATTTGAAACATCCGAGATTTGAGAATGCCTTCGATTTATGGTCTTGATTTAGTATTGTTGTGTAGATTTCAAAAACCTGGTTCGGAATCATCTTCAAAAAACGATTATGTTTGGTTTGCCCCTTCTCCCATTAGGAAGAAGCAGTTTGGAAAGACTCACAGCCGACACAGAAATGTAGTCGATCGGTTCGAAGATGCTTTGATTCATCAGCCGAATTTTCGTCTTCTCCACCAATGATGAGCTTGAGATTAGAGACTCACATAGATTATTCCTGAAGATTATTCTATCTGGAATAGTCTCCATTTTTCTTAAGAGAGAAGAGGTGAGGTGCCGTGAAAGTTCTGGGAAAATGTTTTCTTGTTCTTCTTTTAGTTTCTGTGAGTAGTTCAATGGCCTGTACGACTTTGATTGTAACGAAAGGTGCTAGTGCAGATGGATCGATGATTGTCGCTCATTCAGACGATAACGATCTGGCCGATCAGAGAATAGTATATGTACCAGCTCAGGATCATGAACCTGGCTCATTCAGACCTGTGTACTGCTCCGCAGTCGCGATGGGTGAATTTCACCAGTACAACAGCTTCATTTATCCGAGAATCGTGTCTGATAGAGCTCCGGCATATGATACTCCAGGGTATCCCCTTTCAATTCCCATCGGAATGATCCCTCAAGTAGATCATACTTTCGCTTATTTTGATGGGTCTTATGGGATTATGAATGAACATCAGTTGATGTTTGGTGAATGTACCGACGGTGCTAAGATTCAGATCGGTCCAGAACCTGGCAAAAGAATTTTCTACTCATCCGAGCTTTCTCGAGTAGCCCTTGAGAGATGCAAGACAGCTCGTGAAGCTGTTGAGTTGATTGGCTACTTGATTGAGAAATATGGATACTACGGAACGGGAGAGACTCTGCCCGTTGCAGACCCTAATGAAGCTTGGGTTATCGAAATGGCTCCCTCTCCCGAGGGAACCGGAGGTCTTTGGGTCGCAAGGAGAGTACCCGATGGAGAGGTCTTCGTTGCGGCAAATCAGTTTAGAATAAGGGAAATCGATACTGAAAATCCCGATTTTCTTTATGGAGAAACCCTTCATGAAGTCGCTGAGAAATTCGGATGGTGGGATCCGAAAGACGGCCCTCTAGACTGGTTGAGAACCGTTAGCCTGGGTGAGTACAACCATCCATACTACTCGCTTAGAAGAGTGTGGCGCCTTTTTTCGTCCATGGCACCAAGCATGAATCTGTCTCCATGGGTAGAAGACGGGTTCACTCGAGAGTATCCATTTTCGCTGAAGCCTGACAACAAGGTCTCAGCCAGTGATGTGATGAATCTATACAGGGATCACTACGAAGGAACAGAGTTTGATCTCACAAAGGGCGTCGCGGCCGGGCCGTTCGGTTATCCAGATAGATATTACGGTCCTTATGACGGACAGGGCGACGTGGGGGATCCTTCCCGCCAACTTGGAGGTGCATGGGAAAGACCAATTTCGGTTACGTACTGTGGTTATGCTTTTGTCTGTCAAGCGAGAAATTGGCTTCCAGATCCGGTTGGTGGAATCATGTGGCTCGGGCTCGACAAACCGGCCGATACTTGTTTCATTCCTTTCTTCGTAGGAGTAAGCGATCTTCCTGAGTCGATTCAAGTCTGCGACACTTCGGAGTTCAATAAAGACAGCGCCTGGTGGGCATTCAACTTCGTTTCTAATTGGGCGGCATTGAAATATAGCTATATGCACGAGGATATTAAACTTATGCAAGAGAAGTATGAAGCACTATCACTCAGTCGTCTTCCGGAAATCGAAGCCCATATAACAAAAATT
The DNA here is from genome assembly GCF_000147715.2 of Mesotoga prima MesG1.Ag.4.2. Taxonomy (NCBI): domain Bacteria; kingdom Thermotogati; phylum Thermotogota; class Thermotogae; order Kosmotogales; family Kosmotogaceae; genus Mesotoga; species Mesotoga prima. The sequence goes on along the minus strand of NC_017934.1, from coordinate 646,567 downwards.
CTTCTCACAAAGCCCGAAGAAGCGGGCAGATATCTAGCGAGATTCTGCTCTAGAAACTCCCAGGAAATAGTTGAAGCATGGTGGAAACTGTCCGAGTATCTCATTGTGAGATATAATGATGGGTTCATAAATGAAAAAGGGAACATGGCTCAACCAACCGGTTACCCCAAAGAATGGTTGGACGAAACTGGCTGGGCCGATGGGCCAACATCATACGAAAAGAAGTAGAGCTCAAGACCCCTCCTTCGAAGGATCTAATCCGTGCCTTCTTTTGGAGGGGTGTATTTTATTCCAATATTCCATGCCTTCCCAAGGTGCATACCAATGGACCAATAAGAATTGTCATAAACGGAGAAGGTTACCGGACTTATCTTCTTGATATTTGGAAGTCCATCAACAAGACACGATTCAGAACAATATGTTTGAACAACCTCTCCAACAAATGCAATGTGTGCTCCACCGAACTCAAATTTACTAACCAGCTCACATTCCATATTCAAAGGTGCCTCTTCAATCATAGGCACATTTCCCTTTTCACCTAGAAAGGTTCTAAAGAGTTCTGATTTGTCAGTGGTCTTCCCAGAATGAATTCCCATGTAGTCTACCCCTCTTAACATGTCAAGGGAAGGAACATTCACACTGAAATACCCGGTATCCTCTATATTCTTGCAACTCAGTCTGCTCTTTGCCAGAGAGATCTGAATCATGGGCGGCTGCACCTCCACAACTCCACAAAGCGCGATCGTGGTGTAATTAGGCCTCTCTTCATTCATCGTTCCTATAACCACCACAGGCATTGGGTAGAGGTATATTCCTGGTCCAATTCTGTCCTTCAAACTTCTTCACCAATCTTTCCTGCATCATTGATAATATAGAATATCTTCTTCATCTATCCTACATCAATTAATTCTACTCGATTCTGCCTTTGAAAAGCAAGCTGTACACTCGTTTGACGATTTATAAGAAGCGATCGCGTTTCATGTAAATATCTCAACGGATTCTGCTTCTCTTGATTTACGGAGATTCGATGCTTCAGGAAAACAAAAAAAAAGAAGATGTCTTTCACAGATTGTATAATGTCAGAAGGAGGAGAAAAGGGAGGTAATCTTGTGAACGAAATCTACAAAGATGTAGTTTGGGTCGATTTTGATACTCTGGAAGCTTTCATGAAGGATGTATTTGTTGGAATCGGGGTTCCAGAAGAAGACGCGAAAATCTGCGCAAATGTTCTCATCACCTCAGATAAACGGGGAATTGATTCACATGGTATTGGCAGATTGAAACCTATCTATGTGGATCGAATCCGCGCTGGCATTCAAAATCCCATCACTGAGTTCGAAATCGTCAGAGAAAGTGCTACGACAGCAGTAATTGACGGCCACAATGGAATGGGTCATGTGATAGCGTTCAAATCAATGAAACTTGCTATTGAAAAAGCAAAGAGATATGGAATGGGAATGGTTGCCGTAAGAAATTCAACACATTATGGAATAGCGGGTTACTACCCAATTATGGCAGTTGAAAACGGAATGATAGGCATTACAGGCACTAATGCTCGTCCGTCAATTGCCCCGACATTTGGTGTGGAAAATATGTTGGGAACGAACCCCCTGACTTTTGGAATCCCTACAGATGAGAAGTTTCCTTTTGTTCTCGACTGCGCTACTTCTGTGGCACAAAGAGGAAAGATCGAGGTGTACGCTCGAGCGGGAAAAGAGTTACCAGAGGGATGGGTCATCGGTCTAGATGGGAGACCCAGGACCGACACTCAAAAAATACTGATTGATTTGACAAAGGGTGAAGCCGCTCTAACTCCCCTGGGCGGCATAGGCGAGGAGACAGCCGGGTATAAGGGATACGGCTACGCAACTGTTGTTGAGATTCTGTCGGCCGCGCTGCAAACGGGAAGCTATCTGAAGATGTTAACAGGAATTGCCGATAACAACGAAAAAAAGCCGATTCCAATAGGCCATTTCTTCATCGCGATAGACATAGAACCGTTCACACAACTAGATGACTTTAAGAAGCTTGCGGGAGACATTCTCAGAGAACTCAGGAAATCCAAAAAGGCACCGGGTCAAGAAAGAATCTACACCGCAGGTGAAAAGGAATATGAAGCCTGGCAATTTAGGAAAAACAGAGGTGCCCCTTTAAACGAGGTTTTAAGAAAGCAACTTGTGCAACTACGGGACGAACTGCGGCTTCATAGGTACAAGTTCAGCTGGGAATAATATCTATCCCTGAAGACAAACTTTCTCTTTTAGGAGCAAAACAATGAAAATCGGAGTTGTGGGATTTGGAGCAGCATCGATAGGTTTCATAAGTGAAATTTTAGATGAGGATCATGAAATTCATGTTCTGGAGCGTTCAAAAGATATTTTCAGTTCCAGTATAAGCGGAATACGGTCCGATGGAAAGATCTTCGTGTCGGAAACAATGGGAGGAGACATGGAGATTCCTCTCGCGATCCAGAATGAAGTCGTTGACTTCTACCTGGAAAAACTCAATCCAGATGATAGGCGCGAGGTGAAAAGAGGTGTCTCTTTTGATAGAAGATCGCGTTTCTTCGATCTCTTTTATTCAAAAGGCTTCGAGCCTGTTAATTCTACCTTCTGGCATATAGGTACAGATAAACTAAGTTCGGTGCTTACAAAGATATTTGAGGAATTCTCGACTAGAAATAATCTTAAATTTCACTTTGGTTCTAGAGTGGATGACATAGACATCGAAGACGAGAAAATAATCCTTCGCGGCGAGGGATTCGAGGCTGTATTTGACTATGTCGTGGTAGCTGTTGGAAGGAGCGGCCATTCACTAATAAAGAAAGTGACAGACCGCTATCCTGAAATCGTGGCTTCTAGCAACACAGTCGATATTGGAGTTAGATTTGAAATCCCAGATCATGTGGTGGAAGAAATCAACGAAGAGATGTACGAGTTTAAAGTGAGACTCAAAACCAAGACAGGATATACAGTAAGAACCTTCTGCAATAACCCTTCAGGAAAGGTAGTTCTAGAGAACTACGATGATTTTGTGACAGTGAATGGTCACTCGAACTCGGGTGGGAGTTCTGAAAACACCAATTTTGCGATACTTTGTACTACGCGATTTACTGAGCCCTTTCGTGATCCAATAGGATATGGCTCATATATTAGCAGGCTAAGTAATATTCTGGCTGGTGGCAGGAAAGTGATCCTTCAGACTTACGAGGACTTCATACAAACCAAGAGAACTAAGAGGTTAGGGAGAGTTAAGCCCACGCTACCTGAAGGAGATTATATTCTTGGAGATATTAATCTTGTGCTGCCAAGGAGAATATCCGTTTCCATTACAGAATTTGTTGAGAAACTAAGTGAAGTAATCCCGGGAATCTCTTATCCAGACAATCTCATGTATGCCGTGGAAGTCAAATTTTACTCAAACAAGATCAACAACAGTCGCTATAAGAATCTGAAATTCATTGGCGATTGCAGCGGCCATACGAGATCAATTACCTACGCAACTGGACACGGAAGGCTTACCGGTTATTCTCTGAAATGAAATCCAAAAATGACCGGGTTTAGGATGCGAAACTGTCGTTACCAAGGAGATTGCCTTCGAGAGAGTTTTGATGTTACTAAGAAAAATTTCCATCGAAGTGAAGAGGATTTGCTTCGCTGTTTAACCAAAGAGCTTCTCCATTAGTTAAGCCTTTGGAGGTCGCTTTTGCTAAGAGTGCTTTTGAAATGTTCTTTTTAAAGTTGCTCTAGGGGTCTTTCATGAACATCAATAAGCTTGTGTAACTTACATTTAAATTTGACTAAACTCAAACTACACAATTCTCATGAACTTTAGACACCGTTCAAAGGTCTCAATTCAGAAAAGCCGAGATGAAAGACACATCGACTAAGAAAGAGTTGTAGGACCGGCGCAAAGCACACCAACACCCTTTTAAGTGCGACTTCTCCTCAAGGCACCAAAGTAACGTATGAAAGATCAACCGGAAGGGTCCGATCGCTGATCGGACCTTTACTTTGAAGGGAGGAACAGTTAGTGAATATTGAGAATTCTATCGTCTTCTTCGGAACTGAAGATCTAGGTTTAACAAACTCGTTTTATGTAAGCCTTCTTGGCCTTAAACTATATAAAGATCAGAATAGCTGTCAAATATTCCTAACTCAAGGCGGTGGAATGATAGGCTTCTGCAATCATCTCAATCTTGACTCTCAAAGAAATAACTCTATCATTACCTTGTTGACCAATGAGGTTGATGAATTCTACCGCAAATTGAAAGATGCTGGCGTGACGTGTTCCGAACCAACCGTAAGCCAGGAATTCAAGATCTATCATTTCTTTACAAAGGATCCAAATGGTTATCGGTTGGAGATACAGAAATTTCTATGAGAATTGTTGTTCAGTTCTTTAGTATTCTTGAATGGTAGAATTGATTGAAAACTTCAATCAGGGTGATAAAATTGAAAAAAATAGCTCTACTGGCTAGTTTGCTTTTCTCAGTGGTACTGTTCAGTATAGAGTATTCACCGGACAGCAAGGCATTCAGCGCTACTTCAGTGGCAGTAAGTTTAGACGGAGAGAAACTTGTCGCAGGTTATATTGATAACACAATCAAAGTCTGGAGCCTTTTGGATGGTAAACTACTGAACAACCTTTCTTTCAATAGTTCATGGGTAACCGCCGTCGCTGTTTCGCCCGATGGTAAGAAGGGTATCGCCGGGTACGACGATGGGATGATTATCGTGTGGGATCTTGCCACGGGAAGAAAAATCAAATCGCTTAGCAGTCATACAAGCACGGTAAACGATCTAATTGTGACGAAAGACAGCAAGACGTTGTTTTCCTGTAGCTCAGATGCTACCGTGAAGATCTGGTCGCTCGCTGACCTGGCTTTTATTAGAACGCTTAGAGGCCATTCCGGATCGGTCTTTTCAATTGTGGATTGGCCTGAACAGAGTCGACTGTACTCTGCTTCAGAAGATGGAACCCTTAGAATCTGGGATTCTTCCACGGGTCAGCAGGTAAAGGTAATCAGAGCGGAAATAGGGGCCCTCACAGCAGTCTCCATGGATGAAGGAAGGTCGATCCTAATTCTTGGATCTGAGGCGGGACAACTGAAATCCTACGATGTCAAGACCTGGTCGTCACTTAAGACCACAAGAGCTCACAATGCACAGATAACAAAAATCTTGATTGACAATGAAGTTGTTTATACTGCGTCCAGTGACAGGACAATAAAACTTCTCTCTCTGCCTTCGTTTAGCCTTATAAAAATGATAACTGGGCACACCTGGGACGTTACTGAGATAGCTCTTTCAATGGATGGTCATGTCCTCTATTCTTCCTCGACAGATGGCAAATTGAAGGTATGGGACATTGAAAAGGCTTCAGCAATAGGAACATTGATTGGTTTTGGTGATGGGGAGTATTTTTCATATAATTCCCAGGGAAACTGGGTCTCTTCATCATTGGCAAAGGAGAGAGTAACCTGTGAAAATGGATCTAGCCCTGCTGAGGTCGGTAAGGAATTGAGTTCCATTCTTCTTCAACTTGATAAGTTGCCAAGAATCTACACTACAAGTGAACAAGAAATAAATTTAGAAAAGAGCACCGTAAGTTTCGCGGTTTCCCAGCCCGTAATAAGAGTAACTGTGGATGAAGAAGAGGTAGCGATTGGAGAAGATGGTGGCGTAGTTTTCTCCCCTGATGGTGAAGGAACTTACACACTTAGAGCCTATGACAGCTCCGGTTCCTACGACGAAAGAATCCTCACTGTTCACTTCGAAGAGACGGTCATGTATGTGGTGAAGGAAATCAGCTCATATCAAAGAGGGGATAAAGTATTAGTGGACAATTACCGAAACAATGAATTTCTAGTTAATGGGGAATGGGTTGATGAAACCTTCTTATCGATATCACCTCCAGATCTTGAACCTCCTATCATAATCGGCGAGAGAACTCAAAAAGTCTCCATTGGGAAAGATAAGTACTTGACATTTTCTGTTTCAGATAACGGAACTTTGACAGCTGCAGAAGTAATAGCGCCCGATCTTACCGTTTCGCGTCGCACTCTCAATTCAACATCAACGGAAGTTGTTATTGAAGTTAACGGAACTGGTGTTTACACTGTCAACGCCTACGATTCCGATGGGAATAAGACAGTTGCTACCTTTTATCTAGAGGGAGAAGAGGAACCCTTCTGGGTCTCCAAGGATTATGGCAGCCTGAGGAAAGGTCAGCAAGTTAAGGTTGCTGAAGAAGGCGAGAGCTGCTACTACGTTTCAGATTATGGCTGGGTTGAAAAGGACTGTCTCTCAAGAAGCCCTGTCACAACGGGGGAGCCGATAATTGATGGAATTCCTGTTCAGTATGCGTCTTCTGCAGGCGAAAAGATTTTAAGCTTCAAAGTCAGTGACGACGTAAACGTAAAAGAGGTTGTGGTTTCCGGGAAGGCCTATCCAGTAAATGAAAGGGAAAGGGAAATGCACATTATTGTGAACGAATATGGTGAACACCTTGTTGTTGCAAAAGATGTCGAGGGAAATTCCTCGGAAGCGATTTTTACTCTGTCGGCCCCTGATAAAAATGAAAAGAGCAATAGGAGTCTGTTTTTGTTGCTAATCCCGATTTTGACACTTGCAGTACTGATTTACATTTGGGTTGTGAGATCGTCGAGGAAAAAGAACCGAAAGGTAAGGCTTTGAAAGAACAAATGAGAAAAATCGTTTTCCTCGTTATAATATGTATTGCGTTTGTAGCGGTTTTCTCTGGATTTGGAATGTTGAAAAGACACAATTCAGATTTCGAGTTAACTGAGTCCGAATTAGTAACAATAGAATATGGAGAAATTGTTTCACTACCACTGTCTAATTTTGTCAAGGCAAATGGGGCAACCGTTGAGTTTTCATTGGTTGGGGAAAACGGAAAGATAGATGGTGACTTCCTCGTAATTGATTCGAGTACGCTTAGCTTACCTGAAGAAACAATCGATATCATTGTTAAGTCTGAAAAGTCGGAAGCTGTGCTTCACATTACATTCTCAGTAAAGAACTTGCCACCACCCCCGGTTCTAAGTATTGCAAACCAGAAAGTCTTTGAAGGCGACAGACTAGAGATCGATCTCTCAGAACTCACCTTTTCTGAAATGAACGAGATAAGTTACGAAATTGTCGGTGGGCCGGGGTTAATTGAAGGAGATATCTACCGTTACAGTTCTCCGGTACGCGAGGCGCCTGTCGCCCACAGGGTAACTATAAAAGCTATAGACAGTTTGCGGCAGTGGCACTGTGAAACTTTCAGCATAATTGTTATCGACAAAAATCACTGGCCCGAAGAGCCCCATGGTCCTTATCCCGGTGATGGGATTGAAGACTTCTTTAATGACCTAGTTCTATCTTGGGAGTGTAGTGACCCCGACGGTGATATTTTGTCTTATGACCTCTATTTTGGCACCGAGAACCTTGGTTTACTTGCAAAAGGCATTAACAAGAATACGTACGAGCTGCCACCTCTAGAACACGGAGAAACTTACAGCTGGCAGGTTGTTGCAGATGATGGGAACGGGGGATTGGTAAAGGGTCCCGTCTGGTCTTTTTCGACAGAAGAAATACCTGTTTTGACATGGAAGAGAATTGTCGGTTTTGAAGGAAGAGACTCCTTTAACACAGTAAAGTCTCTGTCCAGTGGTGGATACATCCTTTGCGGTTCCTCAGATCCGGTTTCGGAATCCGAATCATTGAAAGACTCGATTCCAAGGGTTGGATGGATCGTAAAGATCGACAATAACGGTTTCATGGAGTGGGAGAAGAGATTTAATCTTGGTTGGGTAGAGCTTAATGACATCATAGCCACCTCGGATGATGGATTCCTGGTAGTGGGTAAAGCAATCGATAAAACCGCTGTTGGATTCGACGCGGATTCTTCACTGCTTGTAATAAAGCTTGATAAGTTTGCGAATGAAAAGTGGAGATTCAAGAGTGAGGGTATCTTCAATGAGGCGACCTCAGTAATTGAGGTAGAGGATGGATACTTGATTCTAGGAACAAAGACGGAGTCAAAAGAAGATCGTTCGATCCTGTTAGTAAAACTAGGCAAATCAGGTTCCCTAGAATGGCAAAAATCCTATGGAGGAAGCTCTTTTGATCGAGGAGTTGCATTTGATGTCGACGGTGATGGCAACGTTGTGATTGTCGCCGAGACAACTTCGAAAGACGGTGAAGCAAAGGGAAATCCCGGCAACCGCTTTCAGGTAAATGGAATCTACATTGAATTATCTTCTGTTCTTACAATCAAGGTCAATAGAGACGGAGAAGTTATATGGTCGAAAGTGCTTGGAGGAAAGAGCGAGGATTCGCCTTCTTCTGTCAGAATAAATGACGAAGGAGAAATAATTATCACAGGCTCCACAAATTCCAGGGAAGAAACTTTCCAGCGAGATTCTTCCGACTACGACGGATTTGCAGCAAAACTATCTGAAGAAGGTGATTTATTGTGGGCAAGAGTCTATGGGGGATCTGGTAACGATATAATCGAAGACTTCTTCATCACGCAAGCGGGTGGCATTCAAGCGATTGGCTTTTCTGAATCAAATCGATCAATCAACCAGCCCGTAGACGAGGCCATGAAGAGATCTGGTATAACTTACAGTGATTTCTGGGTGCTGCAAACTGATGCTGAAGGAGAGCTCTTATGGCAAAAGTATCTTGGAGGCAGTAAAGACGATGTAGGACTATCAATCGCTTATGTTTGTGATGGATTCGTTGTTGCTGGCTATTCAGCTTCAATTGACGGAGACGTTGGCTCTAACAAGGGTGATTTTGATGCAGCGGTTTTTTATCTTAGATAATCAGTTGTAAAATTCCCACTTCAAGCCTTTTCTCTGAGCTGTAAAAATCGCTGTGAGGCAATTGCTGAGAAGTGATTCAGATCTTTCTCCATCAATGGGGAACTGGCAAATTCCACTCACGACAGAAGGTGATACATCAGTATCTGAAACGGCAACTGGTTTCTCCAAATCTGATGTGAGAACCGACATAGTTCTAGAAACGCAACTTCTATCGCTGCAATCCAGTACAGTTACATACACATCATCCATGATTCTAAACGACTTGCCTTCTTCTATCTGAAGTGTGATTCTCTTTCCAAGCCTTTGCAATACGGTATCTAGTATCCTCTTTCCAAACATTGCAGCTATCTCTTTGGAATTGGACAACATAGTGCAAACAATCGAAAAACAAGCTCCATTTTCCTTCGAGGAGGAGATTTTCTTTGAGAGAAATCTATTTAAAGATCTTTCGTTTCCGAATCCCGATAATGGATCGATGTAAATAATATCTCTTAAAATGTTTCTAAGAACAGTAGATTCACTGTTATCCCTCAAGGAAATGAAGTAACAAAGCCTTTCCGAAATCTCGACACTGTAAATCACTATCGTAAATGGTAAACCCTTTGAATTCTCAAAATCATTAAGAGCGAAAGATACTTGCTTAGTCTTACCAGACAGAAACTCCTTTAGCCTCAGCGCACAAACCTCGTCGAGCATGTCAGAAAATCGTTTCATATCGAATTCTTCACTCAAGAAACTGAGTTCATCGAAGCAAGCTGCGGCAAGCCTTTCCCATGTTGAATTTGCAACTACGATCTTCCCTTCTGAAGAGACAATTGCGCACGCTTCGACGTTTCCTTCGAGAAGAGCTCGAGCAATGTACAAACCTTCGTCAATTCCTCTCTTTGCAGCTCTCATGACGCACCTCGCATATTGTATGTCTGACAATTCATATGCAAATACATGCCAACTATGATTTTGAATAATCGTTTTTTAGAGTATAGAATTTACCCGTGAAGAAGGAAAAGATTGAATACAGACAATCCGAGTCGAGCGACTTGCAATTTGTAGCGCATCTGGTCTTCAATACTGACCCATCCCATTTCAAGCGTGCACTGGGAACAAAAGCTCAGGCAGGCATATCAAGGCTTCTGATTATGGGCAGCGCGATAAATCTCGAATTCATTACTGTTTGCGAAATTGGCAATCGGCCAATCGCAATATATGCATTTTACACGCATGAGGAGATGAACAGACTGTCGCATTTACACGTTGACATGATCAACTTTTCTTTTAGTATCTTTGGGTTTAGACTCTTGCATGAATTTCGAACTCTTCAAAGATCAATGGAGATGGGCATTTTCCCCGAGCAAAAATACCTCGGTCTAATCTCAGTTCACGAAGATTTCAGAAACAAGGGATATGGACGGAGGATCCTTAATCATCTACTCGAAATGGATGCAGAAATCGTTTTGGACGTCTCTCGATGGAACAGAAAGGCACTATCTCTATACTCCGAATGCGGTTTCGAATTTGAAACCAATCTTCCTTCCAACTATCCAACAAAGGACAGCATACGAATGAAATCCACTCGCGATCATCACTGACTGAGGTGTTGCTAAGCTCTCATCACCACCCTTAAGAGTCTGTCAGAGAAGAAAGAGCAACTTCCTAAGAACTTCGTAATAATCTTGATCTCTGAAAGTGAGAACACGATCGTCCTTCTTGGTCACCCCAGGGAAAAAAGATAACTTATGAGCTAAAGTGTGTTCTATGTAGGCAATTTCAACCTCAAATTCAGCCGGAATTGATACCGGTTGAACTCCGATGTTCTTCACAGCATTGTAAACACCTTCCTCGATCAACTTCACTGCCTTAGCGGGATGAATTGAATCTACTGAAGCACCACTGCCAATGTTGGTTGACACGGTTTGTATGCCAGGTACGTTTTGCTTAGCGATTTGTACAATTCCCTCATCCCCGCTGATGAAAACGACCGGTACCCCATGATAAGAGGCCGACATCGCGTTTAGCTCAAATTCGCTAATAAGCTTGTTGTTGATCTTGAGGTAGTATATGTCCCCCGTCATAGTATGAGAAAGAGGATTTCGAGCCTTTCCAGAGGGTGAATGGTATCCTGTGAACACCACGGCTCCAAAACTAGAATCAATTCCTTGCATCATCATGAAAGGATCTCTAGCCCACCCACGGAGAACTCGAACTCCTTCCGGCAGAAGAGAGGGATCGATGTTTCTTGCGCTCCCGTGGGCATCCCTCACAGTTATTTCCGAGGCTCCAGCCTCAAGAGCACCCTGAACAGCTGCCTTTACTTCTGCAGTCATCTGTTTCTTGAAATACTCGTAGTCCTGATTACCCTTTTTTGCTTCATTCCAGTCCGCAATTCCTGCAGTTCCCTCAATGTCTGCACTAATGAAAACTTTCAAAGATATCCCTCCTGTTTAGTTTTCTATAAAATGCAAGAAGTTTTCGGTAAAAGTAGAAAACCCTGAAACACCACTGGCTGGTTTACTGAATGACCAAATATTGGCATTAAGGAAATAAACAATGAAGGATCGAGAGCATTTTTCTATTTATTCCTCCAAGTTGACCAAGTTGCCAGAAAAAATCGATCAGCATTCCATCCTCAAAAGATTCTATCCACAATCTTCAACTGCTTTTTTTGCAAGTTTATCCGCAATCTCGTTGAATGTCTCTCCAATATGTGATCTTGCTTTTACCCATTCAATATCGATCTGGGAGGAGAACTGCTTGAGCCGTTCAACGTACTTTCTCGTTAATTTGTTCTTCGCTTTCCACTCCCCCTCCGCCCAACTTCTTAGTCCCATGTAGTCATAGTGAATAGTAGCTTTTCTATATCCCTTTCGCATACAGTATTCCAGCGCCCTAATCACGCCTTCGATTTCACCTGTAACGTTTTTCATTTCGAGATTCTCTCTTAAACACCCGTTGATTCTTTTCTCAATTTGATTTTCTGTGATTACCAATACTCCATATCCTACCTTATTGTCCATGAAACTACCATCTACGAAGAGGTGAACTCCATCATAATTTCTTCCGTTGAATTCCTCCCATCTAAACAGGAGCCATTCGCTCTTCTCTTCGGAGAGAAATGAAGGCAAAACCATTCTCTTGTTTCCTTTACGGTTCGTATAAAGCCTGAGCACTACACTGTTTGAAAGTTCAACGCAGTACTCACTGATGACAGTGACAGAACAGCAAAGGCCTCTTTTCTTGAGGAATCTCGCGAATTCGTAACCGGTTTCTTTCAAAGCAAGCGTCCAGTCATTCAAAGTCATACTCTATACAGCGCCTCGATAAAATCCAGAAAAAGGATTGTCGTATACCCGCCGACTGCAATGAAAGGGCCGAAAGGAAGCTGAGCTCGTCGATCAAATTTTCTGCCTTTTGCGGCAGCATTTATTGCATAGACAATTAGCGCTGCAAAAGAAGCTACCATGATCGTATATAAAGAACCTATAATGCCAGATGCCAGAGAAAGTGCTGCAAGCAATTCTACGTCGCCAAAACCAAAACTGTCTTTCCTTACAAGGTTTGCTATGAAGAAAAATGCAACCATCGCCCCAGTAACGAGAAGAGCATGAAGTAAATTTGCAGGGAATCGACCCTCAACAGTTGACCAGGCGAAGCCGCCAGCAGCCACAAGAATCACGCCGAAGTCTGGAATCATGTAGTGCTCAAGATCGATAAAAGAAGAGACAATCAATCCCATAGTCAAAACTGACATTGAAATTGCTCCAAACAGAGAAAAGACAACTGAATTCAATGAGAACAACAGTGCAGTAAGTAACTCAACGACGGGATACCTTGCAGCAATGGGTTCCCCACAATATCTACATTTGCCTCCCAGAAAGATGTAGCTTATCAAAGGAATATTGTCCTTCCATGATAGCTGGTGTTTGCATTTTGGACAAATACTTCTTCGAGGTCTGGTCATTGAGTATTCTTTTGAAGGAATACGAAATATCAAAGCATTTGAAAAGCTTCCAAATATCAGCCCAAAAATGAAGAAGAGAGAGACTCTAAGAACTATGTAATCCCACACTGTTTTCTCTCTTCTTCAGTGAGGTATTCATCGAATAGCTCTTTCTTCCCATAGAAGTACCAAACCTGCTCATTTTCGAATTCTTTAAGGAGTCTCTTTGCCTCATCGCACTGCCCTTTCTTCATATGAGAAACGACTAGCAGCATCTTAAGCTCTGGCCTATCGGGGTTTTCCTTGAGAAAATTTGTCGCCACTTCTTCCACAACGTCGTAATTTGAGTGCTTAAACTGGATTTTTGCCCAAGGTTCCACATCATTTATGTAAACCGGTTTTGTTTTAAGCACCTCATCTTCAACAATTCTCCGCATCTCTATGTTTCCCATCTTTTCGTAAAGTTCGGCCATTTCCACCTTTGTAAGAATACTGTCTGGATCTCTTTTCGAAAGGTCTTTGAGAACATTCAGAGCTTCATCCATTCGACCGGCATTAATATAGGCATCAGTTAACATGAAGTAGGTGACAAGGTGATCGGGAGAAGCTGCAATCTCCCTTTGCCAACAATCTGCCGCACTATCAAAATCACCTCTGTTATAGAATGTCTGACCAAGAAATGAATACGCTGTAACAAGTGAAGAATCTATCTTTAGAGCATTTTGAAGCCATTTAATTCCCTCTTCTTCATCACCTGACTCTAGAAAAATAGAGCCTTTCAGCTCACAAACCGTCGCTTTGTCAACATTTGCATCCATGAGCAAATCAAGAAACTTCTGGGCGCTTTCATAGTCACCCCGATCAGCTATAGAGAGTATTTTGTCCTGAAACCCCGAAAATGTACCTCTAGTAAAAGAAGCCACAGAGAGACCTGTCTCTTTCAAGTAATCATTGAATTCCTCGTATTCTATGGGAGCGTAGTTTTCGGGAGTTACAACATTGTCGAAAGTTTCCGCTAAACCACCTATTGTCAGAAGATCCTTCCCAATTTTAGTAGACTTCAAATCATGTATCGCAACGTTTATATCACCATCGTAAACCTCATCGAGGATTGCGATCGCAAATGGTAGTGTGTCCGTGATATCAAAGCTCTTCTTGTCTTTCTTGAGGCGAATAATCTCCATATAGCACCTCTTCTCAGAGTGACTTGTAAAAAATATACCATGTTTGCTCGCCGAAGAAGTAATTTTACCTAAGATTGGTGAATCTTTCTATTCTTGTTTCACCATGAATGAGGTCTGCCGAGATCAGAATGAACAGAGACCATTCCAGGTAGAAAACCAAAATCACTTTACCATGAAGGACTTCAAAATACCGGTGCACTGCGCTTCTTACATAAGGCAACTAATTATTAAGAGCTTGATAGCTTGTCAACGTGATTTCTTATGGCTCCTTGAGTTTTTTCCCTTCGACTTATCGGGAGAGGAGCGCTTACTTCTCCTGGTCGTCTTTCCGTTATCATTGACAATAATGAAATCGATTTCCATGGTTGTCTTGTCTGCTCTTACAACCTTCACCTCAAGCTGATCTCCGATCCTAAATACCCGCTTGCTCCTTCTTCCCACAAGAATATTCTGGTCCTCAATGAAGTCATAATAGTCATCCAGTGTTGAAATGTGGACTAGACCAGAAATCATTTTTTCGGTCAACTCCACAAAGATTCCAAATTTTGTTACACCCGTGATAACACCTTCAAAAGAATCACCCACATGGTTGGAGATGTACTCCACCTTTTTCATGTCCACAAGATCCCACTCCGCTTCGTTTGCAATTCTCTCTCTCTTCGATGCCCACGAGGCAATTTTGGAAAGACTTTCCTCCAGATTCTTTGAATGGTTCTTAAGATCAGCCCCGGCATTCTTGATCAAATCTTTTAACAGCCTGTGAACAACAAGATCCGGGTACCTTCTGATTGGAGAAGTGAAGTGAGTGTATGCTTCAGATGCCAGTCCAAAGTGACCGATATTTCTGTCAGAATAGACAGCTCGCTTCATTCCTCTCACTAGAACTCTTTCTATGGAGGAGTGGAGGGGGTGATCTTTAGACTTCTCAAGTATTTGCTGAAGAGCCTTAGGATGAACGTTTCTCGGAATCTTGACTTTCAATCCAAGTGCTTCCAGATAATTTTTTAGTTGCATCATTGATTCTGGATCTGGTTTATCGTGAATTCTGTACACAAACGGTAACCCCTGATTGTTAAATATCTCAGCAACAGTCTCATTTGCAAGTATCATGAACTCCTCGATTATCCATTCGGATATTCCTCTACTCTGTGGCAGAATATCAGTTACCCTGCCTTTCTCGTCAAAGATGATCTTAACCTCTCTAGATGAAATATCCATAACTGATCCCCGCTTCTTACGGATGTCCCGTATCTTCTGAGCCAATTCGTGCGACAATTTGAGACTCTCAGAAACTGGTCTCAATTTCTCCGAAATATCTGAAGATGCTTCACCATTTAGGAAATCGTTAACCTCTGAATATGTTAGTCTCTTCTTAGAGTTAATAACGGAATTCTTCACTGACGAGGAAACCACACGTCCAACAGGGTCAATCTCCAGCAGCAGCGAAAGAGTAAGTCTGTCCTCTTCAGGTTTAAGAGAACATATATCATTTGAAAGTTCAAATGGCAGCATCGGAATAACCGTATCGAGCAAATAAACAGAAGTCCCTCTAGAATAAGCTTCCAGGTCTAGCTGAGTCCCCTCTCGTACATAATGCGACACATCCGCAATGTGTACACCAAGAATGTAATTTCCTTCTCTGCTCTTTCTTATCGATATTGCATCATCGAAATCTTTTGCATCATCACCGTCTATTGTGAAAACCAATTCATTTCGAAGGTCTTCTCTTTTTCTAACTTCTTGAAGATCAATGCTCTTTGCAACCCTGGCTGCTTGTTTTCTCACCTGCTCAGGAAAGTAACCCGGTTCTGGAAGGTCTTGTCTGTAAATAACTGTCATCAAATCTGCTTCGGGACTGAACACGTCACCAATAACCTTTTCTACGACACCTTCAGGATTCCTCCCCGGGGAAGGATATCTGGTGATCTTGATTAGAACCTTTTCGTCGGGTTTGGCTCCATTGAATCCTTCGGGAGGGATATAGAAGTCAGTCTTTATCCTCATATCATCAGCGACGACAAAAGCCATGATGCCCCTGGTCTTGAATGTACCGACTACTTTCTTTTTATTCCTACTGATTACTTTGATGACCTTCCCCTTTCTAATTTCTCGATATCTTCCCGTTATTTCCACAAGAACAGTATCTCCATGAATGGAAAAACCACTGTCTTCGGGAGCGACAAAAACATCCTCTTCGTCTTCAACGCTTATATAAGCTCCCGTCCCTCTTCTTGCGAATTCAATAGTACCAACTATAGTCTTTTCACCAGGAACAATGTACCTTCCTTTTAAATCCTTTATAATCTCGCCAGAATCGGTCAATTCTTCGAGATACTTCTTGAGCAACGCCCTATCCTCCCGATCAGTTAGGCCGAGCTTCACTATGAGACCTCTCATTGTCGTAGGTGAATAATCCTTGGAGGTCATTTCTTCTTTCAATGCTTTCAAACTTAGCTTCATAAGCCTCTTTCCTCTCTGTCATCAGACAATTTTAGGACTCTTCATGTTATAATTATACAGTGTATGTATTATAACCATTTATGGCTTACAGGAGGTCGGTAATGCGAATTGGAATATTGACGGGCGGCGGGGACTGTCCTGGTTTGAATGCAGTTATTAGAGGCATCGTGAAATCTGCTCCGGAAAACGTGGAAATTATCGGTTTGATGCACGGTTGGAAGGGATTGGTTGTTGGTGAGAGTATGAAACTCACCGATAACGATGTTGAAGGTATTCACATTCTCGGAGGTACAATCCTTGGAACATCTAGAACAAATCCTTTTAAATCGGAAGATATGAGAATAAAAATGGAGGAAAACATCAAGAAACTCGGTCTTGATGTGATTATAGGAATCGGAGGCGACGATACTTTGACCGTGGCTGCAAGACTCTCATCCATGGGATACAAAGCAATTGGAGTCCCAAAGACCATTGACAACGATGTTGCCAACACCGATTATACTTTTGGTTATCAAACTGCGGTAAATGTTGGGGCGGACGCGATTGACAGATTGCACTCTACTGCAAAGTCACATGGACGGATCATTATCGTTGAATTAATGGGGAGAGAAGCTGGTTGGGTGACTTTGGAAGCTGGCATGGCTGCCGGCGCACATCTAATCCTTATTCCTGAATACCCAATGACAATAGATGAAATCCTAACCTATGTCAAGAAGCGAATGGATAGATTCGGATACATGATTATCGCAGTTGCAGAGGGCTTCAAACCAACTGAATTGGAAAATGTTGTTGGCGATGAAAGCAAGATCGACGCCTTTGGTCATATAAAACTGGGAGGGATTGCCCATTATATGGCGAATATTATCTCTGAGAGAACGGGTTATGATACTAGATCCGTTGTTCTGGGGCACCTTCTGAGAGGTGGAACCCCCACGGCATTTGACAGAATTCTGGGCACAAGATACGGAGTTCACGCAATGGAGCTTGTCATGAAAGGCGATTTTGGCAGAATGGTTGCACTTAAAGGCAATGATATCATCTCTATTCCCCTTGAATATGGAATAGCTACAAAGAAGTTAGTTCCCTTTGAGTATTACAAACTGTCCCAGATCTTCTTCGATTGAGGCGTTAAGTTGTATTATTCTGAGCCGGTGAGGATTGCAAGATGCGCTATGGAGGAGTTTATTCGCCATGGTGTTTTAATTGGAACCCCTGACTGGGTTTCTGAAGAGTTCCTGTCTAAGAGAGCAGGTTGTTTCGTTTCTCTCCATACATCAAACGGCTCGCTTAGAGGTTGCATAGGAACGATATACCCTTTGCAGGAAAATGTTGCTCTTGAAATAATCCAGAATGCTATCTCCGCATCTACAAAAGACCCTCGATTCCCTCCTGTAGAGGCGAGCGAACTAGCTGACATAGATGTTTCCGTCGATATTCTTAGCCCTCCAGAAAGAACCACACTTTCTGGACTTGATCCTAAGAAATATGGCGTCATTGTTTCTCTGGGTTACAGAAAAGGAGTCCTGCTTCCCGATCTTGAAGGTGTAGACACGATTCAAAAGCAGCTATCGATAGCCTTACGGAAAGCCGGCATAAGGGAATCGGAAGATTACAGTATTTTCAGGTTTTCAGTTGAAAGGTATCGCTGAAACCGGTAAGAGGTGAATTCATGAAACCGGCCGTTTACTTTGATGAGTATGGCGAGGAAAAGGTACTGCAGTGTCTTCTTTGCCCCTTGCATTGTATAATCAAGCCCGATCAGGTTGGCTTTTGTGGCGTAAGAAAGAATGTTGACGGAATGCTATATTCTCTTAATTACGGTCAGCTCACTTCAATTGCTATAGATCCGATTGAAAAGAAGCCTCTCTATCATCTTTTCCCTGGCGAGAAGATACTTTCAGTTGGTTCATGGGG
This sequence comes from Mesotoga prima MesG1.Ag.4.2, assembly GCF_000147715.2. Taxonomy (NCBI): domain Bacteria; kingdom Thermotogati; phylum Thermotogota; class Thermotogae; order Kosmotogales; family Kosmotogaceae; genus Mesotoga; species Mesotoga prima. Next base: position 628,236 of record NC_017934.1, on the reverse strand, counting down.
CTGTAATTTGAGATGCAACTTCTGTCAGAACTGGGAGATTTCGAAGCAACGCCCAAAGACGGTAATGCGTGTTATGCCCCAGCAGCTTATTCAAATTGCTCTGGAGAGAGAATCGCGAGGTATAGCTTTCACTTATAACGAGCCGATTGTCTCTTTCGAATTCATACTTGATACCTCTCGAGCAGCAGCCAAAGAAGGTATATATAGCATACTTGTTACAAACGGAGTGATTGACGAGGAACCCATGGATCTTCTTTCGCAGTCGGTAAGAGGTATGAACATCGATCTTAAGGGTTGGAATGACGAGTTTTACGTGAAAGACATCGGCACAGAAAAACGAGTTGTTCTTCGATCAATAGAGACAGCCAGGAAAGCGGGAACGCACATTGAGTTGACTACGCTCATTATTCCCGGCAAGAACGATTCGCCTGAAGAAATGAGGGAGGAAGCTAAATGGATCTCAGGGCTGTCTAAGGATATCCCACTTCATATTAACAGATACTTTCCTAACTACAAGAGCACAATACCCCCAACTTCGCCTGATTCTCTAATACAACTTGCCGAAGTAGCAAAGGAGTACTTGCGATACGTTTATGTTGGGAATATCGATCTTCCAGGTCTATCGGACACAACATGTCCGTATTGCGGAAACCTCCTGGTCGAGAGAAGAGGTATGCGAAGTTCTGTGGTTGGCATAGATGAAAAAGGAAGGTGCAACAATTGCCAAAAAGAAATCCCAATAGTCTTCTGAGAAACCGAATTTTCCTGTATGGACTCCTCTTTGTTTCCGCAATAATTTTGCTGACAATTGTTTTCTTTCGACAGAAGCCATTGGAGTACTATGACAAAACCGAGTATCATCTGGGAACTTATGTGACAATAAGAGTCTCCTCTTCCACAATGTCCCCAGTTACACTCGCAGAGGCTGCTATGACCGAGATCAAGAGGATAGATGACAAATTTGGGAGCAGAAACAATGGCGTAATCGCTGAGCTGAACAGAACCGGAGAGCTTCATGACATAGATAAGGAAACAAGTTTTCTAATTAGGTCAGCACTGGAAATAGCTCGGAACACGTCCGGTGCATTCGATCCGACCCTCTATTCTCTAACAAGACTGTGGGGATTCGATGATGCATCTTCTAAAAAAAGGATTCCCAGCGATAAGGAGATCGAAGATGCTTTGGGCTCAACGGGTTTTTCAAGAGTTACCTACGATGAAGAGCTGGGATACGTTTCTCTGGTTGATGGAGCGATGATTGATCTTGGAGGGATAGCAAAAGGTTATGCAGTCGATATGGCAATTGCAAAGATCAAATCGCTTGATCCGGAAGCAACAGGTTTCATCGATGCCGGGGGTGACATTGGGGTAATCGGTCCCAAGTATGGGAATAGACCATGGATAGTTGGAGTGAGAAATCCTAGAGGAGAAAGTGTTCAAGATGTTCTTGAATACATCTACCTTTACGACGGTGCTGTAGCTACTTCTGGAGATTATGAGCGATTTTTTATTGAGAACAATGTACGTTACCACCACATTTTTGACCCCGAAACGGGGTTCCCTTCCCGTAGCGGAGTTATAAGTGCAACTGTAATAGGAAAGAGCACCATGCTCGCAGATGCCTATGCAACGGCCGCTTTTGTTATAGGAATGGAACCAGGTGTTACTTTCCTGCCTAGATTTGGAGCCCTTGTATTACTTGTAATGGAAGATATGAGTATCTTTAGGTCTCCAGGTTTTGAAGTGTATCAGGAGAAATGAAATTTACCACGAGAAATGACGTCTTGATTGTAATCGTAGCGTTTGCTCTGGTGATCCTTTTTGCATTTCCGCGTGGAAATGGCTCTTCTTTCGCAGAAGTGTACTGCAATGGAAGACTGGTAAGAACTATAGATCTGAGCTCAGATTCTGAGATTTTTCTTGATGTAGGAATGGTTGTTAAAGTCCAGGGAGGAAAGATTTCCGTGATCGATTCAGACTGTCCAGAGAAGCTTTGTGTTGCCCAAGGAGCAGTAAACATGCCCAATATCCCAATTGTATGTGTACCAAACAGAACTTTGATAAAGATAGTCTCGGATCGGTCTGAAGTTGACGCGATAACTCAATAGGGACTTAGGAAAATCAAGTGAACCACAAACATTCGTCAAGTGAACCACAAACAGCAGGCGAGAAATTTCGTGAAGAATTGGGATCAAAAAAGAAATCGAGTCAATGATTTTGTCTCAAAACTCTGGTTAAACGAGTGACTGTGGAGAAATGATGGAAGCAAAGAGAGTTACTACACTATCGATGTTAATGGCGATAGGGTCTGTTCTTTATCTTCTGGAAAGCCTAATACCGTTTCCACTTCCAATCCCGGGAGGAAGATGGGGCTTTTCCAATCTTGTCTTAATCATAGCGCTGGCCGGCTTGCCTTTCGGCGACATCCTGACTCTTTCAATAGGCAAGAGTATCATCGGAAGTTTGCTGGCAGGCAGACTCGCTACTCCAGGTTTTCTAATGGGAGTTGCAGGCGCAGTTTCGTCCGCAGCAACCATGTGGCTTATGAACAAAACCGGAAAGTTTGGTCTATTTGGAATAAGTGTAGCAGGCGCAGCGATTAGTAATTTCTCACAGCTAATGGTAGCTTCTTCGCTTATTATTAAGAATATAGAGATCATCTTTCTTTACCCCTATATGTTGGTACTTGGATCGATTTCCGCTTCAATTAATGCTTATGTAGCATTTGAAGTCATAAGAAGGATGGGTGATTCACTTTGGCAAGACTAATACTCGGTTCCTCTTCTCCAAGAAGAAGGGAGCTTCTGCATCTACTGAGGGTCTCTTTTGAAGTCATACCTCCAAAGGGAGTAGAGGAGAATCTTTCAGAAAGATTCTGCGAAAAGGAATTGTGCGAACTTTCTCACTTGAAGGCCAAAAATGTCATGCTTAGAAATCCTTTTTCCACTGTAATTGCAGCAGACACGGTAGTCGTTCTTGATGGACTTGTTCTTGGAAAACCATCTTCAGTGGAAGAAGCCTATGAAATGCTGCTTGTCCTCTCGGGTAGGACTCATTCTGTCTTCACCTCAGTTTCCGTAATGTACGAAGAAAGCGAATTCAGCTTTGTGGAGAAAACTGACGTAACATTTAGAGAGGTTCCATCGGAAGTCCTCAAAGAATATGCTGAAAGCGGTCTATCACTTGACAAGGCTGGAGCTTATGGAATTCAGGATTATGGTGCTCTTTTCGTGAAGAGCATAGCAGGTGACTTCTATAATGTGATGGGACTTCCAATAGGAAGATTGTGGCATGAGCTACACGCGCGGGGGGTAATCTGAATTGGAAGGCCAGATAATGCCTAGAGAGAAACTGCTGGATAAGGGCGCTGGCGCGCTGTCGAACAGCGAATTAATCGCGATTCTTCTTAGAACAGGAATCAAAGGAAAAGATGTACTTCAGCTTAGTGAAGAACTTCTTGGCTACTATGGCTCTCTAACGGCTCTTCTTTCTGCAGAAGTTAACGAACTACTGAATACAAAAGGCCTTGGAAAAGCAAAGGCAGTTTGCTTGAAGGCCGCTCTTGAGCTGGGACAGAGGATCTTCAGAGAAATGACTGAGAAAACGAAAGTTCGGCTGGATGAACCTGAAGGTGTCTACCATCTTTGCCACGATATGGCCTTTATGGATAGAGAAACCGTAAGAGTAATTTCCCTAGACAGCAAACTCAACTACAGAGGATTGAATACGGTTAGTGTGGGATTACTGGATTCCTCACTTCTTCATCCGCGAGAGGTCTACAAACCTGCAATAAGCAGGATGGCCGCTGCAATAATCCTGGTTCATAACCACCCTTCCGGTGATCCATCTCCTAGCAAAGAAGATGAAGGTGTTACTTCAAAGATAAGGGAAGCCGGAGAGACGCTAGGAATCAAAATGCTTGATCACGTTATAATAGGAAGCGGTACATTCTATAGTTTTGCAGCAGGAAGAACATTTAAAGCGGAGGTGGCAGAAAAATGATTTCAAGAGATCACGCAATGCAGTTAATAATGAACAACATACAATCTAAGAATCTTATTAAGCACGTGCTGGCCACCGAGGCGGTAATGAGAGCCCTCGCAGAACGACTCGGCGAGAATGAAGATGTTTGGGCAATGGCAGGTCTTCTCCACGATCTTGATTACGAATTCACTAAAGACAACTTCGATCAACATGGTCTTAAGACTGTTTCAATGCTTCAAAACGAAGACTTGCCCGATGAGGTCAACGATGCGATTCTTGCTCACTGTGAAAAGAAAGATCGGGTCAAGCTAATCGAGAAAGCAATATATGCTGCCGATCCGGTTACAGGATTCATAGTGGCCGCAGTTCTCATTAGAAAGGGTAGCAAACTCTCCGACATTGATGTGGATTTTCTAAAAAACAGGTTCAAAGAAAAGTCATTTGCAAGAGGTGCCAGCAGAGAGCAAATGGCCAGTTGTTCGGAATTTGGAATGTCTCTCGAAGATTTCCTTTCTCTTTCTCTGAAAGCAATGCAAGAAATATCTGTTGATTTAGGTCTGTAGTCTAGAGAATATTCTGGTATAGAGAGGTGATGCCATGCTTAAGGCGATAATCGAAAGAGAAGTTAGAAGGTACAAAGAGGAGTATTCTCCTATCAAGAGAGAATTACCGGAGAACCTTAATATTGCCAAATTCATTGATCATACACTCTTGAAAGCAGATGCCACTCCAAAGATGGTGGAGAAATTGTGTGAAGAGGCAATTAGGTTTGAGTTCTGGAGTGTTTGTGTGAACACTGGGTATCTTCCTCTGGTTAACAGGTCTCTCAGCGGTAGTACAATAAGAAAAACTGTGGTTATAGGGTTTCCGTTAGGCCAGATGTCAAGAGAAGTGAAGGGATTTGAGACATCCTGGGCATGTGACAATGGGGCGGACGAATTCGATATGGTAATTAATGTTGGTTTGCTGAAATCTGGAGAGTACGAAAGCGTATTTGATGACATAGCTAAAGTGGTAGAATCGGCTTGTGGAAAGACTGTTAAGGTAATTATTGAAACATCGCTCCTCACAGAAGAAGAAAAGATCGTTGCTTGCGTTATTTCGAGAGAAGCAGGTGCCGCCTTTGTGAAGACCTCGACCGGTTTCTCCGGCGGAGGGGCAACGGTAGATGATGTATCGTTAATGAAATTCGTCGTGGGAGACGCTTGCAAAGTTAAGGCTTCCGGAGGGGTTAAATCGAGAGAGGAAGCTCTCGCAATGATTTCTGCCGGAGCAAGCAGGATTGGTACTAGTTCAGGGATCAATATTGTGTCAGAAGGATCAAAAGAGAATTGGGGGGGTTATTGAGATGGATTTCTGCACATTATCGTTAAAGGACTTCTTGAAGAAAGTCGCTGAAAAATCCGCAACTCCTGGTGGGGGAGCAGTCGGAGCAGTTGTGGCAGCGCTCGCAGCCTCTCTTGGCTCCATGGTTGCAAATCTCACTATTGGAAAAAAGGGTTATGAAGACGTAGAAGGTCACATGGAATCTTGTTTAGAGGTATTCGAATCGGAAAGCAATTATCTGTGTGACTTGATGAACCGAGATATTCAGGCTTTTGATCAGGTGTTATCTGCGTATAAGTTACCAAAGGCTACCGATGATGAAAAGAATGCAAGAGAAATGAAAATTCAGCAAGCCTTAAAGACAGCTATCGAGGTCCCTTTTGACCTTGCCAGGAGATGTAAAAACATTATCGTAAATGTTGAACGTCTCGCGAAATGGGGCAACTCCAGTGTTCTTTCAGATGCGGAGAGTGCTGCCCATCTTCTTCTTGCAGTTCATAGAATCGCCAAGGCAAATGTCATGATTAATATGAAATCCCTAAAGGACCCTGATTACGGTGCATGGATAAACGAAGAGATGAAACAACTTGAAAAACAGATTGATTTCTCATACAACAAGATAATTGAGATAATCGGGAAACGTAATGGTTGAACTGAAACTCAAGGCAAAGAGTACGGAATCAAAAGCTAGAACCGGGGTAATCGTCACGCCTCACGGTGAATTCGAAACTCCGGTTTTTATGCCTGTTGGCACAAACGGAACAGTTAAGGGATTATGGCAAGATCAGTTGGAGGAGCTTGACGCGAGGATCATACTTGGAAACGCGTTTCACCTTTTCTTACGTCCCGGGCTGAATGTTCTCAGGAACTTTGGTGGGCTTCATAAATTTATGTCGTGGAAACATTCGATTCTGACTGACAGCGGTGGATTCCAGGTCTTCTCTCTAAAAGAAAAAAAGATTACCGACGATGGGGTAAAGTTTCGGTCGCCTCTTGATGGTAGAGCACTCTTCTTTACTCCTGAGCTTTCTTCAGAGATTCAGGAGGCGATTGGATCGGATATTGCCATGGCCTTCGATGAGTGTGTTGAACCAAGCGCAAACAAAGACTATGTAAGACAGTCAGTAAAGAGAACTACGGTTTGGGCGGAGAGATTTCTGCTTTCTCACAAAGGGCAAAGTATGCAGTCTCTCTTTGGTATAGTCCAAGGGGGCTTTTTTGGTGACCTGAGGGAAGAAAGTGCCGCTAGAATTACTTCACTTGATTTTGAAGGTTTCGCTCTTGGCGGACTGAGCGTTGGAGAGGATTTCCAAACGACGGAAAGAATTTTGTCGGGATCTGTAAATTTATTACCTGAAGAAAGACCAAGGTATTTGATGGGGATAGGTTCTCCAGAACTCATAATGGCCGCCGTTGAAAACGGCATAGATATGTTCGACTGTGTTCTTCCGACCAGGTTAGGAAGGCATGGAGCGGCTTTGACATCGAATGGAAGAATCAATCTTAAGTCCTCAACAAACAAGGAAGACAAGAGACCCGTTGATCCCGATTGCAGTTGCAAGGTTTGCTCGACATACAGCCGAGCATACATACACCATCTTTTCATAAGGGATGAGATTCTTGGAAAGATCCTGTTAAGCTATCACAATATTAGTTTTCTTATGCAGTTTGTGAAAAGGATCCGACAAGCTATACTTGACGATAGACTGGCCGAATTCAAAGAACATTGTATTGAGACTGGCCTAATTCAAACAGAGAACCTTAAGACTTCTGAAGAACGTATGGGGTGATAAGATGAAGAAGCTCCTGATTCTGATCGTTGTGTTTTTTTGTGTTGTTACTGTGGCAATGAATCCCTTCCAGCTTCAAACGGGTGGAAATGGTATCCTTGCAGTAGAGTATGATTCGGGATTTGGCAGTCCTTCTGATTTGTATGGGATAACTAATTCAGCTTTCTCAACGCACTTCGTTGAACTGACTACGGTTGCCTCTCCCTCTTCAAATCAACGTGCTCTCTACCTGCATCTCTTTGAGGATTCAGATGATGGAATGGCAGGGATGCTTCAATACTACATGGACACTGAAAATGCATCGAATGTTAGATCACTTAGCTACACAATATCGGGTGCGCTTGGCCCCTTTACGGCTTACGGGGCGGATTTTGAATTAAACATGACGACCGCCACGGCAACAACCTACGGTGTCTCAGTCAGGGGAGGTATCACAGGTAAGGCATATGAACTGATTGAATACATAGTTTCCTTCAGCAGCGATTTGTGGAACAGTGGTTCCTCCGTAAGTTCAGTCGATCTGCTCGCTGGGATAAGATTTGTTCCTGACCCTTTTATGATTGGACTTGAATTAGGCACAAGAGAGGGGATGGCAATAAAATATCTGGGTCTTTCGACTCAGTATACATACAACAATCTCTTTTCTGCTCGTGCTGGAGTATCTATGAACGCTGATCTTTTAAGTAACATAGATTTCATTGTTGGCGGAGGCATGGAAGTAAGGGTTGGAGATATGCTGATAACAGCAGGGATTGGCACTAACCTTACCAATAAGATTGAATCTTTTAGCTTCAGCAGGAACTGGAGTGTCGGCCTGCTTGGCCGATGGTGATAATGCCTGCGTCGCCAGACGTGTCGCGTTTGCCTTGAGATTCCTCAAGAGAACTATTCGGCTGATTTTCCTGATCTAGTCGATGGTTCATGGTAAATATGCTGAACCTTTTCTGCTGGAACTACTTTAGGATTTATTTGGCTCTTTTTTGGGAGGCCGTATGGATAGAATAGCTGTTATAGACTACGGATCGCAGTACACACTTCTTCTTGCAAGAAGGATTCGGGAGATGGGCGTCTTTTGTACAGTTGCAAGTCCAGAGGAATTCAAAGTCGAAAGCGAAATTAAGGGAGTAGTTCTTTCAGGGGGACCTCAGAGTGTCTACGAGGAAGGCGCGCTCGGTTTTCCTAAACAACTAGAAGGTTTTCCAGTTCCAATAATGGGCATTTGCTACGGGATGCATCTCCTTGCGAAAAAGCTTGGAGGCGAAGTCCGAAGCGGTGCACTTGGCGAGTACGGACTTACAAATGTGTCTATGGACAACGAACGTTTTCGTGACATACCAGAAGAAATAGTAACGTGGATGAGTCATGGAGACGAGGTTACGTCGCTTCCAGCTGAATGTAAGGTAATAGCTAGAAGCAAGAACGGCATAACTGCAGGTTTCTCCAACGGAAGAGACATCGCTTTTCAGTTTCATCCAGAGGTTAATCACACTCAGTTTGGAACAAATCTAATCGAAGATTTCGTATTTAATGTCTGTAATGCCTCTCGAAACTGGAAACTTAGCGCTTTTGCTGAGCGCAAAGTTGAAGAGATCAAGAGGATCGTTGGCAGCTCGAAAGTAGTTGGAGGCCTTTCTGGCGGCGTCGATTCAACCGTTGCAGCGGTCTTGACCTCTAAGGCAGTGGGTGATGCGTTTACTGGGATTTTTGTAAATCATGGACTTATGAGAAAGAATGAAGATATAGAAGTCTGTGAAGCTCTTAGAAGCCTTGGTATAAAACTGATAAACGTTGATGCTTCGGAAGAGTTTTTTCGAGAGTTAAAGGGAATTGACAATCCCGAAGAAAAGAGAAAGATCATTGGAAAAACATTCATAAAAGTCTTCGAAAGAGAAGCAAACAAACTGAATGCGAGCTTTCTTCTTCAGGGTACAATCTATTCCGACGTAATAGAATCAGGAGCCGCTTCGAAAAACTCCGCAAAGATCAAGAGCCATCACAACGTTGGTGGCCTTCCTGACAAGATGAATCTGAAGCTTCTGGAACCTATAAGAGAGCTTTTCAAAGACGAGGTCAGAAATTTAGGATATTCTCTAGGAATTGAACCGTCTTTACTGACCAGGCAGCCATTCCCCGGTCCAGGTCTAGGCGTGAGAATAATAGGCGAGGTTGATTCTGAGAAAGCGAGAATCCTGAAGGAAGTTGATTCGATATTCATGGATGTTCTCAGGAAATCAGGTGAATCAGAAAAGATCTGGCAATCATTCGCTGTTCTGCTTCCCGTCTTCAGTGTTGGTGTTAAAGGCGACAAGCGGTCATACGGTTATGTTGTAGCACTGAGAGCGGTGAATAGCTCAGAAGGTATGACTGCGTCTTGGCACGAACTGCCTCATGAGATCCTCAGAGAAGCCTCTTCGCGAATAACCTCAGGAGTAAGGGAAGTCGGAAGGGTTGTCTTCGACATAACAGACAAGCCGCCTGCAACAATAGAATGGGAGTAGAATATGCGAAGCTCACTAAAGAGAAAACAGTGGCTGCTCACTCTCAAAATGAAACTGCTCTCAAAAAACGAAAGACAATCGTTATAGAAACTCTGGGCAAGAGTCAAATGTGTTCTCTTGCTTCCTGTAGAGGCAACAAGTGCGCTCAAAAAATAAAGACGCCGTTCGGCGTCTTTCTGGAGCGGAAGACGGGGTTCGAACCCGCGACCCCCTGCTTGGCAAGCAGGTGCTCTACCACTGAGCTACATCCGCAAATGAAAACTAGTCTCTCTGGTGCGAGAGGAGGGACTTGAACCCTCACAGGTCTCCCCACTGGATCCTAAGTCCAGCGCGTCTGCCAATTTCGCCACTCTCGCTGGTGACTCGCGCGGGATTCGAACCCGCGACCCCCTGATTAAAAGTCAGGTGCTCTACCTGCTGAGCTAGCGAGTCGCTCCCACTTTCAGTCTCCAGCCTGCGCTGGCAGAAAGATTATATCATCACATCATCTGCCTATCAAGTGGAGAGAATTATTAAGAAACTGTGAAAGAACAAGCGCTTCTTGAAGCCTCCACAAGTAGCAAGAGTTGAAGACTGATGATACTATCTACTTAGGAGGTCATAACATGGTTTTACTTGCTGACATTGGTAATACAACAACGGTTCTAGGACTTACCGGCGAGAAGAGCATTGAGGAAGTCTGGAGACTCCCCTCATCAAGAATAGAGACTGAAGATGAACTCTTTGTTATCCTTGATGGGCTTCTTAGGATTAAGGGTTACTCTGTCGGAGAAATAGATGGCCTGTGTGTTGCAAGTGTTGTTCCTAGGTTGAACAGAACAATTAACTACTTCACAAGAAAGTATCTTCCGAAACCTGCAGTCTTCTTGAGGCCGGATAGATTTTTCCCTTTAGGGCTGAATACGGATAACCCAGCCGAGATTGGGGCTGACCGACTTGCCGATGTCTTAGGGGCAAAGGAATGCTATGGAAACAATGTGATAGTTGTCGATGCGGGGACAGCAATTACCATAGACATCGTCAAAGACGGTAATTTTGTGGGAGGAGCAATCCTTCCGGGGCCTGGGACAGCAATGTCCGCACTTTTCTCGCATACCGCAAAACTACCGGAAGTGGAGCTCTTCTTCGAAGACCACTACTTTGGAACTAATACAGAAGACAACTTGAGAATCGGTATTGTAAACGGAACATACTTCGCAATTCAAGGGATTATTGACAATATTATCGAGAAATTCGAAGAAAAGCCAACAGTTGTGGGTACAGGCGGGAATATCGATCTCTTCTTAATTGAGGGAGGTTTGATAGAAATCGCTGATCCGAATCTCACACTCAAAGGCTTAAGTTTCTACTATAACAGCGTGAAACCATTTGAAGAAGATACTACTTGTTAACCCGTGGATAGAAGATGTGTCGGCCTATGACTATTGGCTAAAACCATTAGGTCTGCTGTACATTTCTTCACTCCTGAAGCATATCGGGATCCAATCAATTCTAATAGATTGTCTCGATAGATATGATGATGAATTGATCACCTTTTCTCCGAAATTCGGAGAGAAATATTACGGAACGGGGAAATTCCTTGAAAGCGAGATACCAAAACCCCGGTCTATTGCCTCGATACCCAGGAGATTCAAGAGGTTTGGATTTCCCGAGGAAGTATTGAGAAAGAAAATAAGACAGGTAAAGAACGTTGATTGTGTCTTTGTCACTTCAATGATGACTTACTGGCATTATGGAGTACACGATACTATTAGAATTATTAAGGATGAAATGCCCTCGGTTCCAGTGGTACTTGGAGGAGTTTATGCGACACTCCTTCCCGAACATGCCCGGCGGTATTCCGGAGCAGACAAGGTTTGCCCCGGAACTGGAACGGAACCACTCAAAAAGGCTCTTGGTTTCCTGGGAATCAATGAAACACTCGATTTTGACTGGTTCGACGAACTTGATCCAGACTATTCAGTTTATAAATCTGCAAGATATGCCGTGTTGATTTCGAGCCTTGGCTGTCCGTTCAAATGCACATATTGTGCCAGCAGCCTCCTCTGGAACAGCTTCGTGAGAAGAGACCCGGTGAAGACTGCCAGGTTCGTCAAGCATCTTACTGCATCAAAGGGGCTCTCAGATATCGTCTTCTTTGACGATGCAATTCTTGTAGGTAGTGGTTTCAAGAGACTTATGGAGGAGTTCGAGCGTGTTGGAATCAAGGCGAGATTTCATCTGCCAAACGGCGTTCATGCCAGGTTTGTCGATAGAGAAACCGCCGATCTCATGTACATGAACAATTTCAAGACGATAAGAATCGGTTTAGAGACTTCCGATCCGGCTATGCAGAATTCCACAGGCGGAAAAGTCAATCTGGACGATATATTCGTAGCGATTGAGAATCTTTCGGCGGCTGGATTCACTTCTCGAGAGATCAGCGCCTATATTATGGTTAACCTTCCAGGCCAGAGCGAAGAAGACGTTCTGACTTCTCTTAGAATCTGCGAAGAACTAAGAATTAGCCCCAGTCTCAACGAATTCACGCCCATTCCTGGAACGGTGCAGTGGAAAGAACTAACCAGTGGAGGCGTATTCGACGAGGATATCGACCCACTCCTTTTGGACAACTCGATCCTTCCATATTGGTGGAAGGAGGGCTTTTCTCCTGAGGCTGTTCAAAGGCTGAAAGAGAAAGCGTGGTCATTAAGGAGAAGGTTAAATGACTAAGGATCTTTTCTTAGGCTTTGGGAGTAACATGGGAGAAAGACTGAATCTCATAATTAAAGCCTTTTCAATGCTAATAGAAAGGGGAATCACGCTGCAATCAGTATCATCGCTCTACTTGACAGAACCATTAGGCATTATCGAGCAAAATGAATTCTTGAACTGTGTGGGAAAATTCGAATTCAAAGGTGATCCACACTTCTTGCTTGAAGAGATTAAGGCAATCGAGAGGTCTATTGGAAGAGTTGAAAGGTTCAGGTGGGGTCCGCGAGAAATCGACATCGATATTCTGCTCTTTGGAGAGATGATTCTGACAACTGATAAGCTTTCTATACCCCACAAAGATATAATAAGAAGGAAATTCGTTTTGGTCCCTTTACTCGAAATAGACGAAGAACTCAGAGACCCAAGAGACAACAGTCTCTTTTCGGATCATCTTGAAAGCCTTGGTAAAGAGGGATGGCCTGAGCTCTTCTTAGAAGCAGTTCTTTTTGAAAAACTAATAGAATTAGAGGTGAAGAGATGAAAATACGAAAGTTCAGCATAATTGTAATAGTGGTTCTAATTACGACCTTGTTTTCCTCCTGTAGTGCCTCAAAATCAGAACTCGTACCCGGAAAGTTTGCGGGATTCGCGCTAAGCGACTATATGGATATCTCTACTTCGGTTAGTGTTGGCGGCATGATCTTAGGGATAGAACTGAATGAAGATACTCTGCTTCTCCATAAAGAGTTTGCTAAAGGCACAAAGGAATTCAATGTTTACGTAGCAAAATTTGAGAATGCTTCAAGAGCCACGGGTTTCTGGTATGACTTTGTTAGGGAAGTTTCAAATGAAATCAGATCAGTCATAAGCGCGATTCCATGGATCTACGGAGAATTCTCCGGTGAAGTCGGCGAGAGCTTCATGAAGTCGTGGTTTTCCGGTAGATGGCTGTACGTTTTTCTGGGAGACAATAGCGAGGAAGTAGACTCTGCGGTAAGAGCCTTCAAAGAGTTTGAGAAGAGTCTGGTGAGATCAGTTGAGTCATAAACCATACAATGACCTCAAGACTCATTTGAAATCACGGTATGGAGAACCCGTTCAAAGAGTTCCCCTTGATGCAGGCTTCTCATGTCCCCACAAAGTAAATGGAAAAGGTGGCTGCATATACTGTGATTCCTCGGGAAGTGGTTTCACAGTAGATTCGACTCTCTCGTTAAGAGAGCAGCTCGAAAGTAGGATGGAATTCCTTAGAAAGAAAGGTATCAGGAAATTCATGGCATATTTCCAGGCCAACTCAAATACCTTTGCCCCTGTCAAGAAATTACGACAGCTTTACAGAGAGGTTATTGTTGATGACGTTGTCATCCTCGACATTTCTACCAGACCCGATCTTGTCTCTGACGAGGTTCTAGATCTACTTGAAGAATTCACTTCTGACGTTGATGTGATTCTTGAACTCGGTCTTCAGAGTATCAATCCCAACACTATCAAAACCATTAACAGAGGTCACACTCTGTCGCATTTTATCGATTCGGCACTGAGAATTAAGAAAAGAAGAATCGATTTGGTTGTACATATGATATCGAATCTTCCCTGGGATACTGAAGAGGATGTGGCGGAGGCTGCAAGACTGATCTCTGTACTCGGCATAGATGGCGTCAAACTCCATTCTCTATACGTAGTCGAGGGCACTGAACTTGCAAGAATGTATGAAGCAGGTGAAGTTAAGATAGGAAGTGTAGATGAATTTCTGGAAAGAGTAGTGGTATTTCTGGAGCATCTAGACTGGAGAGTCGTTGTACACAGACTTGTCTCAGACCCTCCTAACGAAGGAACAATGTTTGGAAATTGGGGAATGTCAAAAATCAAGCTATTGAATATGTTAGAAAGAAAGATGATAATTGAAGGTAGATACCAGGGAAGCAAGGCTCTATTTTATAGATCGGGAAGCGAAAAGAGTGACCGCGGAAAATCCGAGGAAAGTCCGGACTCCATGGGCAGGGGCGCTGGGTAACACCCAGGGAGAGTGATCTCCGGAAAGGGCCATAGAAAATTAGACCGCCTTCGGGCAAGGATGGAAAGGTGAGGTAAGAGCTCACCGGCTGTCGGGTGACCGGCAGGTCAGGTAACCCCCGTCTGGAGCAAGTCCAAGCAGAAAGGGTCTGAGGATGCCCACCGATTCCCTTTCGGGTAGGATGCTTGAGGGTCATGGTAACATAACTCCGAGATAGATGGTCACGAGAACAGGATCCGGCTTACGTTTTCGCTTCCCGGTTTTTTTGGAGTGCCTAATGAATATTCCGATGACTAGGAGCGATATGGTCGAGAGAGGACGGGAATATCTCGATGTTATTCTAATAACGGGCGATGCATTTGTTGACCATCCTTCTTTTGGAACGGCGATGATTGCAAGAGTGCTGGAATCACACGGCTGGAAAGTAGGTGTCATTTCGCAGCCCGACTGGCGAACAAACGAAGACATCTCAGTGTTGGGTAAACCTGCTCTGTTCTTCGGTGTCACCTCTGGTAACGTTGATTCAATGGTTGCAAATTACACATCGACTGGAAAGAAGAGAAGGAGCGACGATTACACTCCTGGAGGTTTTGGTGGAAAGAGGCCGGATCGGGCAACGATTGTTTACTCAAATTTGATTCGGCAGGTCTTCAAAGAAACTCTTATCATTCTCGGTGGAATAGAGGCCAGTCTTAGAAGGTTTTCTCATTTTGACTGGTGGAGCAACAGAATAAGAAAATCGATCTTGCTTGATTCCAAAGCAGACTTGCTGGTATATGGAATGGGTGAAAAGCCTATCTTGGAAATTGCAGACAAGATCTCGAAAAAGAGAGAAGTCCCAACAGATGTTGAAGGAACGGTTTTTTGGTCCAGCTCTAAACCCGCAGGAATTGAATTGCCATCTCATGAAGAAGTATCTCAGGACAAGAGGAAATACTTTGAAATGACAAAAGTAATGCATGAAGAGACAGACCCGGTAAGGGGACGCCAGTTGTTCCAGCTTCAAGACAACCGATACGTAGTCCAGAACAAACCGCCCAAAGTCGCGTCAGAAGAATTAGATGCTTACTATTCCTTGCCGTTTACCAGAAGAGTTCATCCGGTTTCGCTTTCAAGGGGAAGGGTGAAAGCATTAGAGACTGTACGTTATTCTGTGACAAGTCATAGGGGTTGTTATGGACAATGCAACTTCTGTGCAATCGCTTTTCATCAAGGTAGAACCGTTGTTTCCAGGAGTGAAGATTCAATAATTCAGGAGATATCTGCATTCACCAGAGACGTCGGATTCAGGGGAACTGTTACTGACGTGGGTGGCCCTACTGCGAACATGTACGGTTACGAATGTTCTATAAAGGAAAAAGTCGGTGCATGTGCAAAAAAGAGATGCCTCTTTCCAGAGGTGTGTAGTTCTCTAAAGCTAGATCATTCTAGATATCTTAATTTACTCAAGAGAATAAGAAAGATACCTGGTGTGAAACATGTTTTCGTATCATCTGGAATCAGATATGACCTCATTCTAAAAGATAAAAGATCCGGAAGGGATTTTCTCAGAGAGCTGTTGCAGAAAAACGTTTCCGGTCAGTTGAAAATTGCGCCAGAGCACACAGCGCAGAAAGTCCTTGAATACATGGGCAAACCCTCTAAAGATGTTCTCTTAGATTTTCTCAAAGAGGTTAGGCTTGTTTCTAGCGGGAAGTGCCACATTATAGGCTACTTCATAGCGGCTCACCCGGGATGCACAAAGGAAGACATGATGGAACTGAAGAGGTTTGTCAAGAGAGAAATGCACTATAACCCCGAGCAGGTGCAGTTGTTCACACCGACACCGGGAACCATCTCCACAGCAATGTACTTCACCGAAATGGCTTCAGAGAATGGCGACCCAGTTTTCATTGAACGATCGACAGGCGGAAGAAACAGACAGAAGGAAATTCTGGTACGAAAAGAGATTCTAGATAGAAAACCTGACAAGAATGTAGAGGGTACCGGCAACAAGCGTAATAAGCGTGATAGGCATTGAGAACCTAAGAAAATCGCCATAAGTGAGTCTTTCCTTTGAATGCTTTTCTATTAACCCAACTCCTACCATATTGGCTGCAGAACCAGCTATTGAAAAGCTCCCACCCAGACAGGCCGAAATGGAGATCACCCACCAAATATCTGCAGGAACGCCGAACTTAGTTGTCATTTCCTGAATCACTGGTATCATGAAAGTTACCGCAGGAACTGCTCCTATAAAGCCGCTCATTATAGCCGACAGCCAATAAAGCGTCAAGAACAACACTATTTTGTTGCCAGAAAGGGAGCCTAGCAAATCGGAAATCACAGAGGTGATACCGACCTCCTTGAGTGCAAATGCAAGGACAAACAGGCCCATGAAGAAAAATATCGTATCCCATTCTATATCTTCGGAAAGATGCGAAAAGCTCTTTCCGTTAAGAATCATAGCCGCTGCTGCACCTGCAAGAGCAATAAGAGAGGGCTCCACTCCGATCAAACCGTGGAGAAGAAATCCCACAATTATTGCAAAGAACACAGCTAGTGACTTGTAGAGTGCTGACTTTGAAATTATCGCTTTCTTCGGATCCATATTTGCTATACGCTGAAGCTTTCCGCCCATTTCTCTGTAATCTTTGAAAACGCGTCGATCAAGGTAGATTAGCGCAATTATCAACGCAAATAGTGTAATCGGCCCATCAATTCTCATGAAATCCATGAATCCGAACCCACTTGCCGAGCCAACAAGTATGTTTGGTGGATCACCAATCAAAGTTGCCATCCCACCGATATTTGCCGCGAGAACTCCTGCAAGGATGAAAGTGCGAGGAGAAACCTCCAAAGCATCTGCTACAAGAAAGATTATCGGTGCAAAAAGAAGAATTGTAGTGACATTATCTAGAAAAGCAGAAAAAAGTGCAATTGTAACGACAAAGAATATCAACAAAGCTCTCACATTACCCTTAGAAAACCTTACTACGTGAACAGCCACAAATTCGAAGAAACCAGTCGTCCTCAAAGTGCCAACAACTATCATCATTCCAATTAGAATACTGATAGTATTGAAATCAATAAGATAGCCGAGTTCCTTCATATCGAAGTCAGGTATAACTTTAGACAAAAGTATTAGAATTCCAGCAGCGAATGCAACTGTTGATCTATTAAACTTACCAGAGATTATCAGATAATAAGCGCTTATGAAAACCACTAGAACAAACAACCACTGCAATTAGCTCACCTCTGGAAGACATAACTTTATCAGTATATCACCTTCTCATTTTTTGAACAACGAATTCCTCTGCTCAGTCAAATTCATACCGGAGTAGCCAAAATAATGAAGGAGGTCAGAGTTTATGAGAAAAGTTCTTGCAGTTCTTGTTGTAGTAATTCTGTCAGTGGCTTCTCTGGCCCTGGTCAACGAAGGCTACGAGAGCCCAATAACCAACGTAGTCCAAGCAGCAGGACCAGCAGTTGTCAAAGTCGATGTAGAGGCCACTAGAAAATATTCAATCCCCGATCCTTACGGTTTCGAGGATTTCTTCAGGCGATTTTTCGGAGAGATCCCCGGTCAGAAGGTAACCGGGGTTGGCTCGGGTTTCATCTTCAACAAGGATGGGTATATTTTCACCAATGAGCACGTGGTTTCAGGCGCGGAAAAAATCACGGTTTCTCTACTTGATGGAAACACCTACCCGGCCAAATACATTGGCGGAGACGAGGAGTTGGACATTGCGGTGATCAAGATCGATCCCGATGGGGTTGATCTCCCCACTGTTGAACTTGGTGACTCAGACGCACTGAGAATCGGCGAGTGGGCAATTGCTATAGGGAATCCTCTTGGTCTTAAGCACACAGTTACTCTCGGAGTGATAAGTGCGGTAGGAAGGCAGCTGCCAAAACCAGATGGCAACGGAGTATATTCTAATCTAATTCAGACAGATGCCGCGATTAATCCCGGTAACAGCGGGGGGCCTTTGCTGAATATTCATGGCCAAGTTGTCGGAATAAACACTGCCATAATCGCTCCTGAAGTTGGAACCACCCTTGGATTCGCAATTCCCATAAACGTAGCTCTTAGATTTGTCGATTCAATTATCGAGACCGGATCTGTGCAGAGAGCATATCTTGGGGTCTATATGGATACGGTCACTGAGGAGGTTTCTAGATCCCTTGGACTAAAGGTTGACAGCGGAGCATTAATTACAGATGTGGTTCCCGGTTCAGCGGCAGAGAAGGCCGGAATAAGGCCACAGGACGTTATTATTGGCTTTGAGAGTCTCGAGATCACAAACTCAGCGGAGCTTAGGGCGGCAGTATTGAACTACCCTGCAGGCTCCGAGGTGAAGATTACAATAGACAGATTCGGAGATAGAATCGTACTTACCGCTGTTCTAGGATCGCTTGCTCAAGAAAGCGCGTCTTCAGCAACAGAAGACATCGGAGCAAGACAGGCTTTTGTGAGCTCACTCGGTATATCGGTTTCTGACATAACTCCCGGCGATAGGGAACGTCTAGGAATATCTCAGGAATTTAGAGGCGTGATAGTGAGAGATGTAGATCCAGAAGGAGTAGTCTACAGGTTGGGAATAGGCCCGGACGATATAATTACTCGTCTGAGCATAAATGGCAATCAAGAATCGATCGAGAGCGTCAGCGATTTCGAGAAGTATACTGAAAACATCAAGAAAGGGGACTACGTAGCGTTCTTTGTTTACAGAAACGGTGTAAGATTCGTAGCTTCTTTCCAGCTCTAAAACGAAAATGCCGCCACGCTTTGACTGGTGGCGGCTTACCCCCTTAATCCCCTGTGCAGGATTAACGCCTAGATTATAGCACAGGGGTTTTTTCTTTCCAAAACCACAATACATTATATTGATGAAACAAGCAGAATAGCTTTCGCAGCTAGTTTTCCTTCAGCATATGCAGATGTTTCCAGCTTAGCGACGTTCATCCTACTGTCGATCAATTTGACAGAGTACTCAATTCTGCACGGCGGACGTACTATGGTCTTGAAACGAGCTCTTTCTATTCCTGCAAACAACGGTGTTTCATTTGGTTTCAGCAAAAGAATTCCTGCAGTCTGAGCAAGGCCTTCAAGAATCAGCACACCTGGATAAATCGGATAACCAGGAAAATGACCCTCAAAAACAGGATCGTTTTCTAGCAAATCTCTGAAAGCAAGTATTTCGGAATCGGTCATCGAAATCACGCCATCGACAAGAAGAAAGGGCTCCCTGTGGGGTATTCTTTCCTTTACAAACTCCTTGTCTCTCACAAATCACCTCCGTTTGATTTTCGAACTGTTCACTCTCCAGCAGTCCTAGATTCAGACAAAAATGCTGCAAAAGGTCCTGGTATGTTGTTGCTTTTCTTAAACCAGCATACTTGTGCCAGGAGGATCAACTTTGAATCAGCAAAGACAGTCGCTAACCGAAATGCTTGGAATCAAATACCCCATTCTTCAAGGAGGAATGGCATGGATCTCGGAACATAACTTGGCTGCAGCAGTTTCCAATGCCGGTTGCCTAGGCATAATTGCCGGAGGGAATCTTTCTCCAGAGGATCTACTTTATGAGATTCGCGAGACCAGAAAATTAACTTCAAGGCCCTTCGGAGTCAACGTAATGCTGCTTTCTCCATATGCGCAGGAACAGATAGAGATAATCTGTAGAGAAAGAGTTCCCGTTGTAACTACTGGGGCAGGCAGTCCATCCAGCTTTATTGAAAAGTTGAAGACGGCGGGAACTAAAGTGATTCCCGTGGTCGCCTCTTCCGGGCTCGCTAGAAGGCTAGAGAGACAGGGAGTCGATGCAGTGATTGCCGAAGGAATGGAAGCGGGCGGCCACATCGGAAAGGTTTCAACAATGGTATTGGTTCCAGCAGTTGTTTCAGCAACGAGAATCCCAGTTATTGCAGCAGGCGGAATTGCTGACGGAAGAGGATTAGCAGCATCCCTAGCACTTGGAGCTAGTGGTGTTCAGATGGGAACAAGATTCATCTGCACGACTGAATGTAGGGCACATTCTAGATACAAAGAACGGATTCTGTTATCAAATGAACTAGACACCGTCGTTACGGGCAATTCAAATGGTCATCCTGTAAGAGGATTTAGGAACAGGCTAACAAGACACATTGAAGAACTAGAAAAGCAAGGCTCTGGATTCGAGGAAATTGAAAAAATAGCTGTCGGAGCTCTCAAGAGAGCTGTCGAAAATGGTGACATAAATGATGGTTCCATGATGGCCGGTCAATCCTGCGGGCTTATTGGAGAAATCCTTGATGTTTCACAATTAGTTCAGTCAATAATTGATGAGGCGGAAGAAACAATTCGATTCCTGGGAGGCATAAAGAAATGGTAGCATGGATATTTCCCGGACAGGGAAGCCAATACGTTGGCATGGGTAAGAGTTTTTGCGATGAAAGCCCTTTGTTCAGAGAGTTTCTTGAACTATCCGGACAGTTGCTGGGTTTTGACATGTTAACAATGATGCTCGAGGGGCAGGAAGACGAACTAAAGCTCACGCATAATGCCCAACCGGCTATTCTTTCGCTAAGTATAGCCATTTCCGATGCTCTTATTGAGAGGTGGGGAAAACCCGACATTTGCGCCGGATTATCGCTGGGTGAATTCTCTGCTCTAGTTGTAGCGGGCACACTTAGATATGCCGACGCACTTCGTCTTGTAAGGTTGAGGGGGACAGCTATGCAACAAATGATGTCTTCAGAAGATGGAACGATGGCAGCGATAATTGGTCTTCCAGAAAAAGTAGTCGAAGAGATCTGCCTTGAGATTTCTTCGAGCGAAGAGGTTATTGTAGCCAATTACAACTGCCCAGGTCAAGTTGTAATTTCAGGGTTATCAGAAAAAGTTCGAAGTGCTATGAACAAGGCAATGGAAAAGGGAGCGAAAAAATGTGTGGAGCTTTCAGTGAGTGCTCCTTTCCATAGCCGATACTTGCGTCCAGTTGGAGAAGTTTTGAGAGAGTTCTTGAATGGCATTGATGTCAAGCCTCCGGAAATCCCAGTTATCTCAAATGTTACCGGAGGGCTTTTTCCTAAAGATCCAAACGCGATAAGAGAGTTGCTAATTGAACAGGCTTACAGCCCTGTCAAATGGGAACAATCCATTAGAAAGATGATCGAACTAGGTGCAGATCGGTTCGTTGAAGTGGGGCCTGGAAAAGTGCTTAGTGGGTTTATGAAGAAGATAGACAGGAGTGTCTCTGTAGAAAGCACAGAAAACGAAGGCCTTGGAATACTTAAAGAACTACAGGAAATCAAGAACTGAAAACTAAACTTTGAGAGGTGAGCACAGTGGAAAAAACATCAACAATTCAGGAAAAAGTGATCTCAGTCGTTGCAGATTGTCTGGGAATGGAAGCTGGTGAAATCAGCGGTAATTCGAGATTTATTGAAGACCTCGGTGCAGATTCACTAGACTTGGTAGATCTTGTCATGGAGCTTGAAGACAAATTCGAAGTTCAAATCAGTGATAGCCAGGCGTCTAGCTTCAGGACCATTGATGATGTTGTCAAATTCATAAGCACGCTCGATGAAAAATAGGATGAAAAGAGTCGTAGTTACTGGAATGGGGGTTATTAGCTCGATCGGAACTAATCTGACAGAATTCTGGGAATCGCTTAAATCTGGTACCTCGGGAATAGACTGGATAAGTACATTTGACGTGTCCGAATATGGGGCAAAGGTTGCCGGTCAGGTTAAGAATTTCGATCCAACTAAATACATGGATAGAAAAGACGCAAAGAGAAATGCAAGGTTTGTCCAGATGGCAATCGCGAGCGCAAGTGAAGCGTACGATGATTCCGGACTGGGGAATAGCCGAATAAACTCAGAAAGAGCGGGGGTAATTTATGGCGTGGGACTTGGCGGAATGGATGTGATAGAAGATCAACATTCTGTTCTAATGAACAAAGGTCCGTCAAGAATCAGTCCCTTCCTTATCCCTATGACGATAGCAAACATGGCACCCGGACTTTTGGCGATTCGCTTCAATTTCAGAGGCACGAACTTCACCCTTTCCACAGCATGTGCCTCGGCAACCAATGCAATAGGTGAAGCTACAAGGCTTATTAGAGCCGGAATTCTCGATATTGCCATGACGGGGGGTTCGGAAGCCACAGTAACACCTCTTGCTCTAGCCGGATTTTCGAATATGAACGCTCTTTCACGTGGAACTCCTAAAACTGCTTCCAGACCGTTCGATCGTGATCGTGATGGATTTGTTATGGCTGAAGGATCGGCAACATTGATCATAGAAGAGTATGAACATGCCATGAAACGTGGTGCTATGATCTACGGAGAGGTCGTTGGTTACGGCTCAACCGACGACGCATTTCACATTACTTCACCGGAAGAGTCCGGAGACGGAGCGTACAGAGCGATGAAAATGGCTTTAGAAGAAGCCGGAGTTGATCCCTCAGAAGTTGACTACATCAATGCTCATGGTACTTCGACTCCATTAAACGACCTAATGGAAACCCGAGCAATTAAGCGTCTATTTGGAAATCGACAAGACTTGAACATTAGTTCGACGAAGTCGATGGCCGGTCACGCACTAGGTGCAGCAGGAGCCATAGAAGCTGTCGCAACTCTACTCTCAATGAAAAATTCCTTTATTCCACCCACTATAAACTATTCGAGTCCTGACCCAGAGTGCGATCTGAACTATACTCCGAACTTCGGAGTTGAAAAAGAATTACATTTCGTACAGAAGAATTCCTTTGGATTTGGAGGTCATAACGCTTCCCTTCTCTTCAAGAAGCTGTAGGTTGCCTGTTCCGGGTGGGGTGCTGAAGCGCCCCACTTTTTCATAGCTTGGAAACTGTTTCTTTGTAGAATGAGCTTTCGTTTTCTATTTGACCAATAACAATATAGGCAATAACTGAGAGATCTAATGATTTTGGTCTCCACCAGGATCTTTCTTCGCGATTTTCTCTGACAATACTCTCAGAGCAAACTTTACAGCCTTAGTCCTGAACGGTCTTGCTTGGCTATCCAGTTTGATGAGCCAACGATTCCCTCTCCTTGATAGGTTTACGTAGAATCGCTGGGAGAAGTCCCTATCGACTGTTAGCGTTTCAATCAAGAAGGTATTGCGGTCCATATTTCTGTACAGCCCCATGAATTTCACAAAAATCTCATTTTTCGAAAAACTCTTCCCGTCGACTTTCTGAAGAGATTTCTCGTCAATGTCATCGATCCACAAGTTCGACACACGAACCACGTCCTCTTCACCATTTATTTCGCATTTGATTCTTACGCATTTCATCCTAAAGATCTCTTTACTCATATCCAGCCATTTCTTCTCGTATCTTGTTCCTACTCCGACCGTAGGATTCACTTCAAGGACTGGATCATCGAAACAGTTCGTCTTTCCAACTTCTCCAAACATTTCATGAACAAACTCTTCTGAATCCGAATACAGCTGGAAAAAACCGCCCTTTTTTAGCACTTTGGCAATCTTCTCAATGAAACTAACTGTATTGAGCCTCCGTTCTGAATGTCTCTTTTTTGGCCACGGACAAGGAAAATTCATGTATACTCCCGACATTGAATCTTTAGGAAGTATGTTTCGCAGAGCAAAAGATGCATCTACAAGCAGTGCGCGAACATTTCCAACATGATTCCTTGAGATTGATTTCAAAAGCTTTTTGGCACTTATCATTGATAGCTCAACACCAAGATAATCGGCATTGGGGTTCTCAATTGCCTTCTGAAGTATGAATTCTCCGCTTCCAAAACCAATTTCTAAGAAAGTCTCTCTCTTTCTTCCAAAGATATTCTGGAGATCAAGAGGAAGTTTATATTCCGTACAATCCACATAGTTAAGGAGATAGTGTTCACTCATGCTTTCGCCCCGCCCACAAATCAGACATTTATTTCAACCAAATTTTCTTGCTTGACAAAAAGCATTCTAACGCAACTGTGCATCAATTTCTACATTCAGCTTTTTGCGATTGGATCGCATCATCATCCTCCGATGGTATAATTATCGTGACTCCCGGAGGTGAAGGAAATGCTCTTTGATCCTGCAAGAATCGAAGTCCTTTATTCAGAAGAGGAACTGAAGAAAATCGTCAATGGACTGGCAGAGAAGATTAATGAATACTATTCACCGATTACTGATGAAATTACTGCAGTATGTATCTTGAAGGGGTCGGTTCATTTTTACAGTGACTTACTTAAGCGGCTGAATTTGAAGGTCCGATACAACTTTGTTCATGTTTCCAGTTATTCTGGAGCATCAACTACCGGTAGGATTCGCGTTAAAACCTGGGTAGATGAATCGGTTACCAATCGCTACGTCTTGCTTGTTGAAGACATAGTTGACACAGGAGGAACTCTCAGGTACATTATCAACTATATCTGGAAGCAAAAACCAGCGGATGTAAAACTAGTATCGCTTTTCGAAAAGACCATTCACGATCATGGAGTCAAAATTGATTTTACAGGTGAAAAGATTGGGGATCAGTTCATAGTCGGTTATGGACTTGACTACGAGGAGGTTTGTCGCAATCTTCCTTACGTAGGTTATTTGAAAGGAGAATAATGAAAAAAGGCAATGTTGTTACACTAGTTCTGGCTGTACTGCTTCTAAGCATTTGCACCATAACTTCCCTTTTTGCATTGAACGTTGTCAGTTCCAACAGGAAAAACACCCAGCTGATGCTAGAAGCTTCAATAATGAGAGGAGTAAGAGTCTCAGCAGAAAAGCTTCTTCTGTTCAGTATGGAACATGGAAAAAAGCTGGCTGTTGAGATCAACGGTTATCACTTGGAAACGGATGAGATTAATGGGAGTTGGTGTGTGCGATTAGATAATGGAGATGAAGAAGAAATAATATTCGCCGAAGGCAGGTGAGCGATTTGATAGCAATATCCGTTGATTCCGGTTGTGCACCTAGCAGGGATTTTGTTCGGGAGCATAAGCTATTTTTCATGGGGATGAAGGTGATAATTGACGATAAGGAATACACCGATGACTTTGACTTCATGGAGAATGTGTTTTATAGAATCGTTGAAAACTCAAAGGAATTTCATACGGCGCAGCCACCGTTGGGTCAGGTACTTGAATATTATAACGATATTAGGTCAAGAGGATATACAGAGCTTCTTGATATTCACTTTTCATCAAAGATGTCAGGGGTGTACGAAACTTGCGTAATGGCTTCCAAAATGGTCGAAGGAATAGATGTTCGGGTGGTCGATACCAGAAAAGTGTCTATTGGTGCTAATCTTGTGGCCAGAAAGCTTATCAAGCTCGTTGAAACTGGATGTAGTCTAGACGAGGTTTTTGAAAGCGTACCCCGTGTCATTGATAATACTTTTATGGAGTTTAGTGTTCCCACTTTGAAGTATCTCATTAAGAATGGAAGAATAGGAAAGGCACAGGGGCTCGCAGGAACCTTGCTAAACATAAAACCAATTCTTTCTGTTGATGAAGAAGGATTTATAAGCCCAATAGCAAAACTCAGAGGTATGAAGAAGCTTCAGGAACAGATGGTTCAGAACATCGTGGAATTTCTTCAAAACAGGAGAAAATCAATCACGCTTTACTCGATTTATGGAAGCGAAGAGTATTTGACCGTTATGCATGAGACAACTGAATGGCTTATAGAATCGATCGAGTCGAGACTTGGAATATCTAGAAGTGACATTGAGCTGGTCAGCGGTAGAATATGGCCTACGATAGCTTGTCACAGCGGTCCTGCGGTTTTTGGACTTGCTTGCTACG
Source organism: Mesotoga prima MesG1.Ag.4.2 (assembly GCF_000147715.2). Classification (NCBI taxonomy): domain Bacteria; kingdom Thermotogati; phylum Thermotogota; class Thermotogae; order Kosmotogales; family Kosmotogaceae; genus Mesotoga; species Mesotoga prima. Next base: position 602,179 of record NC_017934.1, on the reverse strand, counting down.
GGGAGAGAGAAGCAGAATAATGCTCTTGGAGCAATTCCTTGAAGAATGTGAAAGACTTCTCGAAGCTCACCTCAGCGGTAAAAGGGAAGATAATGTATTACCCGAGCTCAAGCGTTTCCTATCTTTGCTCGATAGGTCCGAGTTGTCTCATTTCTCCTCGCTTGGCGAATACTTGTCTAAGTTTATTTCTTACCTCTCCAGAATTGACGAGTTTCCTCATGATCGAAAGGTCAAAAGATTGAAAAACGGCCTCGAAATGATAGCCAAGCTAAGGAATTTTTTTCTACTTCACAATTCAGAAGAAATTGAATCTCTTCTTGGTAGACCGGTTTCACCTTCGACACCCATTAAGTACGCATATTCGGTAGGTGAAGCGAGATCAAAGATACTGAAGAGAATGGATATCGAAACAATTGGCGACCTAATACAATATTTCCCGAGAGATTACGAAGATCGAAGGATAATTATGCCCATTTCCTCGATAGTTCCTGACCGAAAGGTAAGTGTAAAAGGCCGTCTTCTGAACTTCTCTGCAAAGAAGGCATCGGGTTATACAATTATCTCAGCAGTAGTCAGCGATGGTTTTGGTCAGTTGCTTCTTAAGTGGTTTAATCAGGACTATATTATTCAGAAGCTTAGGAGGGACCGAGAGTACTTGATTCACGGTTTGGCAAAGGAAACTCCATTTGGCCCCATGGAGATGAACTCTCCAGAAATAGAGGAGATCCAAGGCGAAGTGCCAAGAGAAATCCTTCCTGTTTATTCGCTAACTTCGGGCATTTCTATGAAGATGATGAGAAAGATCGTCAAACGAAATCTCGGCTTGGTAAGATCGTTGGACGATCTAGTACCTTCCTCAATAACCACTGAAAGGGGATTACTTCCCAGAAAACATGCGTTTACCGCTATTCACTTTCCAAAGAGCCTTTATGAAATTAGGAAGGCTAGAGAATCGCTGGCTTATGAGGAGTTCTTTCTGTTTGAGACTACAATCTTATTCAGAAAACGCCAGATTAGGAAAGAGTATCAGGGTCTCCAAAAGGAAATCAGCGGCGTCTTGTCGAAGAGACTGATCGAATCCTTGCCATTTGAACTAACTAAAGATCAGGTTACTGCTTTCGAAGAAATCAGAGATGACATGAGGGCCGCTTCGCCTATGAATAGACTACTTCAAGGTGATGTTGGCTCCGGGAAGACTCTGGTCGCTGAACTGGCAATGGTCGATAATTACGAAGCTGGCTATCAGAGCGCCTTGATGGTACCTACTTCTGTACTTGCAATGCAGCACTATGAGAAGATCAAGAGAGAACTTTCGCCTATTGGGATTGAAACCGGTCTGTTGACGGGATCATTGAAAAAAAACGAACAGGATTTTGTGAGGATGAGGTTGAAGAAGGGAGAAATAGATGTGGTTGTCGGTACTCACGCACTCATCCAGGATGGTGTTGAATTTAAAAATCTTGGCCTTGTGGTTGTCGATGAACAACATAGATTTGGGGTCAAGCAACGAGAAACATTGACAACAAAAGGCAAGCTTCTCGACAGTCTCGTCATGACCGCCACTCCAATTCCCAGGACTCTTGCTTTAACGGTTTATGGAGACCTCGATATTTCGACAATTCTTACATTGCCAAAAGGAAGATCCCCAGTCAGAACAATTATACTCGCAAGAAAAAGACTTAAAGATCTTTACTCATACATCTCAGATGAACTGAAGATGGGTCATCAGGCATTTTTCATATACCCGCTCATCGAAGAATCAGAACAGGTCGATCTGAAAAATGCTACCGATGAAGCAACGAAACTTAGAGAAGAAGTATTCCCAGGGGTAGGTGTTGAATTGCTTCACGGCAGGTTAAACGATAACGAGAAACAAGAGATAATGCAGAGATTCAGATCAAGGCAAAGCATGATTCTCGTTTCAACAACCGTTGTCGAAGTTGGGATAGATATACCCACCGCCACTGTTATGGTTATTGAACACCCCGAAAGATTCGGAATGGCTCAGCTACATCAACTTAGAGGGCGTGTCGGTAGAAGCAATCTTAAATCTATCTGTGTAATGGTTATGAATAAAGCTATTTCAGATGATGCTCTGTCAAGGCTCAGAGAATTCGCTTCTACTTCGAGCGGATTCGACGTCGCCGAGCTTGATCTAAGACTTCGAGGACCGGGCGAGTTTCTTGGCTTAAGGCAGCATGGTATGCCTCAGTTCCTTATTGGTGACATTGTAAACGATCGAGATCTTCTCTTCAAGGCAAGAGAAGACGCAAAACAACTGATGGAAGAAGACCCCGAACTCCTTGAGCACGGTGCTCTACGAATCGAAATGGAAAGGGTATATTCAGAGAGAGCTAGACTGATTGAGGTAGGATAGCATGTTGACAATAACCGGCGGAAAATTCGCCAGGAGAATGATTAACCCAACAACAGCGAAGAAAACCAGGCACACTCCCCAATTAGCTCGTAAGGCCCTCTTCGACGTTATAGATATAAACTCAAAGTCCCTTTTAGATCTTTTTTCGGGGAGTGGGATAATATCTTTTGAAGCCATTAGCAGGGGTGCAGCCAACGTCTTGGCAGTTGAGATTTCAAGAAGGGCCTGCAATTCAATTCTTGGAAACAAACGGGGAATTGATCCCTCTATGGATCTGGAGATTCTCTGCTCAGATTTTCGTAGGGCAATTCCATCATTCGTAAAAAGCGGAATCGCATTTGACGTCGTATTTGCGGACCCTCCCTTCGATGAGGAATACATCCAGCCTCTTATGGCAGTTCTTGAAAGAAATACTGAGCTTCTAAACCTTGCCGGAATGCTTATAGTCGAATCTTCTGTAAGAGAGAAGGGTTTTGTCTTGCAAGGTGCAGGATCCTTCGATCTTGTTGACCAGAGAAACTATGCAGGAGTAGTGTTCTCTTTTATGGTGAAGAAATGAGATTTTTGGTTGAAGAGCCCTTAACCAAACTAGCGAGGAAGCTCAGACTGATGGGTTTTGACACGGAAATATGCTCTAGAAATGAGATAGGCAAGTCATTTGAGAATCGGGATGTGTTTTTGACTAAGAGTAAGAAAGCGATGGAGATCGCGATTAAATTTGGGATCAGATCTTATTTAATCAAGTCGGAGAACTGGCGCTCGCAGCTCAAATCTGTAATTCAAAGATTCCAGATAGGTTTGGACGATGTTCACTTTCTTAGCAGATGCTCGAAATGCAACGGTCTGCTTGAAGAGGCTTCCCTAAAAGATGTTGCAATGGTTCCAGATTATGTGGTGCTTACGGCAGAAAGGCTTTACAAATGCACCAGGTGTGGTCAGCTTTACTGGAATGGGAGTCATGTTCAACACATGAAATGGATGAACGAAATTGCAGGAAAGAGTGGTGGTAATGCTGAAGAAAACAAATTTTGAGAAATCATCCGATGAAGTAATCCAGAGGATTTTGAAGAAGATTTCTTCTGAACCCTCTTCAAAAGCATCGCTGTTCATACTGGAGAAATATCGAAACGTTTTCAAAGAAGTCAACCCAGATGAAGCCTTCACTCGCACTGGTAGAGAGATAAGGTTAAGCCTAAATCCCTCTCTGAAGGAGCTTTCTGAGGATTTTTCGGGAGAGATGAACGTTGTTGTTTCCTCTCATGGCAAAGAATTCAGAGAAAAAGTATTTCTCGTCAGTCTTTCTTACGATGGAGAACCTCATGGGCTACTGATTATGCCTGCAGGCGCAGAATCGAATAAATCACTCAAGGACTGGATAAAGGAAATTGAGCTTGCTTTGCATTATTCGCTGAAAAGATCAGCCGAAGAGGAAGCTTTCAGACGATTGAAACTGGTTTCAAAGCTTACTTCGGTACTGGAAACCGAAACTCAAGTTGAAGAATTGATACGTAAATCATTGGAGATAGCAAGAGAAATGTTGAGAGTTAGATGGATCTTCTATCTCGAAGGGCAGGGAAAGAGTCTTCACCTGAAGGCGGCTGTGGGAAACGGTAATAACCCTCTCAAGGGAATCGAAATAGAGATTTCTGATGATCAGTTGAGTGAACTGGCAAGTGAGAAGCTTTTCGTTTCTGCGAGAAAATCAGATCTCTCATCTGCAATCTTTAAAGAAGATGTTTCTGTGGGCTCCTTCATGGCTATTCCTCTAGCAGTAGAAGGAACACTAAACGGACTGATCGTCGCTGCAGACAGGGAAGATATTGAAGGAGAATTCAGAGCATATAAACATCTCGACAAAGAAGATCTTAAAATTCTTGATGATATAAGCAGAAGAATGGCCGTTGCTATTAGCAGAATAAGACTTACAAAGAGGTTGGAGCTAGAAGTAAGGAAGCTAAGACAGCTTGGGAAGAAACATGAAGAACTCATAAATGATCAAAAAGATCAGCTTTTCAAGCTTGGAGTTCTCCACAAAATTACCGAGGCCATGAAAAGAAGCATGGACAGAGAGAGAATAGTTAGAATTCTTCTAATAGGCGCGACTGATTCCTCAGGACTGAGATTCGATCGCGCCACATACTTCCGTGTAGATAGCGGTCGTTCCCTTCTCATTTTGGAAACCCAAGTAAATTCTACGAGGGGCAATAGTTTCAAGGATAGATCCGCATACAGTGATCTTACAAGGTATCTTCAAGATGTTTCGCTTGAGGCGGCACAAAGTACCACTAATAATGAGCCTTCGGCATCAATTTCATATCCTGGGAATATCATTCTAGAAAGGGTCATCCTCAGGAAAAAAATGGTTCACGTTTCTCCGGAAATGCTCAGGCTCAGGGGAGAAGAGCTGAGCTTGATGAACAGAATTATCGGCACTGACGAGTATCTCATTGCTCCCGTGTCAGGGGAAGAAGAAGTACAAGGTGTACTGGTGGTTGACAATGCTTATTCCCGGAAGAAAATCAGCAGTGGTGACATAGAGATTCTCGGATTGCTGGCCGACAGTACAGGAGTAGCTCTTGAACTTACGGAGAACTATAAGAGAATCGTACAGATGGCAGAGAGTCTCGAAAAAGAGAGAAATCTTTCCAATTATTATCGAAGATTCGTTTCAAGTATACTTCAGTCTCTAGAATCAGCAATCATAGTTTGTTCTGTTGACGGTGAAATAACGGAAATCAACAGAACTGCTGGATTTCTTTTGAACATTGAAAGAGAAGAATTGATTGGAAAGAAGATTCAATCAATGAAACCACAACTTGGAAGCATTATCGACCTTTTGTCGGATGCGATGAGAATTGGCGAGACTATTACCCTAACGGATCAATACTTTGAAGCCTTTGGAGAAAGATACTTCGACGTTCGCATAACACCGCTGAGAGAAGAGAAAAGGAAAGGTCTAACTGGCGTGATTCTCTCCTTAGATGACATAACTAGGAGGAGAAATCTTGAGCAGGAACTGAAGGGTAGGGAAAAACTTGCGGCTCTGGGGGAAATGTCTGCAAGAGTCGCTCATGAGATTAGAAATCCAATAACAATAATCGGCGGCTTCGTGAAAAGGATTCTGGCTTCCTCAGACAGGAAGAAAACCGAAGAATATGCGAAAATTCTCATGGATGAGCTTCAAAGACTGGACAGAATAGTTGGCGAAGTACTTGAGGTTTCTAGAAGAAAGGCCAAACCATCTAAGGAAGCGTTTGACCTGGTTTCTATGACACGTGAAATACTGGCTGGATTCGAAGAAAAAGCCGCGTCGGAAAATGTTAAACTTGTTCTATATACGAAAGAAGAAAGAATTGAATATTACGGAAATAGAGATAAAATCAAACAGGTAATAATCAATCTTGTTCAGAATGCTATTGAGGCCTCCGAATCTGGAGATGAGGTTCATGTAACTCTTGAGAAAGATAGCGAGGAGATCCGTTTTTCAGCCTGGAACGGTGGGAAAACTATACCAGAAGAGACTTTGAAGCGAATTTTTGAACCATTCTTCACTACAAAGACTCTCGGTACTGGTCTAGGACTTTCTATTTGCAAAAAGATTGTAGAAGAGCATGGAGGAAGCATTCATGCTTCAAGCGGAAGTGAAGGAACCGTCTTTACTTTCAGGTTGCCGACTAAGGAATTTGGGAGGTTTGATCTTGAAAAGAGTACTGATAGTTGAAGATGAAAAGAATCTGAGGCTACTAATCGAAGAAGAACTTACGGAATCTGGCTTTGAAGTCAAGAGTACTGGCACAGCTGAGGAAGCTCTTGAAATTCTCAGCACAAATAACTCGTTTGACCTCATGACCATTGACATTGAAATGAAAGGAATGAACGGGCTCGAGCTTGCCGGTGTTGTGCGAAAGCGGTTTCCTAATATGAAAATTGTGCTTTTAACCGCTTATACTCATTACAAGCACGATCTTTCTTCTTGGGCCGCCGATGCATATGTTGTCAAGTCACCGGATTTCTCAGAACTTAAGAAAGTTATAGAAAGCCTTCTGAGAGAAGACCTTGACTAGTAAAGAAGGAGGAAGGAAGATGCACAAGAAAATCATATCTCTTTCAATAGTGCTTTTGATTACAATGTCACTTCTAGGATATTCAGTAAGACCGGGTGACCTTCTATCGATTTCCGTATATGGGTCCAGCGACCTTTCGAGTGAAACCCTTGTGGGACCGGATGGAACTGTTTCCGTTCCTCCGCTTGGAAGCATTATGCTTCTGGGAAAGACACTAGAGGAGATTCAATCCTTTCTGTCTTCACAATTTCTTAGCAAGGGCATTCTTACATCAGAGCCCCAGGTAACTGTATCTGTGAAGTCGTTTGCTCCATTCATGTTCTACGTTCTGGGAGAAGTTAACAAACCCGGAGCAATTGAGTGGCGCGACGAAACTATTGGGATCTCTCAACTGCTTGCTCTTGCGGGCGGCCTCAAAGACGGGGCAGATCTTTCCTCATCTTTCATAGTGGATAGCGAAGGAACAAGAAATTACATAGATCTATCCTCAATTCTCTCCGGTGGATCCGCTCTAAAAGAGAAAATCTCTGAGGGCTCAACATTATTCGTTCCAACAGGTCCTCGTGCGTGGATAATGACGATGGGCGAGTTCAATTCTCCTTCACTAGTCAAATACAGCCCTGGAATTACTTTGACTCAGGTGATCGCCAAATCTGGAGGACTAAAGGAAACCGCCGATGATAACGAAATCATGATTCTCAGCGAAGCTAAAGAGAATTCTTCGATCGTTAGTCTGAACAGCGTCTTATCCGGCATAAAAAGTGACCCTGTGCTATCTGCTGGAAGCATCGTCATAGCAAACGATGCCTCATCAAAATCAGTCAAACTTCTTGGAGAGTTTGGCAATCCTTCATCAATACCATACCGTGAAAAGCTGACTTTGCTTCAGGCTATTGGAGAGGCCGGAGGAGTAAATCAGGCCGCTTCGGACCAGCTTTACATTCTGAGGAAAGACCTAGATGAACCGGAATCCGTTGAAATCAGCAAACTCCTCAGCGGTCAGATCAAAGATATAGACCTCTACCCAGGTGAAACAGTATTCGTTCCACGCCAGCCTGAAAGATATGTATATATAGCCTCCGCATCGTTTGGAGGAAAAGTTGAATTCAGTATAGATGAAGAAATTACGCTAATCAATGCCTTAGTAAAGGTAGATCTCTTTGATCCAGTAAGCCAGGACCCATTAGTTGTTGTAACCACATCAGGCGAACGTCGTGAGTTTCATCAAGGGGAAGATGCCGTTCTCGATGCAGGATCGATGATAATACTTCCAAGCGGTGAAAAGAGTATCTTCGTCACCGGTGAAGTAAAAAACCCGGGCATCCTTTCCTTCTCGAATCTCGAAGAAATCACTCTTGGAAAAGCAATTGCAAAATCAGGTGGAGTAACGGAGTTTGCTGGCTCTGTAGAACTTCTGGAAAATGGGGAGGCAAAAAAGTTTTCAATCGAAGATGCTGTTAAGAGCACTTTGGTTCTTTCAGCTCAATCTATCGTAAATGTAGCAGAGAAAGAGCATCGTTTTGTATACGTCGTTTCTTCGGCAGAAGGCGGAAGAATCGATTTTGAAGAAAGAGAACCATTCACTCTTAGAAACCTGCTGGCAAAGATGAATTTACTAAACTTCAATTCGAAGAAGGAAATATCGATTATTGACACCGCTGGAATGAGCAAATTTCTTTCTGTTTCTACCCTATCAAAGGAAGACTATCAGCTTGAGACCGGTTCAATCGTGTTAATTCCTGATATAAGTACATGGATATATGTATTTGGGGAAGTGGAAAGACCCGGAAAGATCAAGCTCGATGAAGACGATCTTCTTCTGACGCGTGCTATCAGTGCGAGTGGAGGATTCACTCAAAACGCAGACATTTCGTCCGTTCAGGTGCTTTCTGGATCGGAAATCAGTGAAATAGATCTTGATGAAGTTCTGAAGGGAATATCCAGTGATCGGGAAATTTCTTACGACGATCTCATATATGTCCCAAGAATCGACAGTCGATTCGTCTACGTTGTTTCTGAGGAAAATGGTGGAAGAGTTGATTTCTCTTCTGGCGAAAACATTACCCTCAGAAATGCCCTTGCCAAACTAAATCTTGTGGAGATCGCTTCACAGAAGGAAATTTCGGTGATTTCACCGTCTGGTAAGGAGATAAGAGTTTCAATTAGTTCTCTTGAAAGATCTGACCTCGAACTGGAAAGCGGAAGTGTAATCTTTTATCCTCAGGCGGATAACGTGGCAAATGTTATTGGACAGGTAAGAAATTCCGGTACTGTGAATCTTAAACCCGGTATTCCCTTCAATCTGAGCACCGTAATAGCAGCAGCTGGTGGCATAACCGACCTGGGCGACGAATTCAATATTACAGTAATAGATTCTAAGTCTGCTTCTACAGCTGTTTATAGCCTCGAAGATCTAACAAGAGACCCGATTCCGGTAATTCCAGATGGAGCTACTGTGTTTATTCCCGAACTCGAGGCGAGATTCGTTTATGTTTTGGGGGGCGTACGAGAGCCTGGAATAAAGGAAATAGGCAAAGAAGAGCCAAATCCAACTCTGACAAAACTAATAGCAATTTCTGGTGGATTAAGCGACCCACTTTCGAAGGAAGTTGAGATAATTGAGGATAATCAGAGAAGAAAGCTTGACCTACAGTCAGTAATGATGGGTCGTATTCAAGATCCACAGGTATCGAATCATTCGATAATATATATTTCTGAAACTCCCGATCGATTCGTGTATGTAATCTCTAAAGAGAAGGGCGGAAGAGTCGACTTTGGAAGCAATGAGGAAATCACCCTAAGGACTGCACTGGCAAAACAGAATCAACTTGATTTTGATTCGGATGGCAGGGTTACCATTATCCTTCCAGACGGGACAAAGAGAGAGAGACAGATTTCAGATCTTGGGGAGAGCGATATGAACTTATCCCCTGGATCAATAGTAATTTACCCAGATGTTCTACGTCAGGTGTTTGTGGTGGGTGCAGTTAACAAACCGGGACTCGTGGAATTCGAACCTGGAGAAAAAGTCTCCCTAACAACTGTTCTCGCAAGGGCAGGTGGAATGACCCCGCTTGCGCTGAGTAGCAAGATACAGATAACGGATCCTTTTGGCAGGACCTCAACTGTAAGTGTAGACTCAATACTTCTTGGTAAGGCTCTTGACATGAATCTTGAAGATGGTTCTTTCGTTTACGTACCCATATATGAACCAGTCAGGGTAAATGTAATAGGAGAAGTCAAGTATCCAGGAACGATTGAGTTTTCTAAGACCGAATTGCCATCTCTTCTACTCGCTATTTCTAGAGCCGGTGGTTTGACTGAAAAAGCTGCACAAAACGTGAAGATCACGGGCGAAGAGAAAGGAGTACTGTGGCTAGATCTTGTCGATGGAAAAGATGTGATGTTAGTCTCGGGTCAAACCGTCTACGTTCCGGGTGACGATCGATACATCTACGTTGGCGGTGAAGTAAACTCTCCCGGAAAATTCGAGTTCGCAGCTCAGGAGGAGATTACGGTTCTGAGAGCTCTCGCAAGGGCTGGCGGTGAAAAGGCCACCGCCTCAGACCTGGTCAAGGTATTGCTGCCCTCAGGGGAGATTCTACCAGTGAGTCTTTCGAATATCAGGAACGAAGGCAAGGATGCGGTTATTGAACCTGGAAGCACACTCATAGTACCAAAACAAGTGCTAAGAATAACCGTTCTTGGGGCAGTTAAGAATCCCGGTCTTTTCACTTTCAATCCAGATGAGGATCACTCACTTTCCGATGTTATAGCTAGGGCCGGAGGTCTCATAGATGAAAGTCTTGTTGATGCGATAATTGTTCATGACGACAAACGATACAATGAATATACTCCAGAAGTTTTGCAGAAAAGAGGAAATCAACTGTCTGATAACACTTATATCTATGTGTCCAGTAGATCACCCGTCTCTGTGACTGTCCTGGGTGACGTCGCTAGACCTGGAGAGTATGAAATCAGCGTCAGGAACCCTTCCATTGCAACGGCAATCGCAGTTGCCGGCGGAGTTGAAAAGGCCGTAACAACGCTAAGCCTAATCGGAATAGATGGCAGGGTGCAATTGTTTGATGCCTTGAGGACCGAGGAACTCGCAAGAAGCTATCTAGAAGATGGAGATACCATCGTCGCATTAAGAAACTACGATTCTTTTGTCGCGGTGGTCGGTGATGTGGAATCGCCGGGAGTATTTCCAGTCTCGGACTATGGTGAGCTGACTCTGGCTGAACTCATAAGTCTTGCTGGAGGAATTACAAATTTCGAAAGCGGCGGAAGAGTCTTCATATCTTCAGGCGGCAAGACGGAAGAGATCATTATTTCACCTGACGATTTCATCGCTCTCACCAGAAAAGTAGTTCCCGCTGGATCCACTGTATATGTACCTTACACGGAACCGGCCAGAGTTTATGTTTTCGGTGAGGTTCAGAAACCCGGTATCGTTAGATACTATGACGGCATGACAGCCATTGAAGCACTTGTAGAGGCCGGGGGACCGACAAGCTATGCTGTGCTCGGAAATGCATTGCTCTTCCAGGATCTTGAAGAGGAGCCAATGGTAATCGACCTGGATCAGCAGAAAGGAAAACCTGCGAAGGGGAATATCCCGCTGATACCGGGAAATATAATCTTCGTTCCGCAGTCCCCAATAGTGAATATTAAAGATATTATGTCGATTGTTGCGTCATCGCTAAGCATAGTGAATTCAGCAGTTGGCATATTTAAGTGAGGTTTGAGGAACTTGAATATTGACTCTCATTGCCATTTGCTTCCCGCAGTGGATGATGGTGTGGAGGAAATCGAGGAATCATTAGCAATCCTGGAAGAAATGAAACTTAAGGGGCTGCAAAGGCTTTATTTGACGCCCCATTTGTTCTCTCCCATAAGTCCTTCAGATCCTGCGGAAATAATGAGGCGATGGCATGAATTCAGATTCGAACTGAATAATCATTCGGTCGAAGTTCTGCTTGGTTCGGAAATCTTTCTTAGGCCTGAGGTGTTAGAATCTGATTTGATCACAATGGGTGAGTCCAATTTTCTGCTAGTAGAGCTCTCGACTCAGCAGAAACCACATTACCTTTTTGAAGTCATAGGAAAGCTTCAAAGTACGGGGTTTAGAATCATACTCGCTCATTTGGAAAGATATCATTATCTTTTCAAAAAGGTAGGATTAATCTTTGGGAAGGTAGAACCAACAGACGAAATACACAGGCTAAGAGACATGGGAGTTCTATTTCAGGTTAACTGGAACAGCCTTGATAAGGATTCAAAGGCAAGAGTTCTTGTTGATCGGAGGATTGCGGATATTACTGGAAGCGATAAGCACAAACAAGGCGATAACAGACTGCTTATCGACTTCGATGATGATCGATACAGACTTTTTCTGAACGATTCTTTTCTCTAGATGGAGGTGCTTTAGTGAGCGAGTTCGAGGGTAGTGATTACAGAGAACTGACTCTTGAAGATATTCTTAGAATGTTTAAGAAACGGATGATCCTTTTCGTTTCTATAGTGCTCGCAGTTGTTGTTGTGACGGGAATCTACCTCATTTTCGCTACTCCTATTTACGAAGCCAGCGTTACAATAAAGGTCGACCCCACATCACAATCTTCAGTAAGTGATCTCTTCAGTAGTTCCCTGACCGGTAGTTCGGGATCGAACATCTCCACTGAAGTTGAACTGATTAAGAGCCGGACAAATATTGAAGAGATTATTGAAGTGCTTGATTTGGTGGACAGAATCTATTCAGAAGAGACAAAGAACCGACTTCTTGCGGAAGGATATTCACAGAAAGATCTTGTGACATCACTAACACGCACGATTTCTTCAATGATAACGGTCTCTCCAGTCAAGGATACAAGAATTGTCAGAGTCTCGGTTCAGAACAAGGACCCAATTCTCGCAAGAGATATCGCCAATACACTAGCCGATGTTTATAATACAAAGCTCGCAGAGTTATCCAAAAGAGATTTGACAAGAAAACGAGAATTCATCGAGGCGCAGATTCCTCTACTAGAAAGTGATCTGAATGAGGCTACAGATAGGATAAAGGATTTCAAAGAGGAGACCGGAATTTACGTTCTCGACAAGCATGCCGATCTTCTTTTTCAGATGCTTAGTAGTTATGACAAGCAGTACAACGAACTTATGATATCCGCTGAAGAGAAGAAAGCGGAAATCGAGACCTATCAAAGTATGCTCGATGATTTCGACAGCAATGATTCTAAAAGCATAAAGGCTTTGTGGGTGCAAACCTCCGAGAGCTTCTCTGTTAACCCAGTTCTGACGAGTCTGAGGCAAAGTCTCGCAACTTTGCAGGTGGAGCTTGCTTCTCTAGAGGAACAGTATCCGAAAACCGATCCAAGAGTTAGGTCGAAGATAACAGAGATCTCAAAGACCGAGAGCTTGATCGAGGAACAGATACAGAATGAGTTCATAACCTCCGGTCAAGGTATGACTTTAAATCCAGCTTATCAGCAGATTATGACAGGAGTCATCAGTTCGGAAGCCGGGTTCCAAATACTTCAAGCTTCAATTCAGGCGGTGGGTCTCCTGAGAGATCAATATCAATCTGAACTCAGAAGCCTACCTGCAAAGGAACAGCAGCTACTTGATCTTGAAAGACAGATTGCTGTGAAAGAGAGCCTCTATACACTACTTCTAGAAAGGCTCGAAGAAGCGAAGATCAGTGAAGCTGCCGTAGTTGGAAACGCAGCAATAGTTGATCCTGCAACTGTACCCCAGTCTGCGGTAAAGCCGAACAAAAAACTTTCTCTCGCAATTGGAGGTGTGCTTGGAATCTTTCTCGGAATGCTCATGGTCTTCCTTGCTGAGTACCTCGACAAGACTTTGAAGACGGAAGAAGAGATAGAACGGTTTAGCAGACAGCCTATCATTGGTAGAATTCCGAATATTGAGGGGGCAAGCGAGGAAATGTACGTTGAGAAGAATCCCACCGCTCCTTCCTCAGAATCAATCAAGTTGGCCGCAAGCAACCTTTCCTTCACGATGGGTGAGGGAAAGTCTGTTGCCGTTACTTCCGTTCTGCCTACCGAGGGAAAGAGTTTTGTGATAGCGAACCTGGCCTACTCAATGGCAAACAGCGGTCAGAAAGTCATTCTCTTAGATCTCGATTTGCGTCGTCCGAGGGTAGAGAAGATCCTCAAGGCAGAAAAGATAACTAAGGGCGCAGTAGATGTGATTATGGGAAACACAACAATTGATGAAGTTATACAACACTACGCGGTTAACATGGACTTCATAGCGGTTGGAACTATTCCTCCCAATCCAACAATAGTGCTTTCATCGAAAAACATCGATGCCCTCCTTTCAGAACTCAAGCAGAGATACGATAAAGTTCTTATAGATATGCCTCCGGCTGTGGTTACCTCAGATGTATCTCTCATCGGTAACAAGCTTGATGGGATAGTACTGGTCGTGAGGCCTGGAAGGGCGATTAAGGATGGCTTGAGAATAGTTGTTGAGAATCTAAAAACAGTGGGAATCAAGATCCTTGGAGTAATTGTGAATGGTGTTGATGAGAAGAATTCAAGCTATTACTATCACTACTACTACTATTACAATGAAGAGGGAAAGAGGCAAAAAAGAAGAAAGCGTACAAAGAAATAATCAAAATAGCTAATACCGAAAATTCGAAAAGTTCGCTACTGAATGCTGACGAAACTAATAATGGCAATTCTCTGCGTTTTTAGTCCTGAACTCTTTGCTTTGACGAGGTGGTTTGGATGTCCGTAAAGAAGCACGTTATAGACTTCGAGACAATTGTCTATCTGTTTTTAACGCTGTTCATCCCTTTGTTTGTCACAAAGGGATTCACACATGAGCCTTCAACTGGAAAACATCTTTTCTACGTTATTGGATTCACAATTATCTTTCTTTCTGTGTTAATAAGGAAAAAAGAGATTTCAGTAGAATTTGGAGACGTTCATCTGGTATTTTTCGGAATAGGCATAGCGGCTCTTTTGTCATTGATCGTGGTCTCTATGGACAATCCACAGTACCTGAGATATTCTTTAGAAATCGCTCTCTATGTAGTTTTTCTCTCTTTCACAGCGGTCTATATTTCGAACAAATGGAACACCATCGAGAAGCTAGAAATTGTAATGATCTTTTTTGTAATTGGAGCTGCGGTAGTTGCTTTTGACGCTCTCCTGAACTTCTATCTAGGTGTGGACATCTTTCTTGGTAAGGTCGGCGAGCCGTTTGCAAGAGCTTCTGCAAGATCAACGATTGGGAACCCGAATTTCGTGTCTGATTATATGGGAATGACCATTCCAATGATATTCTACTTCCTTATATCGAGAAAACCGCTAGGCTTTCTTCTCAAAAGACATTTTGGCCAGCTAGTTTTCAAGATTACTTTGCTCATTTTTCTGATACCCATGGTCTCTTCCGTATTCGTGTCACAAACAAGAACGGTGATAACAGCAATATTCGTCGGAAACCTGCTTTTTCTTGTTCTTTATTTCTTTCTGAAAAAGAGAAAGAAGAAGGAAGCCCTAGAAGACTCTGAGAGCAGAAAACTGGGCAGAGTGTCTCTCGTTTTCTTTGTCTTAGCTCTGATAATCATCGCAGTACTCTCTTATCTATACCTCACCCCTTCGCCACTGTCCGGTGATGGAAGAATCAACATAACCGCAAGACTGGAATATGCTATCACTTCTTCGGGTTCCTGGAATGAAAGGTTTTCTGCTTGGTACAATTCGATTTTTCAGTGGCTGGAAAGTGAGAACAAGTTGAGAATTCCATTTGGCTCGGGCATTGGCACTTTTCAACTCTATCATTTGCTGTACAGTCCAGATGTTCTTCAGCATAGTCCTTACTTTATGCCAGTTTGGAATAATTTCAAAAGGACGCACAACGACTACGTACAGGGCCTGGGAGAAATGGGTCTAATTGGATTTCTATTTATCGTTCTTCTCGTTGGATTGCTCGTTTTTAGATATTTGAAGAATCTACTTAAGATCGACAATAGAAGGGACTTACTGCTTTACGGATCGCTGGGGGCAGGAATATTCTCTCTGGCAGTTCACAGTTTCTTTGAGTTCCCCCTACACATGCAACCAAATCTCATGCTGGCAATCTTTTTGGGATCAGTTGTTGTTGGAAAATACTTCAATCCAGATCTAAAAAACAAGAAAATCAGTAGACTCCCGTTTGCAGTAGTCATTATGGTTCTTGCAGGGGTCCTGATATTTCTGAAAACCTCAGCCTTTATAGGGGAAGGCTTTTTTAGGATCGGCCAGACTAATCAGCAGTATTATCTCGCTTACTACAACCAGGCTCAAAGCCTCAATATTAAGGCTCTCGAACAAGCAAAGAATGAAATCAATAGTTACGCTGGCAATTATGCTTATCTTAAAGACGTTACCAGCTACATGAGCGCCAAAGGAAGTGAGATTCGTTCGAAGTATCCTGGAGCGAGCCAAATAGACCTTCTTGAGTTGGCCGAGAAAGATCGGCAGAGTGAGGTGCGCAAATTACTCGACGAAATAGATAATCGAATTAACCAATATAACTTCTACTTGGCGAGATCAGGGGAGTATTATGAAAAGGCCATTGAGAATTTCAAGTTCTCAAACAGAGTTTATCCGGTCTTCGGAAAGCCATTATGGTACATCGCCGGGCTAGGTACAAAAACACAGAGACTTGAAACTGCCAAAGACAACCCGGAACTCATGAAGTCTATTCTCACAGGCAAGGATGAATACTCATCCGATATAATCCCGGAGTTCAAGGGCAACCCCAAAATAATCCCCGTTCACAGGACGACGATTCGGACTCTTCCTTTCCGCGATTTCTTCGAGAAAAACATTTCGGTCTTTGACAATCCCGAATACGTTTCGGGATTGCAGCTGTATTTCATTACTCAGATTCAGATGATTCTGGACGCGGCCGATTATTACGAATCGTCAGTAATACTTTTCAGCGAACGACAAACACCTAGAATTCTTGGGAGGTTGTATACTAGCATAAACAGCGAGTTAAAAAAATACTACAGTTTCATCAGTTCTAGAGAGACCATGATGACCTCCGCCTTTGGAGAGAGCGGTGAATTCAGACAGTTACTCATTGATCTGGTATACGAAAGTGCTGATAGAGCAATATACTGGTTTGATCTGGCAATTTCGCTTCTTCCGGGCACATGGAATAGATACCCAGACTGGGAGGATATTTATATTGAATACATGAACTCGATTCCCTCTGTTCTCGATTCCAATGAAGAGAGAAAGCTAAAGATTCTTGAAGTTGCCGAGAAACATGTTTGGGCCTGCGAGAACATGGGCCCAGAGGCTCCAGTAGAAACGCTGCAGTTTGCAATCCAATGGGGCAAATCCAACCTGTCCAATGGCGAATTGATAGACTTCGAACAATCTTTGAAAAAGATCTATGAAGAGGTCGTTTCTCTAAACACTGACTTGCTGGAGAAGTCACCAAATATTCCTCAGGATACAGCCGAAAGAATAAGGACTCTTATCTCGCTTTACGAAGCGCTTTGAATTGTTTCGTTTGGTATACATTTAGCTAAGTAAATGATATAATATTTCTGGAGGTGTCCTGTGGAGAAGTTCTACGTCACTACGCCAATATACTACATCAACAGCGAACCGCATATAGGGTCCGCGTATTCGACAATAGTTGCAGATGTTATCGCAAGATATAGGAGACTCTCCGGATACGATGTGTTTTTCCTAACTGGAACCGATGAACATGGACAGAAGGTGCTTAACGAAGCCATAGAAAGAAATGTTGAAGCCCAGAAATACTGCGATGAGATGGCTGAAAAATTCAAGGCACTTTGGAAAGAACTTGAGCTTACAAACGACGCTTTTGTAAGAACGACTGATGAATACCACATGAAGACTGTTCAGACGTTCGTCTCCAAGCTAAAGGAAAATGGCGACGTATATAAGGGAAAGTATGAGGGCTGGTATTGCATACCGGACGAAACTTTCTGGAACGAAGAAGATCTTAAGGAAGGAAGAACTTGCCCGGAGTGTGGGCGAGAAGTTAAGTGGGTAAGCGAAGAAAACTACTTCTTCCGCCTTTCAAAGTATAATGATATTCTTCTGAGGTTTTACAAAGAGAATCCCCAGTTCGTTCAACCTGACTTCAGAAGAAACGAGATGCTAAGGATTTTGGAATCCGGATTGAAAGACTTGAGTATTACCAGGACTTCATTTGACTGGGGCGTTCCAATGCCAGATGATCCAGAACATGTCATATATGTTTGGGTTGACGCGCTGATAAACTACTTGAGCGCTATTGGGTACCCTCATAACATTGATCATTTCGAAAGATACTGGCCTGCCGATGTTCATCTGATCGGCAAGGAGATAAATCGTTTTCATTCGATAATTTGGCCCGCCATGCTTCTCTCTGCGGGTCTTCCTCTGCCAAAACAGATCTATGCCCATGGATGGTTGACCGTGAATGGCCAGAAAATTTCAAAGTCACTCGGAAATGCAATCAGTCCTGTGGCCTTCGTTAGAACCTACGGCAACGATGCTTTGAGGTACTACCTCCTAAGGGACATACAGTTTGGGAGAGACGGTGACTTCTCTGAAACCAACTTGATTAGCAGAATCAATGCCGATCTTGCGAATGATCTCGGTAACCTTCTGCATCGAACTGTCGTCATGATTCAGAAATTCAACGATGGTGCTGTTCCTGAAAGGAGCATCACAGAAACGATAGACGAAGACCTTGTGGAGCTTGGGGAGAAGACATTCTCTGCCTACACTGAGTCAATGGATAATATGAGGTTCACCCAGGCTCTTGAATCAGTTTGGGAGCTAATCAGATTCGGAAACAAATATATCGATCTTACTGAGCCCTGGAAAATGGGGAAAAAACCGGAAATGAAGGGCAGACTAGATACGGTTCTGCACAATCTTGTCTGCACTTTGAAAAATGTTTCCATAATGATTGAGCCTGTAATGTTTAGAACAGCGAGAGAGATTCGAAAGAGGTTAGGTTTTGGTGGAACCATGACCCTCGAAAACGTAAGCTGGTCGGATATAGTGGCAGGAAAAAGAGTTAGTCACGGAGAGCCGATTTTTCCTAGAATCGAAATCGAAAAGCACAGGAAGGTGACTGAGATGGAAAACAAGGAGACGGGCCCGGAGATCAAAGACAATCTTTTAATAAGCATTGATGACTTCTCAAAAGTCGAATTGAGGGTCGCATCTGTAACTGAAGCCGAAATCGTCCCAAAATCGAGAAAACTCGTAAAATTACAACTCGACCTAGGTGATCTAGGAAGGCGACAGGTAGTAGCTGGAATTGCTCAGTTCTATAACCCTGAAGAACTTGTCGGTCTTAAAGTTGTCATCGTTGCGAATCTTCAACCGGCAAAACTTATGGGAATTGAATCAAACGGCATGATCCTGGCTGCAAAGATCGGTGATTCTCTTTCACTGCTCACGGTACACAAGGATGTGCAACCAGGCGCAAAAGTTTCTTGACAACCAAGGAGGAAAAAGTCTTTGCCCGAAGAGATAATACACAAGAATATAGATGATGAACTGATTAATTCATATATGCTCTACTCGATGAGCGTCATTGTGGGAAGGGCCATTCCAGATTTGCGTGACGGTCTAAAACCTGTACAACGCAGGATACTATTTGGAATGTCGGAGCTAGGTCTTCATCATAACCAAGGGTTCAAGAAAAGCGCTCGAATAGTTGGTGAGGTCATGGGGAAGTTTCATCCACACGGCGATGCTGCGATATACGACGCGCTTGTCAGAATGGCTCAACCCTTCTCAATGCGCTATCCTCTCGTTGAAGGCCAGGGTAACTTTGGTTCGATAGACAGGGATCCGCCCGCGGCAATGAGGTATACCGAGGCGAGAATGGAAACGCTTGCCGAGGAACTACTACAAGATATCGATAAGAACACTGTTCCCATGATGCCCAATTTCGACGGATCGCTATCGGAACCTGACGTACTCCCTACAAAGATTCCCAACCTCCTTCTCAATGGCACATCCGGGATTGCAGTGGGTATGATGACCAGTATTCCACCCCACAATCTTGTGGAAATTATCGATGCTATCAGTTTGTTGATAAAAGATCCCGAATGTTCTGTATCGGATTTGCTAAGACACATAAAGGGTCCGGACTTCCCCACTGGCGGTATGATTATGGATGCCGCTTCCATTCCCTCAATCTATCAAGAAGGGAAGGGAAGGATAACCGTCAGGGCAATCGCAGAGATTGAGGAATCGGGAGGAAGCTCACAAATAGTTGTCAGTGAAATACCCTACAATACATCGAAGGCGGATATTATAGAACAGATTGTGAATGCAACTCAGAACCATCGTGATCTGCAAATCAGAAATATCAGGGATGAATCGGATCAAAAAGGCCTCAGAGTGGTCATTGAACTTAAACGTGGAGCAGATCCAAATGTAGTTCTGAATCTGCTTTTTAAACACACGCAATTACAAACAACCTTTAGCGTCAATATGCTGGTTATAGACGAAAAAAAGCGACCGAGAGTAATGAACTTAAAACAGATCCTTCAGGGATTTCTTTCCCACAGGTTCAACGTAATCAGATCGAAAACGGAGTACGATTTAGAACAAGCATCGAAGAGAGCACATATCGTTGAGGGATTGACAAAGGCCACGAGATCGATAGATACTGTTGTGGATATAATAAGAAATTCCGCCAATAGCGAAGAGGCTTCCAAAAACCTTATGGAGACGCTGGAAGTCACCCAGGAGCAGAGCTCGGCGATTCTCGATATGAGAATGGGAAAGCTTACAGGAATGGAAATTGAAAAGCTTCTCAACGAGTACAAAGACCTTGTTGCAAAAATAAACGAGTACAGAATGATTCTCGCAAGCGATGAGAAGGTTTATGGGATAATTCTAGATGAATTGAATGAAATAAAAGCGAAGTACGGAGATGCTAGGCGTACAAGGATTGATTTGGGAAATGGAACTGATTTCAATATAGAAGATGTGATACCGGACGAGGATATAGTCCTGATGGTTACGAAGAAGGGCTACATAAAATCGACTCCTCTTGAAAGCTACAGAAAACAGGGTAGAGGCGGCAAGGGCGTGATAGGAGTAAGAACCGGAGACGAAGACTTCGTTGTCAATATACTTACCACCACTAGACTCAGCAAAACGGTCATAATAACATCAAAAGGAAAGGCCTACGTGTTGAGCAATCACATCATCGATCACTCGTCTAGAGATTCTAAGGGAAAGCTTCTTGCAAACTACATCAAGATCGATCCAGATGAAAACGTGCAAGCCGTTCTTTCGACGAGAAAGGAAGAAGTTCAAGGAAAGCAACTTGTCATCACGACAAGATCAGGGAAGATAAAAAAGACTGAGTTCGAAGCATTTTTGAATGTACGAATCTCCGGCATAAAGGCTATTAGCCTCAACGAGGGTGACAGAGTTATCGATGCATCGCTTACATCTAGAGAAGATGACACCATAATCATCTCAACAAAGAACGGAATGGTAATAAGATTCCCGCTGGATCAGGTACGTTCCATGGGAAGAAGCGCAGCAGGAGTTATGGGAATCAGGCTGAAGAAGAACGATGAAGTTGTTGGCGCCAACATCGTTGCTTCCGAAGATACGAGATTCCTACTCACAGCCACCGAAAAAGGTGGTGGGAAAAGGACCTGCTTATCTGAGTACAGGAGTCAGAATCGTGGAGGTTTAGGAGTAAAAAACATTTACGGGCTGGAGAAGATCGGGAAAGTTATTGGAACGCTAGTAGTTAACAGTGACGATGAAGTTATACTTGCTACTAAGTTGGGTATGTCTATCAGAATCCCCGTATCTCAGGTAAGGCCCACTGGCAGAGTAACAAAGGGAGTCAGAATAGTTGATCTGAAGGATAACGATATTGCTGCATCGATGGCGGTTGTTGTTGACTAAAAATCCCAGTCAAACATAGGGGGGTGTCATGAATTGACTCTGACGGAGAAACAAAAGAAGATTCTTGAGTACATCGAGAACTTCATTAAGCTCTATGGTTACCCGCCAAGCATAAGGGATATCTGCAGGGATTTCGAGATATCCTCTCCAAGGGGGGTGGCGAAACATCTCGAGTCTCTTGAAAAAAAGGGTTACATCGAAAGGACCGGCGTTTCTCGAGGAATTCGAGTCTTGAGAAGCCCAGATGGTTCGTCGCTTGAACCCGGTGAAGATGTTGTGATGCTCCCAGTTATTGGCAATGTTGCGGCAGGTGAAGCTATTCAAGCGGTTCAAACTGAAGACGAGAAGATTCCCGTGCCGCTTTGGATGATCAGAAGGGGATTCGAATACTACATGCTCAAGGTAACTGGTAACAGCATGATTGAATCTCACATAGTCAACGGAGATTTCGTTATCATAAGGAAGCAGGAGTGGGCAAACAACGGTGAAATAGTGGTAGCACTGATAGATGATGAATACGCCACTCTGAAGAAGTACGAAAACGAAGGGCCGAAAATCCGGCTCGTTCCCTCAAATCCAGAAATGCTTCCAATTGTCGTTGAAGCTAACAGAGTTAAGATACAAGGCAGACTTTCCGGAGTGCTGCGTTGGTATAAATAGTAGAACGCTTTTTCAAGGAGTTGAAACATGAAGATTGCAATTGGTTCCGATCATGCAGCTTATGAACTCAAATCTTTTCTCGTGCAATATGTCGAGAGTAAGGGCCATTCAGTAATTGATCATGGTCCAGAATCGGGCAGTCTTTCGGTAGACTATCCTGATTTTGCAGACAAGGTTTGTAAATCAGTAACTGACAATGATGCCGATTATGGTATTCTGCTTTGCGGAACTGGAATTGGAATGTCCATAGCGGCCAACAAGCACAGAGGCATTCGTGCTGCTCTCTGCCTTTTCCCCGAGATGGCGGCTCTTTCCAGGAGACATAATCATGCAAACGTTCTAGTGCTTGGAGGACGGCTGATCGGAAGTGAGCTGGCGGGCTGGATAGTCGATGCTTTTCTTAATTCGTCTGAAGAAGGTGGTCGGCACCAAACCAGAGTTGACAAACTTGAAACGGATACTTTCGAGAATCGGGTGAATGAGCCTTGATAGTTTTCTACGACAGAAGGCATCTCTTCCATCTCCCGATGAAGGAGCTTGATAACGGTAACTGGATTGAAAACCCGGACAGACCAGAAAGAATCGAATCTGTCCGTAGCGCTCTAGAATCTGCCGGGTTTCAAATAAAAGAACCAAGAGATTACCACTGTTCCCATCTTTTTCAGGTTCATACGCCAGAATACGTAGAATGGCTCAAGGCGAAAAGTAATTCGGTTTCCAGAGACAGAGAATATTTTCCAGAGGTTTTCGGCTATGATAAGCTCTTCGATACTGGTACACCGGTCACTTCGGGATGCTATGTGAGTGCTCTCGCATCAGTGTCAACAGCGCTGAATGCAGTTGACTCTATTCTTGAAAGTGAACCCGTTTCCTATGCCTTATGCAGACCACCAGGACATCATGCAGGCAAATCGACTGGTGGAGGTTACTGCTACTTCAACAACGCAGCAATAGCAGCCAAGTACTACCAGAAACACACCAGGGGTTATGTAGCAATTCTCGATTTAGACTTTCACCATGGGAACGGTACTCAAGAAATCTTCTACTACGATGATACTGTTTTCTATGTCTCTATACATGGTGATCCTAAGAATTTCTATCCCTGGATTAGCGGGAACTCCTGGGAGATAGGTTCTGACACAGGAGAGGGATTTAACATGAATTTTCCTCTTGCCGGAGGTATAGAAGGCCCAGAGTACATGAGAACTCTGTCGAAGGCTCTACAAGAGATCGAAGACTTTTCTCCTGATCTCATGATCATCTCCCTGGGTACAGACGGTCACAAAGATGATGGCATAGGCCATTTCAATCTCAGCAGCGAGGATTATTCAATGATGGGAAAGTTGATCGGGGAAATAGAAGTTCAGAAGCTTATAGTTCAAGAAGGCGGATATAATCCCAATGCCAATTCTGCCTCCGTTTTGAACTTCCTTACGTCAATCAGATGAAAATCTAAAGAAAGCGCGGCCAGGCCGCGCTTTCTTTATTTCATCAAAATGCTGCTCCAAAGCCAAAGAACGGCGTCCCATAATACGGTTCCCCTGCTCCAGAGTTTTGCTCAGCAAGAAAAGTGTTGTAACCGTAGCCAAGTCGGACCAAACCTATCATCGGTATCGATATGTCTATGCACAGGCCAAAGTCAGCAAGGAAATTCCCTCCTATTAAGTCTCCGCCTGGTGTCTTTCTATAGAAAAGCAAGTCTCCAAATCCCACAATATCTAAGGGTATTGAAGAGGCCTCAGGTGTTAGGGGATACCTTAACTGCGCAGAGCCTACGGTAACTCCGTACGCGTTCTGGCCTATACTTTGCGAACCCCTGACTCGAACAAATGTGTCCGGAGTCAACAAATAACTTCTGAAAACACCGTTTGGCGAAAGCGGGAATAGCTGCTGAGTTCTCACTCTGAAACCAAGTACCGGGTCCCCTATCGACATGAAGTTTCTGTACTCCGCATAACCCGAAATAAATGGCTCGTTATCCTTTCCAAATAAACCTCTGACTGTCAGTCCGGCTAGGTACTCACTTCCCATAGTAGGCCTGTAAAGATCGTCTCGGGTAGACAGCTCATAGCTCAATCCAGTGAAGATACCATCAAAATTTTCTGAGAGACTACCCGTGTCGACTTCCGTAGCAGTTTTAGTTTCCGTTGAGACCTGGCTTTCAGACATTATGTATTCGTAACCGGCGGTAAAACCGACTTTCTGGCCAGGGGAAATATTATAAATGGGAGTCAAAGAGAACAAGAACTCCGTTTCCTGGGAGGATTTCGTGACTATAGTGTCAGTCGAATCATTTGTTGTCGTGAATCCTGAGAATTTAAACTTGAATGCCGTATCGAGATCAAGTTTTGTTCCTCCTACCTTTGGGACAGAATAGCCTATAGTTGCATCAAAGGCTGGCCTTCTTGTCGTAGTCTCTGTAGCTCCGTCAGTCACGATAACTTCCTTATTGTTCGGCATGGGAAGCGTAACACTGAGTGTCGTTGAGATGTTCTGCCCGTAGCCCCAAACATTGAGAAGTCCGAGATCGAGATACAGATTCAACCCATTCTGCCAGCCTCCTCCTCCGCCGATCTTATTATTCTTATCAGTCTCCTGAAGCGTAATGCTTACGTCGAGCGCATCCTCACCAACAGGAACAGGAGCGATATCAACTTTTGAAAAGTAGCCGGTATTGTTCAAGAAAGCGTATGTATTTCTAAGCTCATCAAGCGACAATACATTGCCTTTCTGAATGACTATCTTGTCGACTATCAAATAATCCTGTGTCTTCTTAGGACCGTCAAATTCAACGGTTATGTCTCTTACTAAAGGCTCCGTAATCTTGATACTGAAGAAGCCGATCTTCTCATCAATAACTGGTTCTATCCTGATAAAAGGATACCCTCTCTCAGTATATAAGTCCTGAACTGCTTGAATAGATCTCATCGCTACCTCGTTGTCAACTCTTTGACCTTCCGTGAGTCCCGTCTCTCTTAGGATTTCACCTTTCTGTAGATTGACGTTTCCCTCTATGAAAACGCTTCTGAGATCGAACTCTTCTTTCACATATTCAACCGGCGCAAAAGCAATGCTCATTGATAACGCTCTGCTTTCTTTAACTTCCTCGGGAAGTGTTACCTGTCTTGCGTTTCTCAACGCGTTATTCAACGTAAGAATCATTGCCTGATAAGTCTCGTCATCAAATCCCCATTGACCACTGGAATTCGCATAATATGTGCTGTAGACTGTCTGAACCATCATATTTATGTCGTCTAGCTTGGGCACGTACTTCTTCTTAGAATTTATCCATCTAACCAAAAATGATGTGTCATAGTACTTCTTCAGGCAATCAATCTGCAATTTGCTCGACAGAAATGCCTTGGACTCATCGGATAGGGGTGCTTCAATCGATACTTCCCACAGAAAGGATACTTTGACTGTAAATGTCACTTTTACTCTATCTTTTATGTTGCCAGAAAAAACGTCTTCTCGGCTTTTATCGGTTTCCCACTCTACCTCAACAAAAGGTTCAATGTAGCCGTTTTCTACGAGTTTGCTCATCATAGCTTCCTGAGTGAGGGGAATATCATAGATCAGTGTCGAGGGATCCGCCGGTTTACCGCTCTCTATCACTGAAACCGATTCAAGAACGTCAGGTTCAACGATTTTTGGACCGTCAAAAACAACTTCAACATCGACAACAGGATATTCCACAACCTGAATCTTCAAAAGACCGGAAGATTCATCAAAACTATAGTAAACATCTGAAAAGTAACCGCTGTTTCTAACTCTTTCCAGTGCCTCACTCAGTTCTGAATCGCTAATCTCTTTTCCCCGCTGAATATCGAGTATCTCAAGCACCTCTCCATCCGAGATCACTCTGTTGTCAAGAACGGTAATTCTCGAAGGAACAATAACTGCAAAAACAGATCCTGAGACCAGGACCAACACAAGAATCAAGAACAATCGTCTAACGGACATCTGACAAACCTCCCAGGGATATTTCTGCCTCTTGAAGAATGGTCAAGACCATCTTCATTTTGACTGGTGAAGTGAAGCAGTCGTTCCCGAAAGCTTCTCGAAACTGCGACGACGAAAATGCATACCCCTCGTCATCCAGTAACCTCTCTATAGACCAGTCTACACGGCCACTCAATGTAATAACAACAAATAGAGTCGAAGGGACATCTCCTACAGGCTGACAATCTATACTCGAGAGCAAGAACCTCGCACTCACTTCAGTTCCAGATCCTTCGACCGAACGAATCCTAAATTCCCCACCGGTGGACTCCGCAGCAAACTTAAGTATAGGAAGCCCCAATCCGAATTTCACTTTCTTTCTCTTTTCAGTATAGAAGGGATCTAAAACGGATTCAAGTGATTCACTCGAAATTCCTTTTCCCCTGTCAACAACCGAAAAGTAAAAACTCTCTTCTCTCTTCTCGACGATTCTCAATGTAGCTTCTTCCGTTCCAGAGTCGACTGCGTTCTGAGCGATATCAATAATGTGGTCACATATGGTCCTCAATCCCATATTATTCTCAGCGACCTTCCATTTGAATAGAGAGCGCTTCTAAACTCCTCGAAGCTTCTTGCCTTTGACTCGATCGAAACGGTGGGGGTGATCATACTTAAACTGTGTGCATCACTTGAATGAATGATGTTCTCCACAGGAAGTCCCTTTTCAAGGGTTCTCTTGAACGAAATCTCCATCGGTACTTCCCTGCAGGTCTCAGGTATGAAACCTAGCTGAGTCAAAAGTCCCATCTTTCTTTCAATGTGAGCCATTACAGAGACCCCGCCATACTCCTCTACGGTTGACAGAGTTTGCGAAATGCTCAAGAGAGCTGGTTGACCTAGCCAGATCTCTTCAAATCCAGTGAAGGTATCATCTTCATCAACGATTAACTGATAGCCTGAGATCTCTGGATCGACCGATAATCGCGAAAACTTTTCCCCTTTCAGCCACTCAGAGTAATCCTCAGCTATCTCAACCTCGGGAAAATAAGCGAGTATATGAACATCTTCCAAAGTGTGTACTTCTATGCCAGGTATCACAACAACACCAAACCTGTTTAGTACTTTACTGAAAACCCTGACATTCCTCGCACTATTGTGATCGGTTATTGCAATCCAATCTATTCCCTTTGAAACGCATGTTAAAGCTATTGCATTGGGAGTCATTGTGATATCTGCGCAGGGGGAAAGACAACTGTGAATATGGAAGTCACAAAGAAACGACAAAGCCCTCTAGCCTCTCAGTCCACTCTTGATAAGCTTGAGCGCAGTATCGAAGGTAGTATAATCGCTTTCAAGAAGGACAATACCAGTTTCTTCTGCCTTTCTTACAGTTGATTCCTCGAAGTGAAGGCCATTACATAACACGATCGCTCGCACTCCAACTATGGAGGCCACCGCAAGTATATTTACATGAGACTGAACGGTTAACCAGATTGAATTTGAGGGGGCATTACCCATCACATCGCTAAGTAAATCACCAATATATGCATCGGAAATTTCAATGTCTAAAGGCAGGGTAGTAATTACTCTCATTTCACATTTCTCAATCAGATCGTTCAGTTTCATTTTATTTCCTCCCATTCCGATAGAAATGCATTTCCAAGACGACTCCCTTTCCGGCTTCGGATACAACAACCATTTTGTCGGAATACCTTCTCATGTTTGAAAGACCCATTCCCGCCCCAAATCCCAGTTCCCTGACATGGTCTGAAGCGGTGGAAAACCCCTCCTTCATTGCTTGTTCCACGTTCTCTATGCCTCTTCCATAATCCTCCACTCTCACTCTGGTTACGTTTTCATCGTACCAGGCGAAAATGTAACCTTCACTTCCACTGTGAATAACTACGTTGACTTCAGCTTCGTAACAGGCAATAGAAACTCTTCTTATTAGCCTGTCATCATCCGTTAGAGTTTTAAGAAAACTCTTGAGTTTTGCAGATCCAACTCCCGCAGTATCGATATCTGTGTAATCAATATGATAAACAAAATCGGCACTAGTCTTCTCAACATAATCTCCCGTGATTAGGGACTTGTCAAACCAGTCAACGCTCTGTTCCAAGACCTCTTTTCGTCGTTTATCATGAACATAAATCAATCTAAATTTGTCAAGAATAGCACTAATTATGTCCTTCTTGGAGATAATCCCTACAAGTCTTCCGTCGGAATCAACAACCGGAAATCTGCCATACCGATATCTGTTGAACATTTCTATTACCGACTCAAGTTTCATCTCCGGAGAGAAAGTGACTATATTCCGTGTCATGTGTTTTTCGATCGGATCAGTGATGTAGTTCCCCTCCAGAGCATCAATGATGTCTTCTATACTTACTATCCCTTCGAGCTGATTGTTACCGTCGGTAACGGGAATACCGGATATCTTGCAAATCCTCATCAGCTCTTTCGCCTGCCACATTGTTCTATCCTTGGTCAATGTTACAACACTCTTTATCATTATGTCCTTAGCTGTGATATCTGCGAATAACCCCCTTAGTTTATCTAGAAGGTCGTCAACATTTCTTTCAGTCAAAGTGTTTCCCTTCCTCAAGAGAATCTCCCAAGTTCTCATTGAAGAGAATTCCGCAGGCTCTATACATTGACATTCTCGCGTGAACTAGCGGCATATCCAGCTCTTTTGCCAACTCTATAGTTGTCTCCGGCACATTTCTCTTTCTAATTATGACAACGGCTGTTGCACCGACTACAGAAGCCGTCCTGACACACTGTGGGGAGTTGAGTCCAGTTACTAAAATCATTCCGGGACCTCCGAAAGCCAGCACGTCGCTCATCAAATCGGCAGCACCTACCGACTCTACTTCAGGATCTCCATCACCGCAGTACAGTATTTCACACCCGAGAATCTCGATGATTCGTGATAGAGTCATCATCACTGAGCCTCCCTGTTGAGAAGATCGCCTGTGTAGCTATGCCGAATGAAAGCATCAAATGTTACTGGACAGCCAGTTTTAAAGATCTCGGCTATGGCGATGGCATACTCCTGAATTTCTGCTTGAGCATGTGAATCGGCCCTTTGATTAAGAAAATTCATAACTGATCTGGCGTTTACTGTCCAGTAAGCCTCAGTGTACATTGAGGTCGGCAGAACTATTCTTGCCATCTCCTTGGCTACTCCCATTTCAATTAACCTTTTATATGCTGCATATGCGTTTTCATAGGCTTCACTGATAATCGATATTGCTCTTTCGTTCATTTCCTTGTCTTTGCAGACAATCGATCCTTGTCTGTTGTCTTTGTCAGGTATTCTGATGACGCTAGGTAAATACCACTCTTCGGAAAACTCAGTGTATCTTCCACTGCGTTCATTAATAGACGCAATTCTGTGTCTTACCAGTTGCCTCATTACAAATATGGGAAGCTTCAGGTGAAACTTGAAAATGATGTGTTCAAAGGGAGATTGGTGACCGTTTTTCATCAGATAATCTATAAGCCGATCATCTCTCTCCTTATTTGTCAGACCCTTGCCATAGCTTGTCCTTGCAGCTTGAACTGCAGAATAGTCATCACCCATCTTATCTACCAGCTCTACAAATCCTCTATCCAGAACATCAATCTTCATTGTTTCCTCCGTCTTCTTTCATTGCCTTCCTTTCTTGTGAAGTCTTTCTCTTTTTACTAAAGTATTCTAACAGAAAGAGCCCAACAACAACTATCGCGGCAAGCGGAACTATTGTAACAAGCGCGAGCTCGAAAATCGCTCTTCTTCTTAGCTCCTTCAATGCCGAACTCACTTCATCGTCAAAACTCTCGTATCCGCTCAGCTGCAGATAGAACCTAGCGAGATCATAGTAGTCTCGATCTTTCGTCAGATAGTATGCCATTCCAAGATTCCTGACTGCCATTGAGTTCTCCGGCCAAAATCTCAAAGAATCTTGATAGTTCTTTACCGCCTCTTCAAAATCACCGTTTCCAAGGTAATAATTTCCAACGACCATTGAGGCATTTGAGGCGAACCTAGGTGGGATTCGGTGCAAGTCTATGGAATTTAGGATTTCCAGAGCGTCAAAGGATTCACCCATTTTCATGTAAGCCATAGCCGCATAATACATCGAAACAGGTTCACCTGTACCCAATCGAGAATAATCTTCAAGCACAAGCTCTTCGAGCCCCGAAACGAACTCACTTTCAATTAGATCATCTCCGAGCAAGTCTTGAAGACCTTCGGAAAATATTCTTTCTCTTATCTCCATAAGCCTATCTTTATCAATCGAACTGCCACTTGAGTATACTTCCAGAAGAGCTTTATAGGGGAAATACTGATTAGGTAATAACTCAATCAACTCATACGCAGTTTTTACAATCTCTTCTGATGATCTTGGATCTCTCGTGTCCACCCAGTCATAGAAGAAAGCCCTCAAAGAAATCGCCTTTATTAGATTATCGCTGTTTTGAGTAGAATAGAGCATATTCAAAGCCGACACTGTAGATACGGAAACCAGTTCATTGACAATCTTAATCCCTTCCTCAATCTCGGATGGAAGGGCTTTATCCTTCAGTTCCTCGTAGAGGTTTGAGAACCAGACCTTGTAGTTGGGCTGAATTGTCTCCCTGTATTTCAGACCAACCGCGATTGCTAGAATGGCTTTCGTTTCGACACTTTGAGTCTCCAGCGACTGTAGTTCAATCAGATACTCTTTGGACAGAAGGAGCTCGGCATTGTCAAGCGCAAAAATCAAAGAAACAGACACTAGAAAGATCGCGACGGCAAATGCTGACTTCATGGAATCTCACTCCAAAATTCGCCAAGAGTGATTGCGAGAAATGGTTTAGCTGATTCTATAACGTCGTCAATTACTAGATAAAGACTTGGTTTCTCTTCAATCGTTACGCAAACCCCAGTACCAGAAAAACGACTGGTCTCCCTGACCGAGAAATACTCCCAGTCAAATCTTTTGACACTCTCGTAGTGACCAGGCATCAATGAGGGGTTCACAGCCTTCGAAGCCTTTTCTATATGGAGCTCCCTCCCTCTGTCCCAATCGTAAAGTCTGTAAGTAACATCGCTGTTCTGCTGAATCTCTATTAACTCCGAACCCGGACCTATCGCATGAACAATTCCTGCAGGCAATGTAAGAAGATCTCCACGCTTCAGGAGGATGTGATTAAGATCGTCTTCCCTTACGCTGTCAACGGGTTTGGTTTTATTCTTCATTCCAGCAAGAACCTGCCCTTCGTTTAAGAAATACCAGCATTCACTCTTTCCCCAGGGCTCTCCTTCATAGAGACGGGCAAACTTGTCATCAGGATGAACTTGAACTGAGAGCCATTCGTTGGCGCAGATGTGTTTCACCATGATTGGGAATCTTGGCAAAGATCTTCCCGATAACTTGTCTATAACTTCGTTCGGTGATAGTCTTGTTGATCCCGATTCAAGCCATGTTCTCATTCCTTCAATATCTGAAAGAAGCCATACTTCTCCAATTGGCTCCTCCGAATCAACTCCGTATATTCTATTTAGCTTCCGGTCACCCCAGGGCCTCGGTGAAAAGACAGGGCAACTTCTAAGTATCATCAGATGATCACCTCCAGGAAACGTTGAATTTTTTCCTGAGCAACAACCACTTTTTTTCTATTCTTCTCTCTCCTGTTTTTCATTCTGATTTCCGGCAGTAAACCGAAATTCGCATATACTGGTTTCAGAGGACTCCGACCCGATACCGTAATGTGGTTTATCAATCCTCCTATCATAGTTCCCACTGGAGGAATCACAGTCTGTTTACCTCTAACATATCGATCAGCATTGATCGCGGCGAGTCTTCCAGAGACTATCGCTTCAACATAACCTTCGAGACCACTTATTTGCCCAGCAAAGAACAATCCCTTGTGATTCCTGGATTGCAAATCGGGATTCAGAAGCCTTGGCGAGTCCAAAAAGGTGTTTCGGTGCATTACTCCGTACCTAATTATGTCAACATTTCTCAAAGCAGGTATTAGCGAAAGAATTCTCTTCTGTTCCCGCCATTTGAGTCTTGTCTGAAAGCCAACTATTCCCAACAGCGAACCCGACAAGTTCTCCTTTCTAAGCTGTACAACTGCGTACGGCTCCTTCCCGGTAATCGGGTCAATCAGTCCCACAGGCTTCATCGGTCCGAAGCGAAGGGCATCAATTCCACTACGAGCTATCTCTTCAAAAGGCTGGCACCGTTCAAATAGAAAGCGATCCGAGAAGTTCTCGACCTCTAACACTTCTGCATGCACCAGTTCATTCCAGAAAAGCTCGTACTCCTCCCTGGAAAGCGAGCAGTTCACGTAGTCGCCATTGTCGGAGTATCTATCAGCTATAAATGCTCTTTCAAGATCAACTGAATCTGCAGCTACTATTGGTGCAACTGCATCAAAGAAAAACAGGGCACCTCCGAAGAGTTCACCGAGGAAGGCTTCAAAACAGCCAGAAGTCAACGGACCGGTACACACAACATTCACTGCTCCATCAAAATCAAGTGAGCACACCTCTTCTCTTCTGACATTTATCAGTGGATGCGTCTCCAACTTCATTGAAACCTCTTCAGAAAACGCCTTACGGTCAACGGCAAGGGCTTTACCGGCTGGCACTCTGTTATGATAGGCAATTTCAAGGAGCCTGGATCCTAGTCTCAAACCCTCTTCTTTCAGCAAACCGGAAGCGTTATCCAGCGACTCAGACTTAAAGGAATTGCTGCAAACGAGTTCTGCAAAGTCACCACTTTGATGGACATCGGTTTTCACATTTGGTCTCATCTCAAACAGGTTAACTTCCTGCCCAAAATCGGCGAGACTGAGTGCGGCTTCAGATCCGGCAAGTCCTCCACCAATAATGTTGATAATCAATTCAGAATTCTCCCCAACTTGTGAGTTCTGTAATATCTAAACAGTGCTTCCTGATAGTATCCACCGTAAGGAAAAAAAGAGTTCATTCCAAACTGCATGATCTTCTTTGTCGAGCCTTCAATACCATATATGTCCTTCATGACTCTGCTGATCCAAATATCAACGGGGAATGCGTTAAGTTCGCCGTAAGCAAATAAGACAACGCAACTTCCCACTTTGTAGCCTATACCATCATGCCTTATAAGCTCCTCCAGCTTTTCTTCAACAGTCAGTGGTATGAGCTGCGAAAAATAAGACTCCTGATCAATTCTTGAGAAAAGTTTCATTAGCCATGGCACTCTGAACCCAATTTTGAGATTAGTCAGCAATTCTTCCGAAATAAGCTTTGCTTGACCTAGAGAAGGGAACTTGTAAAACGTCTCTCCACAGAAGTCGACCCTGTTCTCGGGGAACGCGGCAGACAGACTATCGCTCATCCAGCGGATCATCGGGATGCTATTTCTAGTTGAAAGAATGTATTCTACTATCATTTCGAATGGGTCCTGTCTGAGTATGCGAAGACCACTGGCTTCAGATAATGCCCTTTCCGAAATGTCTCTGGCACTCCTGTTGAATCTACTAAGCCTTCTCCTGAGAGTCGAATGAATTTCGTCAAGATCGTCTTCAAGACCAAGATAGTGAATTATACCCGTAGAAATGTCCATTCCAAGAAGAGAACTGGAAGATGACTTTACCGTGATCTCGTTCAGACTTTCCTTCATAAAGAGGACAGTATCTCGGACTACACCCTTCCACCATTCCCCATCTTTAACCCATCTAAATGTTTGGCCACAATCCAGTGTTGAATCCAGATCTATGGGCTTTTCAGGTCTGAAAGAGAATTCAATCATAGTTCTACCTCATAAGACTCTACAATCGTTTTCAAGAGCCTGTAAGAATTGTCCTCAAGAAACTCTCCGACTACTATTAGATAGCACTTTTCTCTGAGATTATCCATGTGCAAAGCAGTAATCTGAACCCCTTCAACCACTGTAGAGCTTCTTGAACCGGTCGCTCTTGATAGTGCAAGAATCAATGAAGGAATTTCAAAGTCAATATCCCCATCATAAGGGATCCCATTTTCGTCTACCAAACGAAAGGTCATTCCACACTCTTCGCCCAGTTCTTTTATTCTTTTAGCTAAGGCAATCATTGATCCTTCTCCTTAAGTATCCTGCAATTGTAGGTACCTGTCTTCAGCCATCTTTTGTTCTTCAGCTCGGCGTCTTCTAAATCGTCAAATAGAGTTGCTGGCTTTATGATTCCAATCAGTTTTTTCAACTCGGAAATATCGTTTACAGGAATTTCGCTTCGAAGAACAACCTCTCCTCTGAATCTCCAAAGGTCGACCAAATCGCCAAAGTCTCGCTCGAGCCTCTCTCTGTCCCTAGCGTCTCTTATCTCTCTCTCTTTCTCTTTCTCGCTCAGACTGGCTTGACAACCGCAGTAGTCTTGTTTGTAAATGCCCCTGATCAAGGTATTCAGTTTCCCTCTGTCCACTCTGAAATTCCCGGAGATGAACTCAATACTTAGATCATTCGCAATCTTATCCCCGATAAGGGTTATGAGCTTAACAGACTTCCTTGGGCTCGCTAAAAGAGTAGTGCTAAAACTCTCAGCGCCAATTGACTTGGCCATTTCCGCAGTTTTCTTAAGCCTCAGCTCGATACATTTAGAGCACCTAATTCCACCTTCCTTCTCATCAACATAAGAATCGAGAATTTTCGAAAAGTCTTCTGGGTGGTAACTTGGCTCGGGACACACAACTGACAAACTCTCACAGACCTCTTTAAAAGCTTTATATCTTCTGAAAAACTCCTCTTCAGGAAATATGTTCGGGTTGTAGAAGAAAAACTTTGAGTCTCTGAGCTCTTCCATCTTAAAAACTGTGCTTACCAGATCCGGCGCACAACAGACATGTAGCACATTCAAAACTCTATCAGCTCCTTCAGGTTCGCGATGGTTTTTTCCCCAATCCCGCTTACTCTCTCCAAATCCTCATATGAACGAAAGGGGCCGAAACTGGCTCGGAATTCGACTATTCTTTTGGCAATAACCGGTCCTACGCCCGGAAGCCCACAAAGAACCTCCTCATCAGCAGTATTAACGTTCACCTTCAAGGAACCTGATTGCTTCTCGCTTCCAACAAGAGGAACAATGCTAGCGAGAATCTCTGAGAGAATTGAGGGGCCGATACCCGGTACTTTCAGAAGGTCGTCCGAGGTCCTGAACGATCCGTTTTTTTCTCTAAACTCGACTATTGCCTTTGCTTTCGCCTCCCCAATACCCGGAATATCTTGCAGTGACAATACGTCTGCCTTGTTTATGTCGATTAGGGTGTTTACATCTGCAAGAGTGGTAGCGGAACCCGCAACAGTCACCATTTTCCTGAAATTGCTTAACGTCTTCTCTCCGATACCCCTAACCTGGAGAATATCTTCGACAGAACCGAACTGACCCACCGAGGTTCTGTAATCGATAATAGCTCTTGCTTTTGCCGGACCAATTCCTGGGAGTAGCTCAAGCTCCCTCTCTGTACACGAATTCAAGTCGATCGGAAAACTAACAGACTCCGTCTGATCGAAATTTTGTTCGGTGCTTTCCGTCCCGGTGTGCCCCATGACTGCCACAAAACCCATCAAGACAAGAATTACAACCGAACCAATTATCTGAAGCTCTTTGACAGTTAACTTCCTCATCTAAGCTGCCTCGGAAATCTGTCCGTGATATTCCATCCCGTTATCCTCTGTAAAGACTGGACATCAACTTCTGAGGAATAATTCCGAGCCGCATTGGCATCCGGAAATACTCCCAGTATAGCTGCGTAGAAGGTTCTTCCATCAGTTGTTATTGATTTGTATACAAAGGCAGGATAACCGGCACTTCTGAGATCCATGACCTGAGGCGCAATGCCGTCAGATACTGTATGAGAAACAAGCTGAATTCCATAAGCGGTTTTTGAGTCATAAAGACCGGTAAGTGGGTTTTCACCAAGAAACATAACACCAAATTGATCACCCACACGGGTGATAAAATACTTACCTAATCCCTTTTCTACACAAAGTTTGAACGCCGTTCCTTCTTCCACAACCACATAGCCGAACTCAGAGCCTTCAGCCAAGAAATCGAAGGAATTTGTTATTAGCCTTCGGTAATCGAAAGTCTCAAGGAAGAAGTTTTGAGTCTCGGGAACTGAGATCGCCTCCCTAATTATCTGTGTACCTGTCGGAATTTCAACGGGATTTTCTGATACTTCTGGTTGATCGGTTGAAGGGGTAAAAACCGAGCTTCGAATCTCTTCTATTACGAGCTTCGCTCTACGGTTTTCCTCTCGAAGCAGAATTGCATAGCCTCCTAAGATAAAAACAATGGCAGATAGTCCGAGAACAACTACAATCAATGTCTTCAAGACATAGTCATGTGATTCTTCGCTCATGCAAAACTCTCCAATCCTCTCCACGTTTTCTCTCTAATGAACCTTTCAAATGATGAATACCCGACAAAATAAGTTCCGTCTAGACTACCGTCGGGCGTACTGATTTTCAGACCACCCTTTTGTTCAATCAGATCGACCAAGGACGATAAATCAATTCTCAAGGGCCAGTTTCTGTTCCACAGCTGCCTCACTAAACCGAAAAAACCTCCGAGCTTTTAACGTCATTGTTACTGAATTCCCTGGCGAGCCGCAGTTCTACCATTGCGCCGAGAATCACTGCTGCCCTATTTCCGGCTCTGAGTCTCGAAGCAGTTTCGATGAGTCCTGCAGTTTCCGCTCCAACAAATGGTTTCTTGAGCTCAATTCCCTTCAAATAGGCTTTTACAGAAGAGAAAACAATATCATCCCATTGCTCTTCAGTAATCTCTTTTCCAGAAGCCACAAGGTTTGAAATGTATTTGAACAATCTCATATCGAAAGAAAGGGCAACTAGTAAAGGAAAGAGTAGATCACTTCTCGATGAATCAAGATATTCTTTATAGCTTATCGAAGAATCAATAAACACTCTGTCGGGAATGCCATTTGCGCAGAGAAGATCCTTGACAAACTCAAAATTCAACTTGAATCCGTTAATAGCGGGCATAATCTGACCAACGGTGGTCGTTGGAAAAAGGAAGAGTTTTTCCACTTCTGTATGGCCTGCACACGCGTATCCTACCAGATCTATAATTGAACCTCCACCAATTGCAGTAACGGCTTTACATCTTGACACTCTAACCAGCTGATAAATCTCGAACACCCTGTCGATAGACTTAATATGCTCTCCGCCAGGCATTAAGTATTCAGACTTCAAATTTCCCGCAAAAGACTTCTTGAACCCTGAGTCAACTACTCTAATTGACTCAGGGAGCTTCTCAATCATATTCTTACCAAAGATGAGCTGACATCTTTCGGTCGATTCGCTCGTAAATGTAATTCTCTTCATTCCACTCCTTCTTCTGCAAGACCCTTAAGAAGACGAACCGCATTCAAGACATCGTCATAGTCGACCATTTCGTGAGGAGAGTGCACATATCTGCATGGAATCGAGACGGTCCCCGATGCTATTCCTCTCCCAGTTGTCTGATAACCTCTTGCATCAGTACCTCCAAAAATCAGTACCTCATACTGAGTTGGAATTTCCTTCTTTTCAGCAACCTCTTTCAGTCTTGAGACAACCCTTGCAGAACTTACGCTTCCTCGATCCTTGATTTTTATCGTTGGACCTCCTCCAAGTTTGAAGCCCATTCTCTTAAAGGATTTGGGAGTGTCAGGGCCAGCTGTAACATCTATCGCAACAGCCATATCGGGCATAATATCGAATGCAGCGACACTGGCACCAACAATTCCGACTTCCTCCTGTACGGCAAAGACAAAATATACGTCATCTTTTGGTTTATCGAGCTCTTTCAATACCTGAATCATTATTGCGCAAGCAATTCTATCATCCATCGATTTGGAGACAATTCTCTTTCCAAGATCGACAAAGGTTGAATCATAGGTTCCGAAAGTACCAATCGGTGCCTTATTCTCTGCGTCCTTCTTGTCAATTGCACCAATATCTACAAAAACATGATCGTAGTCCAGGTTCTTTATAGTCTCTCCTAGTTCCTTTGCCGTCTCGCCTTCAACATCCACTACTCCCGAAGCGCCTGTCTCAAAGATCAATCTCGAACCTAGAAGCATGTACGGAGACAGTCCTCCAACTGAATCGACTCTCAAGAACCCGTTTGAGTCAATGTGAGTGACTACAACCCCAATTTCATCCATGTGTCCGTCAAGCAAAAGCTTTTTCCCACTACTTCCTTTTTTCATTCCAATAAGATTTCCTAAAGGATCTATCTTCATATCGTCAACATAAGGCTTAATCTCTTCGACTATCGCTTCTCTAATAGCGGATTCTCTGCCGCTTGGAGAACTAACAGTGACAACCTTTTCGATCAGTTTCTTCATCTAGACAGCACCTTCCCTTCCTTAACCAGTATAGTTGCAAGTTCTACTACTTTAAGAAAATCGTTGACATTTATTACAGAAGTTGGTGAATGAATGTATCTTGAAGGCGTGGAAATGACTCCAGAAGGCACACCGGCCATTACTTTCGCAAGCCTTGCTGCGTCAGTTCCTCCCGCTATTCTGCTCTTATATTGAAACTCTATCGAATTGTTTTTTGCGGTTTCGACAATCGTGTCAAGGATCTTCTTGTCAAGAACCAAACCGCTATGAGCAAAAGTCAAAACGGGACCTTTTCCTAGACTTGTGGCCCATCTGTACTCGGGCAGCTCTGGGTTATCACCGGCTGTCGTATTCTCAAAGACAAGCGCAACATCGGGCTTGATTTGTTTGGCGGCGACTCCGCTTCCTCTTAAACCCACCTCTTCTTGAACGACCCATGCGAAATAAACATCGAAATCTACCGCTTTTTCGTCAAGGCTTTCAAGAACCCTCATCAATACTTCACAACCGGTTCTGTCGTCGAAAGACTTCGCGACTGCATAGTCCCCTATCTCTTTGTACGGAGTATCGAAAGAAACTGGATCTCCTATTCTGTGTTTTTCTGAAGCCTCTTCCTTCCTTGAATAGCCTAAGTAGATTTTCAGCTTGTTCATGTTAGGGGTTTTCAAAAGAGAAGAAGGGTCTTGAGTATGAATTGCCTCAAATCCTATGACTCCAGGTGTCAAATTCTCACCAACCAACACCTTTTTCCCAATCAGTACTCGAGGATCGACTCCCCCGATGTTAGTAAAAGATAGCGTACCATCTTCATTAATTTTTTTGACCATGAGACCAACTTCATCTGTGTGGGCTAGGAGCATAAGCCGTTTTGAGCTTTTTCCATTACCTTTTCTGACAGCGATCAGATTTCCAACCGTATCTGTCCAGACAGAGTCCACCTTTTCTTTGACAACTTCCATAATATATGAAGAAACCCTCTCCTCGAAACCGGAGATTCCCGGGAGTTCGCACAGTTCTTTCAACCGTTTGAGCTTCATATGTCCTCATCTCCTTTCAGCGAGACGAAGAAACCGGCAAGTAATCTTGCCGTACTTGCAATGTCACTAATCTGAACAACCTCAACTGGGGTATGCATATGCATTTCAGGAAGTGAAAGCAGAAGAGTCGGAATGCCGGTACCGGCTATCTGCACATTGTCAGCATCCGTCCCAGTTCGCCCAGACCCGAACTCATACTGAACCTTTATTTCGTTGTCCTTCGCGTAGTTGTTCAGTAACTCAAAATACTTCTTGTGGATGTTCGGACCTCCAACCGTCAAGGCCGGCCCCTTGCCAAGCTCTACATCATTCTCTTTATTATGATGAGTTACATCCATAGCAACTCCAAGATCTAATTCCAGAGCTTCTGCAGCTCCCTTTGCTCCAATAGCACCTACCTCTTCCCTCGTGGTAAAAACGAAGTAAACCGTGGGCGTTAAACTATACTTTGAAAGTTCTCTAGCAGTCTCTATACTTATAGCGGCACAAGCTCTATCATCCAACGCTTTGCCTGAAACCTTGCCATTCATCTCAAATGCAGAAAAATCTACTACCGCAAGATCTCCGACATCAATCTTCTCAAAATCTGGATTAATCGAAGCATCAATAAACAACTCGTCAAAAGAAGGGACCTCTCCTCTTGTCTCTTTCTTCTGAAGATGTGGAGCTAACATTCCAATTACTCCTGCCCTTTCTTCTCCGTCTCTGCATTTAATCTTGACCTTCTGAGATATAAGAACTTTCGGATCTATTCCCCCCAGTTCTTCAAATCTCGCGAACCCTCTTTCGTCGATCTTTGAAATGACCAAAGACACCTCATCGACATGAGTGAATACTCCAATCCGCTTCTTGTCACCTTTCTTAACTGCGATTAGATTTCCAATCTCGTCAGTGTAGGTCTCATCTACAAAGGGATCTATCGCCTCTTTAATTACTGAATGCACTTCACTTTCGTAGCCGACAGGTCCGAACGCATTGGAGAGATCTACTAACAATCTGGCTAGATTCAATTCGCCTCCCCCTTTACTTCAAACTTTACATTGTCTGCCTCTTCCACTATGATTCTTCCCGTTCTAACATGGGCAACGGCTGGACCATCAAAATGATCATATTCTTGAGTGATGAAGTTGCCTATTTGGATGAGCGACGGTTGTAAATCGATAGCCGCAATTACTCCAGTCTCGCCCTGGGAATAACCGGCTCTCAGAACTCCTTTCGCACTTCCGAATATCACTACGCTCCCTCCAGCTATTATTTCGGCGCCCGGATGAACGTTGCCAATAACAACTACATCAAAATTATGCACAACGATTTGACCAGATCTCAAATTTCGCCTAATAATCTGAGCTCCCCGAACTTCTGTGATCTTCTCTCTTACGAGATCATACTTCTGACCGACTTTGACGTCCTTTTGCTCCATGCTGCCAACCAGGATGTCTTTAACATGAACGCCGAGATCACTGAGCAATGAGACGATTTTTACTATATCGTCGGGCTTACTTGTCTCTTGAGTAAGCATCAAAGAGATCTCATCTCCTTCAGAAAAAAAATCCTTTGCATCGGCGAACTTCTTCATGATGTCTTGCCTGAGTTCGTCAACGCTTCTGTAAGAATCAATTAGAAGTATCAGGCCCTTCTTAGTCATTCTGAAATCAATCGGCACAGTGATCACCCCTTTCTTCAAGATTCTATCACGAAAAAATCCTGTCCAAGGCGCACTGGAATTGAAAAAGTTGGCTGAATGAACTGTCAGAAATGCATATCGACCTCTTGACCGCCGACGGATTATAGTGTAATATAAAATACGTGCTTCGGCCCTCATCGTCTAGTGGCCTAGGACACTGGCCTTTCACGCCGGCGACCGGGGTTCAAATCCCCGTGAGGGCGCCAGTGGTGGAAGCGTAGCTCAGAGGAAGAGCGTCTGCCTTACAAGCAGAAGGCCACAGGTTCGATCCCTGTCGCTTCCACCAGATTGATGGCGAGGTAGCTCAGCAGGTAGAGCAGCGGACTGAAAATCCGTGTGTCGACGGTTCGATTCCGTCCCTTGCCACCAGGTAGTTTTATTCTTACGGATGTTTTTATGCTTGATATGTCCTCCGGGGCATATTTTTTTGAAGGTGTTTACTGTAAAGTAGCTGCTATAATGTAATTGTTTCCGGGGGTGAGAATGATAGAGAAGGTCGAGAGGCACAAATACATTATGAATCTACTTGAAGGTTCTTCTGTCCCTGTTAAGGGACAGTTTCTCGCCGACGAAACTGGTGTCAGCAGACAGATGATCGTGAAGGACATAGACGAACTGAGAAAAAATGGGTCGAGTATTGTCGCGACAACAAGGGGATACCTTCTCAGCAAAAGAAGGACCTTTAGAATGGTTGTATCGGTGAAACATGATGAAGAAGATATCTATGATGAACTCTCAGAAATCATTACCGCCGGCGGGCATGTAATCGATGTAAGCGTTATCCATGCAGTTTACGGGGAGCTAAAGGGCAAACTAGACCTTTCGACGATAGACGACCTTAACAGGTTCATAGCTGCTCTAAAAGCATCAAATGCAGTTCCTCTTCTCAGTCTTTCCAAAGATGGAGTTCATCTCCATACAATCGAGGCTGACTCTCAAGAGTCTTTAGAAAGAATTAGAAGCATTCTAAAAAGAAAGGGTTACTTGCTTACCTGAAGGAGGCTCTGATGAACATTGATGAAGTGATCCAAAAGTATATAACTAAGGGCAGGAGAACGCGCATGCTTCTACTGACTTCGCTGGAGTGGATGTTAGTAGCCGGAGGAGTTATGATTACCTCTTTGACACTTCCTTCAATCGTGGAAGATCTTGCCGGTACTACAGGCAGTCAGAGTATGATGGCAAGTTCGGTATTCGTGGGAATGCTGCTCGGTGCGTTGTTTTCCGGAATGATCTCCGATAGGTTCGGTAGGAAGTGGACAAATCTCATCTTGTTGCTAATTGCAGGTCTTTCAACCGGGTTTACCGGCGCATCGGTTTCAATGAGAACTTTCTCAGTTGGGAGATTTGTGGCTGGAATCGGTTATGGTGGTCTGCTTCCCGTAGTCAACGCATACCTTACTGAATTCTCATCGATAAGGATCCGTGGTTTATATCTCGCTCTTCTTGAATCGAGCTGGGCGGTTGGAAGCATAATCACTGGTGGATTTACCATGTTGACTTTGAACAGCCTTGGATGGCGGTGGTCCTTCTACTTTCTTGCATTATTCAGTGTACCACTCTTGCTAATTTCCTTCTTTCTTCCTGAAAGCCCCAAGTATCAGTTCATGAAAAAGGGCAAAGTCGCACTGGAGAAAATACTGGGAAAAGAAATTGATGAAGAGATAGAGATGCATAAACAGTCTAAGCAACCAATTCTCGGATTGTTCAAAGGTGATCTGGCTAGAAGGACAATAATGATCTGGATCAGCTGGTTTTCCGTAAGTTTTGTCTATTATGGAATCTACACGTGGGCGCCAAAGATCTTCATGTCCAAGGGACTGACGCCCGTTTCTTCCCTGTGGTATACCTTTTTCATGTTGATCATGCAACTGCCTGGCTATCTGACCGCAGTGATCCTCATTGAAAGAATTGGGAGAAAACCATCACTAACATTCTTTTTTGGAGGAATGGCGGTTTCGTCAATCGTCATGGCACTGGTGAATAGTTCAGCTCTTCTTCTCGTTGCGAGCGTTTTGATTTCGCTCTTTGTGCTTGGAGCATGGGGAATGGTATACGCATATACACCCGAATTATATCCAACTGAAATGCGTGCGCTTGGAAACGGTGCATCTGGAGTGATGGCAAGAGCAGCTGGAATTGTCGCTCCCTTCTTCACGAATTTGGTTATGGGAGGTACAGGCAGCGTGTTTGTAGTGATGATATTCATGGCTGCCCTGAGTTTGTTTGCTGCGATAATCGTATCCAAAATGGGCGTTGAAACAAAACAGGCGATCATCGAGTGATGGGCAAGGAGCTAATCGACAGGATCATCATTGTTGGGGAGTGAACCAATAGTTGTCTTCTCGAGAAGAAGAATCTGTCTCAAATAGTCAGGATTACTGCTATTTATGATTTCTGAGCACTCGCGGCAGTTCTCTCTACTCCGAAGCAACCTGCCCATCTTTCGACATCGAAAACTTGTAATGAAGTAAATAAGGATGGACAAGATTCATCCAATTACTGAAATCTGTATCCACTCTAGTTATTGTCGAGTTGAATTTATAGCATCAATAATTGATTTCATCAAACCACTGAGATTGGTCATGTTGGCTTGTCACTTCGTTTACTGCTTTTATTCTTTTCATTATCGCAGTTTATGATCTGTTGGAGGGGTTCCAAATGAAGAAACGACTCGACAAATGTCCAAGCTGCGGTACAGACTTGCAGATAACTGAGTATGCCTATCAGAACTGCAAGGCAAAGATAATCGGATCATTTTCGCAGGGAGAACTTTCATCTTTGCCAGAAGAGCTTCTTGCGTTTTTGAAGGCCTTCATCAAGAACAGAAGGAATCTCTCAGAGTTTCGAAAAGAGTTAAATATTCCGTACTCTACAGCTAGAAGCAAAACTGGAATAACTGGTAACCGGTCCCGGATCCGAAGTTGCCAACCGTCAAGTTCGCAAAGCATCCAAAATAATCAAGAAGCTCGAAGAGTTGAACTAACAATGAAGAGGTCGCTCAGCTTCTGAACAACATGAAAAA
Source organism: Mesotoga prima MesG1.Ag.4.2 (assembly GCF_000147715.2). Taxonomy (NCBI): domain Bacteria; kingdom Thermotogati; phylum Thermotogota; class Thermotogae; order Kosmotogales; family Kosmotogaceae; genus Mesotoga; species Mesotoga prima. The sequence goes on along the minus strand of NC_017934.1, from coordinate 558,090 downwards.
GGGAAGATAATAGCAGATGGATTCATGCCAACAGAATTTGTTGTCAAGATACTTCACATAGCACCGGCAGATGATAATTCTTCTCAAATTTTAGACCATAAGAGAGTTTGAAGATCATTATGCGAAAAATGGTATATTATTGTTGCTCGACAACTTCTGTAAAGGGGTGTCGCGAATGAAAATAGTTAGGACGCTCTTTCTGGTTCTGCTTATTGTCATTGCGGTTGCAGTTGTCAACGGAATTTTCAGTGTGACAATGGCGAGGATTTTTTTGAACAGGATTGAAAGAGAAGGTAGGTACTTGAAGGTCGGTGAGGAAGAGCTTTTTCTGAAGGTTCTCGGCGAAGGAAAACCGATGCTTATGATTCACGGATTTCCCGGATCGCATCTTGATTTTTCAGAACTGGCCAAGCTTCTCTCTTCAAATAGAAAAGTCTACCTAGTAGACCTCCCTGGATCAGGCTTATCTGAAGCGTCAAGCAAAGGAGACTACTCAAGAAAAGGATACGCAGAGCTTCTTGTAGATTTGATGAATCTTCTGAACATTGAAAAAGCAGATATAATAGGGCACTCCCTCGGAGGAGAGATCGCGCTCAACATCGGCTACTACTATTCAGAAAGAGTAGAGAATCTCATCCTTATAGATTCTTATGCATTCACCGAACAGAAACTCGTGCCTGATTTCATTTCTAGTAGCAAAGTGTTGACATGGATTGCAATGCGATTCTATTATCAGACCTATCCTGTTCAGAGGTATCTCTATACTAAAAGACTGGGAGACAAAAGTTACTTCGTCCATGAGGAGTTCGGAAAGTATTTTGCTCTCGTAGATCGTATGTCTATACAATTCCTTAGTGAGTTCATTAAGGACAGTGATGGCGGTTCTCTTTCAGGAATGCTTGGAGAAATCGATCTGAATGTATTAATAATCTGGGGAGAAAGGGATGAAATACTTCCTTTAGATTATGCAAAAAAGATTTCTGAAGAGATTCCTGGAAGTACTCTCAAGATAATTGAGGGAAGAGGGCACGCTCCCTTCATCGACAAACCCGAAAGGGTGGCTGAAGAAATTCTCTCTTTCCTCGAATAAAGAGGAGGACACGACTTTGATACACTCTAGACCGCAAGTCGTGGTCAGTAGATGTCTCGGATTCGATACCTGCAGATACAACGGCCAGATGATTCCAAGCAAATTCGTCAAAAGGCTGAAGAAATACGTCCAGTACTTTACCGTGTGTCCCGAATTCGACATCGGACTTGGGGCACCGCGAGCCCCTGTAAGAATGGTAAGAAAGTCAGATGAAATAAGGTTAATTCAACCTTTGACAGGTAACGATGTTACAGAGCGTCTTACAGATTACTCTCACAGGTTTCTCGATGGTTTGAGCGGAGTTGACGGTTTCATTCTCAAATCTGCATCGCCAACCTGTGGCATAAAAGATGTGAAAGTGTATCCCGGGGAAGGTAAGGTAATGTCATCCGGTAGAGACTCTGGTTTTTTTGGAGGAATCGTTATTGAGAGGTTCAACTTCCTCCCAGTTGAAGACGATGGAAGGCTATCAAACTTCATAATAAGAGAACACTTCTTGACCAAACTTTTTACGGTCTCCCGATTCAGAGAACTCTCAAATAATCTTACCAGGAAAGGGCTGGTGGATTTTCAATCTGACAACAAGCTGTTATTCATGTCGTACAATCAAAAAGAAATGAGGATTATGGGTGCAATTGTGGGGAAGATGGATTCCAGAGATATTAGAGAAGTCTATGACGAGTATTCCTCTCATTTCTACAAAACGATGTCAACCCCACCAAGACACACCTCTCATATCAATGTCTTGATGCATGGACTGGGTTACTTTTCAAAGTACATATCGTCTTCGGAAAAGAGATTCTTTCTCGATACACTCGAAAGATATAGGGAGGGAAAGATTCCGCTGAGCGTCCCTCTATATATTTTACGTTCTTACGTCGTTGCATTTGAAAGCGAATATCTCGCGCGGCAGACTTTCTTCGAGCCTTATCCAGAAGACCTCGTCGAAATAACGGATTCTGGAAAGGGCAGATCAGGAAAATGAGAGCAGATAGGGCTCACAAGTTGAATAAGAGCAATGATCGACGCGGGAATTTTGTTTTATACTGGATGCAAGCTTCACAGAGAACTGAAGAGAATCATGCTCTTGAACTTGCTAAACAAGAAGCGAAAGAACTTGATGTTCCACTTGCTGTGCTTTTCGTTCTGAACGCTAATTACCCCTCTGGAAACCTGCGGAGTTTTTCCTTCATGTTCGACGGTTTGAGAGATGTGAAATCGGAGCTCGAAGAACAGGGAATCCGCTTCGTGATTTTTAAGGGAGATCCGGTCGATATAGTCCCCAAAGTATCTAAACGTTGTGCTCTGGTGGTAACAGACGTAGGTTATCTACGACACCAGATAGACTGGAGGAAGAGGATCGCTGAAAAACTAGAATGTCCGTTTCTTTCTGTTGAAAGTAACGTGGTAGTTCCTGTAAGAACGGCAAGCTGTAAAGAAGAATACAGCGCAGCGACTTTCAGGAAGAAGGTTATGAAGCATTTTGCTGAATTCGTAAATGATTTCGAAGCTGTGGAACTAAGATCCAGAGCTTCGCTTGCTGAATTTGAAGGCGCTACGGGTATTGAAGACGTTGATCTTTCCGACCTTGACCAGAGCGTTTCCGTTGTCTCCGATTTCCATGGGGGGCAGAAAGAAGCCAAGAGAAGACTTGAAGTATTTCTCTCGAAGAATTTAGACCGGTTTGAAGAAGAGAGAAATGATCCGAATTCCGGTTGCCTGTCAGAAATGAGCCCCTTTCTTCACTTTGGACACATTTCACCTTCTTACATCGCACGAAGAGTAATTGATTCCTGTTCAAAGGGGAAAAATGCGTATATCGAAGAACTGGTGGTCAGGAGAGAACTGGGCGTTAACTTCGTCTTCTATAATTCCAAATACGATTCCTTTGAAGCACTGCCTCAGTGGGCTCAGAAGACTCTCAATGAACACCGGAAGGACAAGAGAGTTCGATCCTTCTCACTTTCCGAACTTGAAAGCGGTAAGACCGATGATCCTTACTGGAATGCAGCTCAAAAGGAAATGTCTCTTACCGGGAAAATGCATGGTTATATGAGAATGTACTGGGGAAAGAAGCTCCTTGAATGGAGCTCCGATCCCGAAAGCGCTATTTGCTCGGCAATATACCTTAACGACAAGTATGAACTGGACGGACGGGACCCAAACGGATACGCCGGTATCCTTTGGTGCTTTGGAAAACACGACAGAGCGTGGTCTGAACGCGAGATCTATGGTAAGGTCAGATATATGAACTCAAACGGTCTCAAAAGGAAATTCGATATCGATTCCTACGTCAAAAGAATCGATAATCTGTCATTCGACAGAAAGTGACGAACTGAAAACTTCAGTATCAGTTACTCTTTCATCTTTCATTACTTCCAGTTCAACTATTAAGTCATAAGTGCCTGGGACAAGGCCAAGAATCTTGATCGCCTTTCTTGGGTATGTGAAGGCCTGAGTAACAAATTCCCCGCTACCCGGTGAGTGGAGCGTGGCGTATACTTTTATGGTTCTAGTCTCAATAAGGAGAACGCTTGTCACTTCTATCTCATATCCTCCTGTAGGTTTTTCTCCAGCTTGTATTACCAGGACCGGTTCGCCTGATATTACTGAGGTTTCTCTGAACCCTTTTTCTTCCACAACACCAATCAAAATTCCTGCTTCAATGCTCCTCTCTATCTCCACTGCAAGGCATTCATACTCAAGCTTTTTCACCGCATCCTCCAAAACCGATTCATAGTCAAGTACTAATTCCATTACGGACAACGAATACCCTCTTTCAAATGATAACAAAAACGGCTTCATTACAAAATAAAGCCCCTGTCTAGCCAAGGAAACTATCTTCTCATAGCATTCACCATTTACTTTCAGCTGAATTGATGCCTCCCGTTCCTGCTCTTCGCTTTCAGGATCGAAGAGCCAACCTGAAGCAATAATCACAACTTTATTGGAATCGCTTGCAGAAAGAACGGAGAAATCAACGCTCTTTTTTCTACTTCCTGTGCTTTCATCGAGTACGAGCGGCTCGTAACTTGAAAGCTCCGTGTAGTCTACCTGAAAAGCGACCAGAAAAGGGGAAAGAAGAACAATGGCAATGAACACAATAATCAACTTCTTCATATTTCACCTCCTTCTTGTAAGACATGCAATTTCGCAGATTTGTTTGCACAGGTTAATTCTGAGCCGCTATAATTCAAAGAATCGTCTTCAACGCCTCAAATAAGCCATGAGTATCCTTCTGTATTTACCTTCAGAGATGTATCTTTTTAATAGGAGCAATCGCTCCAATTAAATGGGGAGGTGTTTAGATGAACAGGCGTTTAGTTTTTGTTCTTTTAATGGTCCTTCTTTCCCTTTCGATTCTTGTTGCCAACACGATTGAATTGGAGTTCTGGACTCACGAAGACCCAAACAGAACTCCGCTTGAGGAACGTTTCATTGAGGAATTCCAGAAAATGTACCCAAACGTAGTTATCAAAAGGGTTACACAGTCTTCCTCCAAGATACAAGAGCTCATACTGACGGCTTTCGCCGCTAATCAGGGTCCGGATATCTTCAACATGTCAATTGAAGACGAATTTGCATACATTGCTAATGGAAGAGTCGCTCCCGTTGATTATGAAGCCGCAGGTTACAAAGACATGGAGGATTTACTGGCATCATTCCTTCCCGGAACTCTAGATCCTGTGAAGTATGAAGGCGAGATTTATGGGCTTCCTCTCGAAATTACCAACTGGTGCATCTTGCTTAATAAGAAAGTATTCAGAGATGCCGGTCTAGATCCGGAAATCGACTACCCAAAAACATGGGAAGAGATGATGGAAGTATCTGAAAAGCTCACAATAAGAGAGGGTGAGATAATTACCCGTAGGGGCTTTGATTTCAGGTACCCGTACTATCTCGTAGCATTCATGCCATTGGTCGAGCAAATGGGCGGAAAACTCGTAAGTGACGACGGAAAGACCGCGATTATAAATGACGAAGCTTGGCTAAACTTCCTTGACTATATGGCAGAATGGGGACCGAATGGAAGAAATCTCGGTTCTCCAACTTACAAGAATGCCCGCAGTTTGTTCAATATGGACAACAACGACATTGGTATGTGTACAACCGGTCTATATCAACTCGCGAGAATAAAGGCCGACAATCCGGAATTTTATGACAGTGGAGAATTCATGGTCGTTCCCTTCCCTCAGTTCGAAGATGCTGTAAATTACGTGCCAGCCCATTATTATGGACACTACTACATGGTGAACTCCCAGAAACCAAAGGAGAATCAGGAAATGGCCTGGAAGTTCATCTCTTACATGCTGAGTCATGCAGAGGAGTATCTTGAAAAGGTTGCAATCATAATACCGACAAACGAACTACTGGAGTCAGAGACGTTCAAGAATTATCCATATTCAGACGTCTTTATCTCCGATCTTGAAAAATCGACGGTTGTGTATTTCTCTGAAAGCTCAGCAAAGATTCAGTCTCTAATAAAGGAAGCTGTAGAATCTGTTATGCTTAGCGGAACAAGCTCTCGTGATGCACTCGATACACTGAGAAGAAAGGTTCAAGAGGTTTTGGACGATCAGTATTGATTAATTTGCCCGCCACGCGGCGGGCAAATTCCTTTCAGAAAGGAGTGAGCCTTACCTTTGAGACGTGTTTTTAACAGGGGCATAGAACACAAAAAAGCAAGGTGGGGCTGGTTATTTGTGATCCCATCGCTTGCCTTTTTTGCCGTCTTTTCTTTCTATCCAATAATTAATGCTTTTTACACCAGCCTTTTCAGAAAAAGACTCCTAGATCTGCGGCCCCCAAAGTTTATAGGCTTTGCAAACTATGAGTATCTTCTCAAATCGCCCGATTTCTGGAATTCAGTCAAGGCAACCTCTATCTTCACACTGGGAACGTTCATTCCAATTGTGGTATTCAGCCTTCTGCTCGCGGTCTTCATCATGTCAAGGCGAAGGTTCCAAAAGTTCTTCCAGATGGTGTACTACTCACCAGCCGTTCTCTCTTCAGTAGTTGCTGCAGCCATCTGGTTGTTGATATTCGATCCGCGAGGTCTGGCGAATACCACCATGAACACTTTGCTCGGAACCGTCGGCAAAGATTATAAGTGGTTGGCAACGGCGGGAATGGTAAGGTTGTCGACAATCCTGGTATATTTCTGGAAGTACATAGGCTACTTCACGATTATTTATATTACAGGATTGGCATCCATACCTCAGAGCCTACACGAAGCGGCACAAATCGATGGTGCAAACGGCTGGAAGGACTTTTGGCACATCACCCTCCCTTTGCTGAAACCGACAACCGTTCTGGTGTCGATCATGTCTATGCTTCAGTGTCTGAAAACATTCAGCACCCAGTATCTCTTCACGCAATCGGGAGCTCCCACCCAGCCAATAAACGTAATAACCCTTAACATATACAACACGGCGATCAGAGACCATGACATTGGCAGAGCAAGCGCCATGAGTATTATCCTCTTCGGCATAATGCTCTTCTTTACCTGGCTTCAATTCAGAGTAAGCAAATCAGGTGGAGAAGTCGACTATTAGGAGGTGTCTTGTGAAGACAATTCGAAAACAATCCGTGGTTGTTGATGTCTTGATATGGGCCTTCCTTATAGTGACAGCCATCGTGATTCTTGCACCCATAGTCTTTATGTTCACGGCCTCGCTTATGCCCTCGAAAGATATCCTGAAGATGCCGTATTCCTGGATCCCGAAGGATCTCTACATAGATAATTACTGGCAGGCAATAAGGGGGAATGATGGCAGTTTCATCTACCCCAGGAACATACTCAACTCATTCATAGTTGCGGGAGCTGTTTCACTTTCTACCGTATTCCTTTCCGCGTTAACGGGATATGGTCTGGCTAAGTTTCCCTTTAAAGGGAGAAATCTGGTGTTCCTTTTGATCATGGCTACCATGATGATCCCCTTCGAAGCCATTATGATTCCTCTGTATCTCGTTGCAACATCACTCAAGATCCAGGACTCATATGTCGGACTGATACTCCCCTTTATGGTTAATGCTTTTGGAATATTCCTGATGAGGCAGTATTTGATAACGTTTCCCGATGAAATAATTGATGCCGCCAGAATAGATGGTTCAGGCGAGTTTAGCATCTTCTGGAAGATAATACTGCCAAATAGTGCTCCGGCAGTTGCTACACTTGCTATCCTTACATTTCGAAGTCAGTGGGACAACCTGCTTTGGCCTCTCTTGATTTCACAGAGTGAAGAAATGAAGACAATCCCACTGTACATTGTGAAGTTTGCCATGGAGAAACACACTAACGAGGGAGCGATGATGGCGGCTGCAGCAATAGCGAGCATTCCCATGCTGATTCTCTTTCTTGCGCTCTCTAAGTATTTCGTCAGTGGAGCGTCTCTTCATTCATCGAGAAAGGGGTGACCTAGGAAGTACCTAGCCTCAACAAGTCCAAAAAAGCTGCCTTTAAGGGAAAAAATCTCCTGAGAGGTGTTTCTGTCAATTACGGCGACCGAATCATCAAGCCGACATACGAGGAGCTTATTGTGGTTTTGCCAGTCAACTATCGGCACTGCCTCTCTTAATTTGCCGTTTACGACGTGTCTTTCTTTAAGAGATAAGTCGTCTGTGTCAAAAACCAGTATTTCATCAACCCTCGAGTCGACCACAAACAAATCCCCATCACTAACTGAAACATCCATTGCGTAGCCAACCTTAATTTCGGCTTTCTTGACGAACGCAGAGTCACCAATTTCAAAAGTTATTACTCCTCTTTCTCCTGCTGCAACATAAAACGAGTCTTCCCAGGCTGCAATGGCGTTTACTATTACTCCCTCTTCCAGATCACTCACATACCTGGGATAAATGTGATCGATTAGCTCGAATCCATTCTCCCCTCTCCGAATCACGAAAAGCCCATCAAGCTCGCTTCCAACCAACAAGTAGTCATCCAGGTACGCTAGGGAGTTTACCCAGCCTTTCAATGGCATTGTCTGAATGTGTTTATAAAAGGACGATCCATAGAACTTAAAGACTTCTACCCCGTGTGTCCCGTCGGCTACAAAGACTTCCAGTCTCTCAATATTAACTTCGATTGCTTCGCAATGAAAAGTATCAACCACCCTATAACCCTCCGGTTGAAGAGCGGGAATCACCGCAAAGCCTTTGTCTCTAAGGACATTGAAGATCAGTTTACCGGCAACTATTCCTCCACTCGATAACGAGGTGACAGGTATGACTCTCATATTCCACTCCTGATTCCCGGCAATGACTTCGACTAGACCGTTAAATCCAGATCCAATGTAGAACCCACTAGCGAGTGAAATAGAAGAGAAAAAGGAAACGATCCCTAAGAGAATCACTCTTCTCATTTTTCCACCCCCAAGACTATTCTAATACACCATCAAATAAACAAGGCTCCTGTCTAACGACACAAGACTGACTTTTTGGTGGTTTCAAGATTGGAAATTAGATTTTTCCCCAGAAGAAACAAGTAATATAATTGAATAGAGAGGTGATCTTATGAGTAAGAAGGAGTTCCTTAAAAGGATTCTTTCAGAAGGGCGAAGTGCAGACGAGATAGCCGATCTCTTTGGAATTACCGCAGAAAGGTTAGAGAATTATCTCGAAGACCCTTCACGGTCGAAGCTTGCCGTCGCAGAGATCAAGACTGAGCTAAGAAGGCTGGAAAGCTTGCCTCTGGAAACAAAGGAAGACATTCTTCTCTTCTCTTTCAGAGTTATACTGGAATCGATAAACTTTCTGTTCTCCGATATTGAAAGAGCTGCTTCAGATAAAAGAGAAGAGAGACTGCCGTGCCTGATAAGGAAGCTCATCGATGGAGCATACCTCCTTCTCGCGATTTCCAGACTCGAGAAGGTCGGTAAGAACCTCTCATCGATGAAATTCGACGAGAGATTCTTGCGAGCATGCCAGAATAAGGCACTAGTAGTCGATAGACTAATGGATCTTGCCGAGCTGATAGATCGGGAAATTGAGCGTTAGCCTTTCCTTTTGCGATCCTCCAATCGGTTTCAACAAGTGTAGTATAATCTTCTTGGAAGTCACTTTAAGTGAGGGATATGTTTTGTCTGATTCTCGTCAACGGGAATTCATTTCATTTTTATCGGCCGAAGATGTTATCGAAAAAGCCAATGAGAGTCTTGAGGGTAAGAACTGGAAACCGCTAGCTGAGACCTCAAATGCTGCATTGATTTCTTTGAAGACTCCACTGGTCGCAAGTTTCTTCAAGAAGTTCTTTGAAACCAAGTACGCTTTCATTTACAGAAGTGTAGAGGATGAATTGATCTCCTCGAGTTCAGAGAAGCTCTCTGATCTTGTCGACACTCTGTTTCAAGCGGCAACTGAGCGACAGACTCTAGATGATAGTTTCTTCGTTTTTTTGGACTACTTCAAGGAGGCTCCTCAAATTCTAGAAAAGATCGTACTTCACTATTCCTCTTTGATCGCGGATAAATCCGACTCTCTCTTAACGAGTCTAAGAGAACTCAAGAATTTGCACGAAAGGGTGCGGAGAAGGGCCGATCAATTTGGACTGAATCTCGCTTTGAATGAAATTGTTTCGAGGTTGTTTAGCCTCGAATGCCCATTACTCCCTATGCTTGAATCAGATCTTGTTGATTTCCTTTCAAAATTCCCTCCCGATGAAGAGGGGGCTTCTAAATTCCTGGACAATCAGATTGGGCTTGCTGTAGGTGAATACGATGAAAGTAGTGTGGAGGTTCAGCTTTCGAGATTGGAGACTATAATCAAAGAAATAAAGAGATATTCTTTAACCTTCATGAAATGGCTTACCGTTCCCGATAACCTCTTCGTTTCATATCTCGAAAAGGGTTTTAGAAGATACGGGACAATTGCAACATGGCTTGAAGGTATAAAGGAAGCGAGGACCGAGTATGGACTTGGTCAGAGTCATTGGGAACAAGCAAGAAGGTGGTATTTCGAAAAGATATCTAGCAGAATTCTACCCTCTTTTCAGAAGGCAATGGCCGGCTGGGCTTGCTGGACGATTATTGAAGAACGACAGATAAAGGACCCTTTAGCCCATGCGGGCGAAACTATGCGTTACTCTGCTAGAAGGAGCGAGTTTAGGATTATTAAATGTGAAGAAAGCAGCGGCGTTTTTGATCTATGTTCTGTCGACGAATTGATGATAACTTCGTCGGGTCTCAAGAAGGGTGAAAGAAGCTTTCCGTTCAACTCTATAAGAACTCAGCTAGAGGAGTTGAGGCTCTCTCGCGAAGCCTTTTTGGACAGCAAAGATGCGATTTTTGTCGGATATACTTGGAAGTACTTACTTCCCGGTGGGGGGCCAGACAAGGAGGCCAAAAACAACGAGCGAATAGAGTGCTTCAACTATTACTGTGTAACAGTTTCGGCAACGGGTTTCGGTGTCCCTTTGATAAAGCTGTTTTTTGCAAGAGAGGAAAGCGCAAGAACTTTCATTGAGTTCTTGAAAGAAGCGCGGATAATGTCTTCGTGGAAAGAGTATCCGCAGAATGGGCTCCCCGCTCCGCTAAAAGCAAAAACAAAGAATCGATCTGAGTCTGAAGACCAGATTAATCCTGGAGAGGCTAACCATAAAACAGTCGGGGAACTCATAATACGAAATATGGTCGAAGAGAGTGACGAATCGGAAATCGAAGAGACAAAAGAGGTTTCAGCGGTCCCTATATCTGCAGAATTGCTTGAAAAGATCAACTCTCTTCATTACGAACTTGAATGGTCAACCAAAAGGATGAATGAGGTAGAGTGGACATATTTCTTTCCGGAGAGGGAAAAAAAGGAAGAAGAAATAAAAACTGAAAATCCTGTACAAGAAGAGATTACTGGATTCAGAGAGCTTGAAGTAAAAATAGAAGCCCTGTCGGGGAAAACAAAAAGAACTGTCTGTAAAATCCTTTCATGTGAACCCGAAAGAGAGTATTCGCTTCAAGAACTTGGGCTAACATTCTGGAGTGTCTTTGTAGTGGCACCCAAAGTGACAAGTGGCGGTAAACCCCTTATAGAAGTTATTAGTGGTGATGTACCCAGGCTTGTCTGGGGAAACAATTTCGATGAAGAAACTAGGGAACTGCTGAAAGCGAGGTTCGCATCAGATGATTGACACAAAGCTGAAAGGAGTTTTCCGTGGATTACCATCCGATGTTTGAGGCCATAAGAGCCGGAACTGCCGTCCCGGTTGATTTCGTCACCGAGATACTCACAGGCCGAGAAAAATACGTTCAAGAGATTGAGAACGATATCAACTACATTCTGACTGGGAGAAGCAAGGTGAGAGTCTTTCTGGGAGAATACGGACTGGGAAAGACAACTCTTGCCAGATACGCGGAATACGTGTCCAGGGAAAAAGGAATGATGATATCCTGCCTTTCCGAAAAGGATTACGACACACTACACAAACAGGACGAATTCTTTAGATCAATAATGAAGAACATGACAATGGTGGGAATAAACGGGAATCCTTTGAAGATATTCCTCAGGGCCTGGGCCGAAAAGACGCTCGGCGAGCTTGAGGAACTGAGAATTCCGTCTGACGATGTGAACTCAGTGAGAGAATACCTATCAACGAGAGACAATTATGACCCCGATGGCATGTTTTCTCATTTCTGCGCCGCATATGTGGCAAGCGCTGGACAGGGAGCCCCGGGTGAAGAGTTTTATGCGTATCTCGTTGGAGATAGTGTTGACAAAAGAACGATGAAAAAACACGGCATATACCATTTTCTCCAGGATGATGGTTGGAACTTCCTGAAGTCTTTCACTTCTTTGATGGATACTTTACAGGTCCCAGGGCTGGTAATAATAATGGATGAGCTCGAATCCACAATGAACAGAAGAAGAGATGTAAGGGATAGGACCTTCAATCAACTAAGGGAAATCATCGACAAGATGTCTGCGGGGTTCCTCCAAAAGACTTACTTTTTGTGGCTTGGAACAGATGTTTGGTTCGAAAACAAACACAGAGGAATCGCATCCTACCATGCGCTTTACGACAGGATGAAAAACATCTCCGGGGATAATAGTGGAAAGACCATTATCCTGAATCTAGAACCGTTGGGAAAAGAAGATTTGAGACAGCTGATCAGGCGGTTAAAGACGCTTTACGCCAGCTGCTATTCATACACTGCAGACTCGTCCTTCGAAGAGACCACACTGCAGTCCCTGGTTAAGCAGTACACAGGAATTGATGGAAAACTCAGACCCTCCGTTAGAGAAGTTGCCAAGCTCACCGTAGAGTTCCTCGATTCTCTCAGGCAAGGCAAAGGACAAGAAGGAAATGGAGACGCAGATTCAGTTAAAGCTGCTGATCAACTTTGGTGATTGATCCCAGACTAAATCAGAAGCTTGTGGATCTCTTCTCTTATAGATATCGCTGGCAGAGCTTGAGAGAGATTCAGAGCAAAACTATTCCCCCTGTGCTGGATGGAAAGAACTTGTTGCTGATTGCGGGTACGGCTTCAGGAAAAACGGAAGCAGTAATGATACCCGTAGTTAATAGACTACTTGAGCTTTCGGCTGGTCTGAAATGCATTTACTTCGCTCCACTGAAATCTTTGATCAACGACGTGGCTTCTCGACTTGAACTCATTCTGAGACCTTTTGGTATGGTAGTGGGGAAGTGGCACGGTGATCTCACAAAATCAGAGAAGTTCTCTACTGCGAAGGAGGCCTCCATACTCGTAACGACACCTGAATCAGTTGAAGGTATCTTTTTGAGTGAGAATATAGATTTGCTTTCAAAGATAGAATTCGTGATAATAGATGAGGTGCATGCTTTCATCGATTCTCCAAGAGGCGCTCAGCTTGCTTCTTTAATGGAGAGAATTAAGATTCTCTCTGGTATTGATCAACAGAGAATTGCAATGTCCGCAACTGTTGGAAACCCCGAACTCCTTATGGAATGGCTTAGTGGGAGCTCAAACAGAGAATCCGAAATAGTAACTGACGACAGCAAGAGCAAGAGAACCATTGAGGTTCTCACGGAAGGAGAGATCTCTCCAGCCGAATACCTCGCAAGGCTCCTTGAGGAGACTGACGACAAGATTCTACTCTTTTCTTACTCGCGAGCGAAAGCCGAGGATTTTGCAGCTTCTGCAAAAGCGTTAGGACTGGCTATTCCGGTTCACCACAGTTCCGTATCAAAGAGCTTAAGGGTAGAGATTGAGGAGGAGTTTAAGAGGGACAAGAAACTGAGGGCTATTGTAGCCACTTCGACGCTGGAAATGGGCATAGACATAGGCGATATAGATAGGGTGATCTTTCTTGAGATACCTCCATCAGCGGCTTCATTCCTTCAAAGAGCTGGCCGTGCCGGAAGAAAGAAGAACAAATCCACAATATCCGTTTTCATAGAGGATCCTCAAAGTCTCTATAATCTTCTGGGAATACTCGATATGCTAGAAGAAGGATCCGTTGAGCTACTCAAGCCTAGCAGTTTTCATCTTCCTTTGCTGGGCCATCAGTTGATCGGCCTAACCAAGACTGCCGGTTCTTTGTGCAAGGAAGATCTTACAGTGCTCAAGAGAGCCTTCCCTTTCCGACAAATCGGCAGCGCGGATTTCGAAATCGTTTTGGATCACCTCGTTAAGGAATCCTTCCTGGCAAGAAGAGGAAATGCGATAACTTCGGGGGCTGCTACCGCCGAGATGATCGGAAGCGGAAAGGAAAAGATGGACTTTGTTGTCCTCTTTCCCGGGGGATTTGATTACTCCGTTATTTTCAACGGACACGAAATTGGAAAGATTCACCCTGCAGTTCTTAGCACTTCCTCTGACGATGAAGTCAGTTTTCTTCTGGGGGGAAGATCATTCCTTGTAAAAGAAGTCAGTCCTGCCAGGAAGACAGTTCATGTTGTTTTAGGTGACAGCGGCAAACCGCCTTCTTGGTTTGGAAGCAGTTCGTTGATGACAAAGGAGTTCGCAAGGGCCATAAAGTCTTCTCTGGCAGAGATAAAGATTCCTGATGGAGTAGTTCTCTCACAGGACGCTTCACAAACGCTTCTTGACTTCATCGATAATCACAGGGCATCATCTATTTCAATTTCCCTTCGAAACTCAAGAAAAAGTGTAATAATCGAAACCTTCGCGGGCGATATGTCAAACATCTTTCTCTCTCTGTGCATAAAGGCAGTTTCCGGTATCAAGAAGATTAGCTCTAGCTGGCACAGCGTAATAGTAAAGGACGGAATCGATATCGATGAGCTACACGAAATGTTGCTCGCGATTTCAAGAATGGAAGAAAATGAAATCAAAGGGATTCTCTCAACCTATCTCAGAGAAAACCCGAATGAGCTAAAGAAACTGTACGAACTCTTAGGCGAAAAACTCGATAGATTCGTTCCTCAACAACTCCTTGTAAAGTATGTAATACACAGATTCTTCGACTCCCTCTTACTGAAGGAACTGTCTGAAGCCGTAATGGTAACAGATGCTGACTCCTAAACCCCCTACGAGCAAAACACCCATTATGTAAAAGAGAAAAGGGGGCAATTGAACCCCCCAAAAATGAATCTAATTCAGTCCTCCTCGAAATCCTCTTCCATCTCCACAACTGAATCGTTGAGCCTTTCAAGATCACCTTTCAGTTCGAGGATCGATGCTTGAAGCTCGGGTAGACGTGCAATGATCTCGTCAAGTCCATCAACCCAGTCTTCAATGCTTGATCTTAATTCCGTCACTTCATCCTGTTCCATATCCGGCAGAGCCTCGGTAAGCTCCTGGACATCAACATTCTCAAGTTCATCGAAAAGCTCTTCAACTAGATCGATGATCTTCTCTATGTTCTGCACCTTTGCCACTCCTTTCGGGTTTGACTTCTATACTGACAGATGTTATCACAACTTAGTGGAGTTTTGTATAGTGAAAGGAGCATGCTTTCGATCCTGAAGACTCTAGAATTACGCCTTCGTGATCAACCGATTTTTCCGTCGCTTCAGTCTTGCTCAAAAGCAACGAAAGAAATACTGATGATTTGGGAGATCTGAAACACAAAAAAAAGAAGCGGCCGAAACGGCCGCCTCTGAACTCAGAGAAATACAACTATCTCTCTGGGAAGCCATAACCGATTGCTTCGTTCCACCAATCGGGATATGGTGAGGATTTGAAATTGACATATCCGAGTGCGTAGTTTCCAAGAAGCCTGTCACCAAGAAGTTTCCATTCTTCGTGCCATGCAACCGCGTTCATGAAAGCATAGTTGGAGACGAAATCTATGGCAGCTTCTGGATCCGTCTCATACATATCAGTAGCTATCTTCTGAACTTCCGGTGTAACCTTGTAGAGAACTTCCAGTTTAGGATCCCTGTAGTTCCTGATATCCTGGATAGCGAGGTTATAGTGAAGTTCGGCCATCTGCTGCACATAAGAGTTGACCCACCAACCAGAGTCTCTTCTGAACTCTTCGTATCTGCTACCGGTCTCGTAGAACTTGGGAAGCTCTCTCATTATCGGCCACAATGGAACTATGTAGCTTGTATCAGGCGCGCCGTAACCAAACCAGCTGATTCCCTTGAACGGTTCTGCATAGGCAGAGTTTGTCTCGCCTATGTGGACATAGCAGGTTCTGTGCATATTGATACTTCTCTCCCAAGAACCCGTCTTACCAGTATTGGCATATCTTAGAGGATCTCCCCAGGGGCCCGCAGCCAGTCCAACTGTCAGGTCGTAATCCGTTCCCTGATAGTAATCACCCTTGATCGCAAAGATATCATGTACGGTGAGAAGTCTGTCGGGCTTAACAGAAAGCGGGAATCTCAAGTCGTGTGGGCTGAGTCCCAGAGAAGGAGCTACGAGGTCGAATGCTCTCCACTCTCTTCTTGTTGCGTAAAGGCTGTCGTTCGGAGCGTAAATCTCGGCTATGTTGAATGGCTTGCCTGAACTGGGATCATACCATCCCTGTTCCACGGCAAAGGACACTATGTTCGGGGAAGCCATAACGTTTTCTGTATCCTCGAGATCAACTTCCATGATTCTTGCTCTATTTGCTGCAACTGTGAAGTGGTCACTTGGAATCCTTACACCAGCCCAAATATCTCTTCCGTAGAACTCAACGATCCAGGTCTCTTCGCCGTCGGCAACGGTCATTGTCTCTCCGCCGCCACCAACCGTGCTCCATCCATACTGCTCGACGAGATCACCCATGATCCTTACAGCTTCTCTCGCGGTCGCGGCTCTCTCGAGAGCAATATCCTGTGCCGTCCAGCAGTCAATGATTCCCTTAGAGTCCGTCCAGAGAACCTTTCTTACTTCCTTGCCATAATCGGTACTGGTGTCGATACCAAATGTTGATTCGCTTACGGCAACTCCTTTCTCGTTCATGAAGGAGTATCTTGAGTGGAAGTACTGATAGGTGTGAGGAACCTGAGGAATCTGTCCTATGAGAGTCCCCTTCGAACCAATGTTCACTTCGGGATAGTTGCCGTAATCGATGTAGTTGTGAGAATCGAGCACGATATCTCTCATTGAACCTTCCGGCCAATCCATCGCAGGGATAATCCACAGACGGAAATCCGCACTGGTTGAATCATCGTTGTGCGTAATGATAGTTGAACCATTAACCATTGCATCCTTGCCGACTCCAAGGATAGTACATGCAACGGCTGCACTTGCGAAACTTATCAATGCCACAATCAGAATTATTAAAACTTTCTTCATAAGAGTACATCACCCCATCTAGATTAGATTTGTTGTTGCTTTTGAAACATTACTACTACGTTGTCTGACTGATCCCACCTCCCGTATAGATTCACTGAACAAGAAAGGGTTTTTGGATTCTAGTTGTTCAAAGAGTCCAGAAGTTCGCCCCATTCTTTAGGCAGACCTGTTCCAAAGTTAATCCTGTCTGCACAGTATTTGCCCACCAAGTAATCTCCAAACTTTAGCCAGTCGGCCTGCCATGCAACCGCCGTATTGTAAGCATAATCACTTATGATAGCAAGCGCGGCATCCTTATCGGTCTCGTATAGTTCTGTGGCAAGTTCTTGAATCTTTGGCACCGTCTGATACACTGCCTGCATCTTTGGATCCCTGAAGTTTCTTAGATCAACAATGGCATCTTTGAATCTCAGTCTAGTCATTTCCTGTACATATGTACTTGTCCACCATCCAGAATCTCTTCTGAAGTCTTCATATCTCGAGCCAACCTGATAGAACTCTGGCAGCTCAGACATTGCCGGCCAAAGAGGAGTATGGTACTGTGTGCCGCCTCCACCATATCCAAACCATACTACTGATCCAATTACAGGCGGCAACCAGTTCTTGATCTGACTGATCTGAACATAACAACTCAAGTAGATACCTATGGGTCTCTGCCTTCCTCCGACTCTGTAGCTTGCAAATGGATCGCCAAAAGGCCCGGCACCAATTCCTTTAGTCAGGTCGAATTCCGTTCCTTCGTACCAATCTCCAGAAATTGTGAAAATGTCCCAAACGGAAAGTTTCTTATCGGGTTTTATCCAGAGAGGGTAGTGGACATCTAGGTACTCGTACCCCATGGATGGAGCCATCAAGCTGAATGCTCTCCATTCGCGAATGTTTCCGCTGCTCCTCGGGGCATACACATCTGCCGGTCTGAAGGGTTCTCCGGAATTTGGATCGTACCATCCCTGTTCAACCGCATAAGAAATAAGATTCGGGGAGTACATCACATTTTCAGTGTCTTCAAAATCGACATCTCGAATTCTCATCGTGTTTGCACCGACGAAAACACAGTCGTCCGGCATCCTCACTGCAACCCAGAGATCACGTCCGTAGAATTCGGCTATCCAGACCTCATCTCCATCAGTTACGTTCATTATCTCGCCTGAACCGTACCAACCGTACTGCTCGACAAGATCCCCCATGATTCTGACCGCTTCTCTTGCCGTGGAGGCCCTCTCGAGAGCGATATCCTGAGCCGTCCAGCAGTCGATCCAACCTCTGGCCTCTCTCAGTTCCCTTCTAACTCCGGCAGTGGACTCACCCATTGCAACTCCCATTTCTTTGATAAACGAGTATCTGGAGTGGAAATACTGGTAGGTGTGCTCCACCTGAGGAATCTGTCCCACAACTACTCCCTTGTCACCAACATCAACGAAGGGAAAGTCACCGTAATCAATGTAGTTGTGAGAATCGATCACGATATCTCTCATCGAACCTTCCGGCCAGTCTATAGCCGGGATTATCCACAGCCTGAAGTCGGCCGAACTGGAATCGTCGTTGTGGGTAACAATTGTCGAACCATCCACCGATGCATCCTTGCCAACGGCAAGTATGGTACAGGTAAGCGCGGTACTACTCAAGAAGACCAGCAAAATCACAAGTACCAGGAACGCTTTCAGCTTCAATTTCACGTTTTGCCCCCTAGAAAAAGGATTGTGGTGCCTTCCTGTATCAGTTGATCTTCAGACTTTCAGTTCTGGAAGACTCTGGATGGGTCGGCTTTGCTTGGATCATGTAGATAGTACCCCGACCCATTACTCATAACATCGACGTAGTTCGGAAAAGTCACGCTAATTGCCTTGTCAGGGAAGAACTGATTCATCCAGTTCAAGGCCTCTAGCGTTCCTGATAGGTGCCTACCGACTCTGTAATCCATCGGTGTACCAATAATCATGTTTCCAAGAGCATCCGGAAAACCTTCGTATATGTCGTAATCGCAGTAAACTAGACCCTTTTCTGCAGCTGTCTGAAGGAATTCATCTTTACCCTCTAGCATAAGTTCCTCTGACATGCGCCCAACGACTCTGTCGATAAAGGCTTCGGGCGTCTCCATCAATATTGCCAACGTATTGCTGAAGTCGCCCACTTCTCTATGTGTCAGACCTCTCAAGTTTTTTGGCGAGGCCTCGCACTTCATCGGGAACTGAGTGGCGCTTAGCATCATTGCGGCCATCATGGCAATATCCATTGACCTGTCGTGTGCCACGTAAGTACTTACCACCGGGTACATCAGTGATGCCTCGTGAAAATCGAAGAAAATGTCAATGTCCTCATTCCGAATCAACTCCATAATCGCATAGGATATTCTCTCCGTAAGCGTTCCATCCGGTCTTCCAGGAAAAGTCCTGTTCAAATTCCTGATGTCCTGGTAAGCCAAATTCTGGGTTGATGGGTAGTGAACGTAGGTGAAAGGGTCTGGCCACTGATCTAGTGGATTAGTTCCTCGGTCACCGACTCTATACTTCTTCTGACCCCATGGAGTCTCTATATGGTAGTACTTTATGTATGCGTTGCCAAGCATTCCCAATGTAGAGGCACTCATATTTGCATGAGGAATTATATAGACTTTCCCCGATGTCACGTCGATGTTTTCCATCATAACGTAGGTCGCGAGTGTCGTCGCCGGCTCATATGGATGGGTTCCACCGAGAACAAGCATCGAGCCTCCCGGTACTCCGGAGTCATAGATATAAATAGGTGTATCTCCCCAAGTATTCTTGAGACTTGGAAGATACTGGCTAAGCATAATCTTTTCAGAGAAGTCTTCTGAAACGACGACCGTTTCTTTGTAATGCCGGAGTTCCCAGAACTCTATTCCAGCTAAAAGGCCGAGTACGCCCGAAAGAACCAGGAATAGGATTTTTAGATACAGTGGATTCTTCATCTCACACCTCACTTAATCCCGATTACTCTTAGTATGAAGACCATGATAACGTAGGAATAGACTATGTCATAGACAAGGCCTTTTCGCCTTTCTCTTTTGAAAAGATTCTTTAGCAGAAGGATTGCAAAGAACCCAGTCATTACGAAGTAAAAATAGTGAATAATCGTATCCATTAAGACCAACATGTCCTCACCTCCATCAATAGACTACAAGGAAATCTAACTGGTTGGGGAAAATAAGCATCAGCAGCCCGATAGCACCCATGAAAAGCCACGGTATAGCTATCGCTTTGAGGAAAGACATGTAGCTGCCTTCATATCCTACCGTCTCAACAGTAAGCCTTCCCACTATTCTCGATGGAGGCAGACAGTCGCCCAATGGGAAAAGGAGACTGAGGGCAGCAGCAGTAACTGTGACATTCAGTCCAACCGAATTGAATAGGAAGATTATTGGCGTACCGAGGATAATTGCACTTCCGTAGCTGAGCGCTCCTTGGGCGAAAGGTGCAAAAAGCAGCGCGGTAATGTAGATGAAAACCATCGGTAGAGTAATGAAAGTGATAGCAAGCAAGCCTCTGACACCAGTTGCCGTCATGATATTTACAAGGGCACCTACGCTTATAACCGTTGCTAGTAGCGGAAACACCTGATCCATAGTCTTTACCATCACATCGAACCATTTGCGAACATCCCACCTCTTCCTGTCCATCATGGCAGAGGCAAAAGCACATATCACAAATGTAAGCGGAAGGCCAAGAACGGGAATAGAAAATGCCGCGAATTTAGATAGTAGAATCAACACAAGCAGAACAGCAAAAGGAGTTATGATCTTGAACCAATTCATCCCTTCAGGTGGAAGTGGAAGTTCGGAAAGGATGTGTTCTTTGCTCTTTCTCTCCGGCGTCTTGCTAGTGCCAGTATAGACTATTGTAAACAAGGCAATAATTACTATTGGTACAAGCAGTACCACATTGAAACCAACATATGGCATGTTAGCCTGAGCTGCCATCAACATTGCCCATAGGTTTATAGGAGGTGAAACGGCAGCAAGCATTGCAAACAAGTATATGAAGGCCGCCACACGCCTCTTCGAAAACCCCATGTAGCTCATGACTGAAGCTACTAGGCCTCCTACGACAAATATCGATACGCTCCCCGCTCCAGTCAAAGCACCAGGAATGATCATCAATATTCCCAGTAGCACTAACATTAGCCACTTTCTGTCGTAAAACTGCTTCACAATCCATCGAACCAGGGCATTCATAGCCCCTGTCTCAGAGTAAATATTGATAAAAATCGATGCGGTTAGAAAAATCATTCCAACATCAAAATATGTAAACATACCCTCCACTAGAAGCCTCGAGGGAAATCCAAACCCACCCACTAACGCACCAACAATGGCGGTAATTACCATGGATATCTCCGGCGATTTCAACTTCCAGCTTGCAAGAGCAAAAGTAGCAACCATAATTATTGCGATAATCGTTGTCTGAAGATACATTTTTACTCCTCCAAAGAAGCGGCGATCTGGCTAGAACGCCATCATTCGGCCGGGAACATCAATTTAATTACCTGCATGAAATCAATCGTGTTGTCGATGAGAGTGAGGGGGATATCTTTCTCTTCAGCTATCCTAGTGAATTTACCATCTAAGTTTCCCTCTTTCATCACAATTAGGTAGTCTGCATATGGTGCAATCGCATCAATTGACCGTTCGTCTGCACTTCCGGGATTTCCCCTTCTTGCCTTTCCTTCAATGTGAGCGGCAATAATAAACATGTTGAGTCTCTTGGCTTCTTCTATCATCTTGTTGAGTCTCACTATCTCTTCATCAATAGTTATACCCGATGCGCCAAGGCCCTTTGCAGAAGAACCGATGATAACGAAAAGCATCTTGTATTCTCTCGCAGTAAGATCGTTCGGATTTTCTTTAAGTGGTTCTGCATTGTAATCGAAATCCGTGTCTTCAATTGCTCCGCTCTGCCATATTAGAAGCCTTGCCATTTTGCCGCCGGGACCCTGCCCCGCGTTGGTGAGAAGAAACGGTAGTTGACCCTCAACTACTGGGTCTCCAGATACAACCGCAAATAGACCAGTTGTGAATAGAACCATGCTTAGTAAGACCACAATCAATACCTTTCTCATGATTTTGCCTCCCGAATTATGAAAGTGAAGATCAAATACAATGAAAAGAAAATCACCTTCCAAAAGTGCCTTACGGTGAATATACATTCTAGGAGAATATACCACACTAACATCTCTTTAACGCTGCTTTCTGTAGCCGAATAGGAACCAAAGATAGGCAATTAATCTCGAAAATCGCTGCGAGACTCAGACTTTCGTGCGAAATCTACTTCGCAATACGAACAAACTAAAAGCGACAATGAACCGTAATCTTAGGAACTGTACTGCATTTCCTTCTGAGCGAACCGGGACCTTTTTAAGAAGACGCACCTACAGATTTGCTCTACTCTCTGCAGTACAGCCAGTGAATCGGTTGTTACTATTTCCTTCAAGCTCCACGAAATTCTTCATAGAAAAATCATTCGAACAAAACATCACTGTAGATCTAAGACAACGAATAGTAATGATACATCATTTCATCTTCAGAGAATGGACATTTCTGGCCGCTCGAGACTCCAAAATTACCTCTAGATCATGTCCTTAAGATCCTCAGCGACAAATAGCCGAGCCTCTGTTAGAGACTGTACCTCGTCAACTGTCACCTCACTTGCCTTCTCTTTCAACAGAAGTCCTCCGGCAAAGGGTTCGATTACCGCTAACTCTGTAACAATAAGGTCTACTCGTCTGTTTGAAGTTATGGGAAGAGTGCATTGTTTCACGATTTTCGGATTTCCCCTAGATGTATGTGTCATGGCGACAATAACACGTTTAGCTCCAGTCACTAGGTCCATTGCACCGCCCATACCTGGCACCATCTTGCCAGGGACCATCCAGTTAGCCAGAATCCCACGCTCATCGACCTGAAGACCTCCTAGGACAGTGACGTCGAGATGTCCACCTCTGATTATTGAAAAAGACATGGCACTGTCGAAAACTGCCGAACCCGGTAGAGCCGTTACATATTGACCCCCGGCATTTGTAAGATCTCTATTCTCCATTCCTTCTTCCGGTAATGGTCCCATGCCGATGATGCCATTTTCTGATTGAAAAAACACCCTTATACCCGCTGGTATATAGTTTGAGACCAGGGTGGGAATTCCAATCCCCAGATTTACCAGATCTCCGTCACCCAGTTCCCGTCCAATTCTTCTTGCTATTCTCTCTTTTGGGTCCATCATTGCACTCTACCTCCGACAACAATGTAATGAACGAAAACTCCAGGAATATGAATTTCATCCGGCGACAGGGAACCAATTGGAACGATTTCTTCAACCTCTACAAGCACCGTATCACATGCTAGGACCATCAGAGGGTTGAAATTCCTTGCAGTCAAAGAGAATACCAGATTTCCGAAGTAATCGGCTTTCTTGGCCTTCACCAAAGCAAAATCGGCTCTTAGAGGAAGTTCCATCAGGTAATCTCTGCCATCCACTGTTAAAACCTTTTTTCCATCCTGAACCACAGTCCCGACACCTGTTGGCGTCAGAACGCCTCCTAAGCCTACACCACCGGCTCTAATTCTCTCGGCCAGAGTACCCTGCGGAACAAGCTCTACCTCCAGCTCTCCGTCAATCATCTGACGTTGTGTCTCAGGATTTGTTCCTATATGAGAGACAACAATCTTGGAAGCACACTTGTTGACAATGAGTTTTCCTATCCCCGTTTCTGGAAAGGCAGTATCGTTTGCTACAAGAGTCAAACCAGAGATTTCGTTCTTAACGATCTCATCGATAATTGAGTCTGGAGAACCACAACCTAGAAACCCTCCTATCATCACAGATGAACCTTTTTCAATCAGTGAGACGATCTTTTTCATTCCCACGACTTTCAAAGAAATACCTCCTTCGGAGTATTAGTAAGTCTTTCGAATTATGCCTGATAAAGGCATATGATTATCTTACCAAAAGCTCCAATTAGGAACAAAGATATCGCCACTTCTGATAAAAAGAACCTTTGAGATTGTAAGCCCGTGCATATAGATTTTTTACGAATAACTTTCTTTTGTACAAGAGATCTCAGCCGGAACGCGCCTGTATTGAATCGGCCGTGCTTTCCCATTTCCCAGAGTAGAACCTGATAAACTTCAGTGTTGTCCTGAAGGCCATATCGGCCATAATTCCTATCCAAGCACCAAATAGACCGAGACCGAAATATCTTACAAGCACGTAGCCAATGGGAAGTCTCAAGAACCACATTGCCACAAGCGAGGTCTTCATTGGAAAAGAAGTGTCACCCATGCCTCTCAAAGCCCCGGTGACCACGTAATCGGTCCCCATCACTACCTGAAAGAGCCCGATAATTCTCACTGGCAGTCGTCCCTCTTCTATGAGCGACGGCTCATTTGTGAAAAGAGAGATGAAAAGGTCCGGAAACAACGTAATGGTTAATCCAATCGCAGAGGAGATTGCGAGGGCAATGAACCAACCCTGTCTAACTACACCAATCGACATTCTTCTTTGCCTGCCACCATTGTAGATTCCGACTAAGGCGGTTATAGCAACTCCCATACCCCAAGCAGGCATGAAGGAGAGAGATTCTACCTGAATACCGATTCTGTGGGCAGCATACGCCTGTGGACCGGAAATAAAGAGGATATTTGCGAAGACAAGAACTCCAAGAGAGAATCTAAAGTTTTCGATGGAAGCTGGAAGACCTAGAACAAAGATCTCTTTGAAGAGCCACTTAGAGAATCTCCGGGGCTTCCTTGACATCGAAATTCTTCGATTTCGAAACAGCAAAACAATAATTATCACTGAACCTACGACTCTCGACAAGACTGTTGCAAGTGCGGCCCCAAAGGCACCCATCTCGGGGAACCCAAACTTTCCAAAGATCATTGAGTAATCAAGAAAGACATTCAGTACATTTGCAACAGCGGCTACTATCAGCGGCGATTTCGTGTCTCCCGCTCCTCTCAAAGCCGCACCAAGAACAATCATTATGCTCATTGCAGGGAAACCTGCCATGATGATTTGGAGATATTTGCTTCCGTTCATCTGCATCAACGAGTCGCTAGAAGGAAAGAGAACTGACAACAAGCTATCAGAGAAAAAAGACCCAAAAGAAAGAATCAAACCAGCAGCAATGCTAAGATAGATCGCATGCCATGCAATCAAATCTACTCTTCTGTGATTGTTTGCACCATAACTGTTAGAAAGCAACACCATCGAACCTGTTGAAATCGCTACTAGGACTGCCTGAAATATGAAGACAACCTGATTTGCGGTACCGACAGCGGTCATAATTCTCCAGTCATAATGGCCGAGGAAAGCGGTATCTGAAATTCCAAGCAGCATCTGGAGTACGTTTTCTGCCATAGCAGGAATGGCCATCACAAGAAGGGAACCTCGAATCTCCTTTGCTTCTTCATCGTTTAGATAAGACTTGAATAGGCTGTAAGACATCAACGCCTCCACAGTAAGGAATCCGTACTATATAGTCTACCATGCAGTTCAATAGTTTAAAAGACCTGGCGAACAATAAGAACCAACTCTCTTTGAAAACCCGGGAAGCAAAGTAAAATTATACTTGTGAAATAACTCAATTACATATTGATTTTATTTGATTTCCATGCTATATTATTCAATGTTTATTTTGTAATTTGTGATTAAGAATGATATATAATTAATTTGAATCGCTGTTATTCAAGTAGATAAACCCTTTGTTTAGAGATGTGGACGTTTAGTGGCGCAAAGCGCCACATTTTTTTGCTTATATTTCATTTTATGTTTGTTTTCTGGACGTGGTATAATTTCTCGAAACCCGATGCTATCAGTTCAATATTGTTGGAGGACACTTATGAAACCTGAAGATATCGAGAGTTTTCTGAATTCGGTTCTACATCCGGAAGAATTCGACGATTATTGCTTCAATGGAATTCAAATAGAAGGAAGCAAGGAGATAAACAAGGTGGTTACTGGTGTCTCTTTCAGCGATGCTTTGGTTGAAAAAGCGGTCACAGCCGGAGCGGACGCTATTCTTGTTCACCACGGAATCTTCGGAAAGGAATTCTTCAGACTTTCAGGGTATCTAAAGAAAAGGGTTGAGAGAGTATTGAGTTTGGGCATCACACTGTTCGGATATCACCTGCCGCTCGACGCCAATGAGCCATATGGCAACAACTATTCAATTGCTGAAGAGATAGGACTCGTCAACCTCGAGAGATATGATGTAGGCTTTATAGGAACTCATCCGGAAAACATTCTCGTGTCTGAGTTGAGGAATTCCTTATGTAGGATTTTCCCACGTCAAGAGGTTGGCCTATTCAAGAACTCCGATTTCGCTGGAAGAGTATGCATAATATCCGGCGGTTCTTCATCAAATCTGAGGGAGCTTGAAGGCACAGCAGACACCTTCATTTCAGGGGAAGTTGGTGAACCGACTCGGGAGATTGCAAGAGAGACAGGTATCAACTTCTTCTGGGTAGGGCACTACGCAAGCGAAAGATTCGGTGTGATTAATCTCGGAGAGCTGCTTAGAGAGAGATTCTCGCTTGAAGTGGAATTCGTCGAGATTTACAACGAAGTTTGATCGTTTCTTCCAAACTCGTCCTTCAAAATACCCATAATGATCTCGTCATGGAATGATCCATCCCGGAAAATTTCCTGTCTCAAGGTTCCTTCGATTCTGAATCCACATTTTTGATATGACCTGATCGCTCTCCTGTTGAATGAATAGACATTTAATTTTGCTCTATTGATGTTCATCTGTTCAAAGACGAATCTTAGAAGGATTCTCATTGCATCGGTTCCATAACCTTCGTTCCAGAACTTCTTTGCGATGAATATTCCAAGCGTTACTACACTATTCTTCCAGTCGACTTCGTTGATGCCGCACCCTCCGATATATTCATTGTCTTCTATCTTTGCAATGGCAAAGCTATAAGTGTCTTTAGAAGAGCTTTGGGAATCGTACCACTTTTCCTCCTCTTCCAGTCTCAACGGAAAAGGAATCCCTGGCACCAGCATTCTTTTGACTTCATAGTCGTTTATATATTCATGAGCCAGTACAATGTCCTCCTTCCGGTATTCTCTAAGATAGACCTTTCGCCCCTTCAACACTTTCATCACCCCCATTTGGGATAGTATAACAAAAAGGGCGGCGCCTAGTAGCAGGCACCCCCCCTGCAAATTGCCGCTCTTTTTATTCCTCAGGAGCCTTTGTCATTACGAAAATGCCGTTAAGAAGTAGTCCGACTAGAGCAGCCAGACCTATGCCTTCGAACCTTACAGGGCCTATTCCAATGGCCGCGCCTCCAATTCCCACAACTAGCATCACAGAGACAATTATTAGATTCTTGCCATCTACCTTAACTCTGTTCTCAATAAGCGTTTTCATTCCTATTGCAGCAATCATACCGAACAAGAGTATTTCGATTCCACCCATTACTGCCGTAGGAATCGACTGTATAAGAGCGCCGACTTTGGGAACAAATGACAGAATGATTGCGAATACAGCAGCAATCCTCATCACTATGGGATTGAAAACTTTGGTGATAGCAAGGACTCCCGTGTTTTCACTATAGGTTGTATTCGCCGGACCTCCGAAAAAACCCGCGACTGCCGTCGCAATTCCATCCCCGGCAAGTGTTCTGTGAATGCCTGGATCTTCATAGTACTTCTTCCCGACAACAGCTGATACTGCGAAAATATCCCCGAAGTGCTCAATCGTGGGTGCTAGAGCAACAGGGACAAGCACTGTCAAAGAGTAGAATGAGAACTTCGGAAGAACAAACTGAGGCAGGCCGACCCAGCTCGCCTGACTGACTGCATCGAGTGTTACATTGCCTGTTATTGCAGCCACGACGTACCCCACAACAATGCCACACATAACAGGGATTAATCTCGTAAAACCCTTTGCGTAAAGCCTGACAAGAACAGCCGTTCCCAGAGATACGATTGCAATCCACCAGTTCGAACTTGCCATGCTTATCGCAGTCGGAGCGAGATTTAGACCGATGACTGCAATGATCGTTCCCGCAACGGCAGGTGGAAAGATCTTTTCAAACATGCTAACTCCAAGTCTCTTGATGAGCATCGCAATTGCTACCTGAACAAGGCCAGCAATCAGTATTCCACCTGTGGCATACGCTATCATGTCCGGAGTTATGGAGAATCCGGCTGCAATAGCTTCAGGAACAGATTCATAGATTTCCGGTGCATTTGCATGATAGAGAATTACTGCATTGATTGGCGCAATGTAGGCAAAGCTTGAACCTAGAAAGACCGGCACCTTCCACTTCGTAAGCAGATGGAAAAGAAGTGTGCCTATACCTGCCGTGAATAAGGCAACATTCACAGGAACGCCTGTCAGATAAGGAACAAGAACAGTTGCTCCGAACATTGTGAATGCGTGTTGCAGGCCGAGTACTAAAAGTCCTCCTCTACCCAGATTCTTGCTTCTGTCTTCCTGTTCCCTTACCTCCTGGTAAGCTGAATTCTCACTACTCACAAAATCCCTCCTCAAGATATAAATTTGTCCACATAGCAAAAAAAAACCTCACGATATCTCGTGAGGTGTAACTGCAGAATCTATGTCTTTTGTGATTTTGATCATCACCCTTTGAACTGTACGGAAAGAAGACAAAGGGCTTTTACGGGGGGAAAAAAGAGCTCTGTGTCGATTAAAAAGAGAGATCTTCCACTCTTCATACAAAGCCAGGCACATATAGCTCACTCTCCCAAGAATTTATCCAAAGATCATTTTATCACAAAGAACACAGATTTCTCCTCAGATGCCCAATTGTTTCATTCAGTAAATCTTTTCGTATAGATTACTCAGCAAATCGCTGAGCGGAAAAACGGAGAAAAAACATAGCACGACTTTAAATCAACGGAAATCCCCCTTATGAAGGACAGATAATCGAAATTAAGCAATATTCCTGACGACCACCCGAATCTTGAAACATCCCATTAGTTATATAGAACCATACAACTTCACTAGATCATGAAGATGTCTTCGTTCCTCCTCGATAATATCCTTCAGTTCCTTGCAGTCAGGTATGAAAGAAGAAAGATCTGAATAGAATATTATACTGTCTTTTTCTACTTCCACTGCACTGCTAATTGCTTTGTTAATGTTGTCTGGAACATCAATCGATTCAGTTCGTGGAAATATAGATATCTCTGCATAGGACTTCAAATAACCAACATTATCTTCCCAATCTTTAGCTATTAGAGAGTTGTCGGCGTCTTTCAACATCTTCCTGAATACTGCTGCATGCTCTCTTTCCTGCGTGGCAAGTTTTACAAACAACGATTTCACTTCGCCCGAAGTTTTCTCGCTGAGTTTCTGATAATAACTATAACCGACACTCTCAATTCTCAGAGCTATGTCTAACATGTCACCTACTGTGATCACATGCAACCTCCTTGTCAAAGCTGATTTCGATTATTCGAGACTCTCAAAATGAAAAAGGAAGAGATCAATGACCTCCCCCCACTTTCAGAGATTACCGAACCCCAATTATTTGATTTCGTCTTTCTCCGAAACGATCTTAATGGTAATTCCCGTTCTCATCTCTTCTCCAATCTGAATCTCCACAAATCCAGGGACCATGTACACTTTCGTACCCTGTTCTCTGAGGAATCTAGAAGCGATGGCAACTGCTTTCACAGCCTGATTCACAGCACCAGCGCCAATGGCCTGAAGCTCTACTTGCTCGTTCTTTGAGATAACTCCGGCTATGGCACCTGCTACCTTGTTCGGATTCGATTTCGAACTGACCTTCAGGATTTCCATTGAGATTTCCTCCTTTTGCAGGTAATTTCGCTGTAATTCTACCACAGAGGCCGCTTAATTAGCAAAAGTTTTAACACATCGTTTGCAAAAAGAAGGAAGGATCGTTACTGATTGAGGTTCTACAGATCCATTATTTCAGACTTGACTTTTGATATTGCATCAAGAACTTCTTGTGGAGTAATCAACTCGCCACTGACCTTGCTCACATGCTCGATCTTTGCGCCTCGTTTGTTCAGTCTAGAAACTTCATAGAGAATTTGCCCAAGATTCATCTCAGCAACAATCACGGCGCTCACCTTTTTTAGCAGCTGTCTTAGCCTCGTACTGGGAAACGGCCAAATTGTAACCGGCTTGAAAAGACCCACATTGATCTTATCCTCTCTTGCCATTTTCACAGCCTTAATGGCGCTCCTGGCAACGGAACCATATGCGAGGACCAGTATCTCTGCATCTTCAGTCATATATTCATCATATATTACTATCTCGTCGCTGTGCAATCTTATCTTGTTGTCAAGTCTTCTCAAAAGCCTTTCCGAATCGGAAGGAGAACCAACCGGGAAACCCGATTCATCGTGGACCAGACCCGAGACATGAAACCTCGACTTACCCATCCTAACAAGTGGAGTTGCCATCATCTGATCGTCACCTTCAAATGGATGGAAGATATCTTCTTCTGCAATTTCGGCCTCACCGACTCTTTGTACTTCCATTATCTCCGAATCGTACGGGAGGTAAACACTCTCGCGCATATGGCCAAGGATCTCGTCCATTAGAAATATCACTGGTGTTCTATACAGTTCAGCATAATTGAACGCAGTTATAATGTACTTATAGACTTCTTCAACATTTGAGGGGTAGATTGCGATGATCTGGTGATCTCCATGGGTTCCCCATCTTGCCTGCATAATATCCCCCTGCGCCGGTTTTGTGGGCATACCGGTGGAGGGGCCTCCTCGTTGAACATTCACTATTACTGTTGGAGCCTCAGTCATCGCCGCATAGCCAATCGCTTCCTGCATTAGCGAAAAACCAGGTCCACTCGTTGCAGTCATCGATTTTTCGCCTGCAAGAGAGGCACCGATTATTGCAGCAGCACTTCCAATCTCATCCTCCATCTGAATAAAGGTTCCACCAACTTTTGGGAGCTCCCTCGCCATGGTTTCGGCAATCTCAGTAGCCGGAGTAATTGGATAACCTGCGAAGAACCTGCACCCGGCCTTGATTGCTCCAAGCGCACATGCCTCGTCACCCTGAAGAAGAACGAACTCACGCATCCTCTTTCACCGCCTCCACTTCCCGCACATCAATCGCAAAGTCAGGGCATGCGTTCTCGCACATCAGACAACCTATGCATGTCTTGTGATCAACCACTTTTGGCCTGCCAAGCTCCCCTTTAGTAATCGTTTTCGTCGGGCAGATCCAGTAGCATATTCCACAACTCTTGCACAGAGCCAAATTGATATTTACTTTGTACTGCTTTCTTACAGCCATTACACCCTCCCGTTCCAGGCTATCATATTATTGAAAGGAATACTCCGGCCGCAACTGCAGAACCAATTACACCTGCTATGTTCGGTCCCATTGCATGCATTAAGACAAAATTAGTCGGATCTTCCTCCGAGGCAATTTTCTGGGCAACTCTTGCGGCAGTAGGGACCGCCGAAACCCCGGCCGCACCTATTAACGGATTTACTTTGTTTGCGGAGAACAGATTCATCAACTTTGCAAATAGAATTCCCGAAGCTGTTGCAACAACAAAGGCGGCGCAGCCCAATGCCAAAACCATTATACTCTCAATCGTGAGAAATATCTTACCGTCCGCTTTTGCGCCAACGGAGACGCAGAGCAAAATAATCACGGTGTCCGAAATGTATTTTCCAGAAGCCTCGACGAGCCGCTTTGTCTTCCCATTCTCTCTCAAAAGATTGCCCAACATGAGCATTCCCACTAGTGGGAGCGCTTGAGGAACTATCAACGAGATCGCAATCGTCGCAACTACTGGAAAAACAATCCTTTCGAGCTTCGAGACTCTTCTCAGCTTCTTGCCCATTGTTATTGCTCTCTCCTTGTGAGTAGTTAGAAGCTTCATAATGGGAGGTTGAAGAACCGGAATCAGAGCAATATAGGAGTAAGAAGCTATAGCAATGATCGGTAGAAACTGAGACTTGAGAATACTTGCAACGTATATTGAAGTCGGTCCATCTGCTCCGCCAATTATCGATATGGCGGCTGCATCTGAAAGGGAGAAACCCATCAAATTAGCTGCGAGGAATGTTATAAAAATGCCAATTTGAGCAGCTGCCCCCAAAAAAAGCGTCTTGGGATTTGCAAGAACAAAAGAAAAATCCGTCACCGCTCCTATCCCCAGAAATATTAGAGGTGGATAAATTCCCAACATCAATCCCTGTTGTAAGATCCACATTATACCCGTACCAGGAGTGAAGACACCCGTAGCCTCGGGCGGAATATTGGCGATAACCATACCAAACGCTATGGGTACAAGAAGAAGTGGTTCAGCATCTTTTGCAACCGCTAGATAAACCAGGAGACCTGCAATTGCAAACATAACCCAGTTTTCCCAGCTTACCGTGGCTAATCCTGTCTGTGCCATATATCCCGAGATCAACGTTGACATGAAAGGCTTACCTCCAAAAGAATAAAGGCCGCACCAACAGGCGCGGCCCAAAATGAAGACTATCTATTCTTTACTACTGCTTGAGCTGCGGACAATCTCGCTACTGGAACCCTGTAGGGCGAACAACTGACATAGTTCAGACCCACGATGTGACAAAACTCAACTGACGAAGGTTCGCCGCCGTGTTCACCACATATTCCTACCTTCAGATCTGGCCTGCTGGAGCGGCCCTTTTCAGTTCCCATCTTCACGAGCTGGCCAACACCCACTCTATCAAGCTTCTGGAATGGATCGTTTTCCAGAATACCTTTTTCCATATAGTGTCCAACGAACTTTCCATAGTCATCTCTACTGAAACCGTAAGTCATCTGCGTAAGATCATTCGTTCCAAAGCTGAAGAATTCAGCTTCTTTTGCAATTTCATCGGCAGTAAGGGCAGCTCTTGGAACTTCTATCATCGTACCTACTTTGTAATCCAGCTTCAATCCAGATTTTGAAATGAGTTCGTCTGCCGCTTTTACTATCACCGATTTTACAAACTTAAGCTCTTCCAGCTCAACGATTAGCGGAATCATGATCTCTGGAACCACTGACTTTCCTTCCTCAACCAACTTTAGAGCAGCTCCAATTATCGCTTTCGTTTGCATCTCGGCAATTTCGGGGTATACAACTGCAAGTCTGCAACCCCTGAACCCCATCATGGGATTGAACTCATGAAGATCTTCAACTGTTGTCTTCAATTCCTCATAGGTCATTCCCATCTCCTCAGCCAGTTCTTTGACATCTTCGTCTTCTTTGGGAAGGAATTCATGAAGTGGAGGATCCAGGAGCCTAATGGTGACGGGCAGACCTTCCATAGCTTTGAATATTCCGTAGAAATCCTCTTCTTGCATTGGAAGAAGCTTATTGAGAGCTTTTTCTCTCTGCTCTCTGGTACTGGAAGTAATCATCTGACGAACCGCAAAAATCCTGTCTTCCTGGAAGAACATATGTTCCGTTCTGGTGAGACCAATTCCTTCAGCCCCGAACTCCCTGGCAATCTTGGCATCTCTAGGAGTATCGGCATTCGTTCTTATACCGAGCTTCCTGATTTCATCGGCCCAGCCAAGCAGTTTCGCAAGCGGTCCTTCGAGACCCTGAGGCTTAACTGAATCGAGTTTACCCATGAATACTTCGCCTGAAGTACCGTCAATGCTAATCCATTCGCCCTCATTTATGGTCTTTCCATTTACTCTCATTGTCCTTGTCTTCTGATCTACCTCTACGGCTTCGCAACCTACTATACAGGTTTTGCCCATACCTCTCGCAACCACCGCCGCATGTGAGGTCTTACCTCCCGTAGAAGTCAGAATTCCCTGAGCGGCTGCCATTCCGGCAATATCCTCAGGCGAAGTCTCAGGTCTGACAAGGATAACCGCCTTACCTTCTTCTCTAGCCATCTTTTCAGCCGTTTCTGGGTCAAAAGCAACTGCACCTGAAGCGGCTCCGGGAGAAGCAGCAATTCCCTTAGCTAGAAGCTCTGCACTCTCCATAGTCTCTTTGGTGAAATAGGGGTGAAGAAGAGTCTCAATATGTTCGGGAGTGACTCTCATAACTGCTTCTTCTTTGGAAATTCTCTTTTCATCAGCGAGATCAACCGCGATCTTGACGCTTGCGTAAGGAGTCCGCTTTCCATTACGAGTCTGAAGCAAATACAGAACCCCGTGTTCAACAGTAAATTCAATGTCCTGCATGTCTCGATAATGATTCTCCAGTTTGCTGAAGATATCTAGCAACTGATCGTAAACTGCCGGATTAATATCCTGGAGTTTTGTTAGAGGGAATGGTGTACGCGTTCCGGCAACAACGTCCTCTCCCTGAGCGTTAGGCAAATACTCTCCATAAAATTGCTTCTCGCCGGTATTAGGATCTCTCGTGAATGCAACTCCCGTTCCACTATCTTCTCCCGTGTTGCCAAAAACCATTGCCACAACGTTAACCGCAGTTCCCAGGAGTTCTCCCTCTCTTATTCCATTGAGGGCACGATACTTTATCGCCCTTTCATTCATCCAACTTCCAAATACTGCGTCGGTAGCCATCCACAATTGTTTCCAAGGATCCTGTGGGAACTCTTTTCCAGCCTTGCTATAGACCTCAAGATATCTCTTCACCACTTCCTTCATATCATCTGCATCGAGTTCAGTATCAAGTTTGACGCCCTTCTCTTTCTTTATACTAGAAAGCGCACCTTCAAATTCTGAATGCTCGATCTTGAGAACGACATCCCCAAACATCTGAAGAAATCTTCTGTAGGCATCGTAACAGAACCTAGGATTACCTGATTCTTTGATCATTCCATCTACCGTCTCGTCATTGAGACCAAGATTTAGAATAGTATCCATCATGCCAGGCATCGAAATTGCTGCTCCTGACCTCACAGAAACGAGCAATGGTCTCTCATTAGAACCAAATCCCTTTCCGGTTTCTTCTTCCAAAAGTCTTACAGCCTCTTTCACTTCATTCTCAAGGCTTTCCGGATATTTATTACCATGCTCATAGTAGTACTTGCAGACTTCAGCAGAGATAGTGAACCCTGGGGGGACGGGAATTCCTATTTTAACCATTTCAGCTAGATTGGCTCCCTTTCCACCGAGAAGGTTTTTCATCTTCGCATCGCCTTCGGCCTTTTTCTTTCCAAAATAGTACACAAATTTCTCTGACACTTTCTTTCCTCCCTTCCTGAAAGCATATTCGACTGATTATATCATAGCTAAACATACGGGGTGTTTAGCTGTCTCTCTAATGGTGAACGTCTCTTGAACCATACCTTTCTCTTTCCATAGGGCAGAAAATCATGGATTTGATTCTTTCAGTACCCTCCTAAAGAACAGAGCCGCCTTTTGGCGGCTCTTAATTCTTAACGAAAAACAACTCAATCTATAAGGCCCAATCCTTTTAGGAATCCTTCAGCAACTTCATCAGGCTCATAACCTGCAGCGTCAACCAGATAATTAAGCCTTGTCATTATTGGTTCAGTAAGATAGACAGAGATTGGCCTCAAGATCTCCTCAATTTCGGGATTGTTTTCTAATATTTCCTTCCGTACTGTAACAGCTAGGTTGTATGATGGGAAGAAACTCTTAGTATCTTCAAGCACTAGAAGATTGTACTTCTCCAATTTTCCATCAGTAGAAAAGACCATTGCAACATCGATTTGGTTCTTGTCTAGTGCCTCATATGTCAGTCCGATTTCCATTGTCTTGACTTGTCTCTTCTCCACGGCAAAACCATATGCCTCACTCATAGGCCAAAATCCATCGTCTCTTTCAAGGAACTCGTATACAATTCCAAAGAGAAGATCCGGATCTTCATGAGTCAGCTCAGCCAGATCTTCGAGTGTTGTGAGCCCATGCTCAGCAGCGAAATCTCTTCTAACGGCAAGGGCATAAGTGTTGTTGAAATTTGCCATGTCGAGCCATACAATACCATTTTCGAGATCTTCGGCCTTTACTGCCTCGTAAAGTTCATGAGGATCTCTAATCATCTTTTCGTGGCCCAAATATGTTGGCCAGGCCGTACCTGTGTAGTCAGCATAAAGGTCAATCTGCCCGGTTTCGAGTGCACTTCTTGCAACAAATGAGCTCATCCCAAAATTCTCGGTCACTCTGAACCCGGCATCTTCCAGAAGCTGCGAAATCATGCTACTGACAATGTACTGCTCTGTAAAGTTCTTTGCTCCAACATTCAGTCTTGTCTGACCGAATGACATAACCGTTGCCATCAATACTACCAACGTAATAAGAAATAGTCTTTTCAAAACTAAACACCTCCATGTTTCCTAAATTTTGAGGCCTTTCGAAGTCAGAGCCTTCTCCGAAAAACCTAGGATTATGTCTACTGCTATCGCCAAAATCGTTACAGGAATGGCTCCTGCAATTATCATTGGACCCCTTGTCATACGAAGGCCAGTAAAGATGATCTCTCCCAGACCACCCGCTCCAATTGATGCGGCAATCGCAGCAGTACCAATATTTATCGTCGCCGAACTCCTAATTCCAGATAACATTGTCGGAACCGTTACAGGCATTTCTACCTTCCACAATATCTGCCTGTTAGTCATTCCCATTCCCTTAGCCGCCTCTTTCATCATCATCGAGACATTCATCAAGCCGGATGCAGTATTGAAGACTACCGGTACTAGACTATAAAGGAAGAGAGCAACTACGGCTGGAGCGGCTCCAATTCCCATGAACAGGAAAACAAGAGCGATCACTGCGATACTGGGAACGGCCTGAGTTGCTCCGGTGATCGACAGAACCAGTTTGCCCGCTTTTCTGTGCCCTGGCCTGGTAACAAAAATCGCAATTGCAACCCCTGCCACTACTGCCATGCTCCAGGAAGTAAGGAAGATGAAAATGTGCTCAAGAAGCCTTTCCATAATGTAGCCAGAATTCTCGAACATATATTCTAAGACTTCCATGATCTCACTCCTCATCAGACGACTCATAAGAGCCTACGAGGTTTACAAGATCCTTGAACCTCAAGATTCCAAGTAGCCTCTCCTTATCGTCGACGACCGGCAGCGAGGAAAGCCCGGTATTCATGATCAATGACATCGCCTCCATCAAATTCGAAAGAGGTTGTATGGTCTCGATAGATCTCAAGTACTTCTTTAGGGGCTCTTCATCAGACGCCTTGCTTAGCTGTTTCAACATAACATACCCCTTGAGTCTTTTGCTTCCATCAACAACGTAGGCGAATTTTCTTCCCTCGTTAACGAGAAAATCCTTTGCCTTTTTTACCTTGCAATCACCTGTGTCTTCGATCCACTTTCCGCCAGGAACGTAAGTCTCCCTTACTCGCACGAGTTCAAGACCCTTCAACGCTCTATCTGCGCCAAGAAGATCTTCAACAAACTCATTAGCCGGTTCCTGAACCACCGTCATTGTATCGGCATATTGCACCAGTTTTCCGTCGTCTAGAATCGCTATCTTGTCACCCAGCTTGATTGCTTCCCTGATATCGTGAGTTACGAAGATAATTGTCTTCTCTATCTTCGACTGAATTTCGAGAAACCCGTCCTGAAGCTTTTCACGGTTAATCGGATCTATTGCTCCGAAAGGTTCGTCCATAAGAACTATTTTTGGATCGGAAGCTAGACCTCTTGCTACTCCTACTCTTTGACGTTGTCCTCCCGAAAGTTGGGCTGGGTATTTCTCTGCATAGTCGGAAGGTTCGAGGTTTACAAGGTCCAGCAATTCAAAAACATGTTTCTTGATTCTTGATTCATCCCACTTCATCAGTCTTGGAGTGACAGCAATATTATCGAAAACTGTCATGTGAGGAAAAAGACCAATCTCTTGGATTACGTATCCGATGCTTCTTCTCAGTCTAATCGGATCGATTTCATCAAGCGATGTCCCGTCAACGACAATTTCTCCATCGGTTTTCTCAATTAACCTATTTATCATCTTCAAAGTGGTTGTCTTCCCACAGCCGGAGGGACCTATTAGTATTGTCAACTTCTTGTCCTCAAAGGTAATACTGAGGTTGTCGACTGCTTTGAATCCTTCTTCGTATTCTTTAACGACATTTTTGAATTCTATAGACATCTATGTTCCACCTCACTTTTCCCTCTCGATTTTCAGTCCTCTGGGAGTGATGATCTCTTCTAGAGCGAGCAAACCATAGTTTGTTCCTATTCCCAGTATGGAAACTATCAGAGCTCCCAGAAGAACCATATTGAAATTTGACCTGCCTAGCCCTGAGAAGATGAAGTACCCAAGTCCTCTTGCGCCGATAAGGTACGCGATAGTGGCTACACTTACACCCATAACAGCAGCGTTTCTTACGCCTGCCATTATAATCGGTATAGTGAGCGGAAGTCTTACCCTGAAGAGGATCTGCCAGTTGGTCATCCCCATTCCTCTGGCTGCTTCAATCATTCTGGGATCCACTGAATTCACAGCAACAACCGTGTTCCTTATTACGGGAAGAAATGAGTAAATTACTAAAGCAATCACAGCTGGCGTAACACCTATTCCAGCCTTAAGTGGCGCTAAGAGGACTACCATATAACCGAACAGCGCAAGACTGGGAATTGTCATAAGAATTCCGGCTCCATATAGGGCAATAGAAGAAGCCCTTTTGCTCCTCGAAACCACAATCCCGATGGGAACACCAATCCCAATCGCGATCGGGATAGCTATAGCAATTATCTTTATGTGATTGAGTAACTCAATAAGAACCAAATCGTAATT
Source organism: Mesotoga prima MesG1.Ag.4.2 (assembly GCF_000147715.2). Lineage (NCBI taxonomy): Bacteria > Thermotogati > Thermotogota > Thermotogae > Kosmotogales > Kosmotogaceae > Mesotoga > Mesotoga prima. Next base: position 519,666 of record NC_017934.1, on the reverse strand, counting down.
CCGTCCCAGATACTCAAAGAAACCCATAAATCTCTCCTTCCATAATCGGCCAAAAAAATGGAGTACGGTTAAGACCCTTTCTTATGAACGAGTATTAAGTTTCTGACTAAAGATTTTTCTTTGCTCAAGTAGATAGAGATGGTTGTGTCAAGATCCTAACCAGAATTATTCAAACACAAGACTACCATAACTAGTATACTATACCACATACTGGAAAGCTATTTCTCACAACGCAAGGTTGGTTCGTGAAGATTGACTTAACTTAAGAACTTGATTTGAAGACAATTATAATTTGCGACAACCACTTATTGAAGTTCACTGCCGCTTAACATTATTCTTAAACAAGAAGGTCATTTGACTGATAATAATTACCGTTATCAAACCTATCGACATTAGACCTACGCTCTTCAAAGAGGGCCATAACTGGAGAAAATACCCTCCCAATAGCGGTCCGACACCGAAAATAATACCTACCATAGACTCGTGAATGCCTCCCTGCTTACCATGATCGTCTTCCTTCGAGGTAAGGCCGTAGAAGATTGCAAATATGTAGGGAACCGCATAGGTTGCACCTGAAAACAGAGTGGCAAGGAAGAACGTGACTGGACTCTCTGGAAGGAAAAATGTGGCAACGGCCGCTCCAAAGACAGTTATCATGGTAATGAAGGATAATTCAGGACTACCAACCCAAAAACGAAAGAGGCTCAGGAAGACAAAAGAAAGGAAGACCCCGACGTTTGCACCTACTGTCAAGAAACCCACATTCTGGAGCTGTATGCCTGTTGAAGATATTAGCTTAGGGAAAAGTGCCATTCCACTTGTATAGATTATACCTGCGAGCAAGAAAGTAAATCTGTAAACTTTTCTGTACTCCTCTAGCCTTGGGAGATCAATCTCACTGAATGACGAACTGAATGTTTCGGCAAAAGAACCGGGAAGGGATTCGCCGTGTCTTTTGAGATGTGATCTCACATGTATGCTACCGAGTCCACAGAGAGCAATTCCGTAAGAAAAGATAGCTGCCGGGAACCTCTGGATAAGAAATGGCCCAAAAGCCATTCCAACAATGTTACCTGCACTCCACGAGAGGACAAAACGAACAACGGTCGAAGCCGAATCAATTCCAATACTCTTTTCCGACTTCGAAAGCAACCCTTCTAGTGACGGGAAAAAGAATCCAAAAAAGAGATTCACCCCAATGGCTGCTATCACTATATCTACAGGTCGGCTCCAGAAGAAACCAAGAAAAAGAGCGATTGTCATGATAAACATGCCAATTGACAAACTTCGCTTAAAACCGGTTCTGTCCCCCATTCTTCCGAATACCAGGGCAGAGATTACGTAAAAAACACAGCCAATGAAGTTGATCAAACCAATTACCATATATGACAGACCCCATTCGGCCGCTTTAGTGTTGATCGATGAATTTAGTAAGTAAAGTAGTATTGAGAACGAAAACGCGTAGAAGTTGAATACATGAAAGTACTTTTTCATTTACTCCCGCCTCTCAAAGATGGTACCCCGGAAATTGAAAACATTCGAGACAATTCTACCTTAAGAGGGTAGAACTCCACATACAGCCGATGAAAATAATCTCCGAACCGAAATGAAATTCTGTCTGTTCTTGTTCATGAGTTCAAGAACTGATTATTCCAAACTAGATCCTGAACCTCTGCTTTCATTCTTCTGAATTCAACAAAAAAGGGAGGCCATAGGCCTCCCTACTCAATGCTTTGTTTATTGTTGCTCAGCAACTTTCAAGAGAATTTCCTGCTCTGCCCATGCCAGCCCTTCTTCCACGGTTCTCTTCTGGTTGATTACATCTCCTACCATTGTTCCAAGAATGTTTCTTACGTCATCCCAAAGAGCAACATTAGGATCAACCGAACCGTAAGGGATCTGACTAATAGGAACCATTACAGTCGGGTTCTGTTCCTCGTAGGCCTTCCATTGAGGGGTTGTCAAAGCAATTTCGGTAACAGGCATATATCCTGTCTTAACCGACCAATAAGCCTGTATTTCCGGGCTTATGAGATACTTCATGAATTTCCAAGCAGCAGCCTTCTGTTCAGGAGAAATCCCTTTGAACATCACTACATCTGTTCCGGCAAAAGGAGGAGCCTGGACTTTCCACATTGGAACGGGAGCCCATGCCCAGCCGTGCTTTCCTCTGGAACCTGAATCAACGTAAGAAGCCGACGCAATAGTCTCTACAAACATTGCTATCTGGCCGTCCCCGAATGGTGCGTCCAGGTAACCACCCTGGAAAAGGGCGACGTTGTAGGTATGAGCCATATCGTACATCAACTGAAGAGCCTCTTTTGCTTCAGGAGAATTGATAGTTACTTCAACCGAGCCATCGGGCTTTATATCGATTGCTTCTCCACCATTGGCTCTCAGGAATATCATGAAATGATCGATCGTGGTTCTGAAACCAAAGCCATATTGATCAATCTGACCGTCGTTGTTCTTGTCCTCAGTAAGCATCATCGCTGCAAACAGAAGATCGTCCATTGTCTTAGGAACCTCAAGCCCATATTGCTCAAAGAGGTCAGTGTTGTAATAAAGGACGTAAGTACTTTTGTTGAAAGGAAGGGCATATACTGTATCACCCCAGGTGACCATTTTCTTGAAAGGATTCCAAATGGCATCCCATTCCTCATCCGTCAAGCCAACTTCGGGATCGGAAATCAAGGAATTCAGTTCTTGAACAGCATCTCGAGGTATAAGTCTGGCAGTCCAGTTCCCGTAAGCCTGAGAAAGAGCAGGTAATGTCTTGCTTTCCGCACTTACCAGGAGTTTCTGCTGCAAAGCACTGTAGTTACCAACATAGATTGCCTTCACCAAGATATCAGGGTTGGCCTCGTTGAAGGATGCTACAATTTCATTGACTGTTGTTCCCTGCGCGCCGCCCATCGCGTGCCAGAATTCGATCTCCGTCACAGCAAAGGTAAAAACAGCAAAAGATACAATCAACAAAGCGAGAATCAGTCTCTTGCGCATTTCCCTACCTCCTTATAAAGGATTTCTAAGTAACCCAATTATACCACTATGCCCCACTCAAAAAGAATCGATCTCAGTTTCTCGAAAGTCTCTTCACTACTGCCTAATGTAGTAACTACAGCATCTACAGACTCTTTTATCGAATCGAGGTATTGCTGTGAGGCCAGAATCGATTCTGCACGTGATTTGCTCATTCCTCTCTTCATAAGTCTCTCGATCGCTATCTCGTTCGGGCATTCAAACCATATGATTTTGTCGCAATACTCAGCGAGTCCAATTTCATGGATAAGGGCTCCGTCAAAGATATAGTGATCTGAAAAATCCTTACCGACGATCTCCAGGGCTTTTCGCTTTATCACAGGATGGACTATCTTATTCAGCTTTGTAAGAAGATCGGAGTTTTCGAAGACTATTCTGGACAGCTTCTTTCTATCAACGTTACCGCACGTCAAAATGCCTCTCCCAAAGGAGTTGACCAGGCTTTCTTGTTCTTCTCTCAGCGCGTCGTGTCCGAGCTTATCGAGGGAGATTAACTCCATTTTTGATTTGGCCAGACGCTCTGCAGCCGTTGACTTGCCACTCCCCGCTTTTCCCACAAGACCAACAATCATTACAGAAGCTTTTCTCCCGACTCGATAACATTCAGCACGACTCTTGACAACTCACTGCTTGCATTCTTCAGCTCTTTCTTCTCTTCAGGGCTTATCACTATGATGTCTGCCTCGATTTCCTCCATTTCTCCAATCTTCTTCAAAAGATCCTCAGATTCCATCGAAACTATCACAAAGGTAGGTATTGGTTCTCCCGAAGTGTAGAAGACTTCCTCAACTGAAAAACCCTCAAGAACTCTTAATAGCTCTGACTTCATAGTTCAAACCTCCATGAGGTTTTCTCCTCATATCTATCCCTTATTTCCTCGTAACCCTTTCTTCCCATAAGAGCGTATGTAAGTTTCTTTCCCAGTTCCACTCCTGGCTGGTCATATGGATTTACTTTCAGCAAAAACCCCATGATAGCCGTCTGTATCTCATAAGATATAATAAACTCGCCTACATGAACTTCGTCTATCTGAGGGAAGATAATCGTCATGTTCGGCACACCGTTTGCAACGAGAGCAATAGAAGTTGCCCTGAGTTCTGCATTTAAAAGCTCCCCAACCCCGATTCCATTAAGATACGATAGAGCTTCGATATCGGAATGGATGAAAGGTATTGTAAGTTGATTCACGAAGTCTTCAACCTTCACCAGTGTAACAACCTTATCTTTTGGCCCCTCATTATAAAGCTGAACTTGAGAGTGCTGGTCGATCGCGCCCAAAGATTTCACAGGGGTTTGACCAGTATGGACAATTCTTCCGGAAAGATCGAATTTCTTTCCCAAAGATTCTGCCCACAATTGCCTGTACCAATCAGCGAGAGTGTATAACCTATTTGAATAAGGCATCATTACTGAGATATTGTGCCCCTTTTTCAAGTACGCGTAATGAATAAGAGCACAAACAGCGGCTGGGTTTGATTTCAAATCATCCCTCAGATACCTTTCCTTGCCAAACCTTGCACCCTCGTAGATTTGCTCAATATCTATTCCCTCAGCGACTGCAGAAAGCAATCCAACGGGGGTAAGAACGCTGAAACGCCCACCTACATCATCTGGAATCGTCAGAGATCTTACCCCTTCATTGTCTGCGATTTGTCTTAAAACACCATTATCCTTGTCGGTCGTAAATATGAAATGCTCTTTGACAGGAAGGTCTAGTTTTTCGAGTAAACCCCTGACAACCAGATAGTTGGCCATACTTTCGGCAGTTGTTCCCGACTTTGATATTACGTTGAACACCGTGTGAGCAAGATCAAGTTCTCCAAGAACAGAGGCTATCAGGTCTGGATCTACGTTGTCCAGAAGGAAAATCCGAGCCTTTCCTCCCCTCTTTTCATTACTAAGAGAGTTCCAGTTGATTGGTTTGAGCGAGGAATGAAGGGCTTGATTTCCCAAGGCCGATCCTCCTATTCCTATGACGACAAAGTTCTCGAACCTCTGAAGCCAAGACTTGAGAGCCCCAACTTCTTCAAGGATCTCGTCATCGTCAAGAATCCTAAGAAAACCAGGAAGTGGCTGAAAAACCTTTTCAAAGTTGGCAGATAAAGCTTTCCCAATATCAAATATCTCATCAAAGGACAACCCGCTCTCAAGAGTTTCCTTAAACGCAAATGAGAAGTCATATTTAAGCATTCTTCAAACCTCCACTAGTAAGTAATAAGAGTCTCCACACTGTACCTGGATAGCCTCTTTCTAGGTTCAAGAAATCCAAGTTCTGCCAGGCAAAGAATTTCAACGACTTCTCCTCCGCTTTCCTCGATCATTTCAGCAATCGCCTGCATGGTTCCACCTGTGGCCAGGATATCGTCTACAATAAGAACTCTGTCTCCTCTGTTGATTGCATCTACGTGCATTTGAAGAGTGGCTCTACCATACTCTAATTCATACTCGATTTCCTTTGTTTTATATGGAAGCTTCCCCGGTTTTCTAACCGGTACAAGGGCCTTTCCTATCTCAAAAGCAAGAGGAGCCGCAAAAATGAAACCTCTTGCTTCCGGAGCCACCATTATATTGAAATCAACTTTCATCGCTTTTTCCGACAACCTCAATATACACTCTCTAAAAGCCAACGGATCCTTTAACAATGGAGTGACGTCTTTGAAAACTACACCTTCCTTAGGAAAGTTTGGAACATCACGGACAAAGGATTCTAGATCCATCTAATCTCCTCCTCATAAGGCTCCTTGAACATGGGTTATTTTAACACAGGAATCAGCCCATTTCTCTAGGTGCATGTTATAATGCATGTGTGAAATAAATAACATTCTTTCCTCAAAGGAGGTGCATGGTTTGTCTCTTGTTAATTGCCCGGAATGCCAGCAGCTCTATAAAGAGCTTGACGAGTACATAGACTCGGTGAAAGGCAACACGGGGGTATTAATTAATGTACTCCACAAAGCACAGGAGATCTTCGGGTACTTGTCCGAAGAACTCCAGCAACACGTGTCAGAGAAACTAGATATTCCTTTGAGTCAGGTATATGGAGTCGTTACTTTTTATAACTTCTTCAGCATGAAACCAAAGGGGAAAAATCAAATAAAAGTCTGCCTGGGAACTGCCTGCTATGTTAAGGGTGCAGATAAAATTCTCGAAAGACTTCAAGACGAACTGAATGTTGAAATGAACGAACCAACCTCCGATGGGCTTTTTTCGATTCATGCTGTCAGATGTCTGGGTGCTTGCAGTATGGCCCCGGTTGTCTTGATTGGCGAAGATGATTACTACGGAAGAGTCAGCCCAGACGAGGTTTCCAAGATTCTGGACAAATACAGGAGGGCCGAGTAATGGCGAAGATTAAGAGCCTTGAGGAACTTATGAAAATCAAAGAGAACGCAATGAAGGGCCTTAAGATGCGTAACTCAGGCAAAAGAGGAAAAGTGATAGTGGCAATGGGTACGTGTGGAATTGCTGCGGGTGCAAAGGATACGCTTAGGGCAATAGTTGATTCACTTGAAGAAAAGGGAATCGACGATGTCTCCGTCGTTCAGTCAGGTTGTTTTGGTCTCTGCGATGCTGAACCAACAATAGAGGTTCATCTTGAAGGATCCGATCCAATAATATATGGACATGTTACCCCGGCTCAGGCAAAAAGAGTGGTCGAACAACACATAGTCGGGGGAAAAGTTGTCGGAGATCTTATAGTGAAAAGAGGAGAACTATAACGAAGAGGTGATTACGGGTGCCCGCAGTTGAAAACACGGTGCTGATCTGTGCTGGAGGGGCCTGCATTTCGGCAGGCGAGAAGAGTGTCAAAGGCATTTTTGAGGAAACCCTGAGAAAGTATTCGCTAGATAACGTTGTCAGAGTTGTAGAAACTGGATGCATGGGCGCTTGCGACCTCGGCCCAATGCTTGTGATTTACCCTGAAGGTGTCTTCTATCAGAAGATCACTCCAGAAAACGCGTCTCGAATTGTAGAAGAGCATATTCTAAAGGGTAGAGTAGTTGAAGATCTACTTTACAGAGGAGATGCGGGGGATCTAAGAGAGAGACCTCAGGAGGAACTGCCCTTTTTCACAGAGCAGGTGAGAATTGCGACCAGAAACCTGGGAGTAATCGATCCTCTTTCCATAGATGAGTACATTGCTAGAGATGGATACTTCGCGCTGCATAAAGTCCTTTTTGAAATTGGTATTGACGATGTAATCGAAATACTCAGGAAGAGTGAACTTAAGGGCAGGGGCGGAGCAGGATTTCCAACCTGGATGAAGTGGGACTTCACTAAAAAGGCGGAAGGTGACACAAAATACGTTATTTGTAACGCGGATGAAGGTGACCCTGGCGCATTCATGGATAGAGCGGTCCTTGAGGGTGACCCCCACTCGATAGTTGAAGCCATGACTATTGCTGCACGAGTTGTTGGTGCTCAGAAGGGTTTCGTGTATGTACGAGCTGAATATCCGCTGGCAATCGAAAGGCTTACTCACGCTATGAAAATGGCTAGAGAATATGGTTTCCTGGGCGAAAACATTCTTGGTACTGACTTTTCATTCGACCTCGAGATCAGAATCGGAGCAGGCGCATTTGTTTGCGGCGAGGAAACTGCACTGATCAATTCGATTGAAGGGAAGAGGGGAATACCAAGAGTTAAACCTCCCTTTCCCGCAAATAAAGGACTCTGGCAAAAACCTACCCTTCTGAACAACGTAGAGACTTTTGCCAATATACCACCCATAATCAATAATGGCGGCGAATGGTTCAGCCAGTTTGGGGTAGAAGGGTCGAGAGGAACCAAGGTCTTCGCCCTTGCCGGGAATGTTAAAAACACGGGCCTGGTCGAAGTACCTATGGGAATCACTTTGAGAAAGCTGATATTCGAAATAGGCGGGGGCGTGCCCGGTGGGAAGAAACTGAAAGCAATCCAGACCGGAGGACCAAGCGGAGGATGCATTCCTTTAGAACTGATCGATACCCCAATAACATACGACAACATGAAGAAACTGGGAACTATAATCGGTTCCGGTGGAATGATTGTAATGGATGAAGACAGCTGTATGGTCGATGTTGCAAAATACTTCCTTGAGTTCACGGTCGAAGAGTCATGCGGTCAGTGTACGCCTTGTCGAGATGGAACGAGAAGGATGCTTGAAATCCTTGAAAGAATTACTAGTGGGGAAGGTACTATGGAAGATCTCCAACTTCTGAAAGATCTTGGCGAGAACATCATGGCAACTTCTCTTTGTGGACTTGGCCAGACGGCTCCACAGCCGGTAATATCGACGATGCGTTATTTCTGGAACGAATACGAAGCACATGTGAAGGACGGAAGATGCCCCGCCAAGAAGTGCAAATCTCTGACACGTGTAGTGATAGACAAAGAAAAATGCGTGGGTTGTACCGCTTGCTCAAGAGTTTGCCCTGTGGAAGCGATAAGCGGTTCGGTAAGAAAACCCCATGAAATAGATCCGGAAATCTGCACTAGATGCGGTAGTTGTCTTGCAGTCTGCAGATTTGGAGCGATCAGCAAAGTATCTCCGTGAACTTTTTGGAACCCCCTTCATCGGGGGTTTCTTTGCTACTTCGAAGAGGATTGAAGGGAGGAACTTATATGTCTGCTGAAGATGTCCGTTTGACTGTAACAAGAATCTATGAAGATATAAGTGGTCAGAGCCTTGAGAAGGGAGACGTACTAATAAATACTCTTCACGCAATTCAAGATCATTACGGCAACTTTATTCCAATCGAAGCGGCAGAAGTGTTGAAGGAATTGACTGGGACACCTCTTTCCAGGATTTATGAGGTTCTTACATTTTACACGATGTTCTCAACTCACAAGAGAGGCAAGTACGTCGTCAGGGTTTGCAAGAGCCTTCCTTGCCATGTAACAGGTGGGCAGGCGGTGATAGATTCTTTGAAAAATACGCTTGAGATAGGCTTCGGTGAGACTACTGAAGATGGCTTGTTTACGCTGGAAGAAACTAGTTGTCTCGGTCTCTGCGGAGTCTCCCCCGTTATGATGATAAATGATGAGGCATATGGAAACCTTACCCCAAAAAGAGTCTCCGAAATAATACGCGAGATCGTCTCAAGGGAAAGGAGTGAGTAATCATGAGCAAACCAATCACGGTTCTCGTATCTATAGATTCGAACAGCTTGCTCCTAGGTGCCAGGCACTTAAAGAACTATCTCAATACTCTGGTCGAGAATTACAACCTGAGTTCCATGGTAGAGATTCTTGAAACTGGCTCTTTCGGTGAGTATGGAAGAGGGGTTCTCTTTCTTGTACTCCCCGATGATGTAATGTATTCTGCAAAGTCCGAAGTAGACATTGAGAAAATTGTCCTGGAACACCTTCTAAAGGGTCGAAAAGTAAGAGATCTGGTCGTTGCGGATTTCGATTCTGGAGGAAGTGTTGAAGCTACCAAATCAACGAGTGAAGTGAGAATCGTCCTGAGAAACGCCGGTTCTATCGATCCGCGAAATCTTGAAGAGTACATTGCGCTAGATGGATATCAGGGCCTCGCAAAGGCATTGAGAATGACTCCTGAGGAAGTCATAGAAGAGCTGAAGAAGAGCAACCTCAGAGGAAGAGGAGGGGCCGGCTTTCCAACGGGACTGAAATGGGAGTTTACTCAGAAAGTCAGATCCGATGAGAAGTTCGTGATCTGTAACGCTGACGAAGGCGAACCGGGGACATTTAAGGATCGGTTAATCATGGAGGGTGATCCCCATTCAGTTATAGAAGGCATGGTTATTGCTGGATACGCTGTAGGTGCAAGTAAGGGATACATTTATATCAGGGGAGAATACTTCGAATCTGTATCTAGTCTAAGGGACGCGATAAGCAAGGCGTATGAATACGGGCTTTTGGGACAGTCAGTTCTCGGAACGGAGTTTTCATTCGATCTTTCTGTCAGACTGGGTGCAGGAGCATACGTTTGTGGCGAAGAGACTGCTCTTATAGAGTCTATAGAAGGCAAGTCGGGAAGACCTAGGCTGAAACCCCCTTATCCTCCAGTTAGCGGTCTATACGGCAAGCCAACAGTAGTCAATAATGTCGAGACTTTTGCCTGTGTTCCACCAATAATAGATAAGGGAGCAGGTTGGTTCCGGTCGATAGGGACACAATCATCACCGGGAACAAAGGTATTTTCTTTGTGCGGGGATCTTGTTAAGAGAGGAATAGTTGAAGTGCCCATGGGAACTTCCGTGAGAGATCTTGTTCACAAATTTGGGGGAGGCATCCCCAAGGGCAGAACCCTAAAAATGGTACAAACAGGCGGCGCTGCGGGAACCTTCATTAAACCAGAAGAGATGGATGCTGAGCTGGATTTTGATTCCTTCAAGAAATCTGGTGCATCCCTGGGATCCGGAGTAATCCTCGCGATCGATGAAACTCATTGCGCAGTTGATATCGCAAAGAATCTCATGGAGTTCTTCGCTCACGAATCCTGCGGAAAGTGTTCTCCTTGCAGGGAAGGAACCCGTGTAATCGTGTACATTCTTGATGAGTTCTCAAAGGGAAGAGGAACTGTGGAGATGTTCAACCAGTTATATGACATATCTGAGACAATGGAAGAATCATCTTTCTGCGGCCTCGGCCAGTCTGTCCCAATTCCATTGCGATCTATACTCGACAGGTTTAAGGACGAGTTTCTCTCTCATCTAAACTCTCCGGGATGTCCGGTTGGTGTTTGTGAGTTCGATAAACCCGAGAAGAAAAAGAGGTAGAGTCAATAATCAAGAGGCCGGGGCAACCCGGCTTTTTCTCTGCTATAATTGCCGCGAGGTGGAATATGGACAAGGGTAAGAAAATTGACATGATCGTGCTTTCGATTCTCCTTGCATCGATCATCATTTTTTCATTGATACTTACTTCCCTTAGCGCAAAGAACAGACTTGACAGAGTTGCAGCTCTCTCCGTGCTTTATAATGCAGGCCTTGGAGCCGATTATAAGTCCATTCTTGAAAGCCCATCTTACCAGTACGATGACCGTGTGGTTGAAGCATACAGATATTTCACTGACAAGAGCGGCTCACTGAATTATAGATTGAGCAGTTCAGTAAAGATGCACAATGTTTCGGAGAACGATCTTTTCGTTTGCAACCAAACAATATCAGATCTTTCACAGCAAAATGCAAAGAGGAAATGTCCCTACTTAGAAACTAAGATAGCTTCGTTAATTGAGTCCAGCAGTTTACTTTCTGACAGATCCGCAATCTTTAAGAATCGCCTATCAGAGGAGATTTACAATGCCTTAATGGAATTTGCAAATGTGAAAGTTGATATTATAGTTGGAGGCGAAATTAAGACTCTAGATTTGTCTAGACTGGACCCGGAAGTTGTACTATCAATCATGGTAGTTGAATCCTCTTTGAATCCCTTTGCTTTGATGGAAGAAAGAAGTATTGATGAATCATTTTCTGACTATGTGCATTCAAGGGGGCTGATGCAAATCTACGAGATGACGCTTTGGACTTTGAATTCTTGGTTGAAGCAATCCAGGATAAATATTAAACCCCAAGAGCTCTGGTCCATCAGAAACAACATTTTCCTTGGAATGGTCTATCTTGCTTATGCCAATGAATTCCTGGAGGAGAAAAGATGAAAGACTGGCAAAGAGATTCTATCGTCTATCAGATATTCCCAGATAGATTCAAGATTGGCTATGGAAAGAACGTATTTCAAAAACGCGAACAAGGTCATTATCAGCTTCCAAAGCAAGACGTTAGAGATTGGGGAGAAAAACCCGTTGCTTCCGTAGACGGTAGTCATCAATATGATTTCTGGGGAGGTGATCTTGCGGGAATAACCGAAGAGCTAGATTACATAAGAGACCTTGGCGCGAACACTCTTTATTTGAATCCAATATTCTGGGGACACACGAATCATAAGTATGACACTGTTGATTATTTTAAGATAGATCCTGACTTTGGTACGGAAGAAGAATTCCTTCTACTTGTCGAGACTGCTCATTCGAAGGGGCTCAGTATAATACTGGACGGAGTTTTCAATCACGTTGGAGCTTCGGGAAAATGGGCCAACTCTCTTGAGCTATTCGAGGAACCAGGTGCCCTCCAGGGAAATGAGGAATTCAGAAAGTACTTCTTCGAAGGAAAAAAGGGTTTAAGAGGCTGGATGGACTCATGTAATCTTCTTGAACTCAATCTTGAGAATCCGATCCTTTCAAACATGGTTTTTAGAGGCACTGACTCAGTTGTAGCTCACTGGCTTAAGAAGGGCATAGATGGCTGGAGGTTAGATGTTGCCTATGATCTTGGACCACGAATCTTGAAAGAAATAGTTGCGACCACCAAATCGGTCAGAAGTGACGCGGTTGTTATCGGGGAAATCTGGAACTATCCCGGTGGTTGGCCCGAGCAATCGCATCTGGACGGGCTGATGAATTACTACTTTCGACTGGTAATCTGGGAGACTCTCAACGGTTATCTTTCCGGACATGACGCACTGAAAATCATCGATGAGGCTATTAAAGAGGCCGGCTTGACTTTCATTTCTAATTCCTGGACTATTCTCTCTTCACACGACGTACCCAGGCTTAAGAACGAGCTCGGATCCTTCCAGAGGGTAAAAGCAGCGCTTGTTCTTCAGTATTGTCTTCCCGGGATTCCCTTGATCTATTATGGCGAGGAAATAGAAATGGATGGAGGCAATGATCCTGAGAACAGGGCTCCGATGGATTGGCAAAGTGTTTCGAAGGAAACAGAGACGCGGATCCTTTTTAAGAAGCTGAACGCAATTCGAGAAACAAAAGCATCACTTCGAGCGGGTAATTTCAAACCCTTGATTTCTTCCGATAGTTCACTCATATCCTTCAAGAGAACTGGCGAAATTGTGGAAGATATGGTTCTTTGCGTAGTCAACCCTACTGCAAACAACATAAAATCGAGAGTTTTTTTGCAGGAGGGTTTCCTTATGAACGGGACAGAAATGAAGGATCTGTTGACTGGAAGAGCATTTAAAGTGTCGTTCGGAACGGTATCTGTTGATCTCGGACCGTTTGAGGCGCTGATTATGGAGCCTTTGATTATCAGATCAGATCTTCATTATTCACCGTATAAAAGATTATGAAAGAGACTGATAGAAGATCCCTAGGTCTTGTTATTCTGGCAACAACGGCAGTGATTTGGGGTGGATCATATATTTTTACCAAGGTGGCCGTCAGTTCACTTCCTCCAATGCTGCTAGCTTTTCTTCGTTTTGCAATTGCAGTCGTTATTCTGTTTCCCATATCCTTAAATAAGAGGGGTTCTTTCAATACCGTAGATCACAAGAATGCGGCTTTAGCAGGTCTCTCAGGAATCACATTTTATTTTTTCTTTGAAAATTATGGTTTGACAATGACGAATGCCGCTGACGCTTCTTTGATTGTATCCACGGCTCCCATACTCACAATACTTCTTTATGACCTAATAAGAAAAAAGTACGATCTCTTCGAATACTTGGGGGGTCTCGTAGCTTTCTCGGGACTCTCAGTGATTATTTATTCGGGAAGATTTGCCGATGGCTCTAGCGTAACAGGAAATCTCTTCTCTTTCGGTGCAGCAGTCTCCTGGACGGCATACACTTACTTTTATGAGAAGATTCACAACAGCTCGATATGGACAACTCTAGAAATAATGCTCTGGGGACTTCTCTTTTCCGCGCCCTTTGCTCTTTCAGAAATCCTTCTTTTCAAAAGACCCGTCGTCTTTTCTTTCGGTGCGGTCTCAGGCATTTTGTTCTTAGGGATTTTTGCATCGGCTCTGGGATACATAATGTGGAACAAGGGAATAGATCTTTGGGGAGGAAAGGCGGCTACTCTATGGGTCTACACAATCCCCGTTTTCACCGTAATCGCCGACATTGTTTTTCTCGGGAATTCACCTTCCATGTTGTTTTTTACAGGCTCTGCACTGGTCGGAGCAGGAATGTTATTGGTTATAGGAAGGGAATACAGGCGGCTAGTTTCACACGACAACACTAACCGATAACTGTCTCAACCGACTGCAGTTCGACAGGGATTACTCTTGAAAGACCGTCTGTCATTGTCACTCCATGAAGAACATTTGCAACCTCCATAACAAGTTTGTTATGGGTAACAACAAGAAACTGCGTGTCGGCGGCATGTTTCCTAAGCAACACTCTGAACCTTTCGGCATTGAAATCATCCAGTGGAGCGTCAACTTCATCTAAAACGTAAAAAGGACTGGGTTTTATACTCAGTAACGAGAAAACAAGGGCTATTCCAACAAGTGCCTTTTCCCCACCGGATAGGAGTTGAAGCTTCTGAATCTTTCTTCCAGGTCTCCTGACTGTGATCTCCAAACCGGTCTCAAGTAAGTCTTCACCAGGGATTATCTTTATCTCGCCTTCTCCTCCGTCGAAAATCTCCTCAATGTACCGATTGAAGTTCTCGTTCACACTGTTGAAGGTTTCCATGAAGATATTCTTCGCCTTAGCATCTGTCTTATCAATCAGTTCGATAAGTTTTACTTTAGCTTCTTCTAGATCCTTCCTCTGCTCATCGAGTTCTTGATACTCCCTATCTACAACACCATACTCATCAATAGCCTCAAGATCAACGCTTCCAAGAAACTTTAGTTTGTTCTCGTAATCGTCAAGTTCCACCTTGATGTCTTGAAGTTTCTCTTCGGAAAGAATCTCGACCTCTTCTTCGACTTCATCTAATTCTTCTCTCACTCTTGACAGTTTCATCTCGCTCTCTTGAATGTGCATCTCAAGTTTGTGAGATTTGTCCCGAAGTTTTTCTCTCTCCGCTTTCATTTCATTTATCTCTTCTTCGGCCTCTTGAAGGGCAGAAAACCTTTGCTCTTTCCCTTCCCTTTGATTTCTTATGCTCGAAAAGAGGTTTTCCGTTTCTTTCTTGACTGAGGTTAGCTCTCTTTCCTGATCCGCCACCTGTCTTCTCAGCCGTTCCGTCTCCGATTCGACTTCTGAGACTTCTCGAGAAAGAAGATCGATGTTCTCCTGATCAGCTTTGCTCTTTTGAATTAAGGAACTGTGTTCCTTTGTGTACTGTTCCTGCTTCTCGTATAGAGTGGATAGCCTAAGCCTGGTATCGACAATCTTTTCTTGAAGCTGTTCAAGGGCTTTCTTCTGTTTCTTAAGCTCTTCAGATTCCTCTTCAACTTTGCGTTGTAGTTCAGAGCGCTCTTCTTTGAGAGCAGATTGTTCTCCAACAAGAACTTCCTTCTTTCTAAAATTTTCTTCCATCCTTCTAGTATATTCGTTTTCAAGTTTCTGGAGCTCAGCTATCTCTTCCTCGACTTCCTGAGCAGATTTCAGCAATTCCGCTATCATTCTGTTTATTGCCGCCCCCTTTGAAGCCAATTCATTGAGCTCTTCTTGCAGCGCCTTCAGATATCCACGGACCTCTGTCATCTCGTCCCTAAGTCTTTCAATCTGCTTATTACCGAGCTGTATTTGCTTCTCCAGTTCGTCTTCTCTTTCAACAAGTTCTTGGATCCGTCTCTTCCTGGAGAGTAGATCGGTTCGAGTTTCTTCTCCAATAAACCCTCCGGTAATGGATCCACCGCTACTCAACAACTGGCCATCGACGGATACAATTCTACCAATGAAACCTTCTGATCTCCTCATTTCAATCGCATCATCAAGGGTTCTTGCTACAATTGAGTTTCCGAAAAGGTAAACCGGTAGTTTCTCGAAACCATCCGGGATTTCTACAAGCCTGGCAGCGTAGTTGATGAAGCCTGGATGCGACTCAACCCTTGAGAAATTTCTGAAACTGCCTTCAATCATGTCAATGGGAAGCAAGGTTACCCGACCTATCTTATACGATTTGAGGAATTCGATTATTCTCTTTGCGGTTATTGAGTCGTCAACCACTATATCCTGCATACGGTATCCTAGAAGAACTGTTATAGCGGTTTCAAAGGATTCTGGTACCTGTATGATGTTTGCAACAACATCTCTGAGTCCCGCAAAGCTCTCCTTTCTCGAGAAGACTTCTCTGACTGCTTTGGAGAATCCCTGATATTCTTCTTGCTGCCTTTGGAGTAAGCCCCTTTCCATTTGAGATCTTCTAAACTCGCTTTCATTGCTTGAAAGACGATCCCTAGCTTTCTCTAATTCTGCATCCAGCTCAACGAGTCTTTCTTTCGAGGCGCTTACTTCCGCTTCAACTTTTCGTTGTTTATCTGAACTTTCCTTGCCCTGTTTTGCTAGAGACTCGGTTTCTTCCTTGAGGGTTTCGAACCTATCTCTTTTCGTTTCCAGTTGGTTTTCGATTAGGCGCAATCTCTTACTTGTGTCTTCCCTGCTATTTTCAAGTCTCTCGAGCTCATTCTCAATCTTTGAAAGCCTCTTCGAAATAGACTCAAAGGTCTCTTGATGCTTGAGCCATTCTCGTTCTCTCGCGCTGTAATTTTTTAAAAGGGAGTCCCGTTCCTCTTCAGACAAAGAGAGGGCAGTTTCTTCATCTGAAACCTGTTGCTCGAGGCTCTCGATAATTAACTTAATCTCATCCTTTCTCTTATCGAGATCCTCGATTTCCGATCTGAAATTGTCAATCCGGGTTGAGATTTCTATCAATCTATTCTCTTTTTCGTTCAGTCTTCTTGAGTACATCTCTTTGAGCTCCAACAAGTCGTTTTGCCGTTTCTTATACTCTTCGAGAAGTTTCGTGAACCCTTCGATTTCTTTGTCAACTTCTGAGAACTCTGCCCTTAAAGCTGACCATTTAGACTCGCCTTCAATTAACTTCTTCTGAAGATCTTTTAACTCGTTACGAACCTCTCCTAGATCTCCATTAAGAGTCCCAAGTTTCTCCTCTTCGAGTCTTGCGATATTGCCGAAGAAGAGATTCTTCAGCTCCTTCTGTTTCGCAGAATACTCAACGAACTTCTCAGCCCTTTTTGCTTTTAGATAAAGAGACTTACGTTGTTTGCCAAGCTCAAAAATTATGTCTTCAAGTCTGCTTAGATTTTCTTCCGTTGCCGCCAACTTTCCCAGCGCTTCTTTCTTCCTCTCTTTGTACACCGCAGTACCGGCAGCCTCTTCAATGAGAGCCCTCAGCTCGTATGGCGAGGCCGTCACTACCTTATCGACCTGTCCCTGCCCAACTATAGAGTATATATCCATTCCAACACCGGTTCCCTGGAATAGCTCCTTTATATCCTTCAGTCTGGACTGTTTGTCATTGACTTTGTAAGACGACTGTCCATCTCTAGATATCTCCCGCGCAATTGAAAAGATTCCTTCCTCTGATTCGAATACAAGTTTGACTTCAGCGGAGTTTGAAGGTGGAAATCTCTCTGAACCGTTGAAGATGACATCTTCCCTGCTGTCGGCCCTGATGTTTTTCATAGACTGCTCGCCAAATATCCATCTTATCGCGTCAACAACATTCGATTTTCCACTGCCATTGGGTCCGACTACCGCAGTCATGCCCGATGAGACCTCGAATCTAGTTGGCATGGCGAAGCTCTTGAATCCTTTTATGTAAACTGAATTAAGCCTCAGCATAAACTCCCTCCAGAACCCTTTCTTTGATCCGTCTCATATAAAGAGAAACATCGATTTCCTCACCATCGTGAGCGAAGTCTATAAGAATCCCCTCCTTACGGGCTTCCTCGACAATTCCCTTCTTATGACCTGTGAAAAATGGTTTGAATTTATTATGAAGTCTTAGCTCGTTTCTCTTCATTTCCCCGGAAAATGCCCTGACGATTTCAAGGAAAAGTCTATCACGCACGAGTTCTCCAATCGCAGGGTGAAATGGACCGGCCACCACGTTGTCTATCTGCTTTCCATACAGACAGATACCAATCCTGTTTATCTTCACATTCGATGTCGAGAGCAGAAGGTACATTTTCCAGAGAATCTCAATAGACTCCTGGAGGTCAAGAGGCGAAAATCTACGAAGTTTGTATTCATTCTCAAGAAGAGAACCCTTCAAAATCACCAGAGGATGAAGCCTAACGGAAGAGGCACCTACTCTGATAGCCTCTCTGGTCGAGTGAATGTCCTTACTCTCTGAGTCTTCGGGTAGCCCGGTCATCAAGTGAATGCCAAATTTGATTCCGTTGCTATTCAACAAGTGAGTTGCTTTATAAACATCGCTGGTGTTGTGGTCTCTGTTAGATTTCTCCAGAACAGTATCATCAAAAGACTGGACTCCAAGCTCGATAAAGTTTACCGGATAAGGTTTCAAATACTCTACTAACCTCTCGGATATGAGCCCCGGAGAGGTGGAGAATCTGATCCCCTTTATCTGACCTGCTTTGAAGAACTCAGTTGCAACCTCCAGGTACTTCTGCTGATTACCAAACCCGGTAAATGTGCCACCATAAAATGCAAGCTCCACATCCTCTGGATGTCTAAAGAATGAAAGATACTTCTCTACAGTGGAAACGATCTCTTTCTCATCGGGAACTCCAGTGACTCCAGTGGCGGAGTATTCATTACAGAATATGCATCGCGTTCTGCAACCCTCATGTGGAACGAAAATTGGAATAATATTCATACTAGTATTATAAACCGATTGAGCACTATTTAACAAAGATACTTCAACAAATCTTAAACGAAATGCTTTCTGTGTTACTTTGCAGATGGTAGAATGAATCATTCAGGAGGAAGGAATATGGAAAGATTGATTTTAGTTTCATACAGTATAGCACTTTCTAATAATAACTGGCCGGGATCGGTCAGTTAATCTTTGCGTTTCAACAAAAAAGATTAGAAGGCCGATGGTTATCCATCGGCCTTAATTTTTGAAGGGGTGAGAAAATGGAAAGCATCGGGAGACTCAGTTCTAGAGTGTTGGAGCACCTTAGTGATCCGGTTGTGAAGTCGGCAGTTAAAGTAAAATCTGCAATTCTGGGAGAAGCAAGCAGTTTTCTTAGGGGAAAGAACTTTGTCGAGCTACTTCCTACTATTGTATCTCCGATCACCGATCCACTTAATCACGAAGTTCACACCACAAGGTTCACTTACTACGATCAGGAGTATCGCCTTACGCAGTCAATGATATTTCACAAGCAACTAGCGTGTAAATCATTCGAAAGGATCTTCATTGTTTCTCCGAATGTAAGACTTGAAACATCGGAAAAGGCACTTTCAGGAAGACATCTCTTTGAGTTCAGTCAAATTGATCTTGAAATCCGGAACGCAAAGAGAGAGCAAATAATGTCTCTCATCGAAGACCTCATAATTACAGTAATGCTTTCAGTAAAGAGAAATTGCAGCGAAGAAATGGATTTTCTTTCCTCGGATCCTTCGATTCCTTCAAAACCCTTTGCTACGGTGAAATTCATGGACGCTTATGAACAGTATGGAAAAGACTTTGAAACGATACTATCCGCCAGTTTTAGCGAGCCGTTTTGGTTAATTGATTTCCCAATATGGGAGAGGGAATTCTATGACTTGTTGTCGGAAGATAAGAGAACACTCAAGGATATGGATCTAATACTTCCTCATGGATTTGGTGAAACTCTGTCCGGAGGAGAACGAGAATGGGAGCATCAGAGAATCCTTGAAAGAATGGGTTTCAAAGGCAACGACCCTGAAGAACTCTCATGGTACATGGATATCGCAGAAGGAGGAGAGCTTGTTCCGACTGCAGGTTGTGGAATTGGTGTCGAAAGACTGACAAGATATGTCTGTTCTCTAGACAACGTTTCAAGAACAAGACTCTTTCCCAAGGTCCCAGGACAGAGCTGGATATAAAAAACTCCCCCAACAGGGGGAGTTCTGGCTCCAGCGGAGGGACTCGAACCCCCAACCGTCCGGTTAACAGCCGGATGCTCTGCCATTGAGCCACGCTGGAACACAATGATTATTTTAACCCGAATCAAACGTTATTTCAAGTAGTAGGATTAAGGAAGAAAAGTTTGAATTCTCTTCACAGGACGCGTGGCAATGAGCGCAGTCCCCTGGCCATCGATATCATCCATAAGGACGTCTCCAATCTGTACAGGAGCTTCAACTGAAATTTTTCTGACCAAATCCATTTTCTCCTTTATAATCGACCTGTCAATTGCGCCAGATGTCTTCACGGAAACTAGGGGAATCTCCCCGTTGATGACTTTTACGCTTGTTGTAAGTATTCTCTTCGGCATGATTAATTCATTTAAAGCATATTCTTTTCCTCTGGGACATCTGTTACCCCTTATCTCATACTCGCTTCCGCTTTTTCTAACTGAAATTTTGCAACTAACCGGGCAAATTACACAAGTTATGTGTCTCTCCATTAGTGCACCTCCACCGTTAACCGTTTTGCGTCAATAAGAGGCATCAGCTTCTCTTTTTTAATAACCATCTGGATCATCTCACTGGGAACCCCATAAGAGAAACTCTTCTCGAGCCCTAGTTCCTTTAGAACTAGAGTGCCCTTGTCCATAGGGTTTTTCAATCTTACATACAGGCGTACGTGCTCATCCATATCCACTATGCCAGGCACAACAACTCCCACATTATCTCCCCTAACAACGGGAACCCTGTCCCCAGAAGTATTCTTGCCGAGCGCATAGAGAGCAGCATGACGGCCGGCTATCCAGCCCTCGGCGGCTACATAATCCACGAGATCGAATACCGCAACATTGTTTCCCGCCGCAAAAACACCCTCTACGGAGCTTTCACCTGTGTTTGAAACAACAAAACCTCTATTGATAGGATCGATAGTCAAATCATCATCGAAATCCTCAACCTGTGGAAGCAACCCGGCAGAAAGTATTAAAGTGTCAACTTTCAGCCGGCTGGAAGTGCCCGGTATCGGAACGAATCTCTCATCGACCTTAGTTATTTCAACTTCTTCAAGCCTTCCCTTTCCGAAGACTTTGGTCACAGTTGTCGAAAGGAGAAGGGGAATATCATAATCTTCAAGGCACTGAACAATGTTTCTTGTAAGACCTCCGGGATATGGCATCCGTTCTATTACAGCGACTACTTCCACACCTTCAAGTGTCAGTCTTCTTGCCATTATCAACCCGATATCCCCTGATCCTAGTACAACCGCTCTTTTTCCTGGTAGATAATTCTCTAGATTCACATATCTTTGAGCCAAACCTGCCGGCAATATTCCTGACGGTCTATAACCCTGTATCAACAGCGAGCCGAACGGTCTTTCTCTGGCTCCGCTCGATATGACAAGGGCCTTCGCAGAAATTTCAAATGCTCCCTTAGGAGAAAGCACAACTGCTTTTTTCTCCCTCACGTCTATGTGCCGGACATAAGATTCACCAATCATGCTCACCCCTTCTTCACTCATCTCACGTTGAAGGCGAGAGGCAAATTCCGGACCTGTCAATTCCTCATGGTAGAACTGAAGGCCGAACCCATTATGAATACACTGATTTAGGACACCTCCTGCAATCGGTTCTCTTTCTAGGAGAGTAACGTCAGCTCCAGTTTTTGCAGCACTGAGAGCTGATGACATACCTGCTGCTCCGCCACCTATGATAAGAACGTCTGTGGTGAGTCTGTTCATTGTCTCACCTTCCCATCAACTATCCAGCTTCCCTCGCTGTTCTGTCTAACTTCGGATAGATCCTTCTTGAGCTCTCTAGCCAGAATCTTCGCAATGTTCCAGCTGCAGAACCCGCCCTGACATCTTCCAAAACCCGCTCTAGTTCTAAATTTAATACCGTCAATTGTTCTTGCTCCATCGCGAATGGCCTGGACTATCTCGGCTTCAGAAACCTCATTGCATTGACAGACGATTCGCCCATACGCAGGGTTTTCATCAATCATCTCAGAGACTTTCCCAGCTGGAAGTTCCTTTATCTTTACTCTCTCTTCAAGACACGGAACAAAATCGTCTCTTCTAACCAGATCGATTCCAGTTTCTGGAACGATCATACTAACTACGAATTCCGCAATTGCGGGGGCTGCAGTCAAACCTGGAGATCTCATAGCCCCCACTGTGATGAAGTTTGCAAGTTCTTCGGCTCTCTTTATGTAGAAATCCTTTTGGACGGTTTCAGGTCTCAGCCCGGCAAATGACTTTATGAACCACTTTGCATTGTCTATTCCCGGGATAAGATATTCTCCAGATTCTCTAACTGAAGTCAGCCCAGAATCAGTAGTGCTAACATCTTCCGGCGAAAACTCGGGTAGTTCAACTGAAGTCGGCCCTAGAAGAACTCCTCCATCAACCGTTGGGACAACTAATTTTCCCTTTCCTGCAGCGGTTGGAAGCGGAAATATTATCATATTTACTAATTCACTTGCCTTTTTATCCAAAAGGATATACTCACCCTTTCTCAAATGAACCGGGGGCACATTCACGTTAAAGGCTGAAGCAACCTTTTCGTAGAAGAGACCGGCTGCGTTTATTACCAAGTCGGCTTCAATCTTCCTGCCAGAACTTAGAAATACTTCGGTGACCCTTCCTTCATTGATCTTCCCGCCTATGACTTCTTCACCTGTGACAACCTCGCCCCCGTTTGCGGCAACATTCATAGCCGAAGCAATCGCCACCATCCAGGGCTCAGTGATTCCAGCAGTACCACAAAATAGGGCATAATTAAATTCATCTGAAATGTGAGGTTCCAGCTCTCTAAGCTCATTTTTGCCAACGATTCTGAGATCTTTTACTCCATTGTTGATACCATTTTGAAGTAGCTCCTCAAGTTTTGGAAGCTCGTTTCTGTCCTTTGCTACGACAATCGATCCGGTCCTTTTTACAGGGAATTTCAATTCTTCAGCGAGCTTATCAAACATTAGATTTCCGGGAGCGCAGAACCTAGCTCTTAATGTTCCTGGCGGATCGTCATAGCCACCGTGAAGAATAGCAGAGTTTGCTTTAGTAACTCCCTGTCCTATATCCTCTAATTTCTCAACGAGAACAACCTTAATTCTAAATCTGCTGAGTTCTCGAGCGATTAGACACCCGACAACTCCACCTCCAATGACTACCGCTTGCATCCAGCACCTCCAAAAAGAAAACCACGCCATACAAAAATGGCGTGGTTCTCTCATAAACTCTACCACGTGTAAAGAATTATATCATATTCCATACACTCAGCCGGAAAAAAAGTGACCCTTCAGAGAACAGGAGGGTTCCTTCTTTCGAAATCAGCGCTTAGTGTATTATTCTACTTAGGAGGGGTTTTATGCTAAAAGGAATTATTGCGGCTTTATGGAACAGAAAAGAGAGACCAGAATCAGTTGTTCCGGAAACGGTTTTCTTCCTAAATGGTGGGCTCTTTGAAATACAGGAGAGGATCGATCGATTCAAAGCTGCTGGAAAGAAGGTCTTCGTGGATATTGATTTTGTTTCTGGGCTTTCTGGCGACGAGGATAGCGTTCTTTATCTTAAGAAGAGCGGAGTCGATGGAATAATCACTGCTAAGCTTAGAATATTCAAACAAGCAGTAAATGCCGGGATGCATCAGAGCCTTTTGAGGTTTTTCGTACTTGACTCGAGGGCCGTTGAAAAGGGAATTCAAACGATCGTATCCAATGGAGTGAGAAACATTGAGATACTGCCCGGAATAGTCGCAGCGAAGGTAGCCCCAAAAATCAGAGTTCATGCACCTGAGACTACCATAGTTGCTGCAGGTCTTATAGACAGCGTTGAGGAAATCGAAATGTTGAAGAACCATGTTGATGGGGTTTCCACTAGTTCCACGGCCTTGTGGACCTATAGATGGTGATTATCTGTTTATTCTAGGATCGAGCACATCTCTCAGCCCATCCCCCAGGATGTTGAGACTCAAAACGATTATAGCTATCATCATTCCAGGAAACAGGACTATCCATGGTGCGCTCAACAAATAGGAGGTTCCCTGGCCAACCATTCCTCCTAGAGTAGGCTCTGGAGGAGGAACTCCTAGACCGAGAAAACCAAGGGAAGCCTCGGTTAGAAGCGCTGTTGAAACATTTGTGGTGAAGGTTACAATCAGGATCGAAGAGATGTTTGGAAGAATGTCTTTAAGCATTATAGAGATATTCTTTTTTCCAAGCGCCTTAGAAGCCTTCACAAAAAGAGTATCCTTTAGAGAAAGCGTTGCTCCCCTTACGGTCCTTGCAAATATCGGCACATAGACAAGGCCGATTGCAAAGATTAGGTTGGACATGCTTGAACCGAAAAGAGCAATTATGAATAGTGCCAAAATAAGCGATGGGAAAGCGAAGAAACTATCCATAATCCTCATGATTATCAGGTCGGTCAGTCCGCCAATATAGCCCGACAACAGCCCCAACATAGTACCGATTATCGCCGAAATAGCAATCGCACTGGAAGCGATTATTACGCTTTTCTGTATTCCATACATCGACCTTGAGAATACGTCTCTTCCGAACTGGTCTCCACCAAACAAATGATCTATAGAAGGCCTGCTCATAAAGGCATCCATATTCATCTTGTACGGGTCATATGGTGCAAATAAACCAGGGAATAGTGTGATCAGAACAATGACAAAGATCATGATCATGCTAATCGTGTAGATCGGATTACTCACAAGTCTCCGCATTACTCTAAGCATAGTCGCTCACCCTAACGTAGCTCGACACGAGGATCAATTAGTGTATATATAACGTCAACCAAGATATTCAACATTACTATTATTATCCCGATAAAAAGAACAATTCCCTGAACAACGGGATAATCTCTTTCATTGACAACCTGAAGAAGAAGTCTTCCCATTCCGGGAAGGGCAAACATATTCTCTATTACTATGGTTCCACCAAGCAGATAGCCTAGCTGAATACCCGAGAGCGTTACAACAGGAATTAGAGCATTTCTCAAAGAATGCTTGAGAATTACATTTCGGGCACTCACTCCTTTTGCTCTGGCAGTTCTAACGTAATCTTGATTTAGTACATCCAGCATCGATGTTCTGGTAATTCTCAAAATCTGCGCTGCTACCATCAAGCCCATTGTAAGTGAAGGAAGAAACATCACCTGTAGATTAGAAAACGGATCGACTACCGGACTCACATATCCAAATAGGTTGAAATTATCGAAGGCACCAGAAACCAGCACAATTAAGATCGCCCCCACCCAGAAGGATGGGGACGAAAGACCAATTAGACCGATCACTCTCACAAAGTTATCGAGAAAACCATTTCTCTTTATTGCAGAGATTATTCCCATGGGGATTCCAAATAAAAGTGCAAATCCTAATGAGAAAGCGGCCAGTTCAAGAGTAACCGGGAATCTTTCCTTTATCAGTTCGGTTACGGGTCGGCCCGTTCTTAGTGAAGTGCCCAGGTTGAATGAAAGCAGATTCTTAACCCATATTCCATACTGAACAATCAGGGGCTTGTCAAGCCCATATTCGGAATACAGATCCTCTATCTGACTTTCAGTCAGATAATTCTGGGTTCCCAGCATTATATCTATCACATCGCCAGGAACTATGTGAATCGCAATGAACACCATGAACGTGACTAAAAGAACTGTGGGAACTGCAGATAGCAGCCTCCTGATTACGTAACCGAACTCCATATTCTACTCTGAAACTAATCTTTGCTTGTTTCTCTCAAAAACACAAGGCTTTCATTCGCCAATGATCTAAATCCCTTAACGGAATTATTAGAGGCAAATAACGTGTTTGGCGAATAGAGAAAAAGTATTGGTGATTCTTCCACGAGTTTTCTCTGGACTTCTTCATAGATCAGTTTTCTGGCGTTCATATCGGACTCGCTTCTACCCCTATCAAGTAGATCATCGACCTCAGGGTTACTATAGAGAAAGACATTAGTCGATCCTCCAGTTCGGAAAGTCCTGTTGAACTGGATGTCTGGATCTATCGATCCGCTATTCATAGAAATGAAAGAATCGAAATCACTCTCTCTCCACTTGCTGATGAAAATTCCCCACTCAACCAAGTTTATCTTTGCAATGACACCGATTTCTGCCAGCTGAGCCTGGATTACTTGTGCAACCTTATCGAAATTGTATCTCTGCGCAGCAACTATCTCAAATTCGAAGCCATTTGGATAACCGGCTTCTGCAAGTAGCTGCTTCGCCTTTGAAGGATTGTAACTATACTCCTCGAACTGATTGGGTTGCAAAGCCCAGAAATCCAGCTCGGGGTTCAACGGACCCGTAACTGTTGCCTCGTCAAAGGCCACAGCCTTCACTATCATTTCCCTGCTAACGGCGTAACTGAGGGCGTTTCTAACTTCCGGTTTGCTTAGAGGTCCTCTTGTCGTGTTGAAACCGAGCAAATAATAGCTTAGCACTGGCGTCCTGTAAATTACGAACTTGTCTGAGGCTAACTGGTTAAGACTTAGTGGCTCGCTGATCTTTGCAATATCGACGTCCCCATTTCTTAAAGCGGAAACTCTTGTTACCTCTTCGGGCATTATCATCATTTTTATTTCATCGAGATAAGGAAGCCCGGCAACAAAATAGTCTGCATTCTTTCTCAGCCTTATGTAGTTGCCTGCGACAAACTCAGCAATGTAGAAAGGCCCCGTACCATTTGTCTCTAGCTGAAGATTTGCGCCTGACTCGACAAAACTCTTGGAAAGTATAGCGCTGTTAACTCCCGCAAAATTGGGAAGAAGCGAAGAAGCCATCGGGATTTTCAGCTTGAACTCAACCTTGTTTCCGTCTAAAGATCTTATTGTTTCTACCTCGCCGTAATAACTGGCTGCTGGAGCCTTTACTTCGGGATCCCTTATTCTTTCAAAAGTAAAGAGAACATCCTCAACAGTCAAAGTCTCGCCATTGTGGAATTTTACGCCTTCTCGTATTTTGAACACTATTGTGTAGGGATCCACCACTTCGAAATCTTCGGCTAGATTAGGAACGAGATTCATATTTTCATCATACTTCAGAAGACCATCGTAAACGTTCTCAAGAACTCTGTGAGATGCAAATGCGGTAACCAGCGTCGGATCGAATCCTACCGGCTCAGTTTCAATTGCCATAACCAGTACGCTGTCACTTACGCCAAACACTGCTACTGAAAGAAATGTAACTAATACTGCCAAGAGTAATTTCTTCACGCTAACACCTCCAAAATGGAATTCTATTCCTTTCTGCTCTCGAGCAAGACTGGATCATTAGGTTTCTCTACATCATAAACTAACATGCTGTTTCCCGATCTAACTATCAAAAGGCTCCCCTCAACTGAAATCTCATCGACCTGGGTGAGCTCCAAATCCCGAAGAATTACAGGAGAATCTGGAGTACTAATGTCTACAATCGACACTCCCTTATCGGTAGACGCGTAAAGAACACTGCCCGACACCTCTATTTCAAGAACAATGTAGTACCTTCCTACATTAGCCTTTCTCGATCTTGCTATATCAATGACCTTCAAACCACCGTCTATTCCTGCCTCTCCAGAATAAACAACACCGTTACTTTCAGCAACTGCTCTGGAATAACCATCCAAGGGAACTTCAAAACTTGAAGAACGATCGTTGTAAGTTTCCCCTCCTCTCTCGAGGATTTTTATTCCCGACAAAGCATCTGCCAGATAAATTCTCGAGAGATCTTGCGTGACGAATAAATCAACCGGTGTCGTCCAGTCCCTGTAAACAGTTTCCATTCTTTCGGGAATGCCACTTTCGCTGAGAACTACTCTAATGACCATTCCTGCACTCTTGGTGTCTAGAATCCAGAGATATCCGCCCTCCATAATCAACTTCTCTGGAACCGTGTTAGTAACTAGAGTGTCGATAACTTCGGCCTCACCGGTCCGGTAGTTGATTGTGGACAGTTTTCCACTTTTGTCTATCACATAAAGTAGATCACCGTTTAGAATTGCGGAGTTCTTTCCATCATACTGATAAGGGATCTCAACGATTTCCAGGCCAGCGCTGCTCAGTGAAACTATATTCAAAACGTCGTTGAAGTAGAAAGCTAACATATCGGCACTCTCAGAAGCAGTAGGTTTATCGGACGACATTGTCTTGAATCTATTTGGACCGGTTGAGGATATCATCTTTCCTTCCTGCCAGAGCTCAACTGACCAATAGTAGGTCTTGCCGTTATCCAATCGATTCTGCAATCGCATAGAAGTGGCATCAGTTATACCGATCAGTGACATTTCCGACTCTGACTCACCAATAAACACTCTGAACTCCCCACTTCCCACTTCAGAAGATTGCCAGGAGAAAACGGGGGTAAGATCTACTTCCGAATCCACTACCGGGGACAGGATGTCAATCTTGAATTCTGATGCAGTAACATTGAATGTTCTCGTTTCGGATTTAACAACATTTTGACCGTCTGAAGCTGTAATGTACCAGCTATATGTCTTGTTCATCAAAAGGCCGGATATTCTAATCTGATTTGACTGCATGGAATCTCTGTAAAGCTCTAGATCCTCGTCGGTTCCAAAATACACCGAGTATCTCAGATGATCTCCGTCAGGATCATAGCCTGACCATGTTAAATCAACATACGTTTCACCAACCGCCCTTCCATTAACGGGACTGATTAAAGAAAGTTCTGGAGGCCTGTTTTCAACCGAGAATCGGAAGGTCTCGCTTCTTATTGTGGCTCCACTATTGTCTGTCAACTGAACGAACCATTCATATGTTCGTCCCGCAAGAAGCCTTCCTGTCTGATAACTGTTGCTCGAAACAGTGTAACGTGAAAGGCTACCCAGTTCTCCAAAATAGACTTCCTTCTGCCTTATCGCTTCTGTATCACCGTCTAAAACCCATTTCAATGTTACTCCCGAAGCCGGCACCTTTTCTCCGTTCCTAGGCGCTTCAAGCAACACTCCAAACGACTGTCCAGAAATGAAACTGACCGGTTCACCTGCATACTCTACATTGTCCCTCAAAACAGATACAGCCCAGAAGTACTGCCTACCGTCCTCAAAAGATAGTTCGGGTCTGTATGTGTTGTCCTGAATAACTCTTCTGACAATGGGGTTATGATCTGAATCATAAAGTCGGAAGACGTATCCAGAATTCTGTTGTGAATAAGACCAAGAGAACTCTCTGCCGTTCTCGAATACTCCACCGGAAGGATAGATGTAGTCTAGTCCCGAAACATGGCTTTTTATAGGTATTTCGAGAGTCCCTATTTCACCTCCGGGGTCCTCTGCCACGATTGTCAACAAGTAATCTCTGCCGGAAATGAGGTTGGTTATGACATATCTCTCAAGGTTATCTCCGATAGCTACTGGCCGCCCTAACGACTCTTCGGCAAGGTTAACATATACTCCCACCTCAAGGTCTTCTCCTTCAGGATCGTCCAGCTCCCATTCAACAACAAGAGGAGTCGTTGCCCCCTCCAGGAACATTCTAGGAGGATGAGTTAAAGTTATAACCGGCCTTTGGTTTCCAGTAACAAAGGATGCGTATTTGCTGACAGAACTTTTTCCCCCGTCATCGGTAACCTTTACGGCCCATTCGTAACGGTGACCGGGATCAAGCTCTTCGATAGTCAGTGAATTCCCGAGAGCTTCGTACTCCTCTTCATTTCCAGCAGAATCTCGCAGATGTACCTTTGTCGACACAATTTCTCCATCGGGATCACTGGAAACCCAACTTAGAGTCAAATCATTGGTCGATACTTCCGAAGCTCCATCCACAGGGAATCTGAGCTCTGGTAACGCCGGAGGTAGATTTTCGCTGGTGAAGCTCCAGACTTCTCCCTCAGTTTCAGAACCGTTCTTGATAACATCGACTCTCCAAAAGTACTTCCTGTTACTAAATAGGTCCAAGGTCAATTCAATCGAAGTTTCCTTCGTTTCGTTTTCAAAGATTATGTCATTCAACCTGTCGTCATTTCCAAGAACGAATCTATAAGAAAGATCTTCGCTCTCATCATCGATTTCCCAGCTAAAAGTAGTGTCAGATAAGCTTACTTCAACTTCACCAGGCTGAGGCGTCAACGGGACAGCTACTTCCAGAGCCTTCTGCCCTGTAGTGAAAACAGCGTCTTCACTTCTAGCGAAGGCACCTCTAGAGTCTTCTACCGTAATAAACCAGCTGTAATTCTCGTTTTCTTCCAGGTCTCTCACAATATATTCTTGAGATTCGATTGGACCTAGGATTCTTGAGTCATTCTTCGATTTCAAATGGAGCATGTAGTTAAGAGAATCACCATCGGGGTCTTCTCCAAACCAGTTGAATGATACAACCGAGGGTTCGACAAACTCCGTCGACACCGGCCGAGAAAGATAGATCGAGGGAGGCCTATTACCCGGGGTAATAGAAATATCTCTTATGGTTTCTCCTCCTTGACCATCGCTAGCTCTTATAGAGAGTGTGTAGTTCGTTTCTTCATCAAGTGCTGAGAGAAAAATCGATGTCATTCTACCTGAAGCGATTCTGGCAGGCTCATCACCATCCGGTCCAAAGAATACTTCGCTTGTAACACTATCTCCATCGGGGTCTACTACTTCCCATTTTACCGGCACAGAATCCTGCCCTGGAGAAATATTCGGATACTCCATCTCGATTATGGGTGCTCTGTTAGAAGTCCGGAAGATCCACTCTTCGCTCTTCTTTTCTTTTCCAGATGCATCTCTAACAACGACATACCAACTATAAGTTGTATGGCCTTTGAGAGAAGGAACAGCAATCTCGGTTGAATTTGTTGTTCCAATTAGTGAATATCTTGACTGCCCCTCGGAAAGGTAGACATCAAAATCTAGCTCGTCAAGATAGTATTCGAGAGGCAAAGAAGTCTTCCACGAAAGAAATCCTCTTCCCGCATCAAAATCGCTAGCTCCGCTTCTTGGATTTTCCGGCGTAACTGCAGGAAGATCAACCCTCATCTGAGTTGTGAAGCTCTCAGTATAAGAAGTAGATTCGCCTCCATACGAGTCCTTCGCAACGACTTTCCAGTAGTACTTCGTCGAGTAATCAAGTCTCTTAAGTAACGAAACGTCAACCATTGTTTCGTTCGTTCCTCTAATGAGAATGTCCTTCTCATCTAATCTTGGCTCTCTACCAAAATACACGTCGTATACTAACTCATCTCCATCAGGATCATTGGAACTCCAGTTAAGTGTCAGATCTTTTAGAGGGACGTTTCCCAGGTTGCTGCCTGGTGGAACTACCTCTGGCCTTCTAGGATAAGTATTCATGAGTACGAATGTCCAGATTTCACTTTCTGCGGATTTTCCACCTTCTGTGTAAACCCTTACTTTCCACCAGTACTGAGAGTGAGGATCAACCTCAAACTCGTGAGAAAAGGAAAATATTCCTTCGGTAGGGGAGGTCAGATCACCCTGAAGGTCAAGTGCCAATCTGGTCAAACTGTTTCGGTCCTTGCCAGCAAAGACTTCTGCTAAGAGGCCGTGCCTGGGACGTTCATATACAGCTTCCCACCTTAATTCTACCTTTTCAGCATACTGGATTCTCTCTGCATTTTTCGGAATTGGTGAGACATTCGAGATAAGTATTTTCGGTTCTGGAACGGGCCAGAGGAAAAAGGCCGCTACTACGGCCGCAACAATTACTAAGAGCAAGGTGATTATTATCGGCACTATCGAAGAACCTCTATAATAGTGCAATTTACATCCCTCCTCAGACTCGCATTCCAATCTCGCGCACAGAATTCCACTCGGTTTTCTTATCCAGTGTATCTTCAGAAAACCGAAGGCCACTAAGCTTCTTTATATGCTTTGACTCAACTAGAAACTCGTTAGAAACAATCTCTATAGTAATATACCCCAGTTCCACTCTTCTGGCAAAACCGTTCCTTGGATCGTCATCAATCATTTCGACAACCGGTTTCCATGTCCCAGTATTGGCATAAAATTTCTCTTCTCCGTTGCTCGAAATCATTCTAAGGACATGACGGTGATTATGACCCATTATCACGCCCTTCAGCTCACCGGGAACAATTGCGGGAGCTTTATCTCCGTACATCAGAAAGAATTCGTTGTTCATAGCTTTACGAAAGCCCTTCTTACCTTCGGCTCCAAGCAATCTTCTGCCCTGTTTGTAAAGGTTATCGGTCTTCTTCAGCTTTCTAAATGCCATAACCATTCTAACCATAAGACTACCGAGTTTCATTCCACCGTGTTTGTTGATGAATAGTCCTTCAATAACCTTCAACATTGGCCAACTGGCGTCTATCCAACGCTGTGCCGCATCACTTTTCAGCATCAGAAGGAACTGTCTGGCCCATTCATCCTGAAGATCTGAATCAACATCATATACTCTTCTAATAAAATCGAACCACTGAAAGACGTCGAGAGTAGGATGAATGTTCTGATAATCCCTAACTGCCTGTTCAGGAAGCTCTTTTCTCAAGAGGCATTTATCAAAATTTTTCATCATGAAGCGCGCCATGTAGTCACCGAATGGCTGCATTAACTCGCCGCTTCTCCTGTCCTTGAAAAACCTGTTCACAATGTCATACTGGTTTCCGTGCAAAGCAAGAGTCTTGAACTCTCTGTCGAGATAGTATGGTTGTATCTGTACACTTTCACTGTCACCCAGGAATTCAGTGAGCCTCTTTCTAAGACCTTCATTGAAAAGAAGAAATGAGTCGTGGTTTCCAACAACATATATCAGTCTACCACTCTTGGTGAACTCCCGAAATGCTCTGAATACCTCCCTGTGTCTGTTCTCAATAACATCTATTAACGACACATCCAGTTGATCGATGAGTTGATCGAACGGCAAGAGTCCTCTTTTCTTAACAAACTCTGAAGTCAAAAGCTCGAGTCCATCGCCAACAATGATTATTTCTCTGAATGCTTTTTCCTTTGAGCTCAATATCAGCTCTACAAGATCGGAATCGAATTTGAAGTCATCCTTTAACGTCCCGTCGCCAATATGAAGATCACTAAGGTATAGTTTTTTCAATCCCTTCCTCCCAAGTTCCATGATACCCCAAAAACAGAGTCAATACTCTGCACCGTGAGAAATTGCCAGTTCAAATATCTACACAAAGATGAGAGAATATAATGATGAACAGCCTTTTCTATTTGATTGACCTATTACTGGCTTTGCCGCTCTTAATGAACGGTCTTGGTGCATTCATTGCAGCCTGTTGTACGAGTGTTCTGATCAGTTTTTCAATGCGCGGTTACGAGGGAATCACGATCTCTGATAAAGAAAAGCAAATGGCTTCTACCCTTGGATCTGCTGTCATGTCTTGCTTTGTTTTTCCAGTCTTCCTTCCTGTATCACCGTTTGTTGCCCTTCCTGCGCTAGGAGCAACGGTCGTCAGAAATTTCATACTCTACAAACGTGTGAAATCGCAATTCAAGGAAGAAAGCTTTATGCTGACCTCTAATGACCCGATTGAACCAAAGGTGGTATATGATAGCTTCAAAAGACTCTTGGATGTTGGTATTGGAGTAATAATGTTAGTTCTGTTCAGCCCGATTATCGTTATAGTTTCTCTAATTTCTCTGCTCATGGAAGGTAGACCCATCTTCATCTGCCAAACAAGGATCGGCAAGGACTGTAAGCAATTCGGAATGTACAAGTTCAGGACTTTCGACACGAAGGGAAACAAGGAAACGATAACAAAGCTTGGCAAATTCTTGAGACCACTCAGACTGGATGAACTTCCGCAAATCATAAACATTATCAAAGGAGATATGAGTCTTGTAGGACCAAGACCCGAGCTTCCATCATTTCACAAGCTTGGAATGGACAACATCGTAGACTATTCGTCTAGACTTCTCGTAAAACCGGGTCTAACGGGCTGGGCTCAGATAAACTACAAATACACTACAACGCTGGAAGAATACCGGATTAAAACCGCCTTTGACCTCTATTACGTGAAGAATAGATCATTTATTCTCGATATCAAGTGCCTCTTCAAGACACCATTTGCCGTATTTCTCACTTTGCTAAAGAAGGAGGACTGAGCCAAAAACGAAAGGAGCCATAAGGCCCCTTCAAAACTCATACAGCTTTGAGAACCTACCCTTTGGCTATTTCCTCAAGTTCTTTCTTTCTCTCGATCACACTCTTTTTGTTGTCTTTGTAATGGGTATGGAGTAGTTCGTGAGAGAGATGTCCTAAAGGCTTTCCGAGATACTCTTCATAAAGCTTAGCAATCGCCGGGTTTTCGTGAGATTTTCTGATTACCGAAGATTTGTCAATATTATAGATAGCTTCCATCCTCTTCTGAAGATAACCGGGCTGACTCGATTTGGGTTGGCCACCGCCTCCGATACATCCGCCCGGACAAGCCATGACTTCGACAAAATGGTAGAATGCTTCTCCTGAACGAATTTTGTCCATCAACTTGACAACGTTGCTTCCCCCGTGAACTACGGCTACTCTTACCTTGGTACCCTTCATATCGATTTCAGCTTCCTTCACCCCGTCAAATCCGCGGGCAAAATCGAAATCAAGTCTTGGGAGCTCTTCTCCTGTATGAAGCTCGTACGCAGTTCTCAAAGCGGCTTCCATAACACCGCCTGTCGCACCAAAGATTACCGCAGCGCCGGTAGAGATTCCGAGTGGACTGTCAAATTCTTCCTCTTCAAGCGACTCGAAAGGAATCTTGTGCATCTTAATCAGCTTCCCAAGTTCTCTTGTTACAAGCACCGCATCGGTAGATCTTGTCCCCCTGACTGTCAAAGTATCTCTGCCCTTTTCGTCCTTCTTAGCTGTACACGGCATTATCGACACAAGATAAATGTCTTCCGGCCTCTTCCCTATCTTTTCTGCAAAGTACGTTTTGACCAGGGCGCTCATCATCTCCTGGGGAGATTTCGCCGTTGAAAGGTTCTCGGTGAATTCCGGGTACAACTTCTCCATCATGTTTACCCAGCCCGGGCAACATGAAGTGAACATCGGAAACTTTCCGCCTTCCTTTACCCTTTCAAGAAGCTCAGACCCTTCTTCCATAATTGTGAGGTCGGCAGTGAAATTCGTATCAAATACATAGTCGAATCCAAGCTTTCTAAGCGCGGCAACCATCTTACCGGTGCTGACCGTGCCGGGAAGCTCTCCAAACTCTTCAGAAAGGGCCACCCTAACTGATGGAGCGGTTTGTGCTATCAAAACCTTATCATGTTTTCTCAGCTCGGCGACTACCTCCCTGAATTCCATTCTCTCAGTAATTGCCCCAACAGGACAGACAGCCGAGCACTGACCACAGTTTATGCAATCGGTGGCCGCGATGGGCGCACCTAAAGCTGGCAGAGGAAGAACATGATACCCTCTGTTCACCGAAGAGAGTATCGAAAGACCCTGTAGCTCATCGCAGGCTCTCACACATCTCCCACAATCAATACACTTGTTCATGTCTCTAAAAAGCGATGGACTGGAGGTATCATATGGAACATTTCTCAGCGTCTTTGGGAACATATCTTCAACGTCGTACTGATATATTAGATCTTGAAACTCGCATCTACCATTTACATCACAGGTCATACAATCATTAGGATGATTGGAAAGGAGAAGACCTAGGTTAAACCTTATTGCTCTAGTAACCCTTTCAGAATTTGTCTTGATTCTCATCCCATCAGCAACTTGAGTTGCACACGCTGGCGAGAGGTTACGAGCTCCCTCTACTTCTACAACACAAACCCTGCATGAACCTACCACCGAAAGCGCAGGGTGATAACAAAGAGTCGGAATAGTTATTCCTACTTCACGGCAGGCTTCCAGTATACTCTGGTTTTCATCAACAGTAAAATCCTTGCCGTTCACGGTAATTGTCACGGGCACCTGACAGCACCTCCATTCAAAATCTACATTAAATGAGCTGAAGAAACTAGATTGTGATTTTTCTATCAAATAGATTCTAGCATATTGATTGCCCCTTATGCCAGATATTAGGTTAAAAATTCACCCACGTAGAAACAAAGTATAATCTAATTTGTTTAGCGACAATAAAGAACTGATTTAGCCGACTATTCGGATACTCGAGTTTATTTTCCCGCAAATGAATTCGTTTGGCCATGGAACAGGAATAAACTATAATGGAACTGATAATTATTATGTTTTTCATGGAGGTTATGCGGTATGAGAAAATGGTTCTTCTGGGCTTTGTTGATGGTCGTTGTGGTTGTTGTTTTTGCAATACGACTCCTGCCTGACATGCTTAACAAACCCCCAATAATAAGCATCCCCGATATGATTATCGATGAGGGCAGTACGCTTTCGATAGATCTTCACGACTATTCAAGCGATGAGAAGATGACATCTCTGAGTTACACGAAAATTTCGGGTCCCGGAGAGGTCAAAGAGAACTTCTACATTTTTTCACCGAGTTTCCAACAGTCGGGAAGTCACTCTGTAACAATTTCAGTAGTAGATTCGAAGGAACAAATGGCGGAGTCTTCATTCGAAATCGCTGTGAGAGAGGTCAACCGTCCACCCGAGCTTTCTATCCCAGACCAGGTGGTTGCCGAAGGGGAGACGATTTCAATAAACCTTGACGAGTATGCAAATGATCCTGACCTTGACGCCTTGAATTATTCATTAACCGAGGGCAATGGGCAAATAATTGGAAGCAACTATACTTATGAACCTGATTTCACAAGTGCAAATTATGAGAGGGTGACTATTTCCGTTTCAGATGGAAGAGGAGAGAAGGCAGCTTCAACGTTCATGATATCTAATAAAGCCTTTGCTACATCCTCAACAGAGCTGACCGCAGACTCCACATCTTCTGTGCCATCGGAAACTGCCGCTACGAGTCTAGACAGTCCAGTCACATCTTCGGAAACAGAAGTGGCCGATGCACAGAATCTCCCACCTACTGCTGATGTCCCGGATCAGGCACTCGAGCAAGGAAACACTTTGGTTCTGGACCTGAGAGGTTTTGTGAACGATCCAGAGGATGAACCACTTTCAATTAACTTAAAATCGGGACCGGGTGAGGTTCAAAGAACTCTTTACTCCTATGTGAGCCCTCCCGGGGATGCCGGTTCCAAGACAGTAGTCTTGGAAATATCGGATGGAAAGAACGTCGTCGAAGAAAGCTTTCAGATAAACATTGAGTCCGCGAACAAAGCTCCGGTAGCTTCAAGTATTCCGGAAGGCGTCGTTTTTCAGAGTGAACAATACAGATTGAACCTCGAGAATTATTTTACTGATCCTGACGGGGATTCGCTTTCATTCCAACTTCTCAGTGGCCCGGGAAGAATCGAAGGGTCGACGTACATATTCCAATCGGACGAACCAGGAAGATACTCGGCAACTATTCGAGCTTCCGATGGAAAGGGAGAATTCATTGAAAGAACGGCGAATCTCACTGTAGTTCGGACGAACAATCCGCCGACAATTTCAATTCTACCTAGAAGAATCGCGGAGGGTGATGTACTAACGATTGACCTTTCAGAATACGCTTCAGATCCTGATAACGATTTACTCAGCTTCTCACTGGTCTCCGGCCCTGGAACTATCCAGGGAGAAACCTACACCTTCGACGCAGACTATGGCACCGCAGGAACTTATGAAGCAATTGTCTCTGTAGGAGATGGAAAAGGCGGGTCTGCAAGGGCGACTCTCAGAATTGATGTTAGGGAGAGCAACAGGCCACCAGAATTAAATATACCTGGATTTACAATAGCAGAAGGTTCCAGACTTGTTGTTGATCTCAGTGAATACTCATCTGATCCAAACAATGACAATCTATCATTTGAGATCGTTCAGGGAATGGGAACGATCGAAGGAAGCAGGCTGATAATTGAACCAGGTTTCGAAGATTACGGTTTTTATACAATTGTAGTAAGCGCTTCTGATGGAAGGGGAGGCCAGACCAGTGCCACCTTCGATCTGCTGATTACCGACACCAATCGCCCACCCGAGTTTAATGTGCCTGATCAAACAACCATTGCGACTAGAACCTTGCGGCTTGACCTCAGACAGTTTAGCATCGACCCAGACGGAGACTATCTAAGGTATGAGCTGGTCTATGGACCTGGAGTTCTTACGGGAAGCATTTACTCCTTCATTCCAGAAGAGCTGGGATCGAACACAGTTATGCTAACCGCTAATGATCTAAAAGGCGGGGAGGCATCGACTACTTTTACGATCACTGTGAGATGATAGACTCCTTGTTAGCCAAATTACGCTGGTTTATACGACGTGATTGTAAAGACAGGCATTTAATATCAATTATGAACCATTATCTCCTTATTACTCTCTCTTTCTATTGTTTAGGGCTGAACTACTATGCTATAATCTAAGTACAAACAGCGGGGGAAGAAGAAGAAAATGAATACAGGAGGTATGGATATGATTGAGAAAGAACTCAAGAAAGTCGAATCAGACAAGCAGAATGTGCTTGAACTTGAGACAGATAGAACCCTTAATCTGCTTGAGGTGACTTTCGAGGACAGAGGAAATTGAGTCACGTGCTATTTCCCTGGAAGTAAGCTTCTTTACTACTATCGTGAAGGCTGCGCACGCAGCCTTTTTTTGTCGGACTATGAGACCAGCACATCAACTTAACACCTTAAAATGGCCTAACTCTGCCCTTCATACCAACAAATAGTTATTGTATAATAACAATGAAAAGTTATCATTTTAGGAGGTAAAACATGAAAATATCGCAACGCGGGATTTTTATGCCATCTTCTCCAATACGGAAATTAGTGCCTTTTGCACAGAAGGCTAAGGATAGAGGTGTGAAGGTATATCATCTCAATATTGGACAGCCTGATATTCAAACTCCAAAAGTATTCTTTGATTATGTAAACAAGCTTTCCGATTCCGTGGTCTCTTACTCGCCATCAGATGGAATAAAAGAGCTTAAGGAGGCTTTTTCAAAGTATTTTAGATCTTGGGAAATCGATGTTTCCGCGGATGAGCTTCTTGTAACTTCGGGCGGCAGCGAGGCAATTCTCTTCGCTCTAGCGGCTGTAGCTGATCCTGGCGATGAGATTATGTTGATCGAACCTTTCTACGCCAATTACATAGGCTTCGCCAACATGCTGGGACTCAAAGTTAGGGCCGCTACCTCGAGAATATCAAACGGTTATAGATTACCCGATGACGAAGAATTATCCAAAGCTTTGACCGCAAGAACTAAAGCAATTCTCTTTTCAAATCCTTCTAATCCCACAGGAGTAGTTTACACAGAGGACGAGTTACGGAGACTCATAGAGTTCGCAAGAAGAAATGATCTATACGTTATCTGTGATGAAGTGTATCGAGAAATGGTTTTTGACGGCATAAAACCTTCCTCAATCATGACGATAGATTCAGGACAAGACATAATTATCGTTGACAGCATTTCAAAGAGATTCAGTAGCTGTGGCGCAAGAATTGGGTGTGTGGCAACAAAGAACAACGAGGTTTACAGAACGATGATGAAATTTGCCCAGGCGAGGCTATCTCCTCCGACTATTGCTCAGCTCGGAACCATTGGTCTCCTTACATTGGGCAAGGAATACACAGATTCAGTGAGAAGGGAGTATGAGCTCAGAAGAGATGTAGTCTTTGAAGAGCTTAGCAAAATCGATGGAATAGAAATGCAGAAACCCTCCGGTGCTTTCTATATCTCGGTTAAGCTTCCCGTTGAAAACGCCGAAGAATTCGTAACATGGATGCTTACAGACTTTTCCTACGATGGGAGCACAGTAATGGTTGCTCCACTAGAGGGATTTTACTCAAGTGAAGGTGTAGGTAGGAAGGAAGTTCGAATCGCCTATGTTCTTTCTTCAGAAAAGATGAAGATTGCTATTGAAGTACTGGCTCTTGGTCTCAAGGAATTTAACCGCTCATTTGCCACAGTCTAATAGAACACCTCAAATCCAAATTTAATGGTCTCTTCCGAAGATACAAAGAGGCAGGGTGAGTTGTGGAACGCTTCTCCTTGAGGTTTATTACTGACCCAAGACAATTGTTCATTGCTGATTGCGAAAATCATCATTGAGGTAGACATCGGAAGTGAAGTTTCCCGTTCTAAACATCTGATACAAGAACTCGGCACGGTCTCTTCTATCGGAACCTTCAAGCTGAGATTGCTGCTAGAGAGTCAGTTCCTTCACTCAGATTTCACTGTCTGATATCATTTATGTAAGTGAGGGAGGTGAACCACTATAATGAAGAATGCTGTTTACGCTCAATCCGGGGGCGTTACATCTGTAATCAACGCATCTGCTTATGGAACACTGGTTGCGGCTCTTGAAAGCAAAGAAATCGATAGAGTCTTCGCCGGAATAAATGGAGTAAAGGGGATTCTA
Source organism: Mesotoga prima MesG1.Ag.4.2 (assembly GCF_000147715.2). Classification (NCBI taxonomy): domain Bacteria; kingdom Thermotogati; phylum Thermotogota; class Thermotogae; order Kosmotogales; family Kosmotogaceae; genus Mesotoga; species Mesotoga prima. Next base: position 479,596 of record NC_017934.1, on the reverse strand, counting down.
AATGAGGATCTTTACGACTTAACTGAAGAAGCAAGAAGTGAGATAGACAGAATTCCTTACACTCCAGGTGCAGTCTTCGGTTCTTGTAGAACGAAGATTGACAGTGATGAAGATTTCGAGAAGCTATTTAAAGTCTTCGATGCGCACTCGATCCGATACTTCTTCTATAACGGTGGCAATGACTCAATGGATACTGCTCACAAAATAAGCAAAAAGGCTAAAGAGATCGGTTATGAACTGCAAGTCGTTGGAATTCCAAAAACAGTGGACAACGATCTTCTTGAAACTGACCACTGCCCCGGTTATGGATCGGCCGCAAGATTCACCGCAATATCGATAATGGAGGCGACCAGAGACCTGAAATCAATGTACAGTGATTCAACAAAGGTCTTTATTATGGAATCCATGGGACGTAATTCGGGATGGCTTGCCGCATCTGGTTCACTTGCAAGCACAGACAGGTTTCACGGTCCTCAAATCATCCTCCTTCCTGAGGTTCCCTTTATGGAGGACTCTTTTATCGCAAAAGTCGAAGAAGTTGTGAAGAAGGAAGGATACTGCTCAATAGTTGCCTCAGAGGCTCTCAAAAGGCCTGATGGTTCATTCATATCAACTGCTGGCTACTACGATTCATTTGGAAATGTCCAGTTAGGAAAGATAGGTCAGTACCTTGAGAAGATAATTAGAGACGCTTTGAAGTGCAAAGTTCACGTGGCTTTACCTGATTACCTTCAGAGATCATCGAGGCACGTTGCAAGCTTGATCGATTGGCAAGAAGCAGTTGAAGTAGGAGCACTTGCCGTTAGAGAGGCCATAAGAGGGGAAAGCGAGGTCATGATTTCCATAAATAGATTGAGAAGCAAACCCTATCTTAAAGAATACACTACGGTCGCTCTTGAGCTCATTGCAAATGGTACAAAAGATCTCCCGGTCGAATTCATCTCCGAAGACGGATTTTATGTTACTGACGAGTTCAGGTCTTATGCACTTCCACTGATACAGGGTGAGGCACCTAATCTCTACCTGAACGGTCTTCCAATGTATGAAAACCTCCAGAAAATAAGAGCTAGAAAACTCTTATAGAAATCGGAAACCCCGTCCCTTAACACAAGGACGGGAATTCCTCTATCTCGTCAAATCGCGGAAAAGCTCGAGATACTGTAGTAGGTGCCTGGTACAGAGAAAATGTTTCTTAACTATTTCATATCCATTTCTACCCAGCTCTTTAGCTAGATCAGGATTCTCAAGAATCCTTTCTGTGTATTCAACGGTTTCGTCCACACTCTCAACAAGATATCCATTTACACCGTGATGGACCTGAAGGGGTATTCCGCCCACATTCCCACCAATCACCGGTGTCTTTTTCCACATTGCTTCACTCATAGTCAAAGCAAAACCCTCTCGAAGTGATTTCTGAAGAACTACCTTACTAATCCTTTGAGCAGCATTTACTTCAATATCGCCAATGCCATGAAAGTTTGAAAGAACCTTTACGTCATAGTCCATTCCAATGTATCTCAGGAGATCCTCGTAAATCTTCCATCCCTCAGGGTCATCTGAAGCCATAGATCCAATTAAGAGAAGCTGAAGATCCGGGAATTTCCTCTTCAGCTGTCTATAGGCATCGACAACTCCCATTGGGTCCTTCCATGGATCGAATCTCGAGACTTGAGCTATAACCGGCCTACCAGAAACAAGGCCGAGCTTCGTCATAGCTTTCTTCATTTCCTCTTCAGATAGCATTCTGTTCTTGTTGCTCAAAGGATCGATTGATGGTGGAATGTCATAAATTTTTTCGATGGCAATTCCATCTTTGGCATAACTTTTTAAAGTGAAGATCCCCGCATCGTAGTAAGACAAAAATGTATTCAAGTAATTCCAAAAAACCTCGTTGGGTGAAGAAGTATCTATGTGACATCTCCAAACAAGCTTGCAATTTCCAAAGTTTGCAAAAGCAGGAAGCCCAACCGGTTGAGGATCATGCAACACCGCAACATCGTATTCATCGATCCCGATGTAAGCCGCATTGTCTTTCGCTACCTTTTCAAAGAGTCTTTTATCTTCTTCTGACAAGAAATCTTCCTTTCCTTGAAGAGCGTTATGCATTCTTTTCGTAAGGTCGAAGAACTGTGGGGGAGCATCGATCACTTTCCAGTCAACCTCCAGTCCGCAATCCTTCATTAACGGAACCAGTGTATGAAGGATTTCCGCAACTCCGCCACCGAAGGAAGTGGCGTTTACATGCAGAACCCTGAGACCCTTGAGCTCTCTTGAAAGCTCGATGATACTTTCAATGACTTCTTCCTCAACGAAGGGCTGATAATCCTTCAGTAGCTTCTTATTTACCTGTGTACTCCTCATCTCTCCACCTTCTTCCGCTTAGAACTGAAGATATGCTGGCTCCATATGGAGCCAGCGAATAATCGTAACTTGGTTTTAGAATCCCCAAACAACCTCAAATCCTGTCATATCTTCGAGATCGAGAGCAAGCTCTTCAAGAGCATTCCTGGCGTCAGCAGTACCAGAGAGAATACTGTGAACTGCCTTGAAGAACAGGGTAGATACTTCATTATACCGCGGAGCGGTTGCCGTTGATGGTCTTGCTACAGCATTTACAAACACGTCATACAGAGATCCGAAGAACGGATTTGCCTTTAGTACTTCGTAATCAGCGTAAAGAGCCTGGATAGTTGGATTGAATGAACCTTCTACAGCTCTCATCTTCTGCACTTCGTAACCGGCCATGAAGAGTGCAAAATCAGCTGCGACTTCCGGATTTTTGCTATACTTGCTAACCGAAAGTTGCCATCCACCGAGTGTAGCCGCTCCATTACCGCTCTTGCCTGCCGGAAGAGGCGAAACGTCAAACTTTCCCGCAACGGCACTGTCTTCACCTTTGCTAAGGCTGTAAGCGTATGGCCAATTTCTCATAAATGCAGCGTTTCCTGCCTGCCACACTGCTCTGGCATCCTCCTCAGCAAATGTAAGAACCCCACTCGGAGAGATAGTCCCAACCCAGCCTGCTACCTTCTCGAGGATCTCGACTGCATTTGAGTTGGCAATTGTGATTTTTTTGTCGGAACTGATGATTGTTCCTGCATCATTTGAAGCCAACCACTCAAGTGCATCACATGTTAAACCTTCGTACGCATTACCCTGCCAGACAAATCCCCAGAAGTCCGGGTTCGTCTTTCTTTCACCCTCCTGAATTATCCTGGCCGCTTCTTCAAGTTCGTCCCACGTGGCCGGTGGATTAAGCCCGTACTTCTCGAGAAGATCTGTCCTGTAATAGAGAAGCCCTGCATCTGTAAACCACGGAATAGCTACCAATTTTCCGTCAACGGTGTTATTTTCGATAATCGCCGGGAAGTGCATAGATACTACTTTATCTGCATTGTGCTCATATAGATCCACGAAATGCTGTGCAAGATCGCCCGGCCAGATTACATCCACCTGGTATACATCGATTTCCGGGCTTTTCGCCTCAAGAAACTGCAAGTACAGTCCCAGTCTATCCTGGACCATATCAGGTGTGTCAAGCACCTTAACCGTGACATCCGGATGAATCTCCATGTACATCTCCGCTGCCTTCTTGGTCAATTCAAGCTCTTGACCAACAGCGCCCGCGGCGACTGTAATAACTGTTTCGGAAACAGCTACCAACGCAAACAACGCTACCATAAGTGTCAATAGAACTTTCTTCATAAAAAACCCTCCTTCTGTAATGATCTCGTAGAAAACGACTCTTCATAGAACCTTTCAGTTAAAAGACCTTTTGGATCACCTCCCACTTTTTCAGACCACGTTCTCCTAGAATTCGGAAACTCGTCAGCCTTTAACTGCTCCCGCAGTCAATCCTTGAACTATCCTTCGCTGGAAAATGAAGACAAGAACCACTACAGGAATCGTTACAATCACTGCGCCAGCCATGATCTCCCCAAACGGGACTTGCCTCGAAACGGATCCAGTGAACAAGGAAATCGCTACCGGAATGGTTCTTGCCTCCGGAGCGATAGTCGTGAAAGTCAGGGCGAATATATACTCGTTCCAGGCAGCAATGAAGGCAAGAAGACCGGCTGTGACAAGAGCAGGGGCTGTAAGAGGCAACAAAATCTTATAGAAAGTCTGGAAAGGCGTTGCACCGTCTACCCATGCAGACTGCATTATCTCAGTGGGGAGTTCCTTGAAAAATGCAGTCAGGACCCAGGTTGTGAATGGCAAGGTAAATATCATATAAGAAAGAATCAGACTTACTCTTGCTCCCAGATTGAGGGTATTAATAACGGCATACAAACCTGAAAGGACAGTTATTTGAGGAAACATCGTGAGAGAAAGAATGAGATAAAGAGTGAGCTTCTTGCCTTTGAAACGAAGTTTACCCATCGCATAGGCTGCAAAGGAACCGACTCCCAAAGCAAGAAGCGTTGTCAAACCAGCTACTATTGTACTATTCCACAACGCTCTAACAAACGTACCGTCGTTGAAAACGGCAACATAGTTCTGAAGCGTCGGAGCAAATCTTCCATCACTATCGACTGGAATAAAGGTCGCTGGAGTCATTTGAAGTTGAGCTTCGGATTTTAGCGACGAGTTAACCGCCCAGTAAAATGGGAAAAGCATATAGAAGAATATGAATATCACCAGTATCCAGAAAGCGATCTTCCCGGTGAGCCAGATCAGTTTGTTTTTCCTCATTCTTTATCAACTCCCATAAGCCTCATGTAGATAACCGCAAAGATTCCTATGAGAAAGAAGATGATGACACCGATAGCCGAGGCAAGACCCATGTTCCTGTTTCCAATAAGCTGATAATAGTTGTAGGAGGCCATAGAGTACATCCGGTTTCCCATAAGAACCTGAAAAACGTCAAAGACTCTTAAAGCATCGAGAGTTCTAAAAATCAGTGCTACAGCCAGCGTGGGTTTCAATAAAGGCAAAGTGACAGATAAGAACTGCTTCAACCTTCCAGCCCCATCTACTCTTGCTGCCTCGTAAAGCTCTCTAGGAATGAGCTGGAGACCTGCAAGAATCAAGAGCGCCATGAATGGTGTCGTCTTCCATACGTCAACAGCAATGAGAGTAGGCATCTGCAGAGCCGGCATACTTAGAAATGAAAGGTCTCCGTCTCCCCAGCCCAACTTACTCAGTACAGCGTTGAAGAGACCGGCTCTGGTCGGCTGGAGCATCCATTCCCAAATCCTTGCAGATACAACAGTGATTACCGCCCATGGAACAAGCATTGTTGCTCTCATTATACCTTTACCTTTGAAGTTGCTATTGACAACAAGCGCAACCCCTAGACCAAGAACTGTCTCGAGAAAGACCGAGATTACTGCAAAGACAAGAGTGTTCGAGATTGCCTTCATAAACTCCGGATCTCTCGCGCCCACTACATAACGACGCCCAAAAAGAGAGAACTGAAACCATTCTCTGTACCTTACTGGACTTCTAGGCAAGACTCTAATTGCCCTTTCGTAAACTGGTTTCCCAGTCTCCTCATCAATTGAAGCTTCGCCCGTTGTTTCATCAACGACTTTCGGCAGCTCCATAACAGTCAAGCCCAGTAGGCTCTTGTAGTTTTCAAATCCGATTAATTTTGGTGCTTCATCTGTTCCAGACGCAAAAACCTTATCTGTGAAGCTCGTATAGAAGACCTGAAACAACGGGTAGAACGCCACCAATGCTAAGATCAGCAAAGCGGGAATGAGCAATTTGTAAGCGGTTCTCTGTTCCTTCTGCGCTAATGATAGCTTATCTTTCCTGGCCATAACTCCTCCTCGAAAATAGATTCAGGTCAAGCCGTCTTCCTTCGTTTCAAACTCGGTAAAAACTTTACTGGTTGAACATACTGACCCGGATTCTCAATCTTCTGAATAATCAGCTCAGCCGTTTTTCTACCCATATCTTCCATTGGCTGCTCGATTGTAGTCAACCCAGCCCTTTCAGTCCAGCTCTGATTGTCATAACCTACAAGAAAGAAGTCCTTTCCCGGAATTTTCTTCATTGCAGATGCCATCTGCAAAACTTCAAGGGCAAAATTATCTGCTAATGCAAAGATCCCCGGTCTATCGTACTCAGAAAGAATCGAGGCGATTCTCTCATGCGCAGTCTCAAAAAAGAAGGATGTGTAGACAAGTTTCTCCTCATTGAACTCATAACCTTTTTCTTTTAGATAACTCGTAAACCCCAGTATTCTCTTTTCGAAATTTTCAGTTGCCAAAATGGTGTTTTCCTCATCGAAAGAGATGACGAACAAATCCGTGGAACCACATTCAATAAGTAACTCAGCGGCCATTCTTCCACCCAAAACATTATCTAGATAGACGCAGTCAAACTCATCGGATTGTGATTCAAATAGAACAACATTGGTTCCGAAATCTATATACTTTCTAGATAAAAACTCAATATTCATCGTACAAATAACAGCACCATCTATATTCTGAATAAGGGACGGATCGCTTCTAAGTTTCTTCAGCCTTTTATCGGAAAAAACAGGGTAAATCACCATCTCATAATTCATCTTGTCCAGATACTCATCAAACGACTTCATGACTCTCCAGTGAAATTCCGTCCTGATCTCGGGCATGAGAAAGAGAATCCTTTTGGTCTTACCCCCTGCAAGTGTTCTCGCCACCTGATTTGGCTGGTACCCAAGCTTATCGATCGCTTTCATTACTTTAATTCTTGTCGTTTCTTTAACGGAACCGCCATTAAGCACTCTTGAAACGGTACCGGTTCCAACGCCCGAAAGAGATGCTACATCTTTTATTGTGGGCTTTTTCAAGAGAATACACCCTCCAGTTATCAACGATTTGGAATCGTTTCCATTATAACAAAATCGTTAATGACACCGAAGTCTATGTACACTGAGTCTGATTCTTTGAGAAGTGATTATTGAAGATTATTACTGATGAAGACGCTGTTGCTCCTGATTCATGCTTTTACGTTCTGTTTACTCGGTATTACTTGTCATAAATCAACTGTTCCAGTTCTGGCTATTATTTACCTATCTTGTTCTAACAGGCCTCTCGAAACGACCGTTGTGTTGGAACGCTTTTCAAGCAATCAGCGCACCAACGCCTATGATCCCTCTACCACCATGGACCAGTATTGCCGAAGACAGCTCTCCGGTAAGAAGTGTTTCAGATAGAGAAATGATTTTTCTCTTAGCCCATTCAACGAGCGCGAGAGTATCGCTATCGTTTCCAGAATGATAAAGAGCTAGGCATAGAACTCTTTTCCCTTTAACAGCAACAATCAAGCGATCCACCATCTTTTCCACTGCTTTTTTCATGCCTCGTGCCCTACCTGAAAGAATAAAAATCCCACCACTGTTAATTGTCCCTATCGGCTTTACATCGAGAATTTCCCCAACCGATCCTTGAAGTTTACCAATTCTACCGCTTTGTTTCAGATACTTCAGTGTCGGTAAAACGAAATAGACGATGTTTTTTATTCCAGCTCTGCTTCTAAGGTCTGAGGCAATCACCCTAAGTGAATCCCCTCTTTCCTTCATTCTTATCGCCTTGTGAACCAGCATCGCAATGCCACCTGAAAGGGAGAGAGAATCAATTGACTCAACTTTAACCGAGTGATGTTCGCTGACAAACTGTTCACCAATCGTCTTGAAAAGGTTATAAGTACCACTCAGACCGCTGGAGAGGTTCACCACAAGCAGCTCATCATAACCTTTTGAATACATTGTTTCGAAGGCTTCCGTTACGTCTGCCGGGCTTGGCAGTGAAGTCCTGGCAAAGTTGTAGTCCAGATAATCGGCGATTTCCGATTTGCTTATCTCGACACCTTCACGGTAGGATTTTTCACCGAGGACTACCATAATAGGGACGACGTAAACATCATCTCTTTCAGCCAATTCCACAGGAAGATCTACTACTGAGTCACAGATAATTCCTATCATGATCATTTCCCTCCTCATAAACAACTCTGTTTCTTTGAACACCGAGGTCTATCCTGCCATCTGAAGAGAATATCCTGGATTCTATTACGTCTCCATTTGCCAGGTATCTTCCACTTTTCTCCTGTTCTCTGATGAAAATCTCCCATCTTTTTGATTCGCCAAGTAATCTTCTGAGCCAAGTACGCAAGCCTTTTTTTTGACTAAGAGCCGTTCCCTTTGGTGTACCCGTAAGTATAACGTCTCCGGCCTCGAGATCGGAAAATTCGCTCAGTTCCGACAGTGTTTCCCATGGTTTGTAGATCATGTTCGAAGTTGAAGCTCTCTGTTTTGTCACTCCATTTACTTTAAGCTCAACCGTTAAACTCTCCAGATACTTCATTTCATCTCTGCCAATTAGAAAGATAAAGGGTCCAAGCGGGCAGAATGATCGATAGCTTTTGCCCTTGAAGAACTGAGATTGAGGTAACTGAATGTCTCTCGCCGAAATATCGTTGCCTATTACAATTCCTCCGATGTACTCATGCATATGAGAAAACTCAACATTGATAGGCCGATCTATAGACGCCTTCATAACCAAACCGAGCTCAACTTCATAGTCGAGGAGGCGGACTCCCTTTGGCCTCACAATTGGTGAGTTTGGACCGGTAACAGAAGCCGATGATTTGTTGAAGAACATATTGTACTTCTTATCCTCTTTTCTTATTCCTGTATCAAGGAGATGGTCGAGATAATTCTTTCCTTGACAAATGATTCTACAAGGGCTAGTAATCGGAGAGAGAACCTATAAGTCAGAGAGATTTATCCGCTCAGTCAAGCCAAAGCTTTGTATAACATTCGGAATCCCTTCTAAAGTTTGGAAAAAGTCTCCCGTGGATTCCGCTTTGATATCGAGAGGGGTCACAAGATCCCTTTCCACAACTCCCCAGAATACTCTCATGCTGACGTCTCTAAATCTTCCAATATGCATTATCTTATCTGCCCTCCCCCTTAATTATAACCTGTTGTAGCAACCGTTGCCTCCCCAATTCCCATCCCTATGATTTCGTTGTCAGTGTCGATCTCAATGCTAATTCGTCTTTTGGGGAAAAAGACTTGCCTGCCGATTATTGGCTTAGCGTTGATAACGCTATGCTAAAATTGTGTTGAGGTGATTGAATGAGTGAAGCAGGACACAAACGTTCGATTCTCCTTTATTGTGATAGGTCAGCTTTTGAAAGACTCCTAGACTTATTCGCCGACGTCTCGTTAATCGACTGCAAGGGGCAAGAAAACGAGATAATCGGAGAGATACTGGAAAATGGGGAAGGGGTTCGGAAAGAGAAGACAGGCAACGGAGAAGATGGCTTATGCTATGCAGTATTTGATGGCTTTAGCGATGAGTCTTTGGGAAACGCGATCGATACAATCCGTCATTATACTGGAAGAGAGTGGGTCTTTGCCACCACAACTGAATCAAATCTCAGTTGGAGAATGAATGAACTCCTCATTGAACTGACTGAAGAACATAATTACTTTAGGAAAGCGAGGCAGAAGAAAGTTGAATAACAACTCTTTCCAAAGAATCCAGGAGCTTTCAAGGGTCGATGTCGTCAATATTCTGAACTTAGTCTTTTCCGACTACGTGCTCAGGATGCACTGGACTCTTGAAAGCTTTGAAAGAGACGTTAGGGAGAATAACATTTCTCTTTCGGAATCATTTGTCATGAACGTAGAGGGCATCCATACAGGAATTGTCTTGCTCAGTTTCAGAGAAAAAAGAGCCAGGATAGATCTTATGGGCGTCATTCCCGGTTTTAGAAGAGAAGGCGTAGGGTTCAAAATGGTTGACGAGGCAATTAGAATTGCTAAATGGAAAGGCTGTGATCGAATTGTCCTGGAAGTTCCCGAAAAAGACAAAAGAGCGATCGCTTTCTATGAGAAGTTTGGATTCAGACATAGACGTGAACTTATCACTTTCTTCATAAGAAGGCCGGGAATTGGCGATTTTTCGACTAAAGAATCTGATTCAGGAAAGGTAGTTGAATGCGCACTGTATGTAATGGACAAATACAAGCGAAATCCAGAATGGGAAAGAGAGCCCGCATCGTTTCATCACCTTGAGAGATACAACTTCGATACAGTAATAGATGAGCAGGGTCGAGAAATTGCTTATTGCGTATGGCAGGAGAGGGATTCAGTTTTTTATGTTAAGGACTGTGGCCCAACAAGAGCCGCTTCCTTCAAAGAGGCAATAGGCGCAATCTGCAGTATTGCGAAAAGCAAGAACCTCACACCGCTATTTCCAACAGTACCCGATAACGACCCTCTATTCGCCGAAGCGCAGGAATTCGAACCGGAGATTCTCCTTAAGCAGAGCGAGATGATTTTTAAAATCCATTGAGAAGCCTTAAGTAACACTCGTTTGTCTAATGTATCCAAGAAGGTACTCAACCATCCTAAATCCGTCTTGGGGAGACTTGTGTATCAAATACTGAACAAGTTTGTCTCTATCGATTAGGATGTATTCCGAATTACTCTTGATTTTCAATGTAGTATCCCATTTGCTTCTTGAAAGAACCTGGATCTCGCCAATGGAGCTTGGCGATTTGATCGTAAACAGTACCGAGTTCTTGTCTCCTCTCTTTTTCAGAAGGGCTATCTCACCCTTGAGAAGAAAGAGCACGCTTCCAGCCTTTCTACCTTCTTCAAAGACGATTCTGTCTGAGTCAGCCTTTCTTATCCTACGATAATCCGCTTTTAGAATCCGGAAAAGATCCGAGCTATATCTCGGACCTTTATAAAGAAACTTGAAGCCGGATTCAAATAGACCCATGTGGCAAACGAAAAATCTCGCGATCCTTGAGATTTCATCTTCTGCGGATTCCAAAATATCCATTATTGAAGCTAGGGCATCTTCCAAAAAATCGTTAAGAAAGCAACTAAAAGCATAGAACAGCTTAACAGGTCTTGACAAAGGGGAATTCTGATACTGATCAAGGTAGCTTCTCAGAACCTCTTGAGCAGAGGGATACTCTTTTCGCTCAATCAGTCTGATACCCTTTCGGTAGAGCGATTTCTCTCCGAAAAGCAAAGGAGGATACTCTTCTAGCCAACACTGCTTTTTGGCGACAAGAGATGCAGTAAACTCATCGAGATCAAAAGGCCCTTTTCCACTGCACAAACTCAGGTCTTTTTCAACATCAACAAACAGCTTCTCCAGCCTTTCCGGTCTGGAGACCAGATACTCTTTCAACTCGTCCCTGTCACCAACAAGAATTGCAGAATCACCAACGCAAAGAAGATCTCCGCTGTGCTCCCCACCAACTACCGATAGTGGGTCAGCAAGATCTCCTTCCAGATAGACCTTGTCTTCAGAATCGAATCCTTTGAGGATGAGCCCGCCCGACGATACCACATAGTAGTAATCTGCTTTCTCACCCCGCCCGGCAAGTTTGGTATCACCCTCCAGAACGATTTCCTTAATGTCTCGTCATCACCTTTCACTCTTCCCACAGTTTCAATTCCTTCAAACCATTCTTAACTATCCTACTGGTATCTCTAGAGATAACAAGTTCCTCATTAGTTGGGATAACGAAGACTTTTACCTTCGAATCAGTTGTGGAAATCATGGTCTCTTTTCCTCTGATTTTATTTTTCTCTACATCAATCGATATGCCAAGATAGCCGAGGTACTTGTCGATCACATTGGCTCTCAAGTAGGGACTATTCTCTCCTACGCCTGCGGTGAACACTATCGCATCGACTCCGTTCATTGCCGCCGCATAAGCGCCAATATATTTCGCCAGTCTGTATTCATATATATCATGTGCCCTTTTGCAAGTCGGCTCGTTTTTCATTGCACGTTCCTCTATATCCCTCATATCACTGAACCGCCCTTCAGTAAGCCCATACATACCGCTTTCTTTGTTCAGCAGGTCGTTTACTTCCCCAGCCGATAATCCTTCTTGCTCCTGCAAGAAAGGAACGATAGCCGGATCAATGTCGCCGGATCGCGTCCCCATGACGAGCCCCTCAAGCGGTGTGAATCCCATTGAGGTATCAACAGACCTCCCGTTCTTGACTGCCGCAACAGATGCACCGTTCCCAATATGAGCAGTTATAATTTTCAGTTCTTTGAGAGGTCTTTCCATCATGACAGCTGCTCTCTCCGCAACATATCTATGGCTAGTGCCGTGAAAACCATATTTTCTTATCTTATATTTTCTGTATAGGTCGTAAGGTATGGCGTAGAGATAAGATGATTCTGGCATCGATTGGTGGAATGCCGTATCGAAAACCCCGATGTGAGGAACAGATGGAAGAATCTTCTTCGCTGCAACAATACCCTCAATGTTGGCCGGATTGTGAAGAGGTGCAAGGAAATTGTTCGCTTCTATCTCACTTACAACTTCATCGTCTATTAAAACGGAAGATGCGAATCTCTCTCCACCGTGAACCACTCTGTGACCGACGGCCTCAATTTCGTTGATGTTTTTCACAACTCCAGTCTCTTCTGACTGAAGAACCTCAATTATTAGTTCAAGGCCTTCAGTGTGATCAGCAATGTCCTTTTCGAACTCGTATTTCTTCTCGCCTTTCCTATGAGAGAGTTTTGATCCGGAAATACCTATCCTTTCAAGCAACCCTTTTGCCAACACGTTTTCACTTGCGGCATCAAGAAGCTGGTACTTAATTGAAGACGAGCCGCAATTAATTACAAGGATCTTCATTCGACACCTCCGTCTATGCTTTATTAGAACAACCTAGAAGTCTCAGCCTTTCTCTGATTACATTCTTAACCAATTCCTTGGGTGTCTTGAAGTATTTCCTCGGATCGAACTCCCCGGGATTCTTCGAAAGGAACTCTCTCAACGAAGCAATAAAAGCCATTCTTAGATCAGTATCGGTATTCACTTTGTTTATTCCAAACTTCACCGATTCAGCAAGGATTTCCCCAGGAACTCCTTTAGCTCCCTTGAAATCGGCTCCATAGGTTTCGGCAAGCTTTTTAATGTCCTCCGGAACACTTGAAGCTCCATGCAAAACGAGCGGTAGGCCTGTCAGATCCTTAACCTTCTTGAGTCTTGCAAAATCCAGTCTCGCTTCTCCCTTGAATTTGAAGGCCCCATGGCTAGTTCCAATTGCAGGCGCCAGAAAATCTACTCCCGTCTCTTCTGCAAACAGCTTTGCCTCATCCGGGTCAACCAGTGCCGCTTCATGAGATTCGACAGCAACGTTATCCTCTATTCCAACGAGTCTACCCAACTCGGCTTCGACTGATACGCCAAGACTATGGGCTATCTCCACAATTTTTTTCGTCTCTGCAACGTTTTTTTCAAACGGGAATTCGGACGCATCAATCATTACTGATGAATAGCCAGCCTGAATTGCCGCCATGATTATCTTGAAGTTTTTTCCGTGGTCAACATGCAATGAAACGGGAATATCGACATTCCTCGCATAGCTTTCGACCATCGATACGAAAAGCTTTGCTCCCAGTTTAATGTCACCATTTCCTGCATACTTAATCGCACCTTCGGAAGTTTCGATAATTACCGGAGAGTGTTCTTCCACTCCAGCATCGATGATTGCCTGCAGAAATTCAAGATTGTTGATATTCAGTGCCGGTACTGCATAGAACTCTTTATTTGCTCTTTCGAGTATTTCTTTCGTGTTTACGTAAGGCATTTTTCTCCCTCCATTCTAATTCCTACTTCTACATTTCATCAAGATTATACCAGCTCAAATACACTAAGTTCTATTCCATCGCCCGTTTTCTTCGAAGATGTAGCCTCCCAGCTGCAGATTTGTGAGTTCAACGATCAGATCTTTGCTGGAAAAGTCCGTCATCAATAGTAGTTCTCCAAAAGTGAGGGGACCATTGCCTAGAAGATCAAGGACTCTTGACTGCAAGTTCCCAGACTGAGGTTCCTCGAATGAGATTTCAGGAAACTCATCGATAATGTCTATGCACTCGGAAATCAGTTTTGCCCCATTCTTAATTAACCAATTCGTGCCTTCAGAGTTTCTTCTGTTGATGTCTCCAGGCACAGCAAAAACATCTCTTCCGTTTTCAAGCGCGAGTCTTGCAGTAATTAGCGAGCCGCTTCTCATAGTAGCCTGCACTACAAAGACTGCCCTGGCCAAGCCTGAAATTATTCTGTTCCTCTTCGGGAAATTCTGCTTTAGGGGCGGCGTTCCGGGGAGAAATTCAGAAATCACACACCCCTTTTGCTTAACCGACTTTATGAGCGTTCTGTTGCTCGCTGGATAGGCTACATCGATACCCGTCCCCAGTACTCCTATTGTAGAGCCTCTACCCTCAAGAGCCCCAATATGAGCCTGAGCATCAATACCGACCGCAAGACCGCTTACGATGGTTATCCCTTTCTCAGAGAGCGACTTCGCATATTCTTTGGCAATCGATGCTCCATATCCATCCGCTTTCCTCGAACCCACTATGGCGAGAATGTTTCTTGAATTTAGAAGTCCAGGGTCACCCTCAAAAAATATTACTGAAGGCGGTTCAAAGGTATTCCTGAGAGCTTCGGGATATTGAACATCCTTGAATGTTATGAATTTCGTAAACCTGGAGAGAATCTTCGCCACATCGGGAAAACTCTTTTGAAACCTCTTCAGTTTAACTTTGTTTAGATCGGTCCGACATCTGAAAAGATGAGTGTCTGAAATTCCCGAATTTTCGATCTCTTCCATCTCTGATGGAGAAAAATCTCCAGAAAGTGCTATTGCGGCGTACTCTGCTCTTTCCATTACAAGATAAATGCACTCAGGTCTTCATCGGCGGCAATTTCGCCGATCCTCTCATTAACATAGTTGACGTCAACTACAATTTCTTGAGGAACTTCAGGAGCATTGAATGAAACTTCTTCGAGTACTTTCTCAACAACTGTGTAGAGTCTTCTAGCTCCAATGTTCTCGATTTTCTCGTTCAGGCTGTGTGAAACCCGCGCGATTTCTCTTAAACCGTCTTCAGTGAACGTAACTTTTACTCCTTCAGTCTCCAGCAAAGCCATGTATTGCTTTGTTATTGCATTCTTCGGCTCGACAAGGATTCTCAGAAACTCCTTTTGAGAAAGCGCATCAAGCTCGACCCTGATCGGAAACCTTCCCTGGAACTCCGGAATCAAATCTGAAGGCTTGGCAGTGTGAAAGGCCCCCGCGGCAACGAAGAGAATGTAATCGGTCCTTATCTGACCGTACTTTGTCGTTACGGTGGTCCCTTCGATGATCGGTAGAAGATCTCTTTGAACTCCCTCTCTTGAAACATCGGGGCCATGGGAACCACTTCTGAAAGTAATCTTATCAATCTCATCAATAAAGACCATACCGCGGTTCTGCACCCTTTCGATCGCTTCGGCTACAACTTTGTCCATATCCAAAAGCTTTTCAGCCTCAATCGGTAGAAGCGTCTTACGAGCATCAGCAATTCTCATTTTTCTTCTCTTGGTCTTCTTCGGTACCATTCCGCCCAGAACGCCTGACATATCGATTCCCATATCTTCCATTCCCGGAATCATTATCATCTGCTGACTGTGATCTTCAACTTCGACCTCGATATCGAGATCCTCAAGATCGCCGCTTCTCAATCTATCTCTGTAGTCTTCCCTGCGATTCCTTATTCTTTCGGCCTCTTCTTGACTCGGCTTCGGTTGTTGCTGGCCTTGAAACAACTCAATGATATTCCTGGGACCCGCTGCTTTCGTCTGAGGTCCGGGGACGAGAGCCTCCAGAATTCTCTCTTCAACCTGATAGGATGCCTTCCCCTCTACTTCGCCCATCTTTTCCTGCTTGACCATGTTGACGCCTACGTCTACCAGCTCTCGGATTATTGATTCGACATTCTTCCCGACATACCCCACTTCGGTGAACCTGGTGGCCTCAACCTTTGTGAAGGGTGAACCCGTGAGCTCGGCCAATCTTCTAGCGATCTCCGTCTTTCCAACTCCAGTAGGCCCCATCATCAAAATGTTCTTTGGTATTACGTCTCTTCTTATCTCTTCAGGGAGTTTTTGTCTTCTGATCCTGTTTCTCATCGCAACAGCGACTGCCCTCTTAGCTTTATCCTGTCCTACTATATATTTGTCAAGCTCCTCCACTATTCTCTTTGGAGTCAACTCGTCAAGTTCTTCTCTATTCATTGTTTCTCTCCTCCGAGTGTTTCCATGGTGAAATTTGTGTTTGTGTATATGCAAATTTCGCTAGCTATCTCCATAGACTTAACCGCAATTTCCTCGGCTTCCAGTTGGCTATTTCTCAAAAGAGCCCTCGCAGCGGCCAATGCATAGGAACCTCCAGAACCGATAGCCAGAACCTCTTCATCGGGTTCTATAACTTCACCGTTCCCAGATATCAGTAGGATACTCTCTCTGTCCGCTACCAGGAGAAGTGCCTGAAGATTCTTAAGGATCTTGTTTGTCCTCCAATCCTTGGCCAAATTCACGGCAGCCCTCTTCAAATTAGAGTTGGATTCATGCAGTTTTTCTTCAAACTTCTCAAAAAGAGTCATCGCATCAGCTACAGAGCCCGCAAAGCCTGCAAGAACTGAACCATCGCCAAGTTTCCTAACCTTTCTCGCCGTACCTTTCATTACGGTGTCTCCAATAGTTATCTGACCATCTCCGACTATAACCGTCTTTCCCTTCTTTCTGAGAACGAGTATTGTAGTACCATGAAAAGTCTTCATGATTCCCTCCTGTTTCTTTTATCGGCCGCCTCAATTATATCTAGAACGACATCATCAAAGGTCATCCCGGCCGCTCTCGCCGACATCGGTAGGTCGCTCAGGTCAGTCATACCCGGAATGGTATTTACCTCAAGAAAGTAAAACACTCCTCCCTTTAGTATCCCATCCACCCTCGCAAAATCCCTGCAGCCAAGAAGCTTGTAAACCGCGACCGACTTTTCGATTATCGATTCAAGTGTACTTCTTTCTATCGGGGCGGGAACGACAAATTCAGTTAAGCCAGGAGTATATTTGGCTTCGTAATCATAAAAACGTCTTTTTGGTTTTATTTCAAGCACCGGTAGAACTTTAATGCCTTCCCTTGAATCAATGATCGAAACGGTTATCTCTCTTCCATCGATATACTCTTCAAGCAAAAGGGAGTCGTACACGTCTAGCAGTAACCTGGTTCTATTGATGAGAGTTGAAGCATCGTCACAAATAAACACTCCAATGCTCGATCCTTCTCTAGTGGGCTTTATTACACACGGAAATATCTTCCAGCCCTCGAGATCCTTCTCGCTAATCACTTTCTTCCATAGAGGCAGATCGACTTCCGCTTTCACAAGCCTGTATGTAATCTCTTTGTCGAAGCAAACCGCGCTTGTCCTGGAATCAGAAGAAGTGTAGGGTAATCCCGCAAGTTCCATCAACCCCTGCACTGTCCCATCTTCGCCAAATTTGCCGTGGAGGGCTAGAAAGAAGAGATCGGCCTTTAGACTGAGTAGACTCGCGATTCTATCCCTTTTGAGATCAAAACCGATCACTTCGGCGCCGAGCCTCTCGAGAGATTTCGAAATGTTACTTCCACTCTTAACAGAGACGTCTCTCTCGCTGGAAAACCCTCCATAAACAACGGCAATCCTTCTAGACATTAATCTCCTCCAATTTCAAATTCCTTCTTGCATTTCTCACAGTACAGAACCTTCTTTCCTCCTCGCTTAACCTTGAGAAAGAGATAAGAGCCGCAGATTTCGCACTTTTCATTTGTCGGTTCATTCCAGAAGAGTTCTCCACAACTTGAGCATTTGAAGTAATTCTTTCCTTTCTTGCTTCGGAGTTTTTCAACCACCCCTCCGCACTTAGGGCAGGGAGCGTCGATCCTAACATTCCTAGTGTACTTGCATTTCGGATAGGCCGAACAGGCAATGAACTCTCCGTATCTTCCCTTCCTTATGACGAGTGGAGAACCACATTCGGGACACTTTTCTTCTATCTCTATCTCTATTTTTTGATTCGCAGCAACATCTTTCAGCATTACCTTCCCATCGATTA
The DNA here is from genome assembly GCF_000147715.2 of Mesotoga prima MesG1.Ag.4.2. Classification (NCBI taxonomy): domain Bacteria; kingdom Thermotogati; phylum Thermotogota; class Thermotogae; order Kosmotogales; family Kosmotogaceae; genus Mesotoga; species Mesotoga prima. The sequence continues at coordinate 461,681 of NC_017934.1, read as the reverse complement.
CACAAGTGAAGGATGTCATATCGACTGATTCATTCTTGCCGCAAGATTCACATTTCAAGTACCCGCCATATCTTCCAAAGACGACTTTGAAGTACCCACCGCATGAACACTCCTTATCTGTCGGGAACTCAATTCTCAACTCTCCCTTTTTGATTCTCTTATCTATCTCATCAAGATCAGTTTTGAACCCGCTATAAAAGCCCATCACTACGTCTCGCCACTTCTTTGCACCGTTTTCAACATCGTCAAGCTCTTCTTCCATATTTGCCGTGAAATTCATATCAACAACATCGGGAAAATATTCATTCAGAAACTCGTTAACGATCGCACCAAGAAGTGTTGGTCTAAGTTCTCTCGATTGTCGAAGTACATACTTCCTGTCGAGAAGAGTGGTGATTATAGTTGCATAAGTTGAGGGGCGGCCGATTCCTTTCTTTTCAAGCTCTTTTACAAGAGAGGCTTCGCTGAACCTCGAGGGTGGTTTAGTTGTATCTTCCTCCCATTCGATCATGGAAGGCTTTATCTTTTCGCCTATCTTATAGTCCCGATCTATCTCACTCTTAGATGATCTCGAGACAATTTTCTCATAACCGTCAAAGAGTCTTCTCTCCCCGGTCAAGCTAAGAATGTACTTGTCGTTTTCATCCTCTAATTCAACTTCGGTCACAGAGTATTCCGCACTAGCCATTTGAGAAGCTATGAATCTATTCCAGATAAGAGCATATAGCCTTAGATTGTCTCCTGATAAAAGTTGCCTCGCCTTCTCTGGATCGTTCTCAGGATAAGTTGGTCTTATAGCTTCGTGAGCATCTTGAATCTTCTTACCCTTTTTGCCCGGTCTGATGGGACCAACGTACTCCTTTCCAAATTTACTTTCGATTATTTCGACGGCCTTGTCTCTTGCCTGGTTGGATATTCTCGTCGAATCGGTTCTCATGTATGTAATGAAAGCAATCTGACCTTGATCGGTTTCAATTCCTTCGTAGAGCTGCTGAGCGATCTTCATCGTTTTACTCGCACTCCAGCCCAACTCACTTATTGCACTTTGCTGAAGTGTTGAAGTAATGAATGGCATCGGCGCGTTTCTCTTGGAGGTGCGTTCCTTTACGTTTTTGACGTGAAAAATTGTATTGGAAAGCTCGCTTATTATTTCATCTCTCTTCTCTTCAGTGATTACAGACTTGTTTGTGAACTTTTTCCCTTCGATTCGAGAAAGAGAGAATCGATCCTCGCCAACCTTCGCAAAGATCTTGAAGAAACGGTGCGGTTCAAATACTACTATCTTCTTCTCAAGTTCTACCATGAACTTTAGAGCTACGGACTGGACCCTTCCGGCACTGAGCCCTCTCTTCATAGTTCTCCACAAAATTGGACTGATTTTGTAGCCCACAATTCTATCGAGAACCCTTCTAGCTACTTGAGCCTCGACTTTAGACATGTCTATCTCTCTTGGATGAAGTATTGCTTCCTTTATTGCCGATTCCGTTATCTCATTGAAGACTATTCTATTCTTTTCATTTTGTGGAAGACCCAAAAGTTCGGAAATGTGCCATGCAATGGCTTCTCCCTCACGATCCAGGTCTGAAGCGAGAAGCACCTGTTTTCCCTTTGACTTCTTGGAAAGCTCTTGTACGACCTTTTCCTTCCCCTTAAGAATCTCATAAGTCGGTTCCAAAGTTTCAGGATGAAGTCCGATGTTAGATTCTGGGAGATCTCTAACATGCCCTTTGGAAGCGGTGACTTCATAGTTCTTCCCTAAATATCTACTGATCGTTTTCGCCTTTGCCGGCGATTCAACGATTACAAGCTTGTCTGGCAAAGTATCACTCCTAACTATTTGAGTCGCCGGATCTTCTGTTTTTCATGAACACTCTTCTGTTAAGAAAACGATCGTAATTGCTCCAGGAAGCAGTTGAGCCATTGAATTCCCTTTCTTCAATCTCTCTGAACTGAGCAACCTTCGAATCCAAATCGTCGGCCATATGAAGAACAATTGCTTCCGTCGTCTTTGGAATTACGGGTGAGCCCCATTCCATTTCCCCGTGATGAGACAAGAGGAGATGTTTTATCTCAGTCTGAAGATAGCGGGGGAAGCCCTGAATTTTAGATATAGCCTTGCTGACCATCTCTATGCCCATAGCGATGTGTCCCACTAATTCGCCGTCATTTGTTCTCTCAATTCCATTCGGAGTAATCGTGTACTCATACACTTTACCGATATCATGTAACAAGGCCCCCGCAACTAGAAGATCTCCATCAACGGAGTCTCCGTACTTCGTCGCGAAGAATTCGCATAGCTCGGCGACAGACATTGTGTGCTCCAGAAGGCCACCCTTATAAGCGTGGTGAACCTTAGAAGCGGCCGGAGAAACAATGAACTTCTCGATGAACTTCTTGTCGTTCTCGAAAATATCTTTGAGCAGAGCTCTAATATAGTCATCCCTCATTCTTCCAACGAGACTAAGAAGATCATCGTACATCCGAGGAATATCTTTCGTTGTGACAGCCATAAATCTCTCATAATCGTACTGTCCAACCTGAAGGATCTGAATCCCTTCCGAATCAAGATTAAGCTGGATTCTATCTTCATAGACAGCTACTCGACCGGAGATTCTTACTACCATACCCTGTTCCAGAGTGGAATCATTGCGTTCTGCATTAAACCAATCGATTGCTCGTATAGCTCCTGTCTTATCGGAAAGTGTTAATAGAAGAAACTTCTTTCCGTCTCGGGCCTCTTGAATTCTCTTAGAATGGACCTTGAAAACAGATAGCACAGTACTTCCCGGGCGTAGATCGGAAACAAAAGGAAAACCATCCCTGTTTGTCTTATCCTGATCGGCATTTATTTGACTCAATATCTCATTTCCAATGATGTCGCGGAGTTTCATCAGTTTACTCCTTTCTTATAGACCCGTGGAACTCTGGAAGAGATAGAACAAACTACTTCATAGTTAATGGTACCGCACAGATCAGCTATCTCCTCGGCGCTTATCGACTCTCCTTCTTGAGTACCAACTATCACAACTTCATCACCAATCGAGACAGGCTTCTCAATGTGAGATATGTCGACAACGAATTGATCCATACAAACCCTGCCCAGCACTTTGCATCTCTTGCCCGAAATGATAACATATCCTCTATTAGAGAGCAGTCTATTGTATCCATCGGCATAGCCTACGGGAATTGTAGCTACAAGCATGTCACGATCGGCAACAAAAGTCCTGCCATAACTAACCGAATAGCCGGTACGTATCCTCTTTACAAAGGATACACAGCTAACCCACGACAAAACCGGTTTCAGGTTTTCATCAGTTTCCTTCGAAGGTTGTAGGCCATATGTGGCAATTCCCGCTCTAACATAACTGAAATCAGAATTGTCGAAATAGATGGTGCCTGCACTATTAGATATATGAGTTTCGAAATGTCTGTTTCGTCTTTGTCCCAAGCCATGAAGAAATCTTCCAAAAGCTTCTCTCTGCTCAAGAACGAAGCCACTGCCTTTCTCATCTGCTGTAGCGAAGTGCGTATAAGCACCTGTTATATTGATTCCCTTTCTGACAGCCGAATTATACAACTCAATCGACTCTTCCCATTCCAATCCCAGACGCCTCATTCCAGTATCTACAACCAACTGGAAATCAGGTAACTGCTTATTTAAGCCAATAATGTTTTCAAGTTGAGCAAATGAAGAAAGAGATAGCGTTAAAGAAAACTCCTTTGCAGTGGGGATCTCCTTTTTCTCCACATAGTTAAGCACAAGAATCGGCAAAGAGATTCCGCTTTGGCGGATCTTAATTCCCTCTTCGAGAAAAGCAACTGCTAAACGATCGACTCCCGATTCCTGAGCAACTTTCGAAAGCTCCACGGCACCATGACCGTACGCATCTGCTTTGACAACAACCATCAGTTTCGCCGGAGACGCCTTTCCGGACAGATAAACAAGATTTTGTCTATATGCAGATAGATCGATCAAAGCGAAGGTTTTTCTGCTATTCATTTCATACCTTCTCAGTAAGAAAGCGCGAATAGCGCGTTATGGCTAGATGGCTCTTGTAACTTTTCCAGCTTTGAGACACTTCGCACAAACTCTGATTCTCTTTACCTCGCCATCAACGACTGCGCGGACTTTATGAACATTGGGCTTCCACCAGCGCTTGGCCTTTTTATTTGAGTGCGAGACCATATTCCCTGTAGTAGGTGACTTACCGCATATTTCACAAACCTTGGACATGAATTGTGTCCTCCTCTCGATTTACAATACACTTCATTATAGTAAAGAAATAGAAGCTTTTCAACTCAAGACTCAAAGGGATTTGCGGTGCGCGTCATTGACATTAGTGCGCATGGCTAGCATAATTCTTATTGATGAGAAGATTGATAATGGCTCTTGCTGCAGCAATTTACATGGTTTTCACCGTCTACTTCTACCTGAAACCGGTAGTTCCGGCAATCGAAGTGGGAAGCGACAAGTTTCTTCATTTTGTGGGTTTCTTTGCAGGAGGGTTCCTTTTTGTTATTCTTTCAAGAGAAGAATTCAGCAAGGCGTTTAGGAAAACCTTCTTTTCATTTCTCATTGTAGGACCTGTCATTCTCGAATTTCTTCAGGTTCTATCTCCCAACAGGCAGTTCGATATTCTAGATATGGTTTTCAATTATTTGGGTTGGACGGTTCCCGTTGTTATCTTCACCTTTATAGTCAGGCTTAGAACGCTTTCTAAAGGTTGAGTTCCTCCAGCAAAACCAAACGATTTGAACGGCATACAGCATTTGCTCAAACCATAGAGTATTGAAAGTCGGGTGATAATGTTATACTTTTTTTGAGTTCCGCCTGGAGGTGTGCTACTTGGAAGAAAACAAGCCTTTGAGGTCTCTGTATCTCTCAATGGTAATAGTCTTCATAGCTCTCCCGCACTCTGAAATCACATTTGCTAACTCCCAGATTATGGAAGAATTTTATTATGTCACGCCCGAAGCATCGGTTTCAGGGTTTACCGGAATAATCGTGGGGACAGAAAACAATTATGATCTCTTGATCATTGCCAATGGCCATCTCAAAAGATATTCGCTGTCAGGAGCAGAGATTCCTCAATATGAGTCTACAGACTCTAACAGCAAGAAGTGCTTGAATCTAATAAGAAACACCATAGGACTTGAAGCGATTGTTCATGAAGTGACCACATCTGAGGAAGCTTCAGCTTACGTCTGGATCCTTCTGGATGGTGAGGTTTATCTTATTCAATCTATAATCGTATCTAGCGGTCTATCTAAAGCAGTTGACGGAGGAGAAATCGAACTTGTTCCGGCCGAAGAATATGCCCGCGAAAGAAGTCTTGGAATCTGGGCTGAAGAGTCGGAAGTTCTTGAATCGGCAGTAGAAGGAATACCTGAAACAGAAGAGGTACAGGAAGTTGTAGAGGAAGATTCAAGAGGTGCAGCAAGACTAACGATTTCTAAGATTGATATTTTCGATAACGGTGAGCACGCTCTTCTGACTCTTGCTGCCGATAAGGGCGGATATCTTGAAGGTTCAGAGGTTTCAATCTTATCTCGAGCTGATCGAACTACCGACGAAGATGTTTTTTCGTTGGATTCTCAAGAACCTATTGAAACTGCTGAAGAGCTTAGAATACTTATCACACTGGATAGATCAAGAACCACTTCGTTTGAATATGATTTTTTTGGGAAAGTTATTTGGATCCCAGAGGCGGTTATCTGAAGATTAAGGATGAAAATGGAAGTGAGAGGTTATTCGAATATGAATATGACAGGAGAATTAGTGGCTTCACTGTAACCCCACTTGATTGAGGGAGGCTTTATAATGAAAAGAGTGTTGTTCTTCCTTTTGCTAATCTTCGGAACAACGATTTTTGCTTTTACGGGAGAAAGTATGGGAAAAAGTGCAGAAGATTATGACGCAGCGACCGTAATTATAATCCATTATCACAGGTACGATGACAACTACGATGGCTGGAACCTATGGGTCTGGCCTGACAAACCGAAAAGTATGGATGGTAAGTCTTACTCTTTTGATAGGAGAGACGAATTCGGAGTAGTTACAACTGTAAAGTTCTCTGAAAAACATTCTAGACTGGGATTCATAGTAAGGCTAAGAGAATGGGAAAAGAAGGATATTACAGCAGATAGGTTCGTAGATATTCCCGATTCTGGAGTCGCTGAAATATGGGTGATCGAAGGGGAAGAGGATTTTTTGACGAGCCCGGACAGAATTGATCTAACTCCCAGAGTTAAGATGGCCTTTCTTGATTCTTTGAGTGAGATCTACGCTTCACTTTCAGCACCGGTTGATACTAAGACAGTCTTACCTGAAGTCCTTCTAGACGGTTCGCCGGTTAAGGTTCAGAGCTTCGAAAAGGCAGATCCCACTGATGTATCGGTAACTAACTACGTTAAGATAACACTGACCGAACCACTTGCGCCCAAGTCAGTTAGCAAAAGGCTATCTCTGGAGATCGAAGGTTTTCTTCCAGGCAACATAATTGTCAGAAAAGCGCTAGATAATTCTGAATTCTTCTACCAGGGCGAACTTGGTTCGATTTACTCGGAGAAGGAGACAGTCTTCAGAGTCTGGTCTCCCGTATCCTCTTCAGCAACGCTAATTCTCTTTGACGATCTCTACTCTGACAGCTTTATTGAAGTCCCCATGAAAAGAATAGAAGCAGGTGTTTGGGAAGCAATCGTTCAAGGCAATCTTCATCTGCGGGCTTACAAATACAGATTCGTCTCTTATGGCAAGGAAAGAGAAACAGTTGACATCTATTCCCGTGCGGTTACAAAAAACAGTGAGAGATCAGTTGTCGTTGATCCCGCTAAAACCATTATTGAAGGCTGGGCCCAACAAAAAGTGCCGATATTTAACAAACCGGAGGACGCAATAATATACGAAATCCACATTGGAGACATGACTTCCGACCCAAATACCAATGTTGAGAATAAGGGTAAGTACTTAGGTCTAACCGAGACCGGAAGAACGGGACCTGATGGAGTTACGGTCGGAATTGACCACATTGTTGAGCTCGGTGTAACACACGTTCACATAATGCCTTTCAACGATATTCACTACCTAAATGAAGGTGAGGAAGGCGAATACGGCTGGGGCTATGACCCTTATCTGTACATGGTTCCGGAAGGACATTACAGCACTGACCCTTACAGTCCTCTCAGTAGAATTCTCGAATCTAAGGCAATGGTCATGGCATTTCATGAAATAGGAATAAGGGTAATTCTCGACACTGTGTACAATCATACGGCTACAACAGGTTCTTCTTCTCCCTTCGATCAGACAGTCCCATATTATTACTATAGAACAGACGCCACAGGTGCATATTTGAACGGAACTGGAGTCGGTAATGAGATAGCTTCAGAAAGGCCAATGATGAGAAAGCATATTCTTGATTCTCTTAAGATGTGGGTCAACGAATACGGAATTGATGGCTTCAGATTCGATTTGATGGGTCTTATAGACAAAGAAACCGTTCTGGCCATCGACCGAGAACTTCATGCAATAGACAAGACGATTCTGCTTTATGGCGAGCCGTGGGGAGGTTGGGGGGCAACCGTTACATTTGGGAAAGGCGATCAACGCGGAACCGGTGTAGCTGTTTTTAACGACAATCTCAGAGATGCAATAAGAGGAAGCGTTTTCGATGAGAAAGTGAAGGGCTTTTCTCTTGGGAGCAGGGCCAAAGAAAGAAGGATTATGCGTGGTATTGTGGGAAGTATCGAATACAGCAGTGACATTAAGGACTTTGCGGATGACCCTTCTGAGACTATAAACTATGTTTCTGCTCACGATAATCAGACTCTGTGGGACAAGAATAGCGCAGCAATGCCAGATGCTTCAAGAGAGTTGTTGACAAGCGCTCAGAAGCTATCAAATGCCATAGTGATTCTTTCTCAGGGAATTCCATTTCTTCATGGTGGAGTTGACTTTGCTCGAACGAAGTTCGGCAATGATAACAGCTACAATGCCGGTGTAGATTTGAACAAGATGGACTATTCAAGGAAGGCAGAATTCATTGACCTCTTCACCTATTATAAGGGACTGATAGAACTTAGAAAGAACCATCCATCATTCAGGATGAGTACGGCCGAAGAGATAAGAAAGAATCTAAAATTTCTTGATGCTCCCAGAAATATCGTTGCTTACGTGATAGACGGCAAGTCAGCTGGTGACTCATGGGAAGAAATACTTGTGATATTCAATGGGAACCTTGAACCAGCCGAGATAACTCTACCTGATGAAAGCTGGAACCTCGTCGTGGATAGAGATAGAATCTCTGAGAAGCCCCTCGAAAGACTCTCAGGTAAGGTCAAGCTCGAACCAATTTCTACTTATGTCTTCTTCAAGTAGTTCGGAGGTGTTCAGTGTACAGCTGCAAAATAATAAGGGTTCTTGAATCTGGTTTTTTTGATGAGATAGCGCAATCCATAGAGATTTCTAAGAAGATCCTCGAGAGTCATGGCATCACGTATACTGGATCCACAGACGTTGACCCTGTAATGAGCGACCTGAAAGAGGCTATATACTCAGATTCATGCTCAAACGACATCGTTCTTGTTCTTGGAGGAACGGGGCTATACAAAGAGGACATAGGTCCGGAGGTCGTTTTATCTCTCGTGGACAAAAGAGCAACGGGAATTGAAACTGCGATGCTTAGAAACGCAATAGTCGCCGATCCCTCGTTGTGTCTTTACAGAGTTGGAGCCGGAACAATCGGTGATTCGATAGTACTCTCTGTTCCGGGTTACCATGAAACTGTACATTACTATCTTGAACCCGTCATCGATTATCTTAAGCCCTTTTTCGATGGGCTTAGGTCATCTTAGGAATAACTGAGTCATGGAATGTCAACTGTTTTTCCAATGGTCTTCCTTTTGAAAAGGCATCGCGGACATGTTAATCAGGTGGTCGAGAGTATTGGTCATGTTTTGAGAAACGGGGGAAGAAACTCTTATGATGTTTTCTAAAGCAAGCGGGAAGTATATTTCCGTAGAGGGTGTAATTGGAGTAGGTAAGACGACTCTGGTGAAATTGTTGTCTCAAAAGTATACAATGCCGGTAGTGCTCGAAGTTGTTGAAGAAAACCCATTTCTTGCTCACTTCTATGAAGACATCGAAAGGTGGGCTTTTCAAACTCAGCTTTTCTTTTTGATAAGCCGGTTCGATCAGCAATCGAATGTTAAAAAAGCCGCTTCGCAGGGACAGGGGGTTATCTCAGACTATGCATTCATGAAAGATCATCTTTTTGCGTCTCTAACTTTGAAAGGAGAACAGTTGAAACTATACGAGAAGATCTTTTCCGTTCTCAAAGATCAGGTGCTTTATCCAGATCTGATAATCTATCTTTACGCGGATATCGACACCCTGATGAAAAGAATAGCTCTCAGAGATAGACCGTTTGAGAGGAGAATGGATAGAACGTATATTGCTATGCTAAGCGACACATATGAGAAATACATGGCAGCGTTTTCCGAGAGCAGAGTCCTGAGGATAGATACTTCAAGCATAGACTTTGTGCGAAACGTTGATGATCTCAACATGGTTTTCAGCAGAATCGAGGCGAACTTATGATTTTGGGAATATGCGGAAACATTGGAGCAGGAAAATCATCTCTGACTTCATTGCTTGAGGAAACACTGGGCTTTAGAGGTGTCTACGAGGCCGTGGATGAAAATCCATTTTTGGAGGATTTCTATTCAAATATGGAGCGGTGGGCCTTTCACTCGCAGTTGTTCTTTCTAATAAAGCGTTTTGACTTTCTGAAGAGAGTCGTAACTGAAGGTGCTGTCATACTTCAGGACAGGACTATTTACGAGGACGTGGAGATATTTGCCCGCAATCTCAAACTGATGGGCTACATAGATGAACGCGACTGGAGACTTTATCTGGACACTTATGAAACGCTCTCAGAACACTTAACAGCGCCCGATGGCATTGTCTACATAAAATGCACTAAGAACGTCTTGTTGAAAAGGATAAAAAAGAGGGGCCGGGGTTTTGAAAGTGGCGTAAGCGAGGATTATATCGAAAGACTCAACGGACTATACGAAGAATGGATCGGCAGAGTCACGTTTTGTCGGAAGTTGATAATCGATGGTGATAAATATGATTTCGTTGAAAATGCCCAGGACAGAGAAGATGTTCTGCGTTTGATCTCGAGATTTACGGCTGAACTTATGGCGGGAGTGCAGTCTAAGTTGTTCTCCAGATAGATTGAATCGAACTCACATCGACATATTCAATCCCCGCAGACGTGCAAGCACCATCCATTTTGTAATCGTTCCCGATCATTACGCAGTACTTTGCATCGAGTGAGTTATTCTCCAGAATTTCCAGGTAATATTCTGTACTAGGCTTTACATAATGAGAGTTCTCCATAGTGGTCACGTAGTTGGTTAGCTTTTCATCCACTCCCACCCATTGAAGTCTTTTTCTTATTGCCTTGTGTGGAAAGATTGGGTTCGTTGCAATAATTATCTTTCTACCCGAGCCGTAAAGCTTTTTCAGGGCCTCCACCACATTCTCTCTAGGGCTCACAATTTTCTCAAGTTCTTCATACTCGTTCTCGTAAAACTCATCGAAGAAATCCTCGTACCATTTTACCGTGTGATCTCCCACAAAATGGACAAAGCTTTCCATAAAGAGTTCGTAATTGCTCTTTATGCCGTCTCTTCTATCAAATAGCACTTCGAGTGCGCTTTTCAAAGAGACCATCAGTTTTTCAAAGTCTACTTTTCCATTGGCAAAGAGCGAGATGAGCTGAAAATACCGCCGTGCAAAATCTTCATCGGAAACAGAGCTAAGCGTTCCATCAAGATCAAATAAATAAGTGATGTCATTACTCATGAGATACTCCAATCATTCGCGACTAATCTTTGCTGAACCCTCAACAACCAGAACGAAAAAGGGCAAAAGACAATGCGCCAAACTATATATTAGCATATCACGCATCTGAGGATACTTTTAGATCCCAACCATTGAGCACACAAAATTCAGATCTCTTGAAGAAAAGGCGAAATGTCATGATCAAACGCAAACGCCTCAACAACCAGCCTTCCCAAGCTGATAGACGTCTCCGTTTTAATTAGGAACACTGCACGGCAGATGATTTTTGGTCAGAGCCGAAGAATTGTGTAACAAATGTTACCGCTTAAAGCCGGTAATCTTGGTAGAGTATTGATGTATTTAAGGAGGTATCGAAATGGGCAGGAAAATAACCGATAGCGTAACATGGGTAGGAAAGGTTGACTGGGAACTGAAGAAATTTCATGGAGAAGACTATTCAACCCACAGAGGATCCAGCTACAACGCATATTTGATTAGAGATGAAAAGACAGCTTTGATCGATACTGTCTGGGCACCTTTTGCAGAGGAATTCGTGGAGAACCTGAAAAAAGAAATTGATCTATCCGAGATCGACTACGTAATCGCCAACCACGGGGAGATTGATCACAGCGGTGGACTGGTTGCGTTGATGAAAGAGATTCCCGGCACGCCGATCTATTGTACTGCAAACGCAGTCAAGTCCCTCAAAGGGCAGTTCCACAAGGACTGGAATTTCGTCACAGTAAGAACCGGCGACACTCTAAATCTCGGCAGTAAGGCGCTCACCTTTATTGAAGCACCTATGCTGCACTGGCCCGACTCGATGTTTTCATATCTCGATGGTGACGCAATTCTCTTCAGCAACGATGCGTTTGGTCAGCATTATGCAACTGAACTTCTCTACAACGACCTCGTAGATCAGGCGGAACTATTTCAAGAAGCAGTGAAGTACTACGCAAATATCCTCACTCCATTTAGCAGACTGGTCATAAAGAAGATCAAGGAGGTCTTGTCATTCAATCTTCCATTGAATATGATTTGCCCCAGTCATGGAGTCATCTGGCGGGAGGATCCCGCACAGATTGTCAAGAAGTATCTTGAGTGGGCAGACAACTACCAGGAAGATCAGGTGACAATTGTGTATGACACGATGTGGGAGGGGACTAGAAAAATGGCCGAAGCCATCGCAGAAGGCATTGCCAGCGCTAGTGGTAGTACCGCAGTCAAACTCTTCAATGCGGGAAAAATAGACAAGAACGATATTGTGACGGAGTTGTTTAAGGCCAAGGCAGCTCTCTTTGGTTCTCCTACAGTGAACAAAGGAATCTTGGCACCGCTTTCCGGTATGCTTCATGAAGTAAAAGGTCTGTCCTTCAAGAGTAAAAAGGCAGCCGTATTTGGTACTTATGGATGGAGTGGAGAGTCTGTGGATGTTCTGACAAAAATGGTAGAAGATGCCGGCTTCGAAATCGTTCAGCCAGGATTAAAAAAGCTTTGGTCACCAGACGAAGACAGCCTTGATGACTGCAGAGAATTCGGCTCAGGTTTCGCAGCAAAGATTTGATAGGCTACGCTTTGAGAAGTTGACCCAGCTTAATAAACGTTTCATCTTCCAGGAGGTAGTAGGACTTTTTCAGAGCTACCTCCTGATAGGATTTAAGGAATCCAACGGTGTCTCCGACAGTTTCGATGAGTCTGTCCTTCCCTAACTCATTTTCGATCTCCAAAGCCATTCTCATTCCCACGGGGGCAAGGCTCCCGACACTAAACCAGCTTCTTTCCATAATCGACCTTGCTTCGTCGTCGGAGATGTTCTTAAAGGAGAGATTCAGGAACACTTCTTGAAGCAGTTCGAGATGCTTTTCGAACTCTCCCATCATTTTCGTTCGCTGCAGCGCAATTCTCTTCATTGATGGTATTCTCGACGCATCGCTAACCATATTTGCGATTCCTTCACATTCTATGCCCACAAATCTGTAGACCAACTGATCAAGTGGAGAATCACCGAACTCAAGTCTTTCTTTTGTTATCGAATTCCTTGCTACATGATGTGCCTCATGAGCCATTACTTCTTCAATAGCTTCAAGACCCATATCAAGAGCAAAAAGCGGATCGAAATACACACCTCTATGATCGGCATTTGCATTATAAGGCATAGGAATGAAAAAGACCTTCAGGCCATCAAAAGTTACTCCCTTAGGAAGATACTCTTGTGCTTTGGATATTGCCTTAGATCTAATTCCTGCTTCATTCTCAATAATCAAATCGAAGAAAGCTCTCAGTTCAAGCTTTCTTTCCCTGATTTTATCCATGTACGCCATGAGCTCCGTGCAGTCCTTTGAAAGACCGGAAAGATCTTCTCTACGCGAAAAGGCCGCCACTAGGCATTCCCTTGCCTCTGAATCGCGTATATGGAATTGTTTAAACATACTGGCGAGAGGAGTGGCTAAAACTCTCTTGAATCTCTCTTCATATGAATCGTTACTGGAATCAATCAAATCTATGAGGGCGAAAATCTCTTCTGTATTAAGCCAGCTCATAAAAACCCCCCATTAATCTCCTACAAGTTAAGAGTTATTATATCATCAATTCTTCAGTGTATCCTGGAACACTCAATTGCATCGGAGAACTTCAGAATATCTGAAGCAACCCACCAGATGATCGTTCACTATACCTGTTGCCTCCATCAGTGCATATACTATCTTTGGCCCAACAAAAGTGAATCCCTTCTCTCTAAGGGATCGCGAGATTTCAACAGACTTCTCAGTAACAGAGGGAATCTCGGAAAGGCTCTTCCATGTGTTTATGATCGGCTTATTGTTGACGAAGCTCCACACATAGCTGTCAAACGTTCCGTACTCCTCTTGAATCTGGATAAATCTCTTTGCGTTGTTAATTGCCGAATGAATCTTCTTTCTATTTCTGATTATTCCCGGATTTTCGACTAGCTTAGTTATTTCATTCTCTCCATATTTTGAAACGACTCGAGGATCAAACCCAGAGAAGGCTTTTCTATATTCTTCTCTCTTCTTCAGGACAGTATGCCAACTGAGGCCGGCCTGTGCTCCTTCTAGAATCAGAAACTCGAACCATATGTTGTCATCGTGCAGGGGAACACCCCATTCAGTATCGTGGTACTCAATATACAATTTGTCAACTTCAGCCCAGGGACAACGGAAGACCTCATTCAATTCGACCACCCCGTCAGCTTAGCAACCATCGAATCTGGAAGCCTCGGTACATTCCTACGCCTTTACCTTGTGAGAACAAACAGAAGAGATTAATTTAACTTCGATTTACCCATGAAGTATCGGTTCTTTGAACCTATTCACTTAGCCCTTCCGTCTCAAAGATTTCCCTTACCACTGCTTTCGCCTGCTCATATGACTTTGTCCTTGGATCCTTCAAAAGAATTTCAACAATTAGATCGGAATCCCTTTCAATGAACGCTTCGAGAGCCCACTCCATTCTTAGTACCCTTGGCTTCAAATACCATTTAACGATTCTTTCGGGGAGAGGGGGATCTATGGCTTCTGTATGGATTCCCTCTCTGTCAACCAAAGCGGGCACTTCGACGGCAACGTTATCTTCGATCCCGGGAATTGCTCCCTCGTTTAGCGTGTTTAAGACAAATCTCGCTGAACTGTCGTTTATTATTGCGTCTATAAAGGGTATGTGTTGCTCACCGCTGAGAGAATTCTTGTTGTAAAGCTGAGCCGCTTGTCTGGCGAAGTCTCCTGAAAGACCTCTTGAACCTTCGACTATCAATTTTTCGAGACTTGCCTCGGGGAACTGCTCGATTGCCTTGGCAAGTGCCACAGTAGCACCTGTCACCTGTCCAAGCTGTTCTTTGTACCATTGCCAGCCAGGTTCGGAATCAGGACTGCCCCATGGAGCCCCATACCATTTTACGAGAGTCTCTTGATTGTAGTGGTGTTTCCAGCCGCTGTTACGAACCGTATCTCCTATTGGAACCAGTCCATAGAATCTGTACATGTCAATTGTCGCCGGAGACATCTGAACATTGAAAGGGTTGATAGGTTTGAATCTCCTTGGATCATAGTTAGCTGCATACTTTTGAATCAAAGCGTAGAGATCCTCACCGTTTCTTTTGAATCTGTTAAGCCAGATTCCATGGTTCACACCGGCAACCTGCCAGTCTACTTCCTCTATTGGTATGCCTAAGGTTTCTGCTACTTCACGGACATCATAATGTCCGTGACAAAAGCCAACCATCTTAATACTAGAATATCTTCTGATTAGCGTAGTTCCTTCGAAGACAGGATTTGCAGCCTGAAGCAACCAGGCGTCAGGTGCATGTCTTTCCATAAGCTTCGCGATTTTCAGGAAAAACGAGAGTTGATTCCAGTTTGTAAGAGTATAGTAATCGGATACCATGTTGAATTCCTGTGAATCTATGCCTCTGAAATAACCGTGCTTTTCGCCGATCGCTCTAACTCTATCCAGAAAATCATGTCCTCCAATCAAAGCGCTGTTTACAACGAAGTCTCTCCCTTTGATTGCTTCTTCCAGCACAGTAGTCTTTGAAAACTCGAGATTGGCATTCATCTCTTCTGCAAACCTCGATGCAAGAATGTAAACGGCATCAAGTCTATCTTGGTTTATATCCATCAATGTGACCTTACTGCCATAAAGACCCTCCGTTTTACAAAGATCGCTCACCAATCTGAGAGAAAACACAGCACTTCCTGCACCGATAATGGAAATATTCACTGATGACAAAGTAATCCCTCCTCGTCTCTATTCACTAAATAATACCATTATAAGTGTTGGCTGAGAAAACCTCCGATTCAAAAATTCTGTTCCAGGTTCCAAAATGTGATCAATCTTCGTTGTGTTGAACTCAGTCAGATGTTCGAGCAATTATTTAGGAGGAACAGTTCAATCTGTAATCTTTACTCCCCTTTTTTCAAGTTGCTTATTATATTGTTAACGGTAGTATAATCTCAAGTAGAGGCTAGTTTGGTCTGAAGGGCGAAGAAGATAACCGTACGGCTGTATGCCGAATAACAGGGGGTGTTTAAATGAGAAAAAGTTTGCTGGCAGTTCTTCTTTTGTCCGTGAGTCTGCTCTTTGCTTCAGGAAGTGTGGAGATCTTTAGCTGGTGGACGGGTGGAGGCGAAGAAGAAGGACTCGCTGCCATTTATGAGGTCTTCAAAGCAAAGTACCCCGACGTGGAGATAATCAACGCAACGGTCGCAGGAGGCGCAGGCACAAACGCAAAAGCAGTTTTGAAGACACGAATGCTTGGCGGCAATCCTCCTGACTCATTCCAGGTCCACGGAGGAATGGAACTAATCGACACCTACGTAATTACGGGAATGATGGAGCCACTGACTGACATCTTAGAGAGCTGGGGAATACTTGATAAATTCCCGAAGGATATTATGACTATCTGCAGTTACGAAGGTGAAGTTTACTCAATTCCCGTGAATGTGCACAGGGGAAATGTTGTCTTTATTAACAACGAGATTCTTGAGAAGGTCGGAATCGATGAGGTTCCAAGCGACGGACCGGGTTTTCTCGAAGTTTGTGCAAAAATCAAGGAGGCAGGCTTCATACCACTTTCTTTAGGCGATAAAGACAAGTGGGAGGCCGGTCATCTTTTTGAGACCGTGTTGCTTTCGGCTCTGGGACCAGATAAGTACAATGGCTTATGGGATGGAACAACAAGTTTCGAAGATCCAGGAATTGAAAGGGCCATAGTAATTTTCGAAGAACTGATTAAGTATGTAAACGAAGACCATGCTGCTCTCACCTGGCAGGATGCAACAAGGATGGTCTTCGATGGAAAGGCTGCCTTCAACGTCATGGGAGACTGGGCCGAAGGATATTTGAAGACTCTAGGATGGACTCCGGGCGTGGAGTTCAGCTGGATGGCAGTTCCAGGAACCGAAGGCTCCTTTATGGTGGTAACGGATACATTTGGCTTGCCAAAGGGCGCACCAAACAGAGAAAACGCTCTTAAATGGCTCGAAATAGTTGCCTCAGTCGAAGGTCAAGATGCCTTCAACCCGATAAAGGGTTCGATTCCTGCAAGACTGGATGCAGACAAATCACTCTACGATCCTTACCTGACGTGGTCTATGGAGGACTTTTCTACAAACGCTCTTTGTCCTTCTATAGCACATGGATCTGCTGCGCCTGAAGGCTTTATAACGGAGCTGAACGATGCAGTAAACATCTTCATTACTACAAAAGACAGAGCAGCTTTCCTGAGTGCCATAGAAAGCGCTGCTGAAGATTACATCTATTAATCCTTGCAAAGTGGGGCCTGCATCTGCAGGCCCCATTCTTGGGGGTGTTCCATATCAAAAGGAAGACAAAACGAGGGATCATTTCCTTTCTCATTCTCTCTCCGACCTTTGCGGCAATAGGAGTTTTCGTTTATTTCTTCATTGGTTGGACCGGTAGAACTTCTGTTTCCAACTGGAATAGCTTTGCTAGGCTTCTTAAAGGCGAATTCGAATTTGTTGGATTGAGGAATTATTTCAGACTTTTCGAAGATCCGAGGTTTCAGACCGATTTGTGGAACACTCTGTATTTCACCCTTTTTTTTATTCTCGGTTGTCTTCTGCTTGGGATTGTTTTGGCGGTACTGATTGATCGTAACCTCAAGGGATCAGGCATTTTTAGAAATATATACCTGTTTCCCATGGCGCTTTCATTTGTTGTGACAGGCGCAGTCTGGAGATGGATCTTCGCTCCGGGAATCTTACCAAGCAATCCTCAGGGTATGAACCTTCTATTCAGTCTGGTGGGGCTGGATTTTCTTCAATGGAGGTGGTTCACCAGCACTGAGAGTTTCCTCAATTTCAACTTTGCACTGATTCCGGTGATAATCGCAGCCGTATGGCAGATGTCAGGTTACACAATGGCCATGTACCTTGCGGGGCTTCGTGGAATATCCCAGGATCTGGTAGAGGCTGCCGAAGTTGATGGCGCGACCGGCTGGCAGATCTTCTGGAAGATCAAGTTTCCGATTCTGAGACCGATAACTTTAAGCGCAATGATTATTCTAGGCCACATCTCACTGAAGATCTTTGATCTTGTTTACGCTATGACCGGCAGTGGTCCAAACAACGTGACCGACGTGCCTGCCATCTACATGTTCGAAACCACTTTCAGAGCGAACAAATATGCTACTGGCTCAGCAATAGCGATAATCATGCTTCTGATGGTTGCTGTGGTCATAATTCCTTACCTTGCTTCTGCCTTCAGAAAGGAGAAGAGAATATGATCAAGAGGATTCTAATCTATGCCCTTCTGACGGTTTTTGCGTTATTCTTTCTGATGCCGATCTATGTGTTATTGGCAACAAGTCTCAAACCCCTGAAAGAAGTGGGTCTTGAGCGAATGTGGTTTCCTCCGAACGACCTTTCCTTCGATGGTTTTGCCAAGGCCTTCAGTCGCCTTGCACCCAACTTAAGAAACTCGTTTCTGCTGGTCATCCCTGCGACGCTTCTTTCGGCAATCGTTGGATCGATAAACGGATATGTTTTGTCTAAACTGAAGTTCAGGGGCTCAGATCTTCTCTTTGCACTCGTTCTTTTCGGAATGTTTATTCCTTATCAGAGTGTTCTTTTTCCTCTGATTCGCTTCCTCCAGGATATTGGACTTTACGGTTCAATTTGGGGATTGGTATTGGTTCACGTGGTCTACGGTCTGCCGATAACCACTTTGATTTTCAGGAACTATTACAGCGAAGTGCCTACGGAATTAATCGAAGCGGCCAACATAGATGGAGCAGGCATATTCAAGACATATCTGAAGGTTCTCTTTCCTATATCCCTCCCTGGTTTTGTAGTAGTAGTCATTTGGCAATTCACGAATATCTGGAATGAGTTTCTTTTCGCTGTGACCGTTACCAGCGACCCCACAAAACAGCCGATTACCGTTGCCCTTGTGAATCTAGCGGGGAGTCAGGTTGTCGAGTGGAATGTCCAGATGGCCGGCGCGCTGCTGGCCGCTCTCCCAACATTGATAGTCTACATATTACTCGGAAAGTACTTTCTGAGAGGGCTTCTTGCTGGTTCTGTCAAAGGTTGATCTGATTTCCGATACGATCTTCTGCCTTAAGCCATAATACAACCCCAGGTAATCACAAAGTCTTTCGTGTTAGACTGCCGAGGATCTCGATAGGCCGATTCTCAAGTACAAATCCGCTCTGATTTCTTGAGACTATGACTCAACGAAGGAAACCCAATCGGCTCTAGACCCGGCCAAGAGTGACTTAGAATGTAAGAGAAAAGGAAATAGGGAGGTACTTAGTTTCTTAGTAGTCTCTCGAGCTCACAAAAACGCAGTCTCTTGCTTCGGACAAAGTCCCCAAGTATAGGGAGGTGTCTTTCATGTTTTTTCACTTTGCACTAACTCAGAAGACACACGGGCAGGGCAATGAACCGAATTCGCTTGTCACTCTCAACTTTCCTGTCCGCCTTTACAAAGAATGCAGTTCCTCTTTCTGAGGTGCACAATCGTATCGATGAAGGTTAAAGGGAAATTATACGAGAGATGACTATGAATTCTCAATTGTGCCTGCCTCACATCCATGTAATGTCCTTCCAAATTAGTGATTCATAACCTTTGAACTTCACGATTTAGACAAGAAATTCGGATCATAGCCAAGAGTTCATTTGCATAGAACTGTCGTTAATCATCTCTTGTTTGCGTAATGCTTAATATAGAGACATCGATGTGTAGGAGCGACCGACGTAGATATATTAGAATCAAGAGTAATACCGACCAACGGATTCATTCAAGCCATTTCTGCTGGGAGTCAAATCTCAAGAACCGAGCTGTCCGCAAAATAAAGGAAGACATCCCTTACTCTTTCGAAAGGTTTGAATCCATTGTACAAGAAAGGCTCCAAATCGAGGTCCTCCCTCACCATTGTATGGACCCGTTCAAACCCTTTCGACTGTGCATAGCACTTCAGCCCATGCACGAAGGACCTGGCTTTCCGTTCTTCCACTATTGAGATGTAATTGATGTCCACGCAGCTTTCAGATTTCGAATTTTTGGAAAGAACTGCCCAGTTATCCCCATCGTGAATCCTAGTTGGCTGAATTAGGAATCTCGCTTTGTCTGGAATTTCCTTAGGGAGAAAAGCCCAGTCTTCACTTACATGATCGAGAATTTCAGGAATCTCTGAATCCACATTAAAAGCGAAGGAAGAATCTGAGATATCTCCTACCTCACTTTCAAGGTTTGTGAAAACACCTATGCGGTTGAAACCGAAGGCTTCATTCATTCTGATCGAGGCAGTATTGTCGAAATAGGTCGCAAAGTAAAGCCTTTCGAGCCCGATTCTCTTCGCAATGGCCAGGGTTTGTTTTCCGAGTTCCTTGCCAAACCCTTTGCCCTGAAGAGCAGGATCTATTCTCATTCCTTCCATCCAGCCCACTTTATCGCTTAAGAGTCTGAGATTATCTATTCCTACTAATGTCCCGTCTTTCCAGAGTCCCATGAAGTGGCATGAAGGGTCTTCAACCCATTTTTCGAAGACATGAGGAATGTAGTCATCACCCTCCCAGATCGTCTTTACGATCTCTCTTACTCTTTCTCCATCACACTTTTGAAGGCGCCTTATCATTCGTAAACCTTCCTTATATACGGTGAGGTCATCACTCTTAGCAGCGCACCGTACGACATTCTGAAGCCAATCGAATCCCCTACAGAAAAAGACTTTTCGGACTCGGTCACGTCGACTATCAGGTGATCACTCGAAGCGTGTAGCACTTCACATCCCCCGACAAGTGGCGTCAATCCTGAGGGAAGAACATCCTGTTCTCCAAGATCCAGTATCGCCTTTATTCTCTTCCCCTTGTCTTCAAAATGGGGGATTCTTCCAAAAGCATCACGACCTATTTCGCCTATCGGTACGGATGGCTTTTCCGCTATTTCGATTACTTCCCCATACAGTGTAAACGTATCCTGCAGTGTTCCAGGAACCTCTCTGTTGTTCGTAACATCGGTCCCACAAAGAATCGACTCTCCCAATCTGAAATGGTTTATACCTTTCGGAACTATCCCTTTTTCGAGAAGAGGCAGTGACGCAGTATTCCCGGCAGAGTATCTTCTCAATGAATAGCCAGTCTTTTTTCTAAGGAACTCACCTAAAGAAAGAAGAATCTCGAATTTCTTTGGAGTTGCAATTACGCCCCCAAAGCATCCAAGATTGGTTCCAATTCCTTCAAGGTTTTCACCGGCAATTTCGAATGCTTTCTCCAAAACCGATTCCGCCTCGTAATACATAACTCCCTCTCTAAGGTCTCCCGTATCGATCATGTATATGAAATTCACTTCTTGCCCTGTTTCAGATGAGAGTTCATAAAGCTTGCTCAATGAATCAAGATCTCCAATGAGCACGGTGTCTACATTATCCAACACTTCTCTGAATTTTGATCTCTCGGGAAGTCTTAACAAAAGAAAATCAGAATCAATTCCAGCATTCGTAATTCTGGAAATGTTTTCCAACCTGGATTCGCCGATTTCCTTTACTCCACTATTCAACAGTATAGATGCTATCGTCGGGTCTCCACACACAACTTTCGTAACCGCTGCGATTTCTACCCCATTAACTTCGGCCAGTTCTCTAACTCTTTTCGCATTGGCCCCTATGCTCACGGTATTAACCACAACTTTTGCCAAGGAAATCACCTCAACAAATTATACATTGTACACCTTTTCATTTCAGAGCAAATGGTTCTTGGCAGGTTTGCTGTCGTATAATATCTACATTATGGATTACAATAAGGGTGATTACATTGTCTTGCTTTTTCTCAGAGAAGCGGCAGAGGTATCTTCGAGCAAAAAAAAGTGGCATCTTGAATCGGGATACTACTTATATGTTGGATCGGCAATGAACTCACTGACGGAAAGGGTTAAGAGGCACCTCTTAGAAGAAAAGAAGAAGCACTGGCATATAGATTTCCTTAGAGAGAAGGCTGAAGTTCTTGCGGTTCTGCTTCTTCCGGCAAAGACAAGTAACGAAGAGGAACTTTCAAATCTGATCTCAAACTACTGTATTGCTGTTCCTGGCTTCGGTGCTTCTGACTGTAAAACAGATTCGAATCTATACAGGGTCGGATTCGGTTGTATCGAAAAAGTGTTTTCTTCAATTGTTGGCAAATGGAGGGATTAGAATGATTGCTTTTCTTACTGACTGGGGATCAAACAGCTACTATGTCGGCGTGACTAAAGTCGTGATGAGAGAAATAAATAGAATGGTGGAAATAATAGATATATGTCATGATATTAGACCTTACAGCATAAGACACGGTGCTTATGTCTTGCAAAGGGCAATAAAGGATCTTCCGGCAGATGCAGTCTTTCTAGCAGTCGTTGATCCTGGGGTAGGGACATCAAGAAAGCCAATAATGATGGTTTTGAAAGATGGAAGACGCCTTGTTGGACCGGACAATGGTTTGTTCACACTTGCTGCCGAAGAGTACGGAATCCACGAAATACGAGAGCTGGAAAATAGAGAGTACCACAGGGGAAATTCCCGGAGCTTCCATGGAAGAGACATTTTCGCGCCCGTTGCAGCCCATGTCGATGCAGGCGTAGAACCGGCTAAACTCGGTTCTAGACTAATGAGCTTCGAATATCTTAAATACAAGAAACCTGCCAGAGAAGGAAATGTACTCTCTGGGGAGGTTGCCTTCTACGATAATTTCGGTAACCTGGAAACGAATGTTCCAGAGGCTCTCGCTAATGATTTTGAAGAAGGAGAAATTCTTGAAATTGGAAAGGGCAGAAAACCTTTCAAAGCTACATTCGGAAATACTTATTACGATGTGAATCCCGGAAATTTGCTTGCCCATTTCGATTCAAGCGGCTTCCTAGAAATCACCGTGAACAAGGGAAGTGCCCGGGAGCTCCTCGCCATTGAGGAAGGGGAACCCATAACAATTGTCAAAACTTGACGGAGGCCTTTTCAAACCCGGCTACCATTACATTGTTGGTGGTGTGGTGCTGGGAACTGGGCTTATCTATTCTTTCATTGAAGGGTTCAGTCTTGATCGAGTGGTTTTGATTGCTCTTCTTTCTCTTGCGGCGTTAGCATCCGTCTATTTTGCTCTGGTAAGACAGTTGGAGAGGCTAGTTAGGCTTGTACAAACAGGCGAGAGAAAATCAATCGGTGAACTTGAAGGGCAGTTCAATCAGATTTACGGCTTCTACAGAAGTCTTTCATTTCAAATTGAAGAGGAAAGAAATTATTACGAAAGACTGTACAGGGATTATTCAGAGCTTCTGAACACCCTGGAGATTTCCGTTGCTTCAGTGGACGAGAACGGAAATTTTGATCTCGTCAACGACGCGTTCACAAAGAGCTTCTCTTACGGTAGTCAGCAAGGAAGATATCTCCGGATAGATAGATTTGCAAGAAGGACAGGTTTGATTTTTCCGCTTCAAGAAGGTCAGTATGAAGTCTATAGCAAGAAACTCGGCAAGCGATACCTTGTGTCGGTTGTCCATAAGCAGAAAAGCGGTTATCTGCTAACCCTTACCGATATGACCAGTCAGTGGAAGACAAAACAGCTTCTGGAAAAAACGAGAAGATATGCTGTCGATGCGCAAACAGTAGCCGATCTCGCGCATGGTCTCAAGCAACCGCTGGCAAATGTTAGGCTTGCGCTTGATCTTTACAGGAGAACGGGAAAACCAGAGTACATTGATACACTTGAAAAGGAGCTAAATGCCTTTCAAGGTAGGGTAGGTGGAATCCTACAGATTTTCAGGTATGGAGAGGAATTCGACGTGGTCGATCTTTCTGAGCAGGTTATGAAAGTCGCGACCTTCATGTCCTCGATCTTTCAGGAAAGAAAGATAGATTTTAGAATAATCTCGCTCGAAAAAGGGCTGGTCTTGGCGCAGCGCGGAAGGCTTGAGAATGTTATCAAGAACCTCTTCATGAATGCCGTCGAAGCCGGTCTGCCTTCAGAAACCTCCATTATCGCAAAAGTTAGAGCCTCAAAAGAATACTTGACACTGATCGTTGCCGATACGGGAAAGGGAATCGACCCGACCAATTTGCAGAAAGTATTCAAGCCCTTCTTTTCAACTAAGACCGAGGGATCGGGACTTGGACTGTACCTAGTCCACAATTTCTGCGAGGAAAACGATGTAAGATTGAAAATGAGAAGTGTAAAAGGGAAAGGAACAGTATTTGTATTAACCTTCAGGAGGCAATTAGATGAAGCGCAAAGTCCTTGTGGTTGATGATGATCTGGCCTTTAACGGTCTCCTGGGCGCTGCGCTAGAAGAAGAGGGATACGAAGTAGTTCAGGTCTACAATCTCGAGCAGACGCTGAAGCAGATCTCTGAAGAGGTCTTCGATTGTTTGATACTGGACGTCAGACTTCCCGATGGATCGGGGTTAGACATAATTTCCGAAGCCGCACTCAGTTCGCCGGTGATAGTTGTCTCCGCTCATGGAGACATAAACACTGCAATAGATGCAGTCAAAAAAGGCGCTTTCAATTTTCTAGAGAAGCCCTTTGATCTAAACCATGCGCTTCTCGAAGTTAAGAGGGCAATTGAGTTCTCGGAGGTTTCAAGGGAAAGGGATAGTCTGGCCGACTTGGTGACTACTGAACCCTCCGTAGAGATAATCGGAAAGAGCAAAAATATTCTCGAGCTGAAGCAAATGATCGCAGCAATCGCACCAAAGAAAGTCACGGTGCTTCTTGAGGGAGAAAGCGGCACTGGAAAGGAAGTGGTTGCGAGATCTATACACCAGAAAAGTGGACGAGGAAAGTTTGTCCCCATAAACTGTGGTGCAATACCGGAAAATCTTTTTGAGAGTGAGCTTTTCGGCTACGAAAAGGGCTCCTTCACGGGTGCCATGAATTCAAAACCGGGTTTGATAGAAGAGTCCCACCGCGGAACACTTTTCCTTGACGAAATATCCGAGATGCCCCTTCCAATGCAGGTGAAACTTCTGAGGGTCCTCGAGACATCCTCCAGCCAGAGGCTTGGGGGCACCACATCCCGAAAGCTTGACCTAAGAGTAATCGCAGCCACAAATAGAGATCTTGAGGTAGAAGTTTCGAAAGGAAACTTCAGGAGTGATCTCTACTACAGATTGAACGTCGTGAAGATTAAGATAGATCCGCTAAGAGAAAAACGTGAGGATATCCCGATTCTGATCCATCACTTTTTGCCGAGGCTCTGTGAGGAGCTTGGAATGAAGAAACCACCGACGATTCCAGAGGATTTCATGAATAAGATGAAAGCATATGACTGGCCCGGAAACATTCGAGAGCTTCGAAACAGACTTTTATCAATTCTCGCAGTCAACGGAAGCTTTGAAGGTGTTTCCAGCTTTGCCTTTCCTGAAGTGGAGCAAGCAGATGACCAGGATTTCAGATTCAGAGAGGTCTCCCTAGATGAGCTGGAAAGACGCTACATCAGTTGGTTGATAGACCGACAGAACGGAAACAAAACAAAGGCGGCTTCGATACTCCAGATAAGTAAGAGTACGCTTTACGAGAAACTGAAGAGGTGGAGCAATCTTGAAGGTAATAACGACACATCGTAATCCCGATTTCGATGCATTTGCATCCGCTGTTGCTGCGCAGAAGATATATCCCGACCACATGATTGTGTTTGGGGGACAGCTGGTTCCCGCATTGAAACGTTTTCTGTCATCTAAAAGCCTGTTGCTTTCATTTTATTACGTAAATGAGATACGGATTTCCAATCTCTCCTCTTTGATAATCGTTGATACATCTGATCTAAAAAGAATTCCCGCTTCTCTACAACAGTCTATTCAAAGAAATACCGACGTGAAGTTTTACGACCATCACAGGACAAGCTTGAGTGAAACACAAAAAGGAATTTTCAAGGATCTTGGAGCTTGTACCACTCTCATGTGCAATCAACTGAGGAAAAAGAAGAAGGAAATATCCAGAAATGAGGCAACCCTATTTGCGACAGCAATCTACAGGGAAACCGGAAATTTCACTCATGCCTCTACCAGAGCACAAGATCTGAGTACTGCCGCATGGCTTATCGATCTAGGCGCACGGCCGGACGATCTTGGAATCTACTCGGGCTACAAGCTGAGCGCTTCACAACAGAGGCTCATAGAATCACTGATACTGGGTTTGAGAAGGACATCGATCAGAGGGGTAGAGATCAACATCGCATCTGCAAGAAGAGACTTTCTGCCGGGAGGGCTTAGCCTCGTGGTAGAAAAACTCTGGTCCTTTCTTGGCGTAGAGAATCTAGTTGTCCTTCTCGAAACCAACAATCGAGTATATTACACTCTAAGATCGAAATACATGAATCTCGACACTGCCGAGCTCGATGGTGTGCAAAGAAACAGCGGCGGATCATACACACTTGGTTACTTTGAAAACTGCACGTCAGCAGAAGCCGAAGAAAAAATCATAAAAAACTTCGAAAACAACATTGAACGCCTCATTAAAGTAAGAGATATTATGTCTTCACCGGTCAGAACCGCTCTTGCAGAGATGAAGGTTGAAGATGTCTTCAAAATCATGCAGAGAACGGGTCATCACACTCTGCCGGTAGTTGATCAGGAAAAGCTTGTAGGTATAGCCAAATACAGGAATACCGAAAAAGCCATTAGACACGGACTGGCAGCGAGAAGAATAATTGAAGTGATGGACCGTTTCTTTGTGACGGCATCGGTAGACGATTCGGTTCAGGCGGTAACCGATAAGATGATAGAAAACGATACAACTGCAATTCTAATCCTCGACGGTGGTATCCTGAGTGGAATAGTGACACGGACTGATCTCCTGAAGAGCACTTTTGGAAGAAGAAGGATAATCGATCCCGGAGAAAAGATAGGTGATCAGAACTATGCCAAATTCCCCGTAGAAGATTTGATAGAGGAACGCGTCGAAAAACGCATAGTAACCATGCTAAGATTTCTCGGTGCAGTTGGGAGCGAGCTCAACATGCCGACTTACATAGTTGGAGGTTTTGTGAGGGATCTTCTCTTGAACAAAAAAAATCTCGATCTAGACATAGTGGTCGAAGGCAATGCCAATCTCTTTGCAGAGACCTTCAAAAAGTACTTTAACATTAAGATTGTCGAGCACAGGGAATTTCTCGCCAGTTCCATGTTCTTCAACGATGGTCTGAGAATTGACGTTGCAACGGCGAGAACTGAATACTACAAGAAACCAGCGATTCTTCCTGAGGTCGAAATGAGCACGATAAAGAAAGATCTTTACAGGAGAGATTTCTCCATAAATGCCATGGCTATAAAACTGAACCAGGAGGATTTTGGAATTCTGATCGATTTCTTTGGATCGAGAAAGGACCTTTCAAAAGGGATTATAAGAGCACTCCACCCTCTAAGCTTCATCGAGGACCCGACAAGAATCCTCAGAGCCGTAAGATTTGAACAGCGCTTTGGGTTCGAGATAGAAGTGAGAACCGCCGAGCTGCTCAAGCAATGTGCAGCTGAAGGATATCTCGATAGGGTAACAGGGCAGAGACTGAGAGACGAATTGAGCAAGGCAATTGAAGAGCCGCTTCCACTCAAGGCCTTGAGAAGACTTGCCAGCCTTGGTGTTATGGAGAAGCTCTTCCCCGAAACAGAATTTGATAGAGAGACAGACATCAGACTCCAGCGCTATTTCCTTCGAAGAGAGAGAAACGCTTTGTTAATTGGAGAAGATAGGATGTTCTACACACTCTTAATGATAATCCTAAGAAAGAGTGACTCGAAATCCGTTGAATGGTGCATAGCACGTTATGGATTGCCGAAAAACTATCTTGAAAGGCTTAATGATGCGATAGCCACTGCAGGTATAATAGTTAATGAGAAGCCAGAGACTCCTTCTCAATTCTACAGATCTCTGAAGACGAACAAGCCCGAAATACTTAACTTCGTCAACAGTTATCTGGATGAACAGGAGGATTTGTTATTCCTTGCCTATCTGAAGAAACTGAATGACACGAAATTATCAATCAATGGAAATGTACTTAAGACCAGATACGGCATGAGGGAAGGCCCCGAGATAAGAGATGTTCTAGACGAGCTGTTCTGTGCAAGGCTGGACGGTCTTACAAAAGATAAGGAAGATGAGTTTGTCAGGGAATACCTGAAAGGGAGGGGATGGAAATGAAAAGAGCAAAGTTGTTTGTGATGCTGGGTCTGTTCGTAATGCTTATTTTAACATTTTCTTCGTGCATTCCTAAGCTTCCGATACCCGTTTTGTTTATTCAAGAAAGTAACAGAGAACCTGGAAAACCAATCCTCATTAAGGTCGAAAATATTGGTACTGTAGACGTGACCAGCTACGATTGGAAACTAGAGAATAAGGACGGGGATATCATTACCACTGATAATCTCAAAAAGAAAAGCTTCGACACTGCAGTAGTATATCTTCCAAGTGCCCCCGAAAACAGCGAAGTAAAAGTCACTGTATATGCGAATTTCAGTGGTGGTTACGTATCAAGAAGCGAGAATATCGCCTACAATGTAAAGGAATCCGTTCTGGTTGAGGTTTTTGAAAAGATCGGAGCTTCATTTAATGAACCCTCCAGTTGGTTTAGTGGAATGAGCTTTCCATCAGTAAGAGTTCCAACTTTCGTAAGGTACAGAGAGGATTATCTAGAATCCGCTGTAGGATTTGATCCATTCGCCCAGAGGCTGTTGTTGGGAATACTACCAATGTCTGCGAGCGACATATTCAGTCAAGGGGAGGTCTTCTTTCAGAACTGGCAAAGTCTCACGAAAAGTGCATACTCATCAAGCCAGATGACAACACTCTTCAACAGCGCACCAGTCTCCGATAATTGGAGTATTCGAATCAAACCAGTCACGTTTAGTGGTTGGAGACCAACCGGTTGGAAGATTTCTGTTGAGAACATCGATCGTACTAAGGATGAGTTGTGGCTCTTCAGGGCCAGGAAGATTGATAATCTGGCCACCCATTTAGTCAAGATTAACAGTTATTACACCCAAGTTCTGGTGAATTCGAAGAGGCAGTCGCAATATACACAGACTTCACCATTTACGAATCTGTTCTAATGCCCGAAAGATCTCTTTGGGACGACGAACACTATTTTGGGGTTATAGCAGTAGAGAAGACCTTGCCTTCAAGCGACTTCAATGAAGAAGCAATTGCGTTTAGCGTTCTGAGAGGCTCTTCTATGGTGCTGTTCCCGGATCATAGCTGGTAGTAAAGGAGAAAGTTTTGGAAGAAAGAGTTCTCGTAGTCGATGTCGACTGTCTGGGAGAGCTGGCAACCCGCAACGGGTTGCTGGCTCTTCCTTTAGATGAGATAAAGAAAAAAGTTGAGAGATTCGGAAGATTTGTACGTCGCTCTGAAGCAGAAAACGATGAATCGATGAGGCAGATCATACCGTACGCGGTTTTCAGGAATCGCGACGAGTATCTTCTCATGAAGAGGACAAAAAAGCAGGGCGAAGCTCGCCTTCATGAACTATATTCGATTGGAGTGGGTGGACACATAAATCCAGAGGATGGAAGGCTTCCATGGGAGGCCTTTGAGAACGGGTTCCAGCGCGAAATCCGCGAAGAAGTATCTGTGAAAATCCACAGCATGGGTTATTTGGGAATCCTAAATGATCTACAGACTGAGGTCAGCAGAGTCCACATTGGTGTAGTTTATATAGCTGAAGTGGATTTCGGCGGCTTCAACGAAAAGGAAAAATTCACTGGTGCAATGGCTGAAATTAAAGTTCTTTCAGAATACAGGGAGAGTATGGAAACATGGTCTCAAATAGTTCTAGATTATCTTCTGTTAAACTGAGATGCCCGGCAAAAATAAACCTTTACCTTGCGGTAGGTAAGAGCAGAAGCGACGGATTCCACGAGATTAGCACTGTCTTCCAGACAATCGATTTCTACGACGATTTGTTCGTAAAGCATGATACAAGGAAGTTATACTTCAAATGCAATACATCTCTCCGCTGGGACAAGGAGAACACTCTTTATAAAGTCATTGAGCAAATAGAGAGTGAGATAGACCGGAGAATAGAAATAGGTCTGGAATTGAAGAAGAGAATCCCCTCGGGCGCAGGACTGGGTGGGGGAAGTTCAGATGCCGCAGCACTCCTGAAGTATTTAGCGGGGCTTTTCAAGATTGATGAAGAGCGAGTCTTGAGAATCGCCTCAAATGTTGGCAGCGACGTACCTTTCTTTCTCAAAGGAGGAACGGCGATAGCTTCAGGAAGGGGAGAGATCTTGAGTTTTCCCGGTGATGTCTCTGGATATTCAGTCGAACTTTCCTTCCCCGGCATTGAGGTCTCAACTCCCCTTGCTTACGAGTTCATAGATGAAGATAACCCCGAACTGCATCTCGATTGTGAAATGGCTGAGAAATACTACCTTGCCCTTAAAAGTCATGACATTGAAGCTGTAAGGCGTATGTCTTACAATACGTTCGAAAAGTCCATCTTTGATCGCTTTCCCATGATAAGAGATTGCCACTCAATGCTCTCTAATAAGAATGGCGGTGCCATTAAGACAATGATGACTGGTTCGGGCTCAGCGATCTTTTCCCTTTTTGAGGGTTGCAAGGGAAGATACAGTTTTGTTACTTCAGAGGAGCTGAATGAGAAATGGTGTTCGATGGTCTGATTCTCCAGAGAGTCCTGGCTGAAATATCTGATGTCTCTGGTCAGCAACTGAGACAGGTATACCAAATAGGAAGAAGCGAGTTCTTCTTCAAATTCTCGAAAAGGGGAATTGAAATCTCTCTCAATCCATCATCGCCTTATATAATTGAGAGCAACAGAAATCAGAATTCTCCATCGATCGAGACCCCTTTCAGTCTCTTTTTGAGAAGACACATCAACGGCTTCTTTCTGACAAAAATCGCTCAGTTAGACATGGATAGAATAACAAGAATGGATTTTGAAGGTAGAGATGCCTTTGGAGAAAGAAACAAATACTCGGTAATCGCAGAATTCATTGGGCCAGGGTCTAACATCATGGTACTTGACGAGGAGGAAAGAATACTACAGGTATTTAGAGAGATGATCAGCTCAAAGAGAACTCTCGCCAGAAATGTGAAGTATTATCCGCCAGATAGTCCAGGAAAATCTCTTAGAAACCTGTCTAAAGAAAATATTACTCTAACGCTCCTTCACTCAGGAGATACCCTTTCAAGAGCAATAATGAAGTCGTTTACAGGCTTTTCGAGAGCAACCGCAGAGAATATCGTGGGCTTCTTGCAGATTGAAGATGTTGTTCCATCCAGTCTTCGGGAAGAACGTCTTGATGAAGTTGCAGAATTCCTAATGAGCCTTTCTCTGGACACCAACGGAAGATCGCTTTTTGTGATTGACGGGACAAAGGGAGCTGAAATCTCACCCATACCTCTCGATCATAAAGGCCGTTGCGAAAAGGTTGGGGCGTCGGAAGCTATTAGACGCGCAATAAAATCTTCAGGAGCAGAAACAGAGGTTGACAGGAGAAAGCAGTCAATAATAAGGAAGATTGACAAATCGTTCAAACGTCTTTTCAAGTTGATCGATAAGTTAGAAACGGAACTGTCAGAAGTTGAGAATTACAGGGATTTCAAAAAATACGGAGAACTTATTACCGCAAATCTATATAGGCTAAGAGAAAGAAGGGAAACGGTGGAGCTTGAAGACTGGGAGACAGGTGAAACAGTCGAAATCTCTCTGGACAGTAGGCTAACGCCATCGGAAAACGCGCAGCTTTTTTTCAAATATTACAGCAAATCTCTGCGCAAGGAGATTCAACTAAAGAAAAGGTTAAGAGTTTTGCGTGACGAAGTAAACTACCTTGATCAGCTAAAGGAAATGGTCTCACAGGCAGAATCGCTGGAAGACGTTCGGGAGTTCTCTTCTGAACTGGAAGAAGCTGGCATAAAAAGAAAAGAAAAGATAGATAAAAAGAGAAAGAAGAGGTCACAGAAGTCTGGCCCGAGAGTCTTCGAAAGAAACGGGTTTAAATTTCTCGTTGGAAGGAACAACATTGAGAATGATGAAATAACGAAGAACGCCTCAAGGGACGATATCTGGTTCCATGCAAGAGGCATTCCCGGAGCACATGTTATACTTAAAAAAGCTGGAAAAGAGATCACTCCAGAGGCGATTCTTTATGGTTCTCTTCTAGCAGCAAAGTATTCCAGGGGAAGGCAGTCTGGAAAGGTAGAGGTAGCACATACTGAAGTGAAAAACGTAAAAAAGCCAAAAGGAGCTAAACCGGGAATGGTCACATACAGAAAGTTCGAATCGATTACAGTTGATCTTACGAAAGAGATGGTGGGAAGGAATTGATCAGACTTTCACCTTATATTTTCTTTGTGGGCGGCTTCTTAACTTACGCCTCGATTTTTTTCTCAAGCGCCACGGTATCAATGACAATGTCGGTAATCGGAATGACGATAAGTCTTTACATATGGTACATTCTTGCGTGGAACCGCGATCGTCATCTTGCCACCATGAAGAAAAAAGGTTACGTCAAACCGCAGAATTGTGCGGAGCAGAAGATCGCGGGCAATTCTAGAATATGGGTAATTCTTTACTCGGCTTCATACTTAACAATGAATTTTGCCGGTTTATACATCATTAGGGCAATTATTGAAAACATTGATATGAGTCTTGATACTATGAGCATGGAAGAGCTGATCACCTTGCTGGGTAGTGGATATGTTCTTTCAAGCTGGCTGTTCTTCATAACCGGCATAGCTTCGATTTTTCTTTATGGGAAGCTGATAACAATGCTGTACAACGATGAGATGAAGATTCAGTCACTCGAGAGTAAACAGAGAAATATACCAGTCTTGATACTTAAGCCACTTTCTGTAGTAATTATGGTGATCTTCACTCTGATCACTTATGGTCTATTCAGCTGGTTCATGAGATACAGGTTGGCCGCGATACAGAGGTTCCATAATCAGATCGAGAAGAAGCTGGATGAGCTCGAAGAGTCATTCAAAGACAAAGCGAAGAACATTAAGAAGGAAAAGGAAGAACAACCATCGAAATCCATAAGTGAAGAGATTCTTGAGAAGTATTCAAGAAGTCTGGCTTCTTCTGAAGAAAGCGATGATAGAAAGCTGATTATCGCTTCTCTCTTCAAGGATCTTGGCAACTTAAAATCCGATCAGGCGAGATCACTTCTCAATGATCTTCTCTCAAAGCAATTACTGACGGAAAATGAATTCAACAGACTAACAAGACTCTTAGTTTAGCGGGAGGAAGAAAATTGATTCGATTTAGAAGTGCAACAATAACCCTGATAATCATAAACGTAATCGTGTATCTTCTTGTCGCGTTTATGGGACTATTCAGAGGTCCGCAAGGAATAAGCTACCGTGATCTTATAACAGTCTATGGAGGCGTAAGCAGATTTGCTCTTTCAAACGGTTTGATATATACTCCTCTAACTGCTCTCTTTCTTCACGGCAATTTAATGCACATTCTTTTCAATATGTGGGCACTTTTCCAGCTCGGTCATGTAGTCGAAGGAGTCTATGGATCAAAGTGGTATCTTCTCTTCTATTTCGTTACTGGAATAAGCGGAAGTCTTAGCGCAGCAGCCTTTTCTACTGCATTCACAATTGGCTCGAGTAGCGCGATTTTTGGCCTGGTTGGAATCCTGTTCACTCTTGGACTGAAAAAAGACACTCCGGTAGTTCTGCGTTCTATCACTGGATACTCTCTGCTACCGATTATCCTGATTAACCTCTTTCTTGGTTTCAGCATTCCCGGAATCAGTAACGCTGCCCACATAGGAGGTCTTGTTGTCGGAGCTATAATAGGCTGGTTTGCCAAGCCGGCATATGCAAGGTCTGCTAGATCTAGAAGAGTCTACACAAGGGTAAAGGAAAAGACTCCAGAAGAAGCCTCGCGAGATATCTTAGTCAAGTATATACCAGTCCTTAACGGCATGAAAGACAATAGATCTGAGGAGAGGACTATTAGAATTGCTCAGCTCAGGAGCGAACTGAGTAGTCTCAAGGACCAGGAGATAGGATCCAAAGTTCTCTGGGAGCTGTATAAAAGGGATCTTCTCTCTCAAGAGGAGTTCGAAAGACTTAGAAGGTTCCTGTGAATTAAAAAGAGCCCCTATTCGGGGCTCTTTTTATTCCATGAAGTCTCGTTCTATAGGCATTTCAGCATCTATGAAGTCTTCCACGAACAGAACTCTCGGAGCATCAATACCATTGAAATTCGTAGCATACTCAGTTGTGTAGGCACCTGCATTAATGAAGTACAATATGTCTCCGTAGCCTATGTTTTTCGGTAGGTCTATCTCGTGGTAAATAGTATCTACCGAATCACATGTGGGTCCTGCTAGATGAAAGGAAATCTTAGTATCGTCAACTTTTCCTTCGGTCAGAACTTCATACCTGAAACCTTCTATTGTCTCTGTTAGACCGTGAAAGACACCGGCGTCGATATATACCCAGTCTTCACTGCCCTTCTTGCTGCGAAGAATCACCTGACTGACGAGAATTGCCGAATTTCCAACCATGGACCTGCCTGGTTCAATGAAGAGCTCAAGATCAGGAACAAAAGACATGTATTTGTCCAGTGCTCTGTTTATTATGTCGCCATAAGACTTTACAGACTTGATCTCTCTTACATGCTTTACGGGCATTCCTCCGCCAAGATTTAACATGCGCAGGTTAATATTCTTGGCACGAAGAGTCTTGAAAACCTCCGAAGCATCCCTTATTGCATCGTCCCAGCTATTTACGTTGTAGTTTTGAGAACCAACATGGAAGCTAACACCGTAAGCGTCGAGGCCAAGCTGATCGGCATATTCCATGATAGAGATCACATGACCGACATCCGTTCCAAACTTTCTCGAAAGCGGCCAATCACAATCTCCACCGCTGGTTGCGATTCTCCCGTAGACTTTACTTCCGGGGGCGTGAGCCGCTATTTTTTCTACTTCCATTTCCGAGTCGACAGCATAATAGTCTATTCCTACGGAATAAGCGTATGCGATGTCTTCGACTTTCTTGATGGTGTTTCCAAAACTCATTCTTTCGGGGCTTATACCCAATGCCAGAAGCTTCTCAATCTCACCGCGTGAAGCTACATCGAAATTGCTGCCGAGATCCCGAAGAGTCTCGATAATCCTGGGGTGTGAATTCGCTTTAACCGCGTAAAACACCTGGACATTTCTAACATGGCTTACAATGTCGAAATAATTGTTTCTAACGTAATCCATATCCATTATCAAGAACGGTGTCTTTATTTCTCTTGCGGCCTTCCTAACCTCAGGGGTAATGTGCACTACGGCATCCCTCCTATAAAATAATCAAGTTATTGTAGCATCGAAACTATGAAGGAATGCCAAAGATACAATGTCATTTATAGTTTAATAAAGTTACAATACTATGCACCCCAATATTAGCCATTTTCAGCTTGCAATCAGGAGTCCACATACTTTTTCGAGAAATTCCTCATCTAGGCGGTCGAAACTATTCTGAAAATGACTGTCAATATCCAGTTCACCTATTACCTTTCCGTCAACTATTAAAGGTAGCACGATCTCGGCTTTCGTCTTTGAACTGCAAGAGAGATAGTTGTTCTCCTTTGATACATCCGGCACCAGGAAAACCTTCTTAGTTTCTGCGGCTTGTCCGCAAATTCCACTTCCAAAGGCGATTTTCACATGTTCCGTGGGTTCTCCGACGTAAGGCCCTAAAACAAGGGATCTCTCTTCATTGACGAGATAAAAGCCAGTCCAGTTGTAGTAATCAACATACTTGTCCAGGAGCTTAGAGATCATTGCCATCTTTTCTTTGAAAGAACGGCCTTTGATTTCTCTCTCAATCACATCAAGTATCAAGTCAAATCTTTCGGATCGTTTCCCGCTGTCCATAGTATGACGCACGTTTACCCTTGAATACTCAAGGAAATCCTTCAGGGCCGCCAATATGACGCTTGAGAAGTCTTTGATGCTCCCTTCTTTCCAGCAAAACAGGAGATCTATCATCACTACATTTCCTCTGGATGTTGGGACTATGAGATGTTGCTGTCTTCCAAGGGCACCCAGTATGTGGATCACAAAATCCTCTCTTTCAAGATGAAGCTGGGGAGACATCTTGCCGAGCTCTTTCAGAACTCTCGATTTCTCAATAGGTCCCTGAATCTCCCAGTAGTGAGACAGCCTGTCAATCTCTCTCCTTTCGAGTTTGTCTAGTGACAGAGAGAGTTCTTCTTCGTCAAGGTTGTTCTTGAACATGTACTCCTCTAGAACTCTAGGATGCTTCTCTCTATAACTTGTCCAGAAATCGAACCATCTCTCCTTTGGATAGCTCAAAATGCCGAAGTAATCATAAGTGAAATCCCTGAAAATGCTCCTCATCTACTACCTTCCCCCTACTCCAAGCAACACATAAGCATCATACTTAGCTGGATAGAATCTATTCTTTGACAGGGAATCTATCAACGCATAATAATAATCAAGCCCTCCGAAGCTGGAAGTCAACATAACAAAGGGTCTGTGATAGACGTGCGCCTTTGAGAAGAGCTCTCTAATTTCTGAGTCTTTCGAATTTATGAACAGATATGTATCGCGCTTTTCAATGCCTGAAATATTCGGTACAAAACCCGTGGCATCTACTTTCACTCCTGCCTGAGCAAGCCACTGACTTTTTATTGTTTCCGCGAAATCTCCAAATCTTTCCTCATAGTCGGGAATATTGTTTATCACCAGAATCTTCGGCGATTTGCTTTCGATTTCGACTGCTTTCGGTTCATCGCTGCCGGGACCGGTTGGAACTATCTGACCCTCATCATCGATGTAGTAATCTATCTGTGTGAAACTTACAGACCTCTTGCCTGTGAAGAAAGCAACGGCGAAGTCAGTGAGAGTCTTCTTGTCTATGCTGATATCTGTCTTTTCAAGCACGAAATCTATCATTTCTATCATCTTCGACGGCCCGGCACTTACAAGATTTCGGATGAGCTGTTCCAACACTCTCTTCTGTCTATCGATCCGACCAAGATCACCCGAATCAGAGCTTCTGTAGCGAAGGAACTTCAGCAGGTCCTCACCTTCGAGAAAATAAATGCCAGGTTCGAAATGGATGTGAAGTCCCTGCTGGAAATCGTCATGATGCATCGGCGTCGTAACTTCAACACGAATAGGACCGGTAAAGGTCGTTATTTCGGTCACAGTATTGAAATCAACAACAACGGAGCCCGTTATCGTTCTCCCGGTAAGCTTTTCCACTTCCTCGATAAGCGCCTCTATCCCAAAGGAGTTGTACAGGGAGTTGATCTTTCTCTTTTCAGATCTGTAAGTAACTACAGTATCTCTGGGGATGCTCTTTAACACGAGACCTCCGGAATTCCGAAAATACACAATAGAGATATAATCTGTTCTTCCACCAACTGCGTCACTTGAGTTTCCACCGGAATCTACTCCTACGACCAGGAAGCTCTCTGCCGCAAGATCTTTTGCCGAGAAAGAGTAAAAAGCATCCCTGAAAATGAGAAAAATCAGAAAGAAAAAGAGAAAAACTTGCAGCACCGTCAACGCCACAAGAAATTGATGAACAGATTTCATTAGTCTGCTAATGCCTTTTTTACTGTCTCCAGTGAATCGGGTTTAAGATACATTCGTGAAACCGTTTCGCCTCCAACTCCTACTGATATCTTCATCGGAAACTCAGTTAAGGTTTCGAGCTTATAGGTCATCCTCGATGAATTTCCCAGGCGACGAAGTAGAACAGCGATCCCTTCAGAAGTCAATATGGAAGCGACGTCGTACTCCTTAACGGTTTGAACGAAATCATTTATCTTCCAGTAATCAAATAACTTAAACCCTCGCAGAGCCATGGCATCGATGAGTTCGACAGGATTCGAAGCATTGACCCCGAGTTTTGAAGAAAGAGCATCTATCAAGTCGGGGGTGAAATTGACGAAATAAGAGAAATCACCTGAAGTACCAAGCCAACTCTGAACTGCTTCAACGGCATCTGCTCCTAGTTGCGGATCAAGAACCTCTTTGGAGTTCTGAATAGTGGCGAAAATTGGGAAGATTACAAGCGATGTTCTGCCCACCGTCGTAGTCCTTACATAGTAATAGAGAGGATTATCCGCAGACTGCCAGTAGAAGAGATAATCTACATACTCTGCCTTCATCTCATCGCTGCTGTTGACCCCATTTACTATGAAATACACATAGCCTGCACCTGCTACAACGACAAGTACAATCACCAAAATCAACCACAATAGTTTTGGACCACGTCGTCTCTTGGGCTTAAT
Organism: Mesotoga prima MesG1.Ag.4.2; assembly: GCF_000147715.2. Taxonomy (NCBI): domain Bacteria; kingdom Thermotogati; phylum Thermotogota; class Thermotogae; order Kosmotogales; family Kosmotogaceae; genus Mesotoga; species Mesotoga prima. The sequence continues at coordinate 423,583 of NC_017934.1, read as the reverse complement.
TAAAGACATGACTGGCACCTCCATGTAATTCATTCCACGTCCACACGGTCTCGGGAAGCAAGAGACTGTCCGACTCAACGGCCCATGTTATTTTCAATCTTATCACGTCAACAAATGTTTTTTCCAGATCTACTTCTGCAGTTTCACGAATATGAAGGGCTTCGGAAAAGTCTCTTCCTTCTTCAGCAATATCCGAAATCATCAAAATCTTTCCCGTAGTACTCATGCCCGGAATCCCGCTTACATGCCAGTAGACAGCCTGAAAGACATCACCGTCAACTCCGTATTCCTCTTTGAGATAAAGGGCGGCAACTTTTCCGTGAAGAAGAACAGGTGCAACCCTCTCCATTTCAGTCATATCAATCCCGAAGGAAATAGCTAGTCTCATTAGTTCGTCTTCCGCCTGGTCTCTAAACATATCATGTGAAACGGCAGCGAGACCAACTCCTGAGGAATCGATACCATGAATGCTGCTTAATCTCTTTGCGAGTCTTTCCACTCTCAAAATATGCTCGAATCTTTCCGGAGAGCACATCGACTTTGCCTTGGCGCGAACTTCTCTAGTTACCGTATCGTACTCTGTAATCAACTTTAACCTCTGCAATTTGATCGGGTTCAACCGTTATAACTGCCGACCATTTTCCTTCAGCTTTTACGTATTCGAATTTTTCGTTATTTTCCATATTGATTTGGTCTACATTTTGTCCAAGATAGTCCTCGATCACTACCGCTGACGTTTCTTCAGACAGATTTCTCACGTAATATGTATTTCTAATGTATCTGTACGTACTATCAGTCTTCATTGTCTCCGAAATCTTCTTTCCGGCAATTTCAATAGATTTTGCAACGCTTTCCAGTGAAATGTTCTCTCCTTCAGCTATGTTCCCAATTCCCGCCGAGCCCAAGTAAACCGAATCGCTCCAGATATCTATAATACCAGATGGAAGATCTAGCGGGACCTCTTTGAGGCGAACATCAATATCGACACCCGTATAGTTGCTCGCTCCCCAGTTGGCCCTGAACACTAGCCTCTTTTCTCCTTCAACAAACCTCGATAGAAATGATATGTAATTGATCCCACGGCTCAGCGGGACAGAAATCTCGTAAAGCCTTGTTTCAGCGCCAGAAGTAGTTGGGGATATTGAGTAGGATGCATTAGCCATTTTGCTTGAACTCTCTCTAGCAGAGTAGCCAAATTCAGGATTCGAAGATACAAGTGTAATTGTTGACGGTGGCTCAACGCCTAAGTCAACAATCATCAGACCAGTCATTGAAAAATCGTCCACCGATAGGGAGTACCTTGCTGTCCAGTTGTTATTCGTCGTTTGGTAGGCAAACCTCGCGTGCCCGTTGTAGTTTTCTTGAGTCTCTAGCAAGAATTGTCCTGCTGGAGTGTACTCACCAGTGAAAACAGGTGAGCCCTTTGGATTGACAAGTATTTCTCCATATGAATTTCTGAATACGGGAAAGTCAGAAATAACTTCTAGCATTTCCGATCTTCCATCGTCAAAGAGGAATTTGATCCATCTCCCTATTTGTTTCTCATATAGGGACTTTAGGCTATCGGCAGGAAGATATCTTATATGTGTTCTCTCAGGAGCACCGAACACTGAAAGGCTTTCGGGTACGATATCAGCTCCATACGGCAATTCTATGATTGCGGTCCCATTCTCGAATACGACTTCTCCGGAATAGATAGAAAACCCGCTGAAGATATACAACTGCTGAGAAATAGAAATAGATGCTAAAAACACCAGCATTAACGAGACTAGAATTTTCTTCATTCTTCACCTCCATTTATTACCAGATCTCTCCGTCCTCTCCTGAGACTTCGAGACCGTTCCAGATTATTCGCTGCCAAACCGATTGAAAGAGCGAATCGAGTTCGCCCCTTTCGTTTGCCACCATGCAGACAGTGATTTCGCTCTCTTGTTTTGAATCATGTTTCCCCGTCTCAACGACTGAAGCATTGAATTTCCTTCGAAGGTCATTTAGGACAGGCTTGATTACGGCTCGTTTCTCCTTTAAGGAACTTATTCCATACAATCTCAAAAGATAAGTCATATAGCCCACGTGCATTTTTTCTCGGCTCCTCCTAACTCTCAATCCTATGACATCCACTGGTCAACTAACGTTCAAAGAAAAGCGGGGGATTTCCCCCGCTCAAGTATCGTTTATAATCTCACTTCTGCTGCTCTTCCAGTTCTCTCTGCCTTTCAAGAATGATCTTCTGCTGGACATCGGGCGGAGTCTCCTGATAACCACTGAATTTCATGGTAAAGTATCCACGACCACTCGTAATTGAGCTGAGCTTATTCGCAAAGTCTAGCATCTCTGCGAGAGGAACTTGGGCGACTACCTTTGAAGTACCCTTGCCCTGAGGTTCCATTCCCATTGGTCTACCTCTTCTAGAAGTTATTTCACCCATTATGTCTCCCGTGGACTCCTCAGGAACAAAGACCTCGACGTCCATCAAAGGTTCAAGAATGACAGGGTTTGCTTCTGCCATCCCGTTTTTAAAAGCCTGTCTTGCAGCTATTTGAAATGACATATCTGAAGAGTCAACGTCGTGGTATGATCCATAGAAAAGGGTTACTTTTGCGTCGACAACGGGATATGAAGCGAGAACACCTTTCTTCATAGCTTCCACAATGCCCTTCTCGACAGCTGGGATATAGTTCTTTGGAACAACACCTCCAACGATTTTGTCTATAAACTCAAAACCTGCGCCGCGTTCATTGGGCTCAATCTTTATCTGAACGTGCCCATACTGGCCATGCCCACCAGTTTGTTTTTTGTGCTTGTACTCGGCCTCAACAGTCTTCCTTACTGTTTCTCTGTAAGCGATCTTCGGCTTTCCAACTTCTACATCAACAGAGAATAGCTTCTTAAGCCTCTCGATCATAATGTCCAGATGGACTGAACCAAGACCGCTGATAACTGTCTCGTTGGTCTCAGGATCATTTTCCCACTTGAATGTGGGATCGGATTCTGCCAGTCTGGCAAGACCTCCACTTATCTTATCTATGTCTCCCTTTGACTTCGGCTGGATAGACTTTGATATCATTGGTTCGGGCATAACCGGTAGGTCCAGCTTCAGCTGCCTATCCTTGTGTGCAACAGTGTTACCGGCAGCGCTCTTCTTAAGTTTGCTAAGCTTCACTATGTCTCCGACCGTCGCCTCATCTACTTCAATTTCCTTTGTACCCTCCGGAAGCATAACGTGACCTACCTTTTCGGAGGAATCCTGATCAACAACATAGAAAGAGTCTCCCTGCTTCAAAGTTCCTGAAAGCAGTTTCATAAAAGTGAGCTTACCAACAAAGGGATCGACAACAGATTTGAAAATGTAGGCAACAAGTGGTTCTTCCTCAGCAGGAACTACATCAATCTTTTCTCCGGAGAGGAGCGTTGCCGCTTTCGGAGAAGCTTCTGAAGGCCCCTTGCCAACTGCACTCACAAAGTCCAGGAGCTGTGAAATTCCAATGTTCTTTCCAGCTGATCCAAGAAGGACCGGAATTACTTCGTTCGCAAGGTAGGCTTTCCTGAGGGCAGTGATCAGTTCCTCTGTCGAGAGTTCTTCTCCTTCCAGATACTTCATCATCAGTTCCTCGTCGTTCTGAACAATATCCTCGATCATTTTCGTTCTAGACTCTTCGGCCGCTGACTTTAGATCAGCAGGAATATCCTCTTCCTTGAAAGCGCCTTCGTTCTCGTAAATATAGGCTTTCATCTTCACCAAATCTACAATTCCCCGGAAGTCCGCTTCTCTCCCGATTGGAAGCTGTACAAGGACCGGGGTTCTCTCAAATGTATCCGCCAGATCCGAGAGGGTTTCTTCGTAACCGGCTCTCTCCTTATCAAGCATATTGAAGAACGCAATAATCCCCTTCTTGAGCTCCTTGGCAATCGAACCGAACCTTTCTGTCTGTATCTCAAGCCCGGCAGTTGAATTTATTACCGCAACAACATTCTCCGATGCAAAAATACCATTTGCTGTCTCGGCATAAAAATCCGACATACCGGGAGTATCGATCACATAGATTCTCTTATCATTGTGGGGTAAGCTGGTGACTCCCATTGAGAAACTTGCTTTCTTCTCTTTTTCGACTTCTTCTGAATCAGTCGCCAGGATGCCTATTCGATCAATAAGCTTTGCGTTGAAAAGCATCGCATCAACAATTTGAGTTTTACCTGACCCGTGGTGCCCAATGAGTACAATATCTCTTTTGGCATCGACCGGAATCTTGTCCATATCTGACCACCTCCAAATCTATTTCTATCTATTTACGCGACCCGGTTATTATTACGGGAAGAGAGGGAACTCCCGAGGATGGAGAATTGATTATTTCGCCATTCACAGACATCACCGATGATTTGCCGCCATCAAGACACATTAGAGATTCAAATCCCTTGTCTTTAAAGAATTCTATCATCTCTTTGAAAGTTAAGCCATAGCTACTGTGCTGGTATCCATCGATAACAATGAATACTACTTCTCCGGTTTCTTTGATGCCAACAAGCGTTCTCGGTGCTCTGACATCCAGAAGAGATGCCGAGTAGTAGTTCTGCTCATAATTAGTGACCGGTCTCCCATTATGAATTATCATGGGTCCACCCTCAACTGCTCCGGTGATCTTCACGCCAAATGAATTCATTAGTTCAAAGGAAACCGATCTGCCTACAAAAGCAGTATCTCCAATTTTCTGCAAAGACGATGGTGAAAGAACCAGCAAATCAGTATCCCTCTCCACCTTTGATGAAAATCCTTCCTTTACTATCCTTCCATCCTTTACCGACAGATAAGTGAAGTCATCGAACTCTGGAATACTGTTACGGTATTCATCGGTGTACAGCACTGCTTCGCCTCTGTACGGAGAATTAACACCCGTAATCTGAACGAACCGATCATCGAATTTTGCGAGGTACAATATGTCCATCCTTGTAACATATGTTTTTCCATCTTCAGTGAAATATATCGCCGGTCTTCCCAGGCTTGGGAGACCTAAGACTTTTCCGTTTTGAACAAGAAGACCAATGGGGAGGTTTTGATTCTGGTCGAAGTAGCCGCCGTTTATCATAATCTCTGAACCACTCTCTCTCAGAATATCAGTTGCCTTTTCGAGGCCACCAATCCCATTGTTCGCAAGTTGAACGCCAAAAGAGAAGCTGGAGCCGTTCATTTCAAGGTAAGACATAGTAAATTTCTGGCCACCTGAATAAGATTCAAAAATATTCAAGCTGAAATCCGTACTCGTTTCCTGCTCTATCGTTCTCCCTATGCCGCTTTTTCCCATGAGAGTGAGGGTTCTCCCTTTAATCTCATATTCTACGTCTGGCCAGGGTTTCTCCACGGATATCTTTACAAACCCCCTTCCAGTGGCCACTGTCACTCCTTCTGCATCCAGAAAAGGATCGATTTTCGCCGGCTTCAAGGTTAAGGCTAGAGAACCGCTTCCAGTCCACCAGACAGTGAAAAAATCCGGGAGAACGTCTCTATCCAGAGTAATTGAAACAGATTCAGGCCTGTTCACAATGCTTTTTATCGTTACAGGCTGCGCATAGAGTATCAGTGCCTCAGTCTCGCTGAAGAAAGACTTGTCGGTAATTGCGGCAAGTAGCTCGGCATTAATGTAGACCATGCCATCCTTAAAGATCATCGAGTTGTCAAATTCACTTCCAAATTCCACGGTTGCCCTTTTTGTCTCGTGAGATAGAGAAACAATTATTCCCGAAGGGAGAATCATTATTGTCTCTTCCTGTCGAAGTGATTGAGAGACAACTACTCCTCTTATCAGCTCACCGATAATATCAAGTTTTACAAAGTCCATAGATCGGTCAGTTACAACGGAGTTGGTAAAGACCCTCGTCTGCCCTCTTTCATCAAGGTATATCAGATTCTTTGCTGATGAGACCAATGAAATGAGAAGAAAACAAATAAAGATAATGCGTTTCATATAATGCACTCCTTAGATCACTTCGTAAACTATTGGAGGAGGGGATGTTTTCTGCTCTGAAATGACAAAGCTATCAACAAGCTTCTTAGCCTCATTATCGGCATTTCTTTTGTCGTTTGCATAAATAACTGCGATAACTTCATCTTTCTCGACCCTATCACCAATTCTCTTCAAGATTCTTATTCCAACCGATGGGTCAATAACGTCTTCCTTACGTTCTCTTCCAGCACCCAGCCTCATGCAGATTAGTCCAATAGACTCCGCATCAACTGATTGTACGTACCCGCTTACACTTGTCCTGACTTCCTCAACAATTTCGGCCTCTTTGAAATGAACTGCATAACTTGCGGAAAATCCTTCTGGACCTCCTTGAGCGTAGACAAATTCATCGAATTTCCTCAGTGCCTCGCCGGAGAGTATCAGTCTATCGACAGTCCTCAATGCGTCTGCCTCGCTTTTCATCCCGCCCGCTACGAGCATCTGACCCGCAATTATTCTACACAGAGAGCTAAAATCCTGTGGACCGCGTCCTTTAAGGGTATCGATGGCTTCAACAACCTCAAGGGAATTTCCCACTGAAACGCCCAGCGGCTGGTTCATATCGCTAATTACAGCCTTCGTGGCTCTTCCGTTCTTTCTTCCTAAATCAATCATAGCTCTTGCAAGCGTTTTGGCACCATCCAGATCTTTCATGAAGGCTCCTGTACCAATCTTGACATCAAGGAGAATTCCATCCGAGTCTACTGCGAGTTTCTTGCTCATTATGCTTGACGCAATTAGCGAGATCTCATCAACAGTTGCTGTAAGATCTCGAAGAGCATAAAGTTTCTTGTCCGCAACTGCAACTTGCGCTGTCTGACCTGCGAGGGCTATACCAATGCGCTCGGCTTGCCTTTTGAATTGTTCTATGTCCAGTGAAGTCACAAAACCCGGAATCGATTCAAGTTTGTCGATTGTCCCACCAGTATGACCAAGCCCTCTTCCAGACAATTTAGCAAAAACTAGGCCGGCGGCTGCTACAATAGGTCCAACAACAAGAGTAACCTTGTCGCCAACCCCACCGGTAGAGTGTTTATCGATTTTTCGACCTTTGATAGACGAAAGATCAATCCGATCACCAGACTCTATCATAATTTCAGTGAGATGGAACCTCTCTTCTGCATTAAGGTGATTGAAGTAAACAGCCATTAACCATGCCGCCATTTGATAATCAGGCACAATTCCTTCAACGAAACCCATTATCAGTGAATCCAGCTCTTCTCTGGTGTTGGGAAAACCATTTCTCTTCTTCATTATTATGTCGTATATTCTCATTCAAACACCTTCTTAAGCGGTAGCTTGACTTTCAAGATCGTTCCTGTACCGTACTCGCTCTCAAGGGAAATCGTGCCTCCGTGCTTCTCAACAATAAACCTTGTAATCGCCAGTCCGAGGCCGGTCCCACCCATTTTTCTCGATCGAGCTTTGTCTACTCTATAGAAGCGCTCAAAAATGTGTTTCAAAGAGTCTTCCGGTATTCCAACTCCAGTATCTTCTACTTCTATCATTGCGGAGTTATTCTGGGCATAGGCTCTGAGCCAGATTTCTTTTGGCCCGTGTTCCTTGGCAAAGGTGTATTTCACGGCGTTGTCTACAAGGTTCAATAGAAGCTGTACAAGTCTGTCAAAATCACCCTCCACAAAAATCCCTTCATCTACGTCGACATTTATGGAGACATTCTTCTCACTCGCGAGAGGCTCAACAATTCTCATTACGTAGTTGACCACCTCTCCTAACTCCACATCCTCTTTGCTGAATGATGCTTCACCGGATTCAAGTTTTTCCAGATCGAGCAAGTCGTTAATTAATCTCGTCATTCTGGCAGATTCGTTTTCAATTATAGAAAGGAATCTGTAGACAGTCTCTTTATCCTCAAGATCGTCCTCGGCAAGTGTTTCAGCGTATCCGTGGATTGATGTTAGCGGTGTCCTAAGCTCGTGGGAGACATTTGCGACGAAATCTCTTCTCATTGCCTCAACTTCCTTCTCCTTCGTGATATCGCGGAGAAGGATGAGATATCTAACTTCACTTTTAAGAGTGACTCTCATTATCTTGCAATTTCTTACCGATCTTCTGGGATAGTATATAGTTATCTCGGACTCTTGACTCTCCTGAGTTCTAACCGAATCTTCAAAGAGATCGCCAATGTAGTAACTGTCTATCCCTTCACTGATTCTTAGACCTACGAGCTGCTTGCTAGAAAGTTCTTGCGCAGCTTTGTTGGCGTATTCGATCTTTCCGTCCTCCGACGCTATCAAGAAGGCATCGCTTAAGTTGTCGAAGATCATGACAAGGTTTTCGATCCTGGTATCTAGAAGAGCAATCTCTTCTTTCATACTTGAGATCAGCTGTTGAACCTTCTTATATATAAAGATAAACTCGGCGCTTCTCGGAACTTCGACGAGATCCGCAAAGCGCCTTTTAGCGGCTTCTAATCTCTTATTCTTTTGATTCTCATGTCTAAACAGAATCATGAAGAGAAAAGCTATCACCGCAACAGCAGCGAGGACAGCATAAAGCAATTAATCAATCTTCCTTTCCGGGATCTCTGAACTTATAGCCTTTTCCTCTGACTGTGATTATATACTTCGGAGTAGAAGCGTCTTCTTCGATTTTCGTTCTAAGTCTTCTGATATGAACATCAACAGTTCTTGTGTCACCATAGTAATCGTATCCCCAGAGTTTATCAAGAAGCACATCCCTGCTGAAAACCTTTCCTTCGTTCTCTGCAAGGAATCTTAGTAGTTCAAACTCAAGAGGGGTAAGGTTAACCATTCTGTTCCTCACTCTTACCTCGTACTTTTCTGTATCGATTTCGAGATCTCTTGCGAGTATCTTCTTTGGCCTTTCCTCTTTTGCCTGCGCACTCTGCTGAATTCTTCTAAATACCGCTCTTATTCTAGCCAGCACTTCTCGAACACTGAACGGTTTGGTGATGTAGTCGTCTGCACCAAGCTCTAACCCCAACACCTTGTCAAATTCTTCACTCTTCGCACTCAGGAAAATTACGGGTGTCTGTCTAAACTTCTCTGTCGCTCTAAGGTTTCTTACAAGTTCGAATCCATCCATTCCTGGAAGCATAATGTCGACGATAAACATGTCTGTTTCGTTGTCTTCGGCAATCTTCAACGCTTCTTCTGCATCATAAGCTTTCAGGACTTCGTAGCCCTCCTTTTTTAAATTGAAAGTAAGGAGCTCCACGATCGAAGGTTCATCATCAACGACCAGAATACTCTTCTTTGCCATGCTCTTTCCACTCCTTCCGTTCCGAATTCACATCCTCTGCGTATTTGTTCAGAATAGGTGTTGGATCAATTCCACGCTCGACAAGTTCAAGTAATTCTCTTCCTTTTTCTCTATCGATGCTGGCAAGGGCAAACTGCAACCGCGATTCTTTAAGGCTCTCAAAATCGAGTTTGACTCCCTCCATCATCAGTTCCGATCTTATTTCCCTCTCTAACTTTCTGAGAACGCCGACCGACTCCATTGGCATATTCTCAAACGGCGTGCCGGGTTTCGGAATCAGCGGGTTCAGACTAAGTACTACACTTGAATAACCCATCTTTAGAGCTTGATGCACTGTTTTCGATATTTCTGTCCTGTCATCCTGGGTCTCAAAAACAGCTCCATATATGTAATACATCTTCACCCTGTGAAAATCATTATTCCTTCCTAACTCCAGTGCCTCAGTGATATCTTCCTCGCTTATCCCCTTTGCAAAGGCATTCCTTATCTTCTGGCTTCCCCCCTCCGGAGCAATTGTGAAAAAGCTTTGTCCGGAAAGCTTCAGAGACCTCATCAATGTATCCGATAGAGAATCAAGTCTGAGAGACGAAACTGACAGCTCATAACCCTTTTCAATACAGTGTTCTGCTATCTCATCAATATCTGGATAATCTGTAACCGTCGCAGCAATCAGTCCAAATCTCTTTGTGAATCCCGCGACTGAATCCATGAGATCAATCGTGTCTTTCAATTCTCTGAACCTTGGCCTTCCAAATTTGTATCCCGCGACACAGAACTTACATTTTCGAAAGCATCCTCTACCAATCTCTATGAGATACCTGTCTCCGAAGACCGAATCCGGACTGATAAAAGCGCTTTCACCCAGGCAATTAGAAAAAATCGTTTCCTGGTGTTCTGTCTCGAGAGTAGAAACCATCTCCTCTTTACTCATGCGATGATCAATGGCAGAGAGTTGCTCGAGGAATTTCTCACCAAGATCTCCCCTATAAACCACATCTGCAATTTCAGATACAAGAGAGTCATTGAAGTAGGTTAAGGCTCCACCAATAAGGATCAACGGATGAAACCTGTTCCTTTTTTCCTTCCTAAGGGGTATCGAGAACTTATTCAATATTTCAAAGACGTTGAGCAGATCGAGTTCAAAATGCACAGAAAAAGACCAAATCACAAATTCATCTAGCGGCGTTAATGAATCAAAAGAATAATACTTCGAAAAACCCTCATGAAAAAAGAATCTCTCCGCCCTTATACTACCCAGCTCGTTGAACTTAGTCATCAAAACATGAGTCGATAGACTTGCGCTTCCCACTTTATATGAGTTCGGGTAGATAATTGCTACCTTCACATCTCCAAAACCACGTATTTCTTTAACAAATCGCTCTCTTGATCTGAGTCTGGAAACTATCTCATACTCGCTCCAGCTTTTTCTGTCTCTCGGTTTACGCACCAAATGCTCTCCTAAAGAAGTCAACAGAGATGAACTTCCTGGAGAATTCAAAAGCACCCGCTTCGGTTCCTAGCTGTACAACCGACCCGGAAAAGTGCACTTCCGCACTATCTGAAACGGATACTATCCTGATGTTTATAACGAGCTCCTCTTCCATCAATATGGGAGAGTAGTGTTTTACAGATGTTTCAGAAACCACAGAAACCAGTAAATCCGATTCGAAGTCAGATATCAGATTGTGGCCACAACTGTGGACAATCTTCATCAGTCCACTGGTAGACAGGAGATTTAGCAGTTCAACATCGTACCGTTCCGACCATCTCAAAGAAACGTCGGTAGGAATAACAGTTTGGGTAAATTCACTGTTTTCCAGCGATCTTAACCGCTCTAAATCCAGCATTTTTCGCCACCTTTAATCCTTTGCAATATCTGGCTCTTCTGCAGATGCTCCTGGAGCAATGTCTATGGTCTCAAGATCATCCTTGTAATAGTTACCGCCTTCGAGTCCAAGAATATCGGCCAGTTCCTTCCCCGAAATAGTCTCTTTCTGAAGAAGGTACTCTGCCGCATCATCAAGCTTTTTTCTATGGTCAGAAAGGACTCTCTTAGCTTTTTCATAACAAGTGAGAACAATAGTCTTGACTTCGGAGTCAATTTCGCTAGCGATCTCCTCCGAGTAATTCTTCATCCGTGTGAGTTCTCTGCCCAGGAATACTTCTTCTTCCTCTTTGCCCCAGGCAATGGGTCCCAGTCTTTCACTCATTCCAAACTGTGTTACCATACTTCTCGCCATCGCGCTGGCTCTTTCCAGATCACTAGCAGCTCCTGTGGTTATTTCTCCAAAGACAAGATCCTCGGCTGCCCTTCCTCCAAGCGCCTGCGCCATATTATCCAGAAGCTCAGACTTGGTTATGAGATACCTATCCTCCAGCGGTAGACTCTCCGTAAAACCCAGGGTAGAAGTCCCACGAGGAATTATTGTTACTTTGTGAACCGGGAACGCCTTTGGAAGAATTAAGCCGACAACCGCATGGCCCAGTTCGTGATAGGCAAGTATTTTTTTCTCTCTATCGTTTATGATTCTCGATCTCTTTGCAGGACCGGCCAGGACCCTATCAATGGCTTCCTCAAGTTCTGCCATTCCAATCATCTTTTTCTTTTTTCTGGCTGAGAGAATTGCCGCCTCATTGATCAGGTTCTCAAGATCTGCACCGACAAATCCAGGTGTCCTCCTTGCCAAGAGCTGAACATCGACTTCGGGATCTATCGGTTTTCCGCGCATATGTATCTTGAGAATCTCTGATCTCCCTTTCAAATCAGGAGGATCAACAGATATTTTCTTGTCGAATCTCCCAGGTCTTAGCAAAGCTTTATCGAGAATGTCTGGACGGTTTGTTGCGGCTATTACTATGACACCTGTTTTAGCATCAAATCCATCCATCTCTACTAGAATCTGGTTTAGAGTCTGTTCCCGCTCGTCATGCCCTCCGCCAAGCCCTGCTCCTCTATGTCTTCCAACCGCATCGATTTCATCGATGAAAAGAATCGAAGGCGCTGAAGACTTCGCCTGAGTGAACAGATCTCTCACTCTTGCCGCACCGACTCCCACGAAGAGCTCGACGAAGTCCGACCCGCTAATGAAGAAAAACGGAACTCCTGCTTCACCAGCTACGGCTCTTGCAAGCAATGTCTTTCCCGTTCCGGGAGGCCCCACAAGCAGAAGACCCTTTGGCATTCTTGCGCCAGTGTCTGCAAATATCGACGGATCCTTGAGATAGCTGACAATGTCTGCAAGTTCTTGCTGCGCCTCATCAACTCCTGCCACATCTTTGAAAGTCACCCTCTTATCAGTGTTAACGTACTTCTTTGCGGGGCTCTTCGTAAAAGTGAAGGCTTGAGAATTCCTACCGGACATTGATCTCATTAGGAAGAACCATATGAATATGATTATCCCCAGAGGGATCAAAGTACCGAGGAGATTCACCCAGAAAAGAGAATCGCTTCCTCGCTCGAACGTTATGTTTGCGCCTCTTTCAGCAAGCAAGTCAATGTGATTCTGGAAGGTTTGTGTTACAAGCGTCTGAGATGGAACATAAGTCTCAAGAGACCTTCTTGGGTTGTCTCCCGTTATGTAGACAACTTTTCCGCTGTCGTAAACAACTATATCGATTATGTTATTGAAGTCATCCAGAAATTTTGTGTAAGGAACTACAATGCTTGTCTCAGTTGGATACAGGCCCCTGAGAGCAATCAGCAGGAATAAACCTAAAACAACGTAAAATACAATCATTCCAATCCTGGGCTTTTGATCCACAGAACTACCTCCTTTCAAGGCTAAAAACTACATTGTTACGACTGGAGGGGCCAACTCTACACAACTCGCTCGTGACAACACCTGGAATCCAGAGGATCTCTCCAAAAGCGTTTTCAAGAACCATTATCATACTCGAGAAGCCCTTAAGACCTTTGTCTGACAAAATATCTACCACTTTCTTCTCTCTCTTCATTCCAAAGGGTATAATCTTATCCTTGTTGTTCATCCCTCTAATACTCAACGGAAAGATAATTCGGGAATCTGAACATATACTTTTGAAAGCACCATCAAATTCACCGTAATTCTCACTTGAAATTCCCGCCTTGGATTCGACTTTAATTTGCCAGCCTTCAGCCTCACAGACAAAAGGAATGGACTCTATAAAACTTTTTTCATGCCCATGAAACTCAAGGGTTCCTCTGTAAAAAAACACATATTTGCCAATCCTGGAAGCTTTCAAATTCTCTTTGAACTCGACTGTCCACCGACCTTCGTCTTTAGAGAAGAGATCAAAAAAGGCTAACGCACGCTGCCGAGAAGGAGGGTAGTTGTCAAAACTCATCATAGACACTATCTTTCTAACCAGCTCAAGAATGAGAGGTTTCTCTATCTCTCTCAGTTCAGAGAGCTTAGCGAAATATATCCCATCTGCCTTCCCAAATCTAGACATTAGCGTTTCAACCCTCGAATCAATTAACGAGTATCCATCATAGATATTTTCAAAGAACCTCCAAATTGCTTTGTTAAGCGCCGGGTTTATCTTTCTTAGTTCTGGTATGACCCGCAAACGCAGGAAATTGCGCTCAAAACCATCCTCAGCGTTGGTTTCATCCTCCATAAATGTAACCTTGTTAATTGTAACATAATCTATAATACGTTGCATATCGCTGAACAGCAGTGGCCTTATCAAATCGCCGTTCGATGGGCGCAACCCAATTACGCCTTTCATGCCTGTCCCCTTCACCAATCTCAATAAGGTATTCTCCACAAGATCATCTCGATTGTGGCCAAGAGCAATGCGGTCGGCTCCTATCATAGACTTCACGTCTCTCAAAAAACCGTATCTTACTTCCCTTGCAGCCGATTCAATTGATTCTCCCTTCTTCGTTCTCATGTATTCCCTCACATCGCGCTTTTCATGGAAAAAATCTATAAAGCGATCTTCACAGAACTGCTCAATCATTCTTGCCTCTTCTTGGGGTCCCTCTTCGCGAAGGCCATGGTTTAGGTTAGCCGCGAAGAGCTCTATCTTCAGTGTTGATTTCAAGTTGTTTAGAACATTTAAGAGAGCCATTGAATCCTTTCCACCGGAAACGGCAACAAGAATTCTCTGCCCTTCGCGTACGAGATCCCATTCTTTTACAAATCGAAGAACCTCTAACTCGAAGTTATCCATTTTTCCCACCACCAATAGTAATGCGCCCGTAAAGGGCGCATCTGGAGCCAACGAAGGGACTTGAACCCCCAACCTGCTCATTACGAATGAGCCGCTCTACCGGTTGAGCTACGTTGGCACCTGGTTTCAATTTTATATCACTGCTTTTCCTATGTCAATCTTTCAGGAAGCATAAGAGACGCTTCTTCGCTCTCTTATTACAGTAACCTTTATAACACCGGGATATTCCAGTTCTTCTTCAATCTTCTTTGCTATATCAATGGCCATCTTTTCAGCAAGAAGATCGTCAACCTTTTCAGGTTCAACGATGACTCGAATTTCCCTCCCGGCTTGAATAGCGTAAGCCTTCTCTATGTGTTTGAACCCGGTGGCAATATTTTCGAGATTCTCCAGCCTCTTTATGTACATATCTAGCGACTCTCTTCTTGCTCCGGGCCTGGATGCCGAGACTGCGTCTGCCGCGGCTACCAGAACTGCCTCAGGAGTTAAAGCTTCGGTCTCACCATGGTGATACTGAATCATATTCACCACGTGACTCTTTTCGCCGTATCTCTTTGCGATTTCTCCGCCGATTATTGCGTGGGATCCCTCAACTTCGTGATCAATCGCCTTCCCGATATCATGAAGAATTGCACCTCTCTTCACCTTATCGACGTTCAGTCCAAGTTCCGAGGCCATCAACGCCGCCAAATGCGCTACCTCGATCGAATGCTGTAAGACGTTCTGCCCGTAACTGGTCCTGAACTTCAGTCTACCGAGAAGTTTGACAAGCTCCGGATGCATAGAAGGAATTCCCACTTTCATTAACGCTTCCTGACCGGCTTCCTTTATTTCATTGTAAATCTCTTTCTTGGATTTCTCGTACATTTCCTCGATTCTTGCCGGGTGAATTCTGCCATCTTCCACAAGTCTATCTAGAGTCATCTTGGCTATTGCTCTTCTCAGAGGATTGAAACAAGATACGACTACGACTTCAGGTGTGTCATCGATTACAAGATCTGAACCTGTTAGCTTTTCGAAGGCCCTGATATTTCTACCCTCTCTTCCAATAATCCTACCTTTCATTTCATCTGAAGGGAGGCTAACAGCGCTTACCGTCACATCTCCTGTGTAGTCTGCAGCGTAACGCTGCACAGAATTCACGATTACCCATTTTGCGTAACGGTTTCCCTCTTCATCGTAGTGATCTTTCAATTCCTTCAGCTTTTGGGCAAGATCATGTTCATATATCTCTTCAGCTCTCTTCAGAACCATATTCCTGGCTTCCTCCATCGAAAGCTCGGCCAAACTGAAGAGCTTCTTTTCAGCTTCTTCTTTCATTTCTTCAACCCGAGCGCGCTCTAAATCTAGTTGCATTCTCGTCTTTTCAATAGCTTCTTCCTTTTTGTCGATGTTGTCTTCTCTTCTCGAAATCCTGTCTTCCCATTGCTTCAGTTCCTCTCGATCTCTCTTGAAGTCCTTCTCCTGCTCTTCCCTAAGTCGATGGAGTTCTTCGCGCCCTTCAATGAGAGCCTTTTTCTTCAGATGATCTGCCTCTTCCTGAGCCCTTTTTATGATCGATTCTGAATCTTGCTTCGCCGATTTCAGCTGGAGTTGCAGCTCCTCCTTCGCCTTCTTCACGGCAGAGGGGGTGAATATAAAATAAGCCAGCGCTATCCCTGCTGCGAGGCCGGCTATTATACCAATCAAAAACATCATAGTTTCTCAACGCTGGTCCTTTCAATTTCAGTCGAGGAAACCAGCTCCCTCCCTTCATGATTTCTCATCAATTTCGTCAATTACTTCGTCTATTAACGAAGACGAAAATCCTTTTCTATAAAGTTTTCTTCGTATTTTATCAGCATCTGTCCTTTCTGCACTACCAATCGCAATTTTCGCAATCTCTTTCAAGTCGCAGTTTTCCAATTCCTTCTCAATTGAATCAGAGATAATCTCTTCCAAGATGCCCAGTTTGAAAAGCTCCTGTCTGATTCTGAATGGGCCCTTATGATGAACGTTCAGTCCATCGCTTACATAGAGTCTGGCAAAGACTCTGTCGTCTACTAGCTTTTGCTCTTCAAGTTTTTCAATGACCTCATCGACTTCTTCCTGAGAATAACCCTTTTTCAGTAGTTGGTCTTCTATCTCCTTTCTGGATCTCATCCTATACCTTATGTATCTAACTGCATCCTTCATTGGATCGGAAAGCACTATCCTTCCTCTTCCTTCTCCTCTTTTTTAGCTTCTAAGAGTGGCAAATTGTATTTTGCTCTAAGCCTGTTTTCTATTTCAAGAATCAATTCGGGATTCTCTTTCATGAATTCCACACCGTTTGACTTTCCCTGACCAAGACTTACCTCATTATTATCTTCCGAGATGTAGGTATACCAGGCGCCTTTCCTCTCTATCATGTTTTCTGAGAGCGCAAGATTGAAGAGCTCGTTTGCATGTTCAATACCCTGTCCATAGATTATGTCAACCTTCGCTTCTCGGAATGGAGGCGCAACTTTGTTCTTCACGACTTTTATCGTTGTCTCGTTTCCAAGGACCGTATTTCCTTCTCTTATCGCGCTCCCTCTTTTTATCTCAAGCCTTACTGAAGAGTAAAACTTAAGAGCTACTCCTCCAGTGGTGGTTTCAGGGTTCCCGTAAACTACCCCAATTTTCATTCTCGTCTGGTTAATGAAAATGACTATGCATTTGGACTTACTAACATTTCCGGAAATCTTTCTCAATGCCTGAGACATAAGACGGGCTTGGAGTCCGACTTGAAGTTCACCCATAGCCCCCTCAATCTCAGTTCTAGGGACCAGGGCAGCGACAGAATCTACTACAATTAGATCAACGGCATTTGATCTTATAAGACCATCGACGATATCGAGGGCCTGTTCCCCGTAGTCTGGCTGAGAAATAAGAAGATTGTCAACATCTACGCCGAGGTTCTGGGCATAGTGAATATCCAGCGCATGTTCGGCGTCGATAAAAGCAGCTATTCCACCGCGCTTCTGAACTTCTGCAATAGCATGCAAGGCAATGGTCGTCTTGCCACTTGACTCCGCACCATAGATCTCAACAACTCTACCTCTCGGGTATCCTCCAACCGTCAAAGCGATATCAACTGCAAGCGATCCAGTAGGGATAACTTCTATGCTTTTGTGTTCTTCCTTATCACCCATCAACATTACTGAACCCTTACCAAACTGTTTTTCAATGTCCTTTATTGCCCTTTCAAGTGCGTTCTTCTTATCCTTAGACAGCATGTTCAATCAGTCCTCCTTCAAAACTGCATGTGAAGACCTTCCTGTATGTTGCACCTTCCCTCGAAAGGATAGATTCGAATATTGTAACTTCTCCAACGGGGAAGATTATGCGCTCATTTTCAAGAGTGCTTAGAAACTTGCGCCACATGGGTGGACTAAACTTCATTCTTCCAACTGTTAGATGGGGTCTGAAATTCTCGTCGACAGGAAGACTTAACGCCTCAAGCACTACTCTTGTTTCTCTCTGGAGATTGACAAGATTTTGGTTCCGCTCGATTGCAACCCAGATTACTTTCGGCAGATCCTTGTGCTTGAAATAACCTATTCTACCCGTCTCCAAAGTAAAAGAAGGAAAGCCTCTTAATCTGCGAGAAAGCATCGACGCGAGCAAAGCAAGTTTCTCCAACTCAATGTTGTCAAGAAATGCGAGCGTGACATGAGCGTTTGCTCCAGGCACCCAGGATGCTTTGAATCCCATTCTTCTAAGCTTTTCCGATATACCGTCTATCATGGCCGGGACTCTCTCGCCGGTGTCAACTGCAATAAAAGAGCGCAATTTACTTTCCTCCCTTAAAGATATCAAGATTCTTAAGTAGGTAATTGCCCCCACTTAACGCCGTTATGATAGCAACAAGGATCTCGAACCAAACCATCACACTCGGAGCGGGAAATCCCCAGAGCAAATTAGAGTAAAGAAGTATCAAGAGCGTAATTTGCGCCACGGTCTTGGCTTTGCCAAATATGTCCGCGGCAATCACTTTTCCCTTACTTGAAGCAACCATTCGAATCCCTGACACAAGTGTATCCCTGAATATGAGGATAAAGAGGAACCACAGACTGATCCTGGACAGTCCCATAAACCCTAAGAAAACTGAAGTAACCAGTATCTTATCGGAGATCTGGTCAAGGAATTTTCCTAAATCCGTAACCAGTCCACGTTTTCGCGCTATTCTGCCATCGAAGAAATCTGTCAAAGCAGCGACAACGAAAACAATAAACGAAAAATAGTGACCCACAACACTCCCGCTCATTAGCATCAGCAATGCAGGTATAGTAAGCAACATTCTGGATAAAGTTAAAATATTAGGCAAGTTCATCCAAGATAACACCTTCCATGTCATGTTCATAAGAATCAGTAATTCTCGCTTTAACAAAAACCCCATCCTCATTATGACCTTTAAGTACCACCACTCCGTCAACGTCTGGCGCACTGTTATAGGCTCTTCCAAGTGAATAACTTGAACCGCTTTCTTCAACAAGAACAGTCATTATCTGTCCTTTGAACTGGGAAAGCCTTCCGGCTGAAATCGTGTCCTGTTCTTCAAGCAACGAATTGAGCATTTCCTTAGCCGCCTTTCTGCCGATCGTCCTCTTCTGGCCGAATGCCTGAGTCCCTTCTTCGTTGGAATAAACGAAGCCTCCAAGTCTATCGAATTTTACACTTCTCACAAAATCAAGGGTTTCATTGAATGTTGCTTCACTTTCACCGGGAAAACCAATCAACAAGGTTGTTCTCAGAATAGCGTGAGGAGCCTTTTGCCTTATTCCAAACAGCAGCTCGCGCAACCGATCTGAATCCTTTATCCTCCCCATCTTCTTCAAGATTCTTGTAGAACCGCTTTGAACTGGAATATCAAAATAATCTACGACTTTTGACAGTGAGAGAATCGAATCGACAAGCTCGTTGTCAACGTGATCAGGATGAAGATAAAGAACTCTTATCCAGAAATCCCCATCAATATTGTTGAGCCTCTCAAGAAGGCTCTTGAGATCCGTTTTCTCATTCAAGTCTTTTCCATATTGTGTACAATCCTGAGAAACGAGATCGATCTCCTTTACTCCTTTTCTTATGAGAGAAAGTGTCTCTTTAACTATACTATCTGGATTTCGACTCACCGACTTCCCCTTGAAATTAGGAATAGAACAAAAGGCGCAGTTTCTGTTACAGCCATCTCCTATCTTCACATAAGCAGAATACTTACTGCTGACCACTCTACTGGAAAAGTCGTATACTCCATCTGGCTCCTTCAAATAGAAGAACTCCCCATTTTCAATTAGATCTGCAAGAGTAAATGGACTTGTAACTCCTATAAGTCCATCTATCTCAGAAATTTCCGATTTTAGTTCATCAAAATATCGCTGCACAAGACACCCTACAGCTACTACCTTCAATCCAGGATTCTCTTGCTTAAGAGAAATGAATTTGAAGATTTCCTCCACACTCTCCTTTTTTGCATCGTCAATAAAGCCGCAGGTATCTATAATTATCAAATCCGCAACTGAAGCATCTTCAACTATCTCGTGTCCTCTATTAGCCATTATCCCCATGAAGTTGTCCATGTCAGCGATATTCTTTGAGCATCCCAGAGAAAGAACTCCGAGCTTCATAGCCTTTCCTTTCTCTTGAGAAGATACAACTCCCTGATTTTCATAAGCTCTTCTATGTATTCACGATCTTTGTAATTGGGATAAGTGTATGGAAGAGGTTTCAAAGAGCCATCGATGTACATAAGCGTAATTTCTGCATAAATGCCGTCTCCAACATAAACACGATTTGCCCAGTGCTTCGTAGAGGCCAGCACGAACTGCGCATGATGAATGTAACCCGGATCCAGATTTACCTTTCGATTGCCTTCCAACGTGAAATGATCTTCTATCGCATTCGTCAATCTTTTTATCAGAGAAATCTGTTGTGGGTGAATAAGCCTTTTGAAGGAGATCAATTTTCCCCTCAAGCCATATCCCATTTCATCATTGTAATAAGATGTGTACCTATCAAAATCCAGAGCCTTTGAAATGTAGTCTGCTGGCCCAAATCTTTTCTCAAGAACAGGTTGAATCTCCTGCAATCTGTAATCTATATATGAACCGAAAACAAAGATTACGAGATTGACCATCTCCGTCTTTCGATAATTCCCCATCACTTTACACTCACTTTCACACGCGGAATACTCACATTGACTATCTTTCCGCCACCTCTTACTGTGTATCTTCCGGCTACTTCTTGCTCGACAATTACTTCGTCATTTCGCCCAATACTTAGCATCAAACTCTCCCCAGGCTGAAGAACGTATCCTTCATCATCCAGGAGAATCCTGATCGGTGTAGTATTATCATAAAAAATTACCTCAAATTCAGCCGACCGCGATTCCTTCACATATCTGATAATGTACAAAGTTTCAACAAAAAGGAAAAGAGATATGATCAGCATTAGTACTAATACAAATTGGCTTTTCAAAACAACTCTCTTTTCCATAGAATGTGCTCCAGTCTACATTATGAACATTCTAAAGGTAATTATAGCACGTAGCTGTCTCACATTTTTGAGTGGCTCAATCAAAGATGAACCGACGGTAACCATGATATAATTTTCGCAAAGGAACTCCTGGAGGAAGATAAATAATGGACAGTAGGAAGATTCCCAAGCCCACGATCAAGAGACTTGCAATTTTTCACAGATGCCTAGAAAATCTGGTGATCTCTGGGGTGTCAAGCATATCTTCAAAAGACTTTGCCGACAGGCTAGGCATCAAAGCCAGTCAAGTCAGAAAAGACCTTTCATATTTTGGCGAGTTTGGCAAAAGGGGTGTAGGTTACAACACCGAGCTTCTTCTTGACAGCATAAGCGAGATACTGGGAATCAGAAAGAGGTGGAATACCTGTATAGTTGGAATGGGAAATCTGGGGATGGCGCTGGCCAACTATCCAGGCCTTTCCAAATCGGGATTCGTTGCAAAGGCACTGTTCGACAACAATCCTAACAAGATAGGAATGCCCATGCCAAATAACCTCATGATTGAGTCCACGGCCAAATTGAAAGAAATAGTCAAAAGTAGGAATGTTGAAATCGGTGTGATTACTGTTCCGGCAAGCGCGGCGCAGAGCACCGCCGATTTGCTAACGGAGGCAGGTATAAAGGGCATAGTGAATTTTGCGCCAATAAGACTTTCTTTACCTCAGGAGATCATAAACGAAGAGATAGATATTTCGGCTTCTTTCCGGTCACTTGCTTTTAGCATGACTTATGGATCTTCAAAGAAAGGAAGAAAGCATTAATGGTCCTCGTTTCAATAACTGGTGGCAGCGGGGCAGGAAAGACGTCGGTGACAAATATGATCTTCAACCACTTCATGGAACGAGCTGCGGTCCTTTCTATGGATGACTATTATAAGAATCTCGATCCAGGCACCGATCCAAGACAATTCAACTTTGACTCCCCTAAGGCCTTTGATTTTGAGCTTTTCGAAGAGCATCTCAGATCCGTTAAAGAGAACAAAAGCATTATGGTTCCTGTCTATAGTATGGTGACCTATAGGCGTGAGTCTGGAATATGTAGAAAGTTCATACCTAAACCGTTGATTATTGTCGAAGGACTTTTGGTAATGTTCAAGAAAGAAATGAGGGATCTCTTCGATTTTTCGATCTACATAGATGCACCGGCTGATGAAAGGCTAATTAGAAGAATTGAACGGGATACAAAGGAACGAGGGAGATCAATAGAGAGCATAATCGAACAATACAGAAAATTTGTCGCCCCCTCTTTCGAAAGTTTCATAGAACCGCAAAAATACTTTTGTGATATAGTTTTACCTGACGGGGCCGCAAATACTACCGGTCTCAATGTGATAATCAATGCTATTGAGAATATGTTAAACAAGTGATCGGGCTGGAGGTGTGAAGTGCCAAAGAGATTACTCTCGGTCATTGTGTTTCTGGCGATCGTCATTCTTTCCTTTTCTTTTAGCCAGAAAGTTATTATCGAAGATTTCAAGGCCTACGTAGAAGACTACAATAAGGAAGAGCCAAGTCTTCCAAAAGTTCTGAAGCTGATTGAAGATCTCGATTATTTGTCTGTCTACAGACTTTACAAACTTCAAATGGTTGGTAGCATAGAAAAGAAGGAAAGTTCGACAACTATTGCCGGACTTCTTACCAGGCATATTGAAGCATTCGATGAAAGTGAGTTTCGTGACATCGACGACAGAATCGCCTACAGTGCCTTTCTCGCCTGGGTCCTTACTGATATTTCTGGAAAGCCTTTTGAAATACATACCCTCAATGAAATGCCGGCTTACCTTGAGGTCTTCAATACATATTCCTCAAGAGTACGTGAAATGGCCGGAGAAGTCTACAAAGAATGGATCGCCTATTCTCTAGGCCTAATAGAAACCAAGCCCGGTTTATTTCCTGACGAACTTCTGGTAACGGATTCCTTTTCTTCCTACAGTATTGAAGCTGATGCGCCATATGATTCAGAAAAAGAAATACTAAGCCTTTCAAACAGAAGTGTAATTGATGCGCTTAATTCAGCAATTTCGACCATAAGCAACAGAGAATATAGTGTTAGCTCGCTCGTCGATGAGGAAGTCAACAGATTAGCTGTTCAAACTGCGATGGATCTTTCACAGGTAGGCAATGCAGAAATTATGTCTTCGGGAAGAGAGCTTTTCAGACTTTGGCTTCTTAGATCAATTGGATTGATTGATAAAGCCCCATTTTATCCTGAATCCGTTGAGGTAAGAGTTAAGGACATCCCGGGATTTGAGATTGATTCCATACCTGAAGACTCCTACTTTCAGGATTTGATGGACATTCTTGAGGAGAATCAAGAATTAAGATCTCAAATAGTAGAGAAGATCCAGATGGGAGCCCAGCTTTTATCTCTAAAACAGTTTACTCCTACAAGTCTAATAGAAAGCGACATCGAAAGCGAAGTAAGGAAGATCGTTCCGATTCAGGCAAACATAATGGGAGGAATAAGGAACGAGCTTTCCAAGAGCCTAGTTTCAAGTATTGATAAACGTATCGATCTCTGGTGGTTAAGAGTATTGGCCTATGCACTGATTGCCATTTTGGGATTCACAGTTGTTCCTGCTATGAGAAAATATGTTATTGGAATAATAATAATTCTGGAAACGCTTTATATCTTCTTCATCGGAGAGATAACCACGGGCATATTTGATTTGTCGCTTCATTCAGTTGTTGCTCTGCCAGCGTTTGCTTTCGTGTTCATACTTGCTGTTGCAGCCGCATTCAACAGAAGAAAAAGGAGCAGGATACTTATTCTGAAACTCCTTCTCCTTTTCTTGATAGCATTACTGCCATTCATGAACCTTCTCAACGAACAGCCTGAACTCCTGATGGACAACTTTGAAGGATTCTATGATTCCGTTTATTATTCAACTTTGAAAAATGATGTCTTTCTTGCGCCGGAATCGATGATCAGCCTTCAAACAAGAGACTTGAACTCACTTGTTTCAAGTGAATTGAATAGCTTCAAGAGAGTCTTGAGAGTCATTATCCCGAACAAGATGAACTCTTTCTCAACGGCTGCTGAAATGAGTTTTAGTGTCGACTCAAACGGAAGGCTAAGAGTGGCTGCACCGGCATTCAGTGAATACATGTCAATTGAAAATCAGAATACTTATGTCTCTGAATTAGAAGGCCTTACAAAAGATATAGAAGGTTTCATTCGCGACAGCGAAAGAAATCGTAAAGGTTACGAAGCTGCCTTATCAACCCTAATAGATACTTCAGAAAGAATTGTTAGTTTTGCAGGTAGTAGAATGAGAGAAGATTTTTCTAATTCACTGGAAACGGAGCTTCAGTCGAAGCCGGAACTTGAAGTCGCCCTTGATGATTACCGTGAAAAGATGGCCCCTCTTCTGAATGACGCCCCTTCTTCAGTTCCAGTTAAGGTTTACAGAGTTCCCGAATTTGCATCGCTTGTCGTGGCTCTGCTCTTGCTCTCAATAACATTGTTCGTTGTGCGAAAACCGGTTATCTCCTTCATCAATCTTGCAGTGATCACAGCTTATTTTTTAATCGTTCTGCCGGGTATCGATACGCTAAATCTCTTTGTTCAAGGCGGATCTCCGATGCTAAGAATATCTATTGAACCCTCAGTAAACGCTTTGTTTTTGATAGTTTTTGCGGGTATAATTGCATTATCAGTTCTTTGGATCTTACTATCTCATAAGAAAGGGAGTGTTGTTGAATGAAACTAAAACTTTTGTTGGTGTTCTCACTTATTCTAATGTTTGCTCTCCCGGTACTGGCTATGAAGGTAATCATGGTTACAGACGTCGGAGGACTTGGTGACAAGTCTTTTAACGACGGCACGTGGGAAGGAATAGTAAAGGCCTCTGATTTTCTCGGACTGGAGAGAGAAGTAGTCCAGTCGAAAGAGCAGGCCGACTACATTCCGAATCTGTCTAATGCCGCCAAGGAAGCAGACATCGTTTTTGGAGTAGGCTTCATGATGGCTGACGCACTTTACAAGGTTGCCCCTCAGTTCCCGGATACTTACTTCATTGGGATCGACATCGATCCGATCGAGAACATGCCCAACAACGTGGCAACTTATCTTTTCAAAGAACAGGAAGGAGCTTTCCTAGTTGGTTACGTTGTTGCAGCTATGACGAAAACAAACATGGTAGGTTTTGTCGGTGGTCTCCCAATTCCTCCGGTCGAAAGGTTCCGCTATGGCTATGAAGCTGGAATCAGAGTTTACGAAGAACTCCATGGAAAGACCATAAGCATACTTCAGGGATATACGATGGACTTCAACGATCCGAAGAAGGGAAAGGACCTTGCCATCGCTCAGTTCGCAGAAGGCGCGGATATAGTCTTCCATGCCGCAGGGGCCTGTGGAAATGGAGTCATCGAGGCCGCAGCTGAGAAGGGTGAGGGCTTCTTCGCAGTTGGTGTCGATGTCGATCAGGATTACATGGCTCCTGGAAGAGTTCTTACAAGCTCAGTTAAGAGAGTCGACATGGCTTCTTATCAGGCCGTCATGAGTATTGCTCTGGGAACATTCGAACCTGGAGCAAAGACACTGGGTATAAAGGATGAAGGCGTGGGAATAAGCCCTATGACCTATACCAAGGATATAGTAGGACCGACTATCCTTTCTCAAGTCGAGTTCCTGAAGGGCCTAATAAAAGCCGGAACGCTAGTTGTTCCTGATACTCAGGAAAAACTTGACGCTTTCGTTGTCCCAGAAATAACCCTTCCTTAATGGAAGCTCTTCACACAACCGTGTGATATCAAAGATCGGGAGAGTAAGCTCTCCCGATCTTTCGTATCATGTACGATGGAGGTGGGCGTGTGGACCTGAATTACGTTGAAAACCTCGATCTCTCTGGTATTGCAGTAGCCATGAAAGGCATAGTGAAGCAATTCCCTTCTGTTTTGGCCAATGATCATGTGAATTTTGAAGTCAGGAAGGGCGAAATTCACGCACTTGTCGGTGAAAACGGTGCCGGGAAAACCACCCTGATGAACCAGCTTTATGGACTTTATACCCCTGATGAAGGGGAGGTTTTTATTAACGGTAGAAAGACAATAATCAACGGGCCGAAAGATGCCATAGATATGGGAATAGGAATGGTTCACCAGCATTTCATGCTTGTAGACAATCAAACGGTAGCCGAAAATGTCGTCTTAGGATCTGAACCTAGGCGAGGACCCTTGAAGCTATTCATGGACTCCGGCAGGGCAAGAAAGATAGTAATAGAGCTCTCAAAAAAATACGGCTTGGCCGTTGATGTCGATGCATATATCGAAGACATTCCAGTTGGCATGCAACAAAGAGTTGAGATCCTTAAGATCCTTTATAGGGGCGCAGAGATCTTGATTTTCGATGAACCAACTGCGGTTCTTACCCCTCAAGAAACAGAGGAACTTTTCAAAATACTCCTTGTTCTTAAGGAAAACGGCAAGACAATAGTCTTCATTACTCACAAATTGAATGAGGTAATGGCTATTACTGACAGAGTTACGGTCATGAGATTGGGAAAGGTAACCGGTCAAGTCAATACTAAAGACACTAATCCAAGACAACTCGCCAATATGATGGTCGGCAGGGAGGTCCTCCTCAGAGTCGAAAAAGAAGAGAAAAAGGCAGGGGAGACCGTTTTGGAGATAAAAGATCTCCACGTAAAGGATAACAGAAATCTCGACACCGTAAATGGCGTATCCTTCGTAGTTCGTCGGGGCGAGATAGTTGGTATCGCCGGCGTCGCGGGAAATGGCCAGACGGAACTAGTTGAAGCAATTACTGGACTTAGAAAGGTTGAAAAGGGAAGAATCTTCCTCAATGGAGAAGATCTGACAAATCATACAGCTCTTGAGATTAGAGAGGCCGGAATGACACACATCCCAGAAGATCGACACAAAAGGGGCATGATAATGCAATATCCCGTCTATTATAACCTCATACTGGGGAAGCAGGATGAAGAACCATTTTCCCAAGAGGGGTTCATAAATTTGAAAGCTGTCAAGACCTTCGCAAGTGATGTTGTTGAGACTTTTGACATAAGGCCAAAGAATATAAACATGATTGCTGGAAATCTCTCCGGAGGGAATCAACAGAAGGTTGTAGTGGGCCGCGAGATCAGCATAGTACCCATTGAACCCAAAGTGGTTGTAGTCTCTCAGCCAACAAGAGGGCTTGATATTGGTGCGATAGAGTTCATTCATAAGACGCTGATATCTATGCGGGATAAGGGAATCGCATTGCTGCTGATTTCGATGGAACTCGATGAGATCTTTTCTCTTTCAGACAGAATACTTGTCTTCTACGAAGGTCAGATAATGGGAGAAGTGGCTCCGCATGAAGTTAATAGAGAGGAGATTGGCCTTATGATGGCGGGCCACAAGAAGACCGAAGTCGTCAGGGAACGGAGTGATGAATCATGAACACGGGCAAAATATATGCTTTACTAGTTCCTATCGTCTCCGTTTTGATAGCTCTCCTAATCGCCTCCATAATTATCATCATGATCGGAAAGAATCCAGTGACAGCTTACGCGATAATGCTTGATGGAGCCTTTGGCAGCCAGGAAGCTATCGCAGACACAATAATGAAGATGACGCCTCTGATCCTTACCGGTCTCGCCGTAGGTTTTGGATTCAGAGCAGGTGTCTTTAACATAGGTGCTGAAGGTCAGATGACAATGGGTGCTCTTATAGGCGCAGTGGTCGCTATGAACATCGGTGGAATTCCGTCAGTTATAGCGATCCCTCTTTCTATTCTCGCGGGAATGCTTGCAGGAGCTTTTTGGGCTTCAATTGCCGGATTTCTCAAAGCCTTCACTGGTGCCCACGAAGTAATCTCAACGATTATGCTGAACTGGATTGCTTCTAACTTGGCATCTTATATGGTAACTGGGCCTCTCGCCGTGGGCTCCGGAACTCCAAAGAGTCCTGAGATTGCGGAGGCGTCGAAACTTCCTGTGATCTTGAAGGTTCAAGCGACTGAACTCAGCATCGGAATTTTCATTGCTGTTGCTGTTGCAATAATCATGTATATCTTGATTGAAAAGACTACAACAGGCTATAAGCTGAAGGCAGTCGGATTCAACCCTCATGCTGCAGAGTATGGAGGTATAAGCATCAGGAAGAGCATAATTCTTACTATGGCGATAAGTGGCGCTCTGGCTGGAATGGCAGGAATTGTCGACCTTATTGGTGTTCCACCTCATCGATTCGTTGGAGAACTCACTGGGGGAAGAGGCTTTGATGGAATAACGATTGCGCTTATAGGAAGAAACAACCCGATTGGAATAATCTTCGCTGCTCTTCTTATAGCTGCCCTAAGAACCGGTTCAAATGCGATGCAAATTCGAGCTCAGATTCCAAACGACATTGTTTCGATAATTCAAGGCATAGTGATATTCCTCGTGGCAGCCGAAAGAATAGTATCAACGCTGATTTCCTGGAAGCGAAAGAAAGGAGTGACTGCAATATGAGCTGGATCGAAGCGATCTTTGCAATTCTGGTCAACCCCTTGTTCTATAAACTAACGCTGCTCTCTGCGACTCCTTTAATCTTTGCTGCTCTCGGAGGAACTTATAGTGAAATCACGGGAGTTACAAACATTGCGCTCGAAGGCATCATGCTAATGGGAGCCTTTACTTCGATAGTTTTCACTCTAATAACCGGAAATGCCTGGCTCGGGGTTCTGATGGCAGTAATTATCGGTACTGGCTTTACTTGGTTTCATGCGTGGGCAAGTATAAGGTGGTCTGCAAACCAGATTGTAAGTGCTACCGCTCTTGTAATAATTGCACAAGGCACAACTTCATTCTTGATGATTCCTATCTTTGGTAACGAGGGTCAAACAGACTTCATTGGCCGCGTGCCATATCTTGATGCTGGCTGGCTAAGTGAGATTCCCTTTATCGGAGATATTTTTGGTTCTATGAGTCCCTTTACTTACCTAGCCATTATCGCTGTAATCGCCAGCTGGTTCTTGATGTACAAGACTCCCCTTGGGCTTAGAATGAGAGCTGTCGGAGAAAACCCCGAAGCTGCCGATACTCTTGGAATAAATGTTTTCAAGATCAGATATTTCGGTGTTCTTATGAGTGGCGTTTTTGCAAGCCTAGCCGGAGCTTTTCTTTCAGTCGGAGAGCTTGGAAGATTCGTCGAAAATATGATTCACGGAAGAGGGTTTATTGCGCTTGCCGCGATGATACTGGGTAACTGGAATCCCGTTGGAGCCATGTGGGCCGCAATTCTCTTTGGCGCTGCGGAAGCAATGAATCTTCAGCTACAGAGCAGCTCTATAGTCTCTGTTTCGTCCAGCGTAAAACCTCTTTTCAATATGCTTCCGTTTGTGGTTACGCTGATAGTAGTCGGAGGATTCATTGGGAAGACACGGTCTCCTGCAGCTTCCGGTACACCTTATGAAAAGGATTCATGACAAATAAAAAGAGGCCTTGATTGGCCTCTTTGTCTATATAGAGTTGATTGCTCGCTGGAGCCTGTTGAGAGTCTTGTTCCTTCCCAGGAGAAAAATAATATCTACTAATTCGGGCCCCTCTTCGACAGATGTGAGTATTTTTCTCAGGGTCATATAGAAAGCCTTTCTGTCCGGTTTCAGATCTTTGAGAATGCCTCTTATTGTACCAATTATTTCATCGTTGTTCCATGAATCAAGATACTCGACTCGTTCTTTGAAAGCTTCCAAAGCTTTATAAACACCCTTTTCAACATCGTTGGAAGGAGTGAAAAAAGTCACCTGAGGATCTTCGAAATATAGCCTCATCTTATCCGGTATTTCGGAGAGTGTTTCCACACCCTTTCGAACGGAATCAACTGCTCTTTTCAGCCATTTTCTATTGGCAACGGCATCTTCTGCAGTCATCAATTTCGATTGAATGATAAAGGGGACTGCCAAATCGGTTATTCTTTCAAGATCAGATTCGCGAATGTAAACCCCGTTCATCCACTTGGCTTTCGCCTCATCAAATATTGCAGCGCTTGTGTTGACCCTTTCAATGGAGAAACTCTCTACAATCTCTTCGTGATTCAGAATCTCTTTACCGTCCGGGTGTGACCAGCCAAGCAGTGTAAGGAAATTGAAGAAGGCCTCAGGCAAAAAGCCCCTTTCTCTGAACTGCTCAACCGAAGTGTCGCCATGTCTTTTACTTAGTTTCTTTCCATCAGGTCCAAGGATCATCGAAACATGGGCAAAGGAGGGTATTGGAGCTCCAAAGGCTTCATAGAGTGCAAGTTGCCTTAGAGTATTGGAAAGGTGGTCGTCTCCCCGTATCACGTGCGAGATCTCCATTGTGATGTCGTCCGCCACTACAGCGAAGTTATAGATAGGTTGACCGTTGGAGCGCATAATCACAAAATCTCCAATTGCTCCCTCCTTAAAGACTACTTCACCCTTTATCAAATCTGGAAGTCTGTACTCTTTCCGAGGCATCTTGAAAAAAACGACAGGTCTCAACCCTTTGGATTCGAACTCAGAGATTCTTTCATCAGTGTTGAAGGCCTCAAGCATCTCTTGATCATAGTGTGGCGCCTTCCCTTCTGATAGCAATTTGTCATGCAGTTCCTCTATCTCTTCAGGATAGGCATGGACTTCATAAGCCTGTCCCCTTTGGAGCAGATCCCCGATCATTTCCCTGTAAATAGGGCCTCTCTCACTTTGTCTGTATGGGCCAAAAGCGCCACCGACATCTGGACCCTCATCCCATGTTATACCAAGCCACAGAAGCGACTCCATTAGCTGATCCTCATATTCCTTGGTGGATCTGGAAATATCGGTGTCCTCTACACGGAGAACAAGCTTTCCACCGTAGTGCCTTGCAAACAAGTAGTTGAACAGCGCAGTTCTAGCTCCTCCAACATGGAGGTATCCGGTTGGGCTTGGAGCAAATCTAACTCTAATCATACTTATCACTTTCCCTTCCAGCAAAAGCGAGCAAAATACCAGAAACCGTCTTGCTATCGGTAATTTGACCACCAATTATCATCTTTACAACCTCTTTAGAATCAACCAGAACCGGCTCAACAAATTCCCCCTCATCGGGACACGGCTCCTGAGACTTCTCTACTTCACCAACATATATGTGAATTATCTCATCGGAAAAGCCCGGAGAGGTTTCTATTGTAATCAATTTGTGCAGAAATCTTGGTACGTAGCCAGTTTCCTCAAGCAACTCTCTTCTAGCACAATCTTCAGGTCTCTCGCCCGCATCAAGCTTTCCAGCCGGTATTTCAAGCATGTACTTCTGAACCGGAAATCGGAACTGCCTTACAAGAAGCAACTGCTCACTGACAAATGCGACAATCGCGACGGCCCCGGGATGCCTAACCACCTCTCTGAGAGCTAGACTTCCATCCTGCAAAATTACTGTATGTCTTTCAAGCCCCAGAATTCTTCCTGAAAAAATCCTCTCTTCTCCAACTGAACGCTCCATTTCACTTCTCCATCTCAAAATGCATCGGCAGCAACTCAAATGTAGTTGTTCTCTTAATATTCTCTTCTCCTACTAATATCACTTCAAAGTTCCCAAATTCCACCATAAACTGCCTGCAGGCTCCACAAGGAGAAGTCGGCTCCTTCCTGTCACTTACTATGGCTATACTTCTGAACTTCCTGTACCCATTTGAAACAGCCGAGACGATGGCCGACCTCTCTGCGCACATAGATAGTCCGTACGAACTATTTTCAACATTGGTTCCTACGAAAACTCGGCCTTCTTCGGTAAGTAGAGCCGCACCAACGGGAAATTTCGAGTAAGGGGAGTATGATCGCTCCTTAGCCTCAATAGCTTTCTGTATTAGTGCCTTCTCCTCCAATCTGTCTATCATCAACGCTCCTCCTGTCTACAATTAGCCTGATTTTCTCAACTTTGTTCTTTCCCGCAGCAAGAACTTCGAAAGTGAATCCGTCTACGATAATCTTTTCTCCCACTTCCGGAAATCTCTCAAGAACTTCTAGCAGGTAACCGCCAATTGTCTCGAACTCCGTTTCAGGAAATGGCTGTTCCAGTTCTCTCTCAATATCGTTTATCGGAGTCATTCCATCAACTATGTATTCTCTCTCTCCCAATCTCTCTATCATTATCTCTTCTGACTCTTCATCATATTCGTCCAGTATTTCACCCGTAAGCTCTTCGATGACATCTTCCATGGTAATGATACCGGCAGTTCCTCCATACTCATCTATAACAACTGCGAGATGATTCTTCTTCTCTTTGAACTCCCTAAGAAGATCGTCAACCTTCTTCGTCTCAGGAACAAAATATGGATACCTCATAATCTCTTCGACACGGATCGTCTGGAGGACATCGTTGTCCTTTCTGTCGAGAATGAAGTTCAGAAGATCTTTAGCATAGCAAACACCCACAATCCTATCGATATTCTCCCTGTAAATCGGATATCTAGAGTATCCTTCGGATTGCACGAGTTCCATCAGATCTATCAGCGGTTGTTCTTCCTCAAGAGCAACGATTTCGACTCTGGGCGTCATGATCTCCTTCACCGATATATCTTTCAGCTCCAGAGTTCTCTTCATAATCATTCTCTCTTCCGACTGAAGAACCCCTTCCTTATGCCCCGCATCTACTGCAGATTTTATTTCGTCTTCAGTTATGAAAGGTGCGAATTCGGCCTTTTTCCCACCGATAATTACTATAAAGAAACTCGAAATCCGCAATAATAACCACAATATTGGTTTCAAGACAATCGTGATTGCCGATATAAAGGTGATTGTTCTTCTGAATAAACGCTCGGAATTCTCACGCGCATAGATTTTGGGTGTAATTTCTCCAAAGATGAGAATGAGAAAGGTCATAATGCCCGTCACTAAAGCTGCGGCAACTCCGGCCGAGTTATCTGGAAGAACCTGCAATGCAAGCAAGGTTGCAAGTGACGAAGACAGTATGTTGACAACATTGTTCATCACGAGAATTGCTGTGAGAACTGAATTCGGGTTTTGAACAAAAAACTTCACCGACTTGCTGAATCGCTTTTCTTTGCTATCGACAAGGTCACGGAGTTTTAATTTACCCATTGACATAAGAGCAGTTTCTGTTCCAGAGAAGACACCCGAAAGATAAAGAAGAAAGCCAAGCAATAACAGATTCAATAAAATCGATACAGGATCCCCGCTACTAGTAGGGTCTTCCACTTCTGATTTGCACCTCCAGATCAATAATGATACGGTCTGTTGCCCAGGATCGCAAATGCCCGAAAAAGCTGCTCCAATAGGATAAGAACAGCCATTTCGTGAGTAAAGGTCATCCTTGACAAAGACAGTTTCTGCCAGCCCTTAGAAAGGACCTCATTACTAAATCCTAAAGGTCCTCCTACAAAGAAAGACAGATTGCTTACACCTATATTTTGCCATTTTTCAAGCATTCGTGCAAACTCCTGCGAGGAGTACTGTTCCCCTTGGGCATCAAGAAGCAGAATCTTGTCCTGCGAATCTGCAGCTTTCAAGTATCTTCTGCCCTCTCTCTCCTTCACTTGCTCTCTTTCTCTGGCGGTCGTCCCACCAAGCGGGAAATATTCTAGATCAACTCTTCCAAAAGCACCAAGCCACTTTCTGTATTGTTCTACACCTTCAACAATGAAATTTGACTTTGGTTTTCCTGTACCAACAATCCTAATATTCATCTTACCCTTTTTCCGCTCTTTATTACTCCGCTTACAATGTTCCTGGAAAAGTTGTATACTATTTCGCTGTAATCACCGGCCTTTATCAGAACAAGGTCGGCATCGAATCCTGCCTCGATCCTCCCTTTTCTATCCTCAAGGCACAAGGCTTTAGCGCCGTTCACAGTATACGCGATTATTGCCTCTTCTACAGACAAACCGCAACGGGAAACAGCTAGAAAGATTATGAAAAAGGGATCATAAATATTGCATGAACCTGGATTGAAGTCCGATGCCAGTGCAACTATGGCGCCACGGTCAACGAGCTCCCTCCCCTTTGCAAAGGCCTCGTTAAGAAAGAAGGAAGTTCCCGGCAGGATCGTTGCAACCGTATTGCTATTCGATAAGAGCTCCAAGGTCCCATCGTCGGCAGAAATCAAATGGTCTGCCGAAAGCGCCCCCAACTCAACTGCCAGTCTTCCGCCTCCAGACGCAGAAAGCTCATCGGCGTGAAGCTTCAACTTGAATCCCTTTTCCTTTGCTCGCTTTAAATACCACCTAGACTGATTCTCACTAAAGACACCATTTTCACAGAAGATGTCGACTGTATCGGTATACTCTGACACGTCATCGAGCATTTCTGCCATCGAGTAGAGAAAACTGTCCGACGATTCATACTCCTCGGCTACAGCATGCGCACCAAGAAAAGTCGGGACAAGATCAACTGGATGAATAGAATCAAGTGTTTTCAAAACCTTCAGCTGCTTCAATTCATTTTCTTTGTCGAGACCGTAGCCGCTTTTTCCTTCGATAGTAGTGACTCCGAGGGAAAGCATGCGATCGAGATGTCTAAGTGACTCTGCAACCAATTCAGAAGCCGAAGCCTTCCTCACCTCTTTAACTGTTGATCTTATACCCCCGCCGGTCTTCATTATTTCCATGTAGCTCTTACCGGACAGTCGCATCAAAAACTCTTTGCTTCTGCTACCTACGAAGGGAATATGAGTGTGACTATCTACAAATCCAGGAATGGCCACGAGTCCAGTTCCATCTATGTACTCACGCGCCTCCACGTTTTCCCTACCAACATAGGATATCTTCCCTCCCTCGATTGCGATATGCATATTGTGTCGTGTTTCAAGAGAGGACATCTCCTTGCCTCTTATTGGGCCGGCCTTTTTCGGAGAAGCTATCTGCCCAATATTCAAGATTGCAAGGTCAGCTTTTACCATTACCTTTCCTTGTCCGCAATGAAGTCCAGGACTTTTTTCTCGAGGATCGAAGAGCTTGTGAACTTTTCTAATCTCAAATAATGATCTGCAACATCCACAAGCGCCTGAAGTGGCGTTAATCCAACTATCTCCGATCCGACTATGGGAACTCCATGTCTTTCAGCCTCTGATTTTATCACCTCAAAGACCCTGAAAAGTGGAGTCTTTCTATAGTTAGTCATATTCATTGAAATCTGCACTATATCCCTATCCTCCAGCTTGAAGCCGAGAGCCTTCACATAGCGAAATCCTCCGCTTATATGCCTTACAGACTTCGCAATCTTGTTTGCAATTTCTATCTTATTCGTGCCAAGATTCACGTTGAAGGCAATCAAGTATTCCCTACAACCAACAGCCGTTACTCCAGCAGACGGGTGAATCTCTGAGGGGCCGAAATCTGGCTTCCATTGGTCGGAAGCAATCTTTGAAGCGAAGTTCTCGAATTCTCCCTTCCTTATGTTTGAAAGGCTAATTCGTTCGGGCGTTGATGCAGAATCCTCATACAGGTAGACAGGAATTCGAAGTTCCTCTCCTATTCTTTTCCCAAGTTTCTTTGAAAGCGCAATGCATTCTTCTTTTGTAACATTCATTACAGGAACAAGAGGAATAACATCAGTGGCGCCCATTCTTGGATGTTCACCTGAGTGATTATTAAGATCAATCAGTTCTTTTGCTTTAAGAGTCATGTTAAACAAAGCAGCTTCTACAGCTTCCGGTTCACCGGTAATAGTGATTACAGAACGATTGTGATCTGGATCGCTTGAGTAATCAAGAATCCAGACGCCTTCAATCTTCTTGGCCTCTTCTACAATCCGTTC
The DNA here is from genome assembly GCF_000147715.2 of Mesotoga prima MesG1.Ag.4.2. NCBI lineage: Bacteria > Thermotogati > Thermotogota > Thermotogae > Kosmotogales > Kosmotogaceae > Mesotoga > Mesotoga prima. The sequence goes on along the minus strand of NC_017934.1, from coordinate 387,953 downwards.
AACAACGTCAAGTCTTCTTCCTTCACTGAAATTTGGGACTGATTCAATAAGTCTCATTTGTACCCCCTCGCAATAAACTACTCTCTCTGCTCTTTATCATATTCGATCTCTTTCACAGAATAACTATGTACAATCCCTAACTGAAGCGCAAATAACATAGACGACGACCCGCCATAACTAACAAATGGCAAAGGGATTCCAGTAACAGGCAGGAGTCCAAGATTCATTCCAACATTTTCAACGACGTGAAATGCAAAAACTGCAAATATCCCGCTAAGAACTATTCTACCAAACTCACTGCCAGTTTTTCTTGTGATGGACCAAACCCTCCATAAAAGGAGCAGGTACAGAACAAGCAGAGACACAGCTCCGATGAAACCCAACTCCTCACCAAGAACCGAAAAGATGAAATCCGTGTGATCTGCGGGAACATATCCCAGTCTGTTCATTGTACCCTGAAGATATCCTGTCCCTTTAAGGCCGCCCGAACCTATTGCTCTTATTGCCTGAATCGTATTGTATGCAGCTCCTGAAGCGTATTCTTCAGGATGAAGGAAGCTTAACAACCTGTCTCTTTGGTAGGGTTTTAGACCATACATGAAAACAATAGGAGCCAAAAAGGCAATTAGAACAGTTATTGCGATCATAAGCCTGTCATATCTCTTGCTAATCAACGTCATGAAATACCATATGATCAATACAATGATTGTCGTGCCCAGATCGGGTTCTAGATATATAAGACCCACAAAAACAAGAGTGAAAAATATACCCAGCGAAAACAATCCAAACCTGTGCTTAGCGTCTCTTGAATAAACATTCCCAAGGAAAATTATCAAAGAGAATTTCGCTAGCTCTGACGGTTGAAAACTTGCAATTCCTAGGTCTATCCACCTTCTTGAAGCTTCACCAGAATCTAGATAGAGAACTGCCGCGAGTGAAACTGTCGAAAGGATGATAAATGGAAAAGATAAGCTTTTCCATAGCTCTTTCTTTACAACATACGCGGTAAAGACGAACACTGCGCAAGAAAGCAGGACCCAGACCAATTGTCTTCCAAACAGGTACGCCTCACTTTCGCCGAAAGTAGCGCTGTACAGAACGACAAGTCCAAATATCATCAAAGAAACCATGATTATCGGAAGTAAGAACTCAACTCTTCGCTTCATTACACTCTCCTCAGAGGAATAATCAATTATATAACTTTTCTTTATTCTCGGGCTTGAGGTCTTTGATTATCGATCTAAGAGAACCCGTCTCTTCCCCACATGGACTTTCTTGGCGATGGACTAAAATGTATAATCTAAATGAAGATACTAACTTGCCCCATTGATTCTTTGAAGAAGGTGCAAAGTCCTGGTAGCATCATTTCTAAAGGAGATGTGAGATTAGAATGAATGTGAGAGAAATCGTCCAAATGAAGGGTCAAAGTAAACTGTCTGTGATCTCTGCTTACAGCTATTTTGAAGCGAAGTTTGCTGAAGAGGCAGGACTGGACATGATCATAGTAGGGGATTCTCTCGGAACGCTTGTGATGGGGAAAAGGGATACTCTCTCGGTAACAATGGACGAAATGATATGGTCCTTAAAGTCAGTCAGAAGGGGAGCGGAAAATAGTTTTATAGTTGCCGATATGCCCTTTGGCTCTTATCAATGTTCCAGGGAAAAAGCCGTTGAAAACGTGGTCTCCTTTTTGAGACATGGAGCCAGCGCTGTCAAAATCGAAGGCGGTTTCGAGACTGCAAACCTTATAAAACATTTGGTTGATAGTGGTTTTCCTGTAATGGGTCATATCGGGATAACTCCACATCACGCCAGTTTGGTCGGAGAATATCCTGTACAGGGAAGAGACGAAAAAAGCATAAAGAGACTAATTGAGTCTGTCAACGAATTAGAGGAGGCGGGCGTCTTTGCAATACTTCTTGAAATGGTTGTCGAAGATGTAGCGAAAAGGCTTACGGAAGATAGTTCTGTCCCCACAATTGGTCTGGGTTCTGGTCGATATTGTGACGGGCAGTTTCTTCGATGGCATGATCTACTTGGCATCAACGACGAATCTAGTCCAAGATACATTAAGAGATTTGCCGATCTTAAATCCAATATCATATCAGCACTTCGAAGATTTGATGAAGAGGTGAAGTCTGGCGTCTTTCCCGAGGAGAAAAATGCTTTTGAAGGGACAGAGGAGATTTGACGTTTTTCGCCAGATTCACTCGGATTTTGAGGATGAAATCCCGACCATGATGGTAGGCGAAAACATTGTATCATTCTCCGAAATAGACTCAACAAATGTGTACGCCAAGAATAACCTGGACAAACTTCCCTCCGGAACCGTCGTCTGGGCTCTCTCGCAAACTTCGGGTTATGGAAGGCACAATAGTTTCTGGTACTCCAATAAGGGCGGATTGTGGTTCTCTATAGTCTTCAAACCGTCGTTGATAAGGGAACCCAATGAGTACACAAAAGTAGTTTCGGTAGCTGTCGCAGAAACGATGATCAAGATGGGTATTAATTCAGTTGGCATAAAGTGGCCAAACGACGTGCTCATTGGAAAAAGGAAAGTGGCAGGTATTTTGACCGAAGCGATCTTCTCGGGGATATCGGTAAACGCTATTGTGGTAGGCGTCGGGATAAATGTAAACAACGAACTCCCTGAAGAGATTAGGCAGATCGCCATAAGTCTGGGAATGGTTATTAACAAACACATATCACTGGAAATGCTTCTCGATAAAGTTCTTAAGAGAGTAGAGTTCCTTCGAAAAAACTATCTAATTCGAGGGAAAAACAGATATCTAACACGCAGATGGAAAAAATATCTAGCTTTTGCGGAAAAAGATGAAATAACTGTATCCCTACCCAATGGTGAAAAAATCACTGGTATAATTAATAGCATCACTCCCTCATCTTTATGCCTTGAAAGAGAAGACGGAGTGATCCTCGAGATCAACTCCGGGGAGATTCTACTCTAGTTTCCTCCACGATCTCTGACTCGAATCCCTCTTTTACTCTTACTACAAGTACTCTGTTGAAAAATCTTACTGAAACAAGATCTCCGGGCTCAACTTCCGAAGAAGGCTTTGCTCTGATCTTGTTTCTGAATACGTAGCCCTTTTCAATTGCCTGCTTGGCTACTACTCTTCGTTTGATAATTCCGTTCATTTTCAAGAATTTGTCGATGCGCAAAACTGATCTCCCATGAGTATACACTTGACTAACGATAAGAAAATAGGTATAATTATGTTATCGAGATGTTCTTGCCCCCGTCACTCCGCTTGGCGCAGGGGCTTCTTTTTTTACTTGATCACAATTGTGCTTCTAATACCACCTATCTCTCTTACATACTGGCTGTTCACTAGAACACCACTCTCTATTTCCACTCCCATTAATCCAGTAAGTATGTAACCGGAATCCAAAAAAAGCCTGGCAAAACCTTCAGAACCAGAGAACTTCAACAGCTCATTATAAACTTCTAGATCAGATACTATCGCGCCTTCCTGAAGTTCTTTCGTGATCTTCACCTGGTTACTTGAAGAAACGTAAAGCCACCCGTCGCTAACCCAAATATACTGATCTTCTATAGATAAACCATTCTCAATGACGAGAATCTTGAGATCCGGATCGGCTTTTTCAAGGCGAAATTTAAGATCATCTAAGGTTCCACTGTAGCCTGCTCTCAGGACATAGGAATATCCTACCGAGTCTGTTGCTCCTGAAGTAGTTCCCTCAGAGCCCATGAGACTTGCGAATATATCGTCAACTGAGATGTTGGCATCTACCATGATTTCTCCCGTCATCTCTTCGGAAAACTCTGTGATATCCTGAGTGCCTATTTTGAGTTCTCCCAACTCTAAAGGAAGAAGTCCGAGCTGTTCGATATTTAGGTCTGAGAGAAAAGAAAGATCATTTATCTTTGCAAAGCCGGAGACGAGCGGAAGGTGGTAACCGGCTTCCAGTTCAACCACCGAAGCACCTTCAAGTGCGGAAGAGAACCTCTCTCTGGTCTCTTCAGAAAGGGGGACCGAAAGAGCCTCAGCAATCAGAATCCCCTCCTCATTCCACAACGAACCCTTCTGAACAACATCTCCCACCGAAGAGTAGAAGTAAGCAAACCCAGGCGTTAGACCTTCAGTGACCAGAGAAAGATTAAATCCCTTTTCTGTAACTGCATACTGCTCAATATCACCAATGAAGAGGTACTCCTGATCAACGGCGATATTTAGTTCAATCTCTGAGGGTAGAAGCTGCGGAAGTATCTTTTCGATAGCCGCCTTCAACGCCTTTGGATTCTCAGTTGGTCCAAGTACAATTACAAGACGATCCGTACCTTCTGAATCTACCCAGACAGCAAGTCCGAGATCTCCATCAAAAGCCTTATATATGTCTTTCGGATCTAGGCCATTATTGTAAGCCAACATTTCGACGTACTGCGCTATCAGTTGCTCTATGGCAAGCTGATTCAATACCATATCCATGAGAACGGCTTTTTTGGAAACGTTGTAATTGTTTTCTAGATCTTCAACTATTAGTACCGTATGCGATTGAGCTGGAAGACGTCCCGACATAGTGCCGACGCTTGCAACTGATAAAGCTCCAATAACCAGGAGTGCAAGTACCATAAATCTCCTCATTTATTCACCTCCAAGATCGTACTCTGAAATTTGACGAAAAAACCAAAGGAACAGTTCTTATTGCGATTCTACCATCTGACCGCTTAAACAAGCACAACAACGATAACGGTTCTTTCTCAAGAAGAGCAACAGCCGCAGATCCTACTTGAAGACGGCGTTGACATTTTGTATTTATTGATAGAGTATAATAAAAAAAGGCTCTATAGATAATCACAGAAAGTCAATAGTGAAGAGAGGGACGTTACTTGAGATTCCTTAGACTTGTTAAGAACGATCTTCTTCTAATAGTTAAATCGAGGGCTTTTCTTTTTGTGCTTATCCTTTTGCCAGTTATTTTGGCGGCCATATCTTCTATAACCTCCGAAACGGGAGGTTATTCCGACCTAAGAATAGGAATAATAAATGAAGACAAGACTTTCATAGGTCTCTTTTTTGTGCAGTACGCGACCTCTATGCTGAAAGGAGAGAACATACTTCAGCTATCGAACAGAGAGGAGATAGACTCGGTGATCGACAAACTCGACGGGGTCTTCATAATTCCCAGAGGATTTGCGAACAAGCTTCTCTTTCAGGAACCCTCTGAACTGGTTTTCATTCCAAACCCAGGATCAATGCAAACTGCAGTTGCCGTCTATCAGGTTTTGAGCAATGTTCTGAGAGAGTTCAAAGCCCTTCCGGTTGTAGCAGATCCCGAATTCATGAAGACCGTGGAGATCGACCCGAACTACGTAGCGCCCTCTCTCACAGTTGAAGGTATCTCCGAGTCTAAGCTAAGCTTCTCTTCACTTCTCTTTCCTATAGTTCTGGTTACAACGATTATGTTCATAACATCAATAGGAGCTGCTACGGGTATCTATGAAGACAGAAGGAACGGTGTGATAGATCTTCTCCGACTATCAGATGTGGGATCAGTGAAATATATAATTGCCAAGACGGTCAGTTTTTTGATTTTTTCAACTGCGCAGGTTTTGATCTTCATTACGGCCGGAAGATTGTTTGGGCTTGAAATTGCGTCGAATCTGATTCTTTATGTGGTGGTGTTAGAAGTCTACATTCTCCTGTTTACATCTATAGGACTTCTCATAGGGACAATACTGAATTCTTCAAGGAGTGCTCAATTAACGTCAATAACGCTTGTCACAGCGGTATTGATTCTGAGCGGAATTCTGATACCTCATTCAATGTTCCCCGATTGGCTCGAATCGTTCAGTCGAAGTCTCCCAACCACCTCCCTCCTTGTCGTACTCCAGGGAATATCAATGCTTGACTTCACTTTTCCCATGGTCGTTTTGCCCACTGCAATTAATCTTCTGATAGCAATCGCAATAATAATCCTAACCGGGTTTGTCGCATCTAGGGAGGACATCTCGCTAGCAGACTAAATCACGGTTAACGTTGACTGACCGAGTCAAAAGAGTTATAATGATTGTAGTTGAAATACTCCCAAAGGGAGAGGGCTTGTTTTGCCCTCTATTTTTTATTATGGTGGTGTTGTTTGTGGAGGACCTGAAGAAAGAGCTTTTCGAGCTGGCAAATGAAGTCGCAAGCAACCTGGGCTATTCGATCTATGATCTCGGGCTAGGAAGAAGAGGTAAGAAAAGACTTGTTAAGATCACGATCGATAAGCTCGATGGATATGTTTCTATAAGCGACTGTGAATCATTCTCGGCCGATTTTGGTAGAGCGCTTGATTCAGCGGACCTCGTCCCATTTTCTTACGATCTTGTTGTAGAGTCTCCCGGACTGGAACGCGCTCTAAGGGATTTGAAGGATTACGTAAGATTCACAGGTGAGAAGGCAAAGGTGATTCTCAAGGAACCCATTGAAGGGGTTTCGGTTTTGATTGGGAAGATCATCTCATGCGAAAACGACGTTGTCACTGTTGAGAGTTCCGAGAACGGTAAAGAGATAGCATTCCACTTTTCAAATGTTAAGCGCGCAAACTTAAAACTATAATTTGGACGGTGAGGTGTTCACATGAATCTCAATCTCTTGGAAGCCCTTGATCAACTGCAAGATGAGAAGAATATAGAAAAGGAAGAGGTTATAGACATACTGGAAAAAGCTCTCCAGAGTGCTTATAAGAAAAACTTCGCGTCCGAGAGCGATGTCGATGTCAGGATCGACAGGCTTACAGGCGACATAGAAGTCTTTGAAAAACTACTGGTGGTCGAGGCTGTGGAAAACCCCTCTTTAGAAGTCAAGCTGGAAGAAGCTTTAAAACTCGATTCTTCGGCGGAGATTGGCTCAACAGTTGAGAGAAAACTCAACATTAAGAAATTCAAGAGGATCGCCGCTCAAACGGCTCGACAGGTTCTTATTCAAAAGATACGTGAAAAAGAAAAAGAGAACCTCTTTGATAAGTACGTCGATATGAAGGGAACGGTGACAACTTCTGAGGTTCTTAGAGTCACTGACGAGTGGATCGATTTGAGGATAGGGAAACTCGAAACGAGGATCCCAACTAAGGAACTCATTCCCGGGGAACAGCCAAGACTGAATTCACTTATGAAAGTCTACGTTGTCGATGTCACAAAATCTGTTAGAGGACCTCGCTTACTCGTTACAAGACGAACCCCGGACTTCGTTATAGAACTCTTGAAACTTCAGGTTCCAGAAATAGCAAGTGGTGACGTAACCGTAAAGGCCATAGCCAGAGAAGAGGGTATTCGTACTAAGGTAGCCGTATTCAGTCAGAACACAAAAGTCGATCCTGTAGGGGCTTGCATTGGAGAAAGCGGGACAAGAATAGCCGAAGTCCTCAGGGAGATAAAACCCGAAAAAGTTGATATATTAAGGTGGAGCGACAATCCTGCGGAGTTTGTTGGAAACTCAATCGCACCTGCTTCAGCTCTTGAAGTGAAGGTTGCAAATATCGAAAACCACGAGGCCACCGTCTTTGTCTCGCCAACTCAACTTTCCCTAGCAATAGGAAAAGGTGGCCAAAATGCAAGACTTGCCGCAAAGTTGACTGGCTGGAAGATAGACATTAAGCCGATTATGTAACGTAGTTCGGCTTTTTGGAGGCTGTCATGAGAAATGATCAGCTCAAGGCAGAACTGAAAAAAAGAAATCAAAGAATGACGGCTCAAAGGGAATTAATTCTAAGACTTTTCCTTGAAGCTGGCACAGAGCACTTGAGTGCGGATGAGATCTACCATAAGGTTCAGGGGAAGAACTTCAGAATAAGCAAGGCAACCGTTTACAGGACGATTGAGCTACTCGCCGATATAAGGCTTCTCAGAAAGATCGTTTTTGAAGATGGAGTAGTGAGGTATGAACTCGTTGAAAAGGGTGAGCACCACCATCATCACGTAATTTGCAGCAATTGTGGTGCCGTCGTCGAATTTCATCTTGATAACCTCGAAGAACTTGAAGAGCTTGTGAAGTCGAGGACCGGTTACACCATAGAGGACCATCAACTGAAATTTTACGGCTTGTGCCCTAAATGCCAGAATGCAATGAAAGACAAGAAAAGTACAAGCAACGAAATAAAATAAGCCGGGAAGGCTTCGAATCGCATTGCCGGAATCGCTTCTCCGATAGATGCTGTAACCTTTCCCATTATGTTCGACATTGTTCTGAGGCTTCCCGAAATAAAGGAACTTACCACTTCGATTCCCAGAAAATCTGATACCAATATGGCTATCATCCCTATGTAAGACGGCATTACGAACATCGGAACCATTAGAATAGTCAAAGGAATTCCGACAAGAGACAACGTACCAAATGCGGTCAAAGAAAGAGGAACAATTGCCGCCTGGGCAATTGCACCAACTAGAAAAGCTTGGTATATAAGGCTCTTCTTTTCGATTCCTGGCAGGAATATCAGCAGCGCAGCCGTAGCAAAGAAGCTCAGCTGAAATGAGATCGATGCAACAATTGATGGTTGAACCATTACAATTATCATTCCAGAAAGTCCAAGGATATTCAGTGGATGCTGACGATAATCGATAATCCTGAATATCGAATAGCATAAAAGCATGAGAAATGTTCTCAAGGCGGAGATAGCAGGTCCTGTAGACAATGTGTATAAGAAAAGCAGAGAAATCGAAGCTATTATTCTGGAATTCCTTCCGACCATTAGGAAAGAAAGTGCGCTGTGAACTAGAAGATACATCAGTCCTACATGCAAGCCTGAAACAGCGAACAAATGGGCGATTCCAAGATCAGATATCGTTCTCCTCAATTCATATTCTATGTGCTTTCTGTCACCAGTAAAGACTGCAGCGGCAATGGTATTGTCAAGTTCGTATTTTGAAAGCAGACCAGCAATATGTTTCCCGGGAAGAGAGATTATCTCAAACCTATCAATGCAGCCTTCTACTTCCGATTCGATTGTCAACAAAGGATACGTGTCGCTCCTCTTAAGCCTGCCAGCAGACCACACGATCTGCCCGGGAAAGGCAACGGCTTTTCTGTCTGACAAATCGATATTTACGGCCGAGGGAAGATAAATCCATTCGCCATCCCGGAGAAGTCTACCATTACTTGCTTCGATCCTTCCCGTTCCACCTTTCGAAACATAGCCGACATACTCAACTTTTCCAGGATCGAGCATTTTCAAAGTGAAGGTTTGTACAAGGCAGCCCATCACAAAGAACAAGACCCAGGCAAACGGGCTGACTTGTTTCGAAGAGATAAGCATTACGGAAAGCGCGAGAAGGGCTAAAGAAAGCCAACCGCTATCCATCCAGATTGAAGAAAATATGATTAGCTCTCCCAGCATGGTCGCCAGAAGATAGAACAAAAAAGGAAAAGGTGTACTTCTTCGCCGGAGCGCATCGTGCATAACTAGATTCTACATCCCTTGCAGTGCTTTGTGAACAACGTGTTCGATGATTCACATGTGTTAGAATATTAGCGTTGAATGTTCCTGGAGGTTTTGAGGTGAGACAGTTTTCTTTTGGCGGGCTGACGCTGGTGGGTTACTATGGATATGATAACCTTGGCGACGATCTTCTGTTGCTTTCATCACTATCCCTGATCGAAGAGATAGAATTTGAAGGACCGATTTATCTGCCCGCCTCACCGAGCATAAACCACATAGCCCACAGATTTCCGTCAAAACTGGATGTAAGGATAATTAAGCGCTTCAGCATAAGAGAGCTCCAAACCTCCATCAAGAACTCGATTCTAACCGTATTTGGAGGGGGAAATCTCCTTCAGGATCAGACAAGCTGGAGGAGTTTTTTGTACTATTACGAGATTGCAAAGTACACTCTCAAGAAAGACAAACCCCTGCTCTTTCTTTCCCAAGGGTTTGGCCCATTAAGTAAAACCGCAAACAGGAAGGCACTGAACAAGTTGCTCAGTGATCCGCTTACTTACGGAGTCATGAGAGACGCCGTAAGTTACAAACATTTTGCATCAATATCGAATAAAGCAATCCTCGGAACAGACTATGGACCGTACTACCTTCGAAAAAAAAGGATAATACCCGAGAAGCGTGAAACGATTGCTGGCTTAGCGGTAATAGTTCTGAAAAACGGAACCAGTGTAGACGATGTACTCCATTCTCTCAGATTGAATAATCTATCACAAGTTTGCGCCGTAGGGTTTCATAATCACCACGATGAGCAAAAGAGAAGCGAACTTGAATCCAAGGCGCGTTCAAACGGATTCAAAGTAAGAAAACCTCCAGAGAATCTTGAGGGAATGATTGAGGTTTTTAACAATGCAGAGTTAATAATCACAGAGCGTCTTCATGGAGTGATTCTGGCGATCTCATTGGGCGTTCCTTTCGTGTGGAAGAAGAATACTAAGCTTGATAGATTTGTGAGGTCTCTGGACAAAAACTGCAATCTCTATTTTGAAGAAAGTTGCGAGAGCTTGAGCCTATCAATCAACAGTTCTTTGAATAAGCCGGTGAATCTTAAGGAAGACTACTGGTCTCGTCTTGAAAACACGGTGAATGAATCAAAAGAGTTGCTCAAGAAACTCCTAGCAAGAAGGTGATTGAATGTGGAAATATTTCTTGCCGACAAGGGTCTTTGCAGGTAGACAAGTAATCGGCCAAAACGGTGAGTTGCTTAAGGAATTCGGCACAAAAGCGTTCATAGTTACTGGAAAATCCTCAGCAAAGAAAAGCGGAGCACTCGACGAAGTACTAAGGATGCTAGAAGCTTTAGATATTCCGAGTTCAATATTCGATGAGGTAGAAGAGAATCCTTCATTCTTTACAGTCGAAAAAGGAGGAAGGCTTCTTTCAGAAAATGAATGTGATTTTGTAATCGCAATTGGCGGAGGAAGCCCTCTCGATGCAGGTAAAGCGATCTCTGCAGTCGGAATGAACGGATGCAGTTGCGAGGACCTATACAGAGGAAAGAACCTTCCGTCTCACCCAATAGTCGCCATACCTACTACCTCGGGTACGGGTAGTGAAGTTACTCAGTACTCGGTTCTTACAAATGCCGATGGACAGAAAAAAGGCTTTGGGATGCCATCGATCTTTCCAGCGATATCCTTTCTCGATCCGAGATACACTGTGACAATGCCTTTAGATGTAACCATTGCTACCGCACTTGACGCATTATCCCATTCTTTGGAAGGCGAAGTAGTTAACAAGGGACAAAATCCCCTGCTAAAAACTCTTTCAAGAGAAGCAAACAGGCTCATTAAAGATTCGCTCGACAGAATACTGCTGGATGAGGATGATATTGATTTGCGTGAAAGGATGCAGTTTGCCGCAACACTCGCCGGAATAGTAATCGCTCATACGGGAACAACTGCAGTTCATGCAGCTGGTTATCCACTCTCTTCATTCAAGAATGTAAAACACGGTATGGCAAATGCTCTAATTCTGGTCGAGATCTTCAAGAAGATTGCGGAGGCCGACAAAGATAGAATAAGTGCTGCAATCGATCCTTTTGAGAGTCTCGATGAACTCCAGATTTTTATACAGAGGTTTATCTCTGGACGAATCTCCTTGAGAATCTCAGATGAAGAAATAAACGAATGGTCAGATTACACTTCAAAAGCATCGCACCTGAAGAAGACTCCAGGTAATTTCGACAAAGAGTTCTTCATGGATCTATACAGGAGGATCAATAACATTTGAGTGCAAGAGTTGTCTTGAAGCGGTCGATAAAAAGGAGGATCGCATTTGGCCATCCATGGATCTATGACAATGAAATCGAAAAAGCCGACTCTGTTGAAGGTGGTTGCATAGTAGATGTATTGACCAATTCCGGACAGTTTCTGGGAAGAGGATACTATAATCCGGACTCTTCCATCAGAGTGAGACTCCTAACAAGAAGAAACTGCAGTATCGATACTGATTTCTTCGCCCAAAAGCTAAAAAGATCATTGGCGATGAAATCTTCTTTGCTTAGATATGGCAATGCCTTGAGAGTTACGTTCGGCGAAGCCGATGGACTACCGGGATTGATAGTGGATAAATTTTCTGACTGGCTTGTCGTTCAGTTTAACACTCTAGGAATTGGAGTTCTCAAAAACGAGATCATTGAAGCTTTGATAGCCACACTGAAGCCAAAGGGGATATTTGAAAAGAGCGAGGGAATCTCCCTTACAAAAGAAGGGTTAGAATCAAAAGAAGGATGGCTTTTTGGTAACGGGCCAGAGTTGCTGCCCTTTTCATTGAATGGGGTTACTTTCTTTGCAGACACAAAAGGGCAAAAGACCGGTTTCTTCCTAGATCAAAGGGACAACGCAGAGAAACTGTCAAAATATGCGAACGGAAGAAATGTGCTTGATGTTTTCTCATATACCGGCAACTTCTCATTTCATTGTTTGAGCCAAGGGGCCAGTAGGGCGACGTTGGTTGACTCTTCGGAACGCGCACTTTCAGTTGCAAGAGAGACGGCTGAAATAAATGGATTCATCAGTAGATGCGAGTTTGTCAGGGCAAATGCATTCGACTATTTGAGAGAAGAATCACTCGCCGGTCACAGTCTTGTGATAGTTGACCCTCCAGCAATGGCAAAATCACCGTCTTCGAAAAAAAGTGCTTTGAGAGGGTACAAGGAACTCAACCTTAGAGTGATAAAAAAGGCTGTAAGCGGATCTCTTCTGGCATCTTCCTCATGTACACAAATCATTTCTGAAGATGACTGGATGAGAACTATCAACGATGCCTTTCACGACAGCAAAAAGGTCGGAATAGTCTCATTTAGAGGGGGCCAACCGCTTGACCATCCGGAGGTTAGCTCTATATTCGAGACAAGATATCTTAAGTTCTGCTTATTTCGTGTCTTTGAACTGTGTGATTTCTAAATGCAGCGCCAGATACTGTTGAAGTACCATTGTAATGCTATAATTCAGAAAAGTCTAACGGCTGGAGGTAGATAGATATGGCCAAAGTATACGTTGTGACTTCCGGAAAAGGGGGGGTCGGCAAGACTACAATTACAGCCAACATAGGTTGTGCTCTTGCAAATAAAGGGGCTAAGGTCTGTCTTATCGATGCAGACATTGGTCTCAAAAACCTAGATATTACACTTGGCCTCGAGAATAGGGTTGTGCACACGATTCTAGATGTCGCCAATGGCAAGGTAACGGCTTCAGAGGCGCTTGTTAGGCACAAGCAGATTAAAGGGCTCTATCTACTTGCGGCCTCGCAGATAGCAACAAAGGAAATGCTGTCACCCGAGGACATGAAAAAGATGGTTGCAGAACTGTATCCCAAGTTTGACTATATCATCGTCGACTCACCTGCAGGAATAGAGAGAGGGTTTAGAAATGCAATAGCTGCAGCTGAAAAGGCGCTGATAGTGACTACTCCTGAACTGCCGGCTATCACAGATGCCGACAGAGTTATTGGACTTCTCGAAAACTCGGGAATGCAGGAGACAAATATAAGGCTCCTGATAAACCGCTTCAAAATCCAGATGGTCAAACGTGGTGACATGCTCACCAGAGAGGATATCCAGGGTAATCTCGCTATTGATCTAATAGGAATCATACCGGACAGTGACGAGGTTATCATTGCAACAAATAAGGGTGTACCGGTTATTCTAAACGGAAATGGTGAAGGAATCGGAAAGGTCTTCGAGAACATTGCTTTGAGGATGCAGGGAGAACCAATTCCTGTTGAGCATGACATTCTTGAGCACGGATCAAAAGGATTCCTTGAATTCCTGAAGCGCATCTTCAGAAGAAATTAAGAGGGAGTTGAAGCGTATGTTCTTTGGACTTTTCAGGAAGAAGAAAAAAACTGAGGGAAGTAGAAAGGAAGCAAAAGATAGACTTGATTCAATTACCGGAGGAAGGAGATACTCTGTTCCTGTAAGGGAGGTTATTCCCCAGGATATTCTCCAGAATAGCGGAAAAGATATGGTACACCAGATAAAAACCTATGTCGCCGACAAGTACAAAGTCAAAGAAGAAAACGTTAAGGTTCAGCTTGAGGAACACAACGGATATGTGGTAATAATCACAAACGTTGTCTTTCACTGATGCACCATGCGATACAGCGTAAAAACGGAACGCAAAAGTCAGTTCATAGACATTACGAAGCTTGTTATCCAGTCTGTAAAGGAATCCACGGCTTCTTACGGGCTTGTGAATGTATTCGTACCGCATACGACTGCTGCAGTAACGATCAATGAAAACTCCGATCCAGATGTCGTGCGTGACATTCTCTTTTGGATGGACGAGAGCATACCCGAGAACAGAGAATTCAAGCACATGGAAGGGAATTCCGATGCGCATATAAAGGCGTCTCTAGTGGGTTCTTCAGTTACTGTTCCCTTCAGAGACAATTCATTGATGCTAGGAATCTGGCAGTGCGTCTATTTCTGTGAATTTGACGGACCTAGAAACCGGGAGGTAATAGTTACTGTGGTTGGGTGATGCTTCTTTTGCCATTGTTAATAGTAAATCCAGGCATTCATTAGGGGGACGGTGGGAGGCACTATGTGTAAGGGAAGATACTTCTTTTATACCATCTTTGTTCTTGGATCTTCGCTGTTCGCTATTAAAGGTTTTACGTGGGACATGGGCCTACCAAAGTTCTATTTCGCATCGGTCGCCATATCTGTTTTTATCGTCTTTGTTTCTCTAAGGGCGGTTAGGGGATCCTACAAGCTGAGTATTTCATTTCCTCAGGTTCTTGCTTTGTTGTTTGGCATTTACGCATGTTTGACGACTTTCCAGCTGCTGGATACTCTACCCAATGTCTTTCTGACATCTCTCGGTTTTGCGATGAATTTGCTGTTGTTCCTCCTCTTCTCGTTACTGATATCTGGAGAAAAACCCGATAGACTGATGTTCATCCTTCAAGTTTTCGTTCTTGCGGGGCTTGTCATAGCAGTCGATGCACTTTTCTCCTTTTATACTGGCCACGGTCTGCTGTGGGGAACGGAGAACAACCCATTTACAAGAGGAAACCTATCTTCAGTCATCGGCAATGTGAATTTCACAACGGACCTCATGGCAATGTTGCTATTCCCCACTGCCTTTCTTACTATCTCAAGTAGAGTTCTGTGGAAGCGTGAAAAGCTCAGACACATTTTTTACCTGGGTGTTTTCTCCATTTTCCTGATAGTGATCTTGATAGGTCAAACTAGAGCCGTATATTACTCGGTAATAGGATCATTTACCTTTCTAGCGGTTTTCTTGATAATCTCACTTCTGAAGTTTAGGTTGAGGCCCTTTGCCACAGTTTTCAATAAATTGTTCCTAATCTTGCTAATATTCGCGGCCATAATTATAATGATTGTATATTCTGGAGACAATTTTCTGACGGGTGGGCGGTTCAGTTTCTCTGAGAGACTAACCTATACAACTGAAGACAACGTCTCAGTGGACGTAAGAGTTCTTCAGTGGAAGGCAGCAATTAAACAGTGGAAAGGCTCGACTATCTTCGGTACTGGTTTTGGTTCTTACAAGTACCTTTCTACAGAGAACATGGGAAGGGTTCTTCTGGAAGAACCTGATTACATGTATGTTGCTGGCCTGAACAGTATCCGAACTCATAATGAATACCTTCAGCAACTGGGTGAAACGGGAATGGTAGGAATGGCTATTGTTGCCTGGTTTATTCTCTCAATGTTTCTGTACACAATCAGGGTTGTAAGGCGAACCCCCTCAATCGATAAGATTGTCCAGTACATTTTTCTCACGGCCGGTCTCCTTGTAATTTTCGCGCATTCAATACTCTCTTTCCCGGGTCATCTGATGCCCAATGCTTTATTTGCAGTCTTTCTCTTTGGTTTCCTCATGAGCCCCGATTTTAATGAAGAAAAAAGAATTACTTTCAATGTTGGAAAACTTGTCCCGCTTATTTTGGTGATCTTCGCTTTGACCACCACTGTCTTGATGAGCCGCACTTTCTTTTCAGAAGGTTTTTTCACCAAGGGCTACATAGATTATAGAAGGATTGAGGCCATAAATCCTCAAGTGCCACAGCTGATAAGCTCCATAGAAAGCATCAAAAAAGAAATCGAGGCTCTGGAGAACGTTGAAGATAAGTATGCGAATCTTCAAGAAGGACAGTATATCTCTGAAAGGCTAAAAACTCTTCAGGAGATGTATCCAAGCGCACCGACCGAACTGCTCGAATCAATAGCTTCCGAGGACCGTGAAGAAGCATATGAATCTACCCTGTCGGGGCTGAATTCTAAACTGAGATCTGCTTCTTCGGCTCTTCTTAATGCGAGGAGGGATTCAACAGACAGTTTTTACTCGGCCTTGAGAAATCTATCAACTGCAAGAGAGATTTCCGGTAGTCAGTATCTTGCAGAAGCATACCTGGGGTACGTGTACTTGACACCTCAGAGAAAGGAAGACTTTCGACTTAAGCTCAACATGTCAGGCAACAATATTGGCAATGCCTTCGGAGAGATATTTTCGAGAAAAGACATCTTCTCTTCCTGGCTTACCAACGACGTATTACCTTGCGGAATGCTGCCTGGACTGGAAATCGACCACGCTTATCTCAAAGAACTGCAAAGTCTGCTAAAGCCGGATCTTGCTGCGACAGATGTTTCCGACCTTTTGAAAGAAGTCAACACAGAACTATTGATCGATTATCAAGTAACTCTTGATGCTATTGATGCGCTTTTGCGATCTATAAAGACATCACCCGATCTGCAGGTTGTAAGAAATGCAGCAAGTCTGCTCTTTCGAGTAATTGTCTCATCAGAGAGAATTTCCGTTGAACTCGAGAAGCTCGAACCTTACGTAACTGATACCGTTGGTTTGAATAATCTTGTGCATAAGATACAAGAGATCCCTGTTTCAGAGAAAGACAATCTGAATCTGCTTTATGACGTAGCAATAGCCTATAATCCTGGAGGATGGTTAAAAGGGAATGACAGCATATATGGAGAGTACGCAAGAAATCTTCTTCTAGCTTACGGTCTAAATGCTCTTGACAAGATACTGGAGCTGGCAGAAAAGGAAGTTTTCGCCTGGAACGTGATGAGAACTACTGACCAGGTTGTTCCTCTTGGAGCGATCGGTGAGCTAACTCCGCTAAAAGAGTACGTTCCCAGAGAGTGGTTCAATAACCTGTACGATGGGGTGTATGAATGGTGTCTGGATAAGTCCTCGGAGATTTCAAGGAATATTGAAGAAGAAAGGTTTGCCGGAGAAAACCTGAAGAAGGCAGAAACAGTTTTGAATGAAATGGAGAGATTCAAAGAACTCTATTCAACCTGGTAAGGACCAAAAGTCACATGGGTGTTACACAGGTAATATTCAAGGCATTGCGGACTTTATTAATCGGACTTATGATAGTGGTAATCGTAATGGAGGTATGTGGATGCTAGAAGTTAAAGGAATAAAGTTGGTTCGAGATGAGCGAGAGATTCTAAACACCCTTACGGCCACCTTTGAATCGGGGCGTGTCTACGCGATACTCGGCAATAATGGTGTTGGAAAATCAACATTATCATATGTTCTAATGGGTCTTGAATCTCACAGAGACTACGAAGGAAATGTTGTCTTTGATGGAGAAGAGATAGATCTTCTTTCTGTATCTGAGAGAGCAAGGAAGGGTATTACTCTTGGCTGGCAGGAACCGGTTAGATTTCAAGGATTAACAGTAAAGGAGTATCTGACTTTGGGTGGAAAACTCAAGCTTTCAAAGGAAGAACTCAATGAGACCCTGTCAGTTGTAGGACTAAATAATGAATATCTGGATAGATTCGTCGATGAATCCCTTAGCGGCGGGGAGAGGAAGAGAGTAGAATTAGCCTCGATAATTCTCATTAGTCCAAAGGTAACAATTCTTGACGAACCGGATTCCGGTATAGATATTATGTCAATGGAAATGATAGAAAGAGTGCTGGAAAGACTCAGTGACAAAGGCTCAATAGTGATAATCATTACTCACAGAGAAGAAATCGCAAGGATGGCCGATGAGGCCTTCCTTCTTTGTGGAGGAAGAATTCTGGCTTCCGGAGAGCCTGAGGAAATAGTGAATTTCTACAGAAAGCTATGTGATAACTGTCAACACATAAATGAACCTATAACAGAAGGCGGACAGATAGATGATTAACTCAAACTTCGAAAGAGAATTCACCGCCATTGCCAAAGAGTACGAGAGAGCCGGTGGAAATGTTTCAGATTTCTTGAGAAAGGACATTGTGTCTATAATTGTAAGCGGTAATAAGGTTATTGGCAGAAACACGGTTGACGGAGTCCACGTAAGAGCAAAGGAACTAACCAACGGAGTGGAAATCTGGCTTGAAATTGATGGTGGAACGGTTATTGAAAACCCCATTCATCTCTGTACAGGTTATCTCAAACCAGAAGGTACCCAAGAGGTTCTTATTCATAACCGTCTTGGAGACCACACCAAGGCAAAATTCATATCGCACTGTGTTTTCCCCAGCGGTGTGAATTTTACTCATTCCATGATTGCAGATACCGATGTGGGGAATTACTCCGAAATGCTTTACGAAGACACTCACATGCACAGCAAAGACGGTGGAGTAACCGTGAAGGCAACCTACAATACGGTAGTTAGAGAAGGCGGGAGATTCCAGAATCTCTTTTATCTAACTAAGACCAGGGTAGGCAAGCTCTTCGTAAAGATGAATGTTGATCTTGAAAAAGACGCGTCGGCCCACATAGAATCCAAGGTTTACGAGAGAGATGACGATTATCTCGAAATAGACGAGCAGCTGTATCTTAACGGTGAAGGCTCTTCGGGAATAGCAAAGACCACGGTTTTTGCAACAGACAGGAGTAGGGCGAAGATCATCAATAAAGCTTATGGAAATGCGGCCTATTCAAAGGGACACATAGAATGCAACGAGATAATTAAAGGCGACTCTGTTGAGGTTGGAACAGTTCCCGAATTGTACGTGAGAAATGAAAAGGCCGAGCTTACCCACGAAGCCTCGATAGGGAGAGTAAATGTCAAGCAGATGGAGACCCTTATGTCCAAGGGACTGACTGAAGAAGAGGCAACCGATATGATTGTTAGAGGAATGCTCAGATAAAATCGGAGGGAGTCTTTGTGAACTACAGTGAATTGTATATAGTGAAAGAGCTTGTCGATCTTGTTAATATTCCCAGTCCATCTGGATTTACAGATTCAATCATCGGTTATCTCGACTCCGAGTTAAAAAGGCTTGGATTCAGTCCTCGAAGAACCAGAAAGGGAGCTCTTGTAGTTGAAATAGGTGGAAGGGGAAACCCAATAGTACTTGCCGCTCATGTCGATACGCTTGGAGCGATGGTGAAGTCTTTGAAGCCTAACGGACGCCTGGAAATAACGAACGTCGGTGGTTTCACAATGAACAGCATAGAAAATGAAAACTGCATCATACACTCAAAGACGGGAAAGACTTTCAGCGGGACTATTCAATCGATCTCACCTTCAGTTCATGTCTTCGAAAATGCCAGATCTCTTGAAAGAAAAATCGCAAACATGGAGATACGTGTCGACGAAGAACTCAAGAACGCCGAAGATCTACAGAAGCTGGGAATCGAGGCAGGTGATTTTGTCTCTTTCGATCCTAGAGCAACTGTGACAAAGAATGGCTTCGTGAAGTCAAGACACCTCGACGATAAAGCCAGTGTTGCCGTTCTGCTTGATTTTGCAAGAAGAGTTTCGGAAGGCAAGGTAACCTGTTCCAGGAAGACTTACCTATTCTTCTCAAATTACGAAGAAGTGGGTCACGGCGCATCGGCCGCAATGCCGGATGACAGCGAAGAAATCATCTCAGTCGATATGGGTGCCGTTGGCGATACTCTTAGAACCGACGAGTATGTCGTTTCAATATGTGCCAAAGATTCGGGAGGTCCTTATGATAGCACAGTTGTCAGAAGCCTTATTGAATCGGCAAAAAGAGTTGGCGCCGACTATTCTGTTGACATTTATCCATTCTACGGTTCAGACGTAGAAGCTTCTTTGAGAGCGGGATACGATGTTAGGTTCGGTCTTATTGGACCAGGAGTAGAAGCGTCTCACGGATATGAAAGGACACATTACAAAGCACTTGAAAACACTTTGAAGCTTATTGAGGGATATGTAGGAAACTGAGGCGCTATGCGCCTCAGTTCATCTTCTAAAACAGGAGCTTTCCCTTTTTTTGACCCTTTTCCTGGCCAAGCTGATTCACAAAACCCGCAGGAGCGACATCGATTACTCTGTTCTTTTCGGCTTCCATAGCTTCTTGTAGTTTTTTTCTGTAGGCATCCATTTTTTCTCTCAGTTCAGCTACATCACCCTGCAGCCATTCAAAGATGCTGTCTGTCAATCTTGAAGAAATCTCCTCAATCTCATCGCTTTCTTCCATCATACCGGCGTTCTTTGTGATTTCAAGCTCTTCACTAACTGCCTTCTCAACATCGTCTCTAGTAAGTTCCGGAACGACCGACTTAACCAAACGCATGGCGATATTTGTTCTCAGTCTTAAATCGTCTATAGTTGCCTCCAGATTATCTACTCTCGACATGATTGCTCCCAAAAACTGATCAAGTGATACTTGCATTTGTTTTTCAACTCCCTTCAATGATTTCGCTTAGATTGTACTACGCATTGAGTTTTCTATAGTTAAGGCTTTGTTTGGGATCGTAATCTACGTATTCTTGTCTAATCTATGCCTCATTCTAAAAAGCCATATAGACAATACTGATACCATTAGGAAGCCGACGAGATCGCCTTCCGATATTTTGAAGATCCAAAAGGATGGAAGGAACTTACCGCTGAAGAATGGAGCGGAGAGAAAATCGGAAAATAGCCATCCCGAGATAATTGAAGCAACGGTAATGAAAATGGCCAGGACATTCTCTCTTATCCTTCTGAGTTCTTTGAAGATAAGAAAGGAGACCGATGCAAGAGAAGTAACTAAACAAATGGAAGAAATGATCGCAAGAATCGAGTAAGCACCTGGATTACGCAATACTATTATCGCAACTATTAGAACCATTGTTAATGGTCTCTTCAGTACTCCCCTGACCATTTCCAGTAAACTGTCCTTCGAAACGATTTTATTCTCCAGCTCCGGTCTGTAAACAAGCAATCCAAGTACAATCGCAATTAGCAAAACAGCACTTGAGAGAGAGGCGCTCCAAAAAAACATCGACACAGCCAGCATTCCTATTAGAGACTCCTGAACAAGAAGAAGTCGCATCTTCAAGCTTCCCCTTCGAAACCTTCAATAGATAGTTTGGTTTCTCCGTCGCCTGTTATATCAAGAAAGAGTTCCTCTAGACTTGATTCAGCTCTTCCAAAACTCTCTTTCAAATCTGAAAGAGTACCTTCAGCGATCAGCCTTCCGCTATCGATTATCCCGATTCGATCACACATCTTTTCGGCCACTTCAAGAACGTGAGTAGTCATAAACACAGTTGTTCCATTATCGGCCATATTTCTGAGCAAGATTCTCAGCTTTCCCGCGCTCGAGGCGTCTAGACCAACTGTAGGTTCGTCAAGAAAGACCACTGATGGTTCTCTCATCAGAGCAATTGCAACCATCAGCTTCTGTTTCATTCCATGCGAATAATCACCTATGTATTTCCCAAGATAATCGATCTTGAAGGCTTCAGCCAGATTATTGAGCTTTTTAAGAGTTTCCTTCACTGGGAGACGATAGACGTCAATAATGAATTTGACGAATTCCAGCCCCTTTAGATTCTCGTACATCTTTGGTTCATCAGGGACAACTGAAATCAACCTCTTGATCTCCATTAGGTCCTTTTGCATGTCAAGACCGTCGATAAATATCTCTCCCAGACTAGGAGAGATAATTCCTGTGAGCATCTTTATGGTAGTTGTCTTTCCCGCTCCGTTTGGTCCAAGAAAGCCATATATTTCACCGGAAGCAATGTTAAGATTCAATCTATCTACAGCTACGAGAGTCCCAAACTTTCTCGTAAGGTTTCGGGCTTCAATCATTTTTCAGCCTCAAAGGCTTTATCATAGAAAGTTGCGGTCTTTGGATGGAACACTAGTTCTACAGTACCGACTGGACCATTTCTCTGTTTCCCGATGATGACTTTTGTTACTTGTGGTGAATCACTGACCTCACTCTTGTCTTTGTAGTAGTCCTCTCTGTAAAGAAACATAACGGTATCGGCATCCTGTTCTATGGCTCCCGATTCACGAAGATCACTTAGACGCGGCATTTTATCTTCTCTTTGCTCCACTGCCCTTGAAAGCTGCGAAAGAGCAACAACAGTGATGTTCAATTCCCTTGCGAGGAGCTTCATAGATCTCGAAATCTCCGAGATTTCCTGCTGCCTGTTGTCCGATCTGCTTTTAGTATGCATTAGTTGAAGGTAATCGACAAATAGAACCTGAATGTTGTGTTCCATCTTTATCCGTCTTGCCTTGGCTCTCAAGGTTCTAGGATCAAGTGATGGCTCATCGTCAATGATTATTGGCGCGGTCTGGAGAGTACTGGCTCCATTTGTTAGCCTTTTCCACTCCTCGCTTCCGATATCTCCGGCGCGAAGCCGAGACAGCTCAAAATTCGTCACATTACACAACAACCGCTGTGCAAGCTGTTCTTTGGACATTTCTAGGCAAAAAACAGCTACCGGTAGCTGAAACTTCAGCGCCATGTTGCTTGCCAGGCTCAAAGCAAAGGCAGTTTTACCCATAGAAGGTCGAGATGCAACAATGACGAGATCGGATGGTCGAAATCCTGTAGTGACTTGGTCGAGTCTTCTGTACCCAGATGCTATTCCGGTAATTCTTCCTGTAAGGGCGTTTTCTTTCAACCTTTCCAGATTGTGAAACAGTTCATGCATTATCTTTCCAATGTGCTGATAGGTTTTGGATATCTGGGCTTCGGTGATTTGAAAAATAGCTTTCTCAGCGTTGTCCAGGATCTCGTCCGTGTCTTCTCCTTCGTATGCGTTTTCGACAATCGAACTTGCCGCCGCTATGAGCGATCGAAGTAATGACTTCTCCTTTACTGTCTTACCATAATAAAAGAAATTCGCAGAGGTTGGAACGACATCGGCTAGCTTTGCCAGCTCGACTTCACCCCCAACTTCCTCAAGGACTCCGCCGGTCCTCAGTCTTTCCGTCACCGAAACTATGTCTACAGGGCTTCCTTCATCGAAAAGCTTCTCCATCGTGGAAAAAATCAGCTGATTCTTTCGTGAGTAAAAATCCCTGCCTGTGAGGAGTTCCATGACATCCGGAACAACATCTGGATCTATCAAGATACTTCCAATTACCGCCTCTTCCGATTCAATGCTGTTTGGGGGTACTCTTGTCTTCAAATCGCTCACCAACTTCTTCTAGATAATCAATAGCTATTCTCAATCAGCTCCTTTATTGAGGCAAACTCACCGTCGAAAACAAATTGGCCTCTCTCTTTGCCGGATCCCCCCTTGACGTCGAACTCCTTTTTTATCCTGGTGAGAACCTCTCGGCAATCGTATCCTTTACAGAAAAGAAGGATTCTATCATCAGACTTTCCAATGATAAGATACTCCTCAAGTGTGACAAATCTTGGAATCGAAGCGAGTATACTCTCTTCATCCTCAAGAAAGATAACTCGTGACTTTGATCCGTTTATCTCTCTTGCAACATAACCCGCCAGTCTTTCAGAAAAGCTCCTGATTTTCGAATTGTCTTGTCTGATTTCATCAATTAGAGACGCAATTCTATCCGTCAGATCCAAATAACTGCACGTTAGTAAGAGGGAGGAATTTGTGATCAATTTATGTTTAGTGAAATAATCATTCAAAGCCCTTTTCCCTGCAACAAAATAGACTCTGGTGAGCGACCCTTTCACTTTCTCGTGTTTCAAAATCTTCAATAAACCAATCTGGCCAGTACGTTCCACATGAAGACCCGAGCAGGCACTTAGGTCTATCCCGTCTATTTCGACAAGTCTTATCTCTCTTTCGCTTTCAGTGATCTCTCTCTTGATCTCTTTTCTAAGATGGTATTTTTGGATTTCAGACCTATCGACAACAAATTTCCTTACCGCACGATCCTCACCGATAAAATTGTTGCAAAGCCTCTCTACATAATCGATCATATCATCCTTAAGAATTCCAAGTGAGAGATCAATAGTTGTGTACTCCTCGCCCATCTGAAATCCTACGGTTTCGGCATCCATTTCGCTTAGAAAGACAGCAGAAAGAAGGTGTTGAGCTGTGTGTTGCTGTGAGATATCTATTCTTCTTTCCTCATCGATCCTAATATCTACCATTTCGCCCTTATTCTTTTCAATCTTTCCATCGATTTCTAAGACAACCTCGTCTCCAATTTTCTTCACAGATTTTATTTTGAAAGAATCTACCTCTCCACGGTCTCCAAGTTGTCCCGCTTCACCATCAACAAAAACATTTCCGTAACATATTTTGATGTAGGTAGTACCTTCTACAAACCATATTTCCCTTACTGCTTCTAACATACACCGCCCCCGGCCACTTGATATTATGTGCAAATATATGTAATAATTATACAGTAGCATTCATTAACTCCGTGGGTGATAACGCGAAAAATGAATATGAGGTGATTTGGTTGCAGGAAAGGCCAATCCTTTCGGTGAAGAATCTCTCTACACACTTCAATATGGCCGAGGGAGTTGTTAAGGCCGTTCAAGATGTGTCTTTCGATCTTCATAGGGACGATGTCTTGGGAATAGTTGGGGAGACTGGCTCGGGGAAAAGTGTTACAGTCAAGTCCGTAGCTGGAATGACTGACAGTCCCGGTTTTATAGCCGGGGGTGAAATTCTATTTTTCACGGATGAGTTCAGTAAGACTGGAGAAAAGGAGTATATTGATCTGGTCAAGCTCCCTAAAGAAAGCTTTTCCAAGGTAAGGGGAAAACACATCGGAATGATTTTTCAAGATCCCATGACTTCTCTTGACCCGATGTACACAATTGGGAACCAGATGATAGAAACGATTGTCCATCACAAAAAGGTTACCGAAGAAGAAGCTAGGGAACGCTCAATAAGATTGCTTGAGCAAGTAGGAATTCCCAAACCTTCGGAGAGGATTAATGACTACCCCTTTCAGTTGTCCGGAGGCCAGCGTCAAAGAGTAGTGATAGCAATAGCGCTTTCGTGCGATCCAGAGATTCTGGTAGCGGACGAACCCTCTACTGCTCTGGATGTTACGGTTCAGGCTCAGATTCTTGAACTGATGAAGGACCTTCAAGAGCAGTTCAATAGTAGCATGATTTTTATCACGCACGATTTGGCTGTGATCGCCGAAATAGCTACTAAGATCAGTGTCATGTATGGAAGCTATCAAATGGAAATGGCAGATTCAATGGAGATTTTCGAAAATCCAATGAACCCCTACACCTTTGCTCTTCTTGAATGCATTCCTAGACTTGATATAAAGCAAGATCAGCTTCTTCCGATTCCTGGCCAGCCGCCAATAATGCTTAATCCTCCAAACCTTTGTCCCTTCCTTCCAAGGTGTTCAAGGGCAACTGATCGGTGTTATAAGGAATTACCAAGGCTTGAACAACTTAAGGATAATCATTTTGTCAGGTGCTGGAACCCAATCACCAATAGAGTGTTGCTGGTCAAGGAGGCTCAAGAATGAAGCTTCTTGAAGTTAGAAATCTGAAGAAGTACTTTCCAATAAAACAAGGTTTCCTGGTTGAAAGAGTGGTTGGTTTCGTAAAGGCAGTTGATGACGTATCGTTTTCCGTCGATCGTGGCAAGACCATTGGTATCGTTGGAGAATCCGGCTGTGGCAAGACGACAATAGGGAAATCGATAGTCCGCCTGCTTGAAGTAACCGACGGAGAAATGCTCATTGACGAAGAAGACACAACTTTTTATTTCATGAAGAAGCGTCGTGCAAAGCAATACCTTAAGGCGAAATACTTTGATACTTCGAGATTCAACAATGGTGATAATTCAGAATTTGAACCATACGAGAAGAAGATGTACGACGTTTACAATAGAGCGAACAGAGATGCATCGAAGGCCATTGATTATCTCTTTGAAAAGGCGGATCAAAAGAAGAGACTTCTTAGAAGAAAGGCGCAGATAGTCTTTCAGGATCCAATGTCCTCTTTGAATCCAAGAATGACGGTAGGACAGATGCTCACCGAACCGCTTCTCTTTCACGAACTTGTAAAGAATCTCGATGAAGCCATCGAAAAGGTAAAGGAATTGCTCGTTCAGGTGGGCCTGAAACCATATCACGTTGATAGATATCCTCATCAGTTCAGTGGTGGCCAACGCCAAAGAATTGCCGTAGCAAGGGCGATAAGCGTCAACCCCGATCTAATTGTCCTCGATGAGCCGACTTCCGCATTAGACGTATCCGTTCAGGCACAGATTGTAAATCTGTTCCAGAAACTTCAGGAACAGCTTAACGCAGGTTATGTTTTCATTTCTCACAACCTTTCTTTAGTGAGGTTCATATCTCAAGAAGTATCTGTCATGTATCTAGGAAGGATCGTAGAGCAGGGTAATAGTGAGTCGATCTTTAAGAATCCGTTGCATCCCTATACCAAGGCTCTTCTTGCCGCCGCTCCTATACCAGATCCGAAGAAGAAACGAAATCGTAAAGACCTTGTCGGCGGACAGGTACCGAGTCCGATAAACAGACCTACGGGTTGTTTCTTCAATCCAAGATGCAAATACAGGATGGATATTTGTACTAAGGAGTATCCACCCATGGTCAGGGTGGATGAGAATCATTTTGTTGCGTGCCATCTTTATTCCACATCTCAAGAACAAGGAGGGGAAAGTAAATGAAGAAACTTTCAGTGCTTCTAGTGGTTCTCATTGCAGCAGGATTTCTTTTTGCCGCTACTGAGTACCACGTAGAAGAGACATGGAACGGCAAGCCCGGAGGCACTTTCTATTATTGGGGCTTGGGAGATCCAAAGACATTTAACTATGACTGGGCACAGGAAACCAGTTCAACCGATCCTCTTGGATTCATACTGGCAACTCTAATCGAATCCGATGAGGGCGGCATGCCTACACTTCCTGGCTTGGCCAAAAAATGGTGGTTCTCTGAAGACGGACTGACATTCTTCGTTCAGATCAGAGAAGGTCTCCAGTGGTCTGACGGTGAGCCTTTTACTATCGATGACGTCTACTGGACATTTGTCGATGTGTCTTTCATTCCCGAGAACACGGCAAATGGGAACGGCTCTTATCTGGACTCGAACGATCAGCTGCCAGTGGTCGAGATCGTCGATGACACAACGATTTCTTTCACATGGACTGTCCCTATGGTTACCGCATTGAGGCAGATCGGCTTCCGCCCGATAATGCCAAAGCACGTTCTCGAGGAAGTCGTTGCCAACGGGACTTACCCAGAATTCTGGACAATTGCAGACTTTGACAAACTTGTTGGAATGGGACCATTCGTAATAACAGACTATATCGAAGGTGTAAGAATAGTCTTCGAAAGAAACCCATATTACTGGAAAGTCGATGGCAACGGAGTTAAGCTGCCCTACTTCGACAAGCTAAATTATGAGCTCCTTGCAGACCAGAATACTTCTCTTCTTAGATTCGAAGCAGGCGAACTTGACCTTTACGGACCAACTGCTGAGCAGTTCCCAAGGCTAGCAGAAATGGCCGCAGAAAAGGGTTGGATAACGGGTGTTGGTGGCCCTGCACTTGGATCCCAATTCGTGACTTTTAATTTCAACGCCACAGATCCGGTCAAGAGAGAATGGTTCAGAAACGACGGATTCAGAAGGGCCTTTGTATATGCAATGGATAGAGATGCCATCATTGAATCCCTATACAACGGACTCGGTTCTCCACTGTACGGACCCGTATCACCGTCCAGCGGCTTCTACAATCCCGAAATCGAGAAGTTCGCTTACAAGTATTCAATCACAAGGGCTAGACTTGAATTAAAGAGAGGCGGCTTCGACTGGCTCGCAGACGGAACCTGTGTCGACGCAAATGGAAACCCAGTTGAATTTGAACTTCTTACGAACGCTGGAAACGTTGTTAGAGAAGCGATTAGCAACATCATAGTAGATGGTGCTGCGAAGCTCGGAATCAAGGTCAATTTTAGACCCATTGACTTCAATACCGTTGTTTCAAGACTGACTGATGCAACCTATGAAGCTGTAGTAATTGGTTTAACCGGCAGTGTAGACCCCGGAACAGGTTGGAACGTTTACAGGCTCGATGGCGGTTTGCACTTCTGGAACTACCCTCCAGACTACAATCCTGATGACCACATAACGGAAGACATGTACATTCTTCCCGACTGGGAGAAGAGAGTAGACGAAATCTACAGACTCCAGACGTCCGCAGTTGACGATCAGGACAGATATGATTTGTTTGCGGAGTTCCAGATGATTTTTGCAGAGTATCAGCCAGTGGTCTTTACAATGGCTCAGAATTTCCTTTATGTTTACAAGAACAACATAAAGATGCCGGTGGAAAAGCTTACACCTGCCACTGGTCTTCTTTACCAGCTTGAAGGTTGGTGGAAAGAGTAATTTAGCGCGTTTCCTTAAGCGGGAGGGCTTTCCTCCCGCTTTTACTAATATTGGTCGAAATCATTCGCAAAACAGCTAAAGTGTTGAGGAGGGAATGAGGTGCTGAAATATATAGTTAGAAGGCTGATTCTTGCAATTCCCGTCTTGCTTGGGGTCTCGATACTGGCCTTCATGATTATATCCGCTGCCCCTGGAGATTTTTTGGATGCATACAGATTGAACCCTTCAATTTCGAGGGAGCAAATCGCCGTTCTCGAAAGTCAGTTTGGGCTTGATCAGAATGTATTTGTACAATATTTCAAATGGTTGGGTAATGTTCTTACAGGTAATTTCGGGTACTCTTTCAGCTATAGAATTCCAGTTTTCGAACTGGTATGGAGAAGACTAGGGGCAACTCTTTTGTTGAGCATCAGCACTTTGATTTTCACGTGGGGAATCGGTATTCCTCTGGGTATCTATTCTGCGCTTCATCAGTATTCTCCCAGCGATCAGGCCTTTTCTTTTCTTGCGTTTATTGGCATCTCAATTCCAAACTTCTTCTTTGCACTGCTGTGGCTTTTTATGGCGGCCAAAACCGGTTGGTTCCCAATAGGTGGGATAATATCTCAGAACTTCGGCGACCTGAGTTTCTTTGGAAAGATTGGAGACTACCTTTGGCATGTTGCCGGTCCGATGGTCACTCTTGGCACATCCGGGTTGGCCGGTCTGATGAGACAGATGAGAGGTCAGCTTCTAGATCAACTCAGGCAGGATTATGTTCTCTTCGCAAGAGCAAAGGGAATGCCCGAGAAGAATGTCATATATAAACACGCATTGAGAAATGCAATAAATCCTATCGTTACTATGTTTGGATATGCACTTTCCGGCTTGCTTGGGGGGGCTGTCCTGACGGAGACGGTTTTTGGTTGGCCTGGAATGGGAAGACTTGTTATAGAGGCCTTAAACGCTCAGGATTTGTTTCTTGTTATGGCAACATTACTCCTTTCTGCTGTACTTCTGGTAATCGGCAATTTGCTTGCTGATCTTTTGCTCGCCTGGGTCGATCCCAGAATACGTTATAGGCTGAGCTGAGGGGTGTGAAATGAAGAAGAAAGATATTGTCGATAATAATACATTGCAGAGCACGGAGATCAGCAAAGAGGATCTCTTTGAAGTAAAATACATGAGCCGCTGGCAGCTCGTTTGGAGAGCCTTGAGAAAGCACAAGTTGGGTTTGCTTTCCCTCTGGATACTGATTATAATGTACCTAATTGCGTTATTCGCAGAGTTCCTTGCGCCAAACAGCCCTTACGAGCAGACTCAGGGTCTATCGTTTGCCCCGCCATCTAAAGTTCACTGGACAGATGAAGAAGGGAAGCTCACCGCTCCTTACATTTATGCCTGGGTCATGGAACGGGATCCAGAAACATACAGGACGACTTTTGCTGAAGGTGTTTCCGTAGGAGCGCTGACAGCAATCGACAAGTCCACAGGCGAGGAAATCACATTTAGGAAGGGTGAGAACGGAGTAAAAGATATCTTTCTCACAATAAAGACCGAAAGATACGCTTTAGACGCAGATGGAAATCGAGCTAACATTGGGCAACCAGATTATTCCATTATCCAGAACATCAAACTGAATGAACTGGAGCTTTTCGAGAGGACACAGGTTAGCGAAACCACGAACAAAACCACAATAGACTCTTTGAGCCCTAGCAGGTTTAGAGAGCTTCAAAAAATTGGACCGCCTGTGAAGGTGGTGACTGAAAGGACACTTCACAGAGTCTTCGCTCAGAAAGAGGATGAAATTGACGATGTTGTTCTTGAAGCCATAAGTCTTTACAACGAAATAATCGATCTTGACGGAGGAGATGTGGAGCTTGCTCAAGAGTTTCTTGCCGAGCTTGAAATCTCTCCAACTCTTCTTGGGGTAATCGTTGAACCTGAAGTCAAGACTTACGAAACCGTGAAGTACCCTGTTAAATTCTTCGTGAAGTCTTGGGAATACAAGCTCTTCTGGTTGATCCCAACAAACATTCATCTTTTCGGTACCGACCAGCCTTCGAAGCTGCTTTTATTCGGAGCAGACAGATACGGAAGAGATGTCTATTCAAGAATTCTGGCAGGGTCAAGAATCTCCATGAGTATTGGTTTACTTGCTATAATGATAACTTTTTCTCTTGGCCTATCAATTGGAGGTGCTGCTGGTTACTTTGGTGGAATTACTGACGAGATACTAATGAGAGTAACAGAAGTTTTGATGTCTATCCCGAGTTTCTACTTGCTAATCTCATTGCGGGCAATACTGCCCACCAGCATTCCATCACATTTGACCTATCTGCTAATAGTGGTAATACTTAGCTTCATCGGCTGGCCTGGAATGGCAAGGGTCATTCGTGGTATGGTTCTCGGTCTAAAGGAGACGGAATTCGTCCAGGCTGCTGTTGCTATGGGCTATCCTTCTTCTCGAGTGATACTAAGGCATATTATTCCAAACACGGCAACCTACATTATTGTAGCCGCTACTCTGTCTATACCAGGCTATATACTGGGCGAGGCCGGGTTAAGCTTCCTGGGCCTCGGAATCACAGAACCTTCTGCAAGCTGGGGGTTGATGCTTTCACAGGCGCAAAGCATTAAAGCAATGACTGAAGCTCCATGGCTTCTTATACCGGGTATCTTCATATTCATTGTGGTCATGGGATTCAACCTTCTAGGCGACGCCTTGAGAGATGCTCTTGACCCAAGATCCCTAGGGTACTAAACCTAAGAACCTAATAGATTGATTGTATAGAGCGGGTCGGATGACCCGCTTTCTTTGTTTGGCTCAACTTTGACAGCAAGAAATCTGAAAACAGCTAAACATGGGGAAAAATGAAAAGAAAAACAGACGTACCACCACAGTGGTCTATTATGCAATCTCTTTGAGTAGATCCGGCGGTCTTATTTTGAGAGCTTTGAAAGCGTCGTAAGCATTGCCCATCGTTTCAGTCCTTGCAAGAAAGCGTTTCTTTCTACCGTTAGCTCAACTGCCCTTATCTCTGTCAAGTCTTCGAGTATTTCTGCGTAAGAGAAAGTACTTCCAATCTCTTTCAGCTTTCTGCATAAGGCAGTCTCCATTACTAGTGCAAGGAAACAGATCATTATGTGTCCATTCACCCTTGTTTGCTGCAGAATATAAGTACCCTCGTGTCTGTGTAATGGTATATGGGGCGAAGATCGAGTCCGCTCTTCAGTTCCCTGAAGGCCCTCTCTACTTTCCACAGTAGCTTGTGTGATTGAGCAACCTCTCTATTGGTCAGTTTTGTGTTCGTTCTTAAAACGTATTTGCCATCGTATTTGATTTCCGAGGCCATCTTTTCCTGGTCTATCTTTACATCTGTTTTCTGGATATTAACATATCGCTTTCTTTTTCTTCCGAAAAACACCAGAAGAGTCAGCATTTTGAGAGTAGACCTGAACCTATGGAGCAGAACAACTGTTTTTCAACTAGGAAACATTTGCCTGAAACACACAATCTCGTCTAGATTCTGAATGAAAGGAGGTGCGTTCAACATCAACATAATGAAAATTTCTTCAGGGAACATTCGCGACTCTTTCGGAGAAATCTCGCACAATCGGACAGGTTATCTTAATCCGGAAAGCGCACCAACGTCTAGCAGATTGCTTGCTCTCTCTTACCGTTAATCTCTTACAAAGAGTAGACGACACGCAATTTGAATGATCAGTTTGAAGTGAAAATTGTAAACTGATCTTTTGGCAAAGTTCAATCAGAACTGATCTGTGTTAGACTCTTCCCGAAAAACTGTATATACTGGTTTGTTCAGTTCGACCCTTCAGTGAGGTTCCGTCTAGCAGATTGGGAATAAATAATCACTAATGGAAGGGCTGAAGAGAGTATCTCAACCAGAAACAACTAAGGCTGGATGACCTGTGGTAAAGTTCCTGAAGATACAGAAGATATTTTCAGATTGACTATAATGAAGACTTCCTGTGTAATCTCTTTTTCCTCCCCTAGTCTAACACTCTTGAGATGTCTTGCTAAAGACGTTCTTTAGTATAGATTCCTCTGTCCTTTCTTCCATAATCCCCTTTGTACGCCACTTTTCGAATGTCTTTCAGCAAATCTATTTTGCGGAGCTTCTTGTACTTCAAACGCTCTTTAACTATTCTTCTCCGTCTGTTGACTGATCATTTCACACTTAGCGCTGTAGAAAAGGAATTCAAGCGGTTTTCTGTTTTTTGCTGAAGATTTGAACTTCGAAATGAGGCCGCCTACATACCTAAAAAAGAGCTATCATAAGACCGACTGACGCTTCCTTCCCCCTTATGCAGTATCTCTAAAACTCTTTGCTTCAAGACTCTAAAATCCAGCGTAACGTACCCTCAGGGGAAAACTTTCGGTTAAGTTGACTAGTCTTTCCCAAAACCGAACTTTTCGGGGATTCCTATGCAGAGGGAAGCAAGCTGGCCAAAACTTTTGTATCTCTGAGCAGTGAAGTAGTTTCGATCGTACTATATATATTTGCTGGGATAGCTCCTAGCAACCAAAGATTGGGACCACGAAAGGTCTGACAAGGTCCATGATGCGCTAAACCTTCTTACTTGTTTCTCCTAACTAACTACAGCGAACAGCTGATCTCGTGAAAGCAGTCTATTTCTCTTCCTTTTCACCGGAGATCATTATCATTAATACTATCAGTGCAGCCATAGTGAACACGACTATTCCCGGCAACAAATAACCTATGATGGTAAACAACAAAGAAGAAGGTATGTAGTCTCTCAACGGAAGAAGCCACCAGGTAAACCCTCCCGCAAGGCTCTCCCTTATATAGAGTACTAGAGTAGCGGCAAGAAGAAGCTCTTCTAAAACCGGCAGTGCTATTCTCTTGGCTAGAGAGCAATACTGAAGGAAAAAACCCGTCACGAAAAGTGTAATCGGAAACAAAAAGTCCATGATGCCAATATCAATGCTCTTCCCTTCGAGCACAGAGTTTACGATCTGACCACCACCAAAGAGAAGAGCAATAACAACTGCAACAAACATAAGAAGATTACCGAGAAATATGTAAATGCCCCTCATATGATCACCTCAAAAAAAACCGGCCCGTGTTGGGCCGGCATTTACTCTAATTA
Source organism: Mesotoga prima MesG1.Ag.4.2 (assembly GCF_000147715.2). Taxonomy (NCBI): domain Bacteria; kingdom Thermotogati; phylum Thermotogota; class Thermotogae; order Kosmotogales; family Kosmotogaceae; genus Mesotoga; species Mesotoga prima. The sequence continues at coordinate 354,376 of NC_017934.1, read as the reverse complement.
AATCAGAAGTACTTATCGAAATACAGTCCGAGTGACCAGTCAACTGCTGGAAGAATGTCAACACTGGCACTGAAAGTAACTAGATCAAGAACAGGGAAGCTAACGTTTACATTAAGAGCAGATGCAGAGTCCTTGATGTAGTATCCGCCACTTGCACCGATTGTCGGCTTGAAACTCCCCATTTCAAGCGAAAGAGCACTCTTTACATAAGCGGAAATATTTGTCCAGTCGGCAAGGACGTCTGTAAGAATTTCATAACCAAAACCCACTAAGTCAACATCATCCCTGGTTCTGAAATCGCCGGAACCTACGAAAACGTCGAGACTAACAGGACCCGCTGTCCATCCGAGAGACTTAACCAGGAAGCCAAGCTCCATGGTCTGTGCCGGAGTTACGAAGTCGTAATTATACACAAACTTGACTCCCGCATAGCCGATTCCATCCTTGGAAATAACCGGCTGTATCCATGCACCGAGGGCATTGGCTGCAATGTCATACTGCACGTTTGCATCGATTGTTAGAACACCAATACCGTATCCAACATTCAGTCCTACCCACTGGCCAAGTGCATCAGAATACCTTGCATAAGGATTGAGGGTCAGTAGACCTACTTCAAGAACATAGCCAACATCTACAACATAATTGAACACAGGTGTTCCAGTAAGGTCACTTGCATCCACGCCACCCGTAACGGTAAGACCCTTGAAAGGAGTCAAGCTTGCTTCAAGAATAACATCGCCGCTCCACTTGAGATCCTTTAGGCCTGTCTGGGCAGAGAACGAAAAGATGTCCCATGCTCCTCTCAGAGCTATCCTGTCGCTTGCTCCAAGCAGATCAGGTTCCTGAGTAGCGGCCTGAAGGCCAAGTTCCTTAAGATTTAAAACGAACGTGGTTCCCTTTGTGGTGCCGTAATACGAGAACCAGCTGAGACCGTATCCGTCGTCATAACCAAATGACTTTGCAGCGTACCAGCTGGCAGATGCCTTCTCGTTTTCCACTGTGAAAGAGTCGAGCGTTACACTAGGCGCAACGAGATCAATAGCAAGGCTGAACGTGAGCCCGTCAACATCGGCCGCGGCTCCAAAACCGATTGAATAAACATCGAAACCTAGGTCTGTAGTCAATCCTGTCTTGTCTAACTCAACTTTACCCCAAAGATTACCTTCCAAGTAGGGATTCAGAGTCACTGCTGTAACCGAGAAAGCAACCGAGATGGCCAGAAGTACCACTAAGATTCCAACAAGCTTCTTCATGCACACTTACCCCCTTTATAAGAGTGTTTTTGGTTTTTGGTGATGCGCATAACGCAAATATACCACATTTCATGTAACAAAAGCAAACCCACTTGTTGCTAACTTGCACAGAAAGATCATTTCAGGATTAACCCTACCGCTCCAAAAGCAAGTGCTACAAAAGAAAGGATAATCGCTGCATTTGTATTGATTACATTCTGCTTCTGAGTCTCTTCGAGAGCAGAAATCTTACCTTCGATAACCACATCGTTTTCTTCGAGGGCGGCTATTCTAGTTTCGGCTGCCTCAAGCGCAGACTTGTCTGCCTTGTTCCTGTCGAGCTTGAACATCTGAATTGCCATTGTGTTAGTGATGCTCTCCAGGCTGTCTACTGCTCCTTCCAAAACTCCAACCTTACCCTCAAGAGTGCCTGTTCTATCTTCGAGGGAAGCAATCGAATCGGCATGATCATCAAGAACTGCGATGTTAGCATCGATTTGGTCAAAAGCAACTTCAAGCATTTCGTAGTTATCTGTCACTTCATCTCTCAGGAGATCGAGCTCCCCGTTGAGATTGCCAAGCTCTGCTTTCAGATTCTCTTCTGCGAGGCCTAGCTTCCTGTAGAGGAAATTCATCTTTGCCGTTAGCTGCTCGGGCGTCACGTAGTCGAGCTCCGAAATCCTCTTGTTAGCAGCAATAACCGCATTACTAAGCATCTTCGTTGTGACTTCGAGATCCGTGACCCTTCCCTCTACTGCTTCCACATCGCTGGCTGAAGCCTTTGTGGAAAGCTCGGATTTGAGTTCCGCCAGTTTTCCGTCCAGATCGTCAAGTCTGGAAATGTTTAGGTCGACCTGATCAAAAAGGACTTCAAGGGTTTCATCAGCATTCTCCATTGCTGCATGAATCTCTTCGATTTCGGCATCGTAGTACTTAACTTCGGGCATCTTGGCAATGCTGTCCTGAATCTTGAGGATCCTCGTGTACATGAGCGAAAGCTTGTCATTTAAGTCCTCATTGGTTACATAAGGCTCGAGATCTGGCATTTCGCCTGCTAGTTTCGACTCGAGAGTCGAAAGATCGTCCTTCGTAGCCATACTTCTCCTCATGGCAAAAAGATCTGACGTCACACTGTTAAGAACGTTTTCAGTAGCCTCAAATCTGGAAGTTAAATCAGCAACCGCCTCTGCCTGCTCGCTATTGTCGTTCTTCAAATTGGCAATAGCTTGACCGAGAAGCTTAACTGTAACTTCGAGATCAGTTGCTCTGTTCTTAAGAGCCTCAACATCCGAAGGAACGCTACTCATCGAATCAAGTCTTTCGCTGATTAGCACGATTCCTTCATTTGCAGTGACTGCTTCCATGGAGAGTCTGTCGATCTCATCGTAAAGGAAAGCGACCGTATCGTCAAAGGTTTTCAACGACACAAAGTCTCCAGTCATTCCACTTTGTTTCAACGATGCGACCGTTGCCTCAAGTGCCCTCAGTTCCGCTGTTAAATCGACCAAATTCTTCTTGTTGTCAGAGATCTCCAGGGAAAGCCCCGCGACTTTCTTCGTAAGAGAGAAAACCACTTCCTGGAGTTTAGCATCCCCGGCATCAGAATAGTCCATAAACCTGGCAAGAGTCATTGCCAGCTGGTAACGCGTAGCAAACTCACTACCTCTGAATGTGCCATCAGGGAAACCAATGAACAATCCACCGGCTGTCGTCTTAATAACGCTGTCGTAGGCCCAGTGATTTTCTGACAAATCGCTGTACTCGACACCCAAAGATAAGGATGCAAAAGCAACAACGATCAGTGTCAGTATAGAAAGCTTCTTCATGGATCCTACCCCCTTTCAAAATGTTGTCATTTTCTACAGCAAACTACGAACTAATTATACAGTAAAGATACGTCCATATTCAAGAGTAATTAGCACTTGACAAGGCGATAGAAACGCTTTTTTCCGATTCTCAGAACATCTCCATCGGAAATTTCGATAACGGAATGAATATCATTCAAGACTTCATCGTTGACTTTCACTCCGCCCTGGTCTATAAGTCTTCTCGCTTCGCTTCTTGATGAAATATTAGCATGAGAAACCAGAAGATCAACAACTGAAACACTCTCTGTCGAGATTTTTATTTCCGGTATCTCTCCGGGCAGCTCTTTGTTTCTGAAGATTTTTATGAACTCGTCTCTTGCATTGAGCGCCGTCTCTTCCCCATAGAACTGAGATGTTATCTCCACCCCAAGCTCGAGCTTTAAATCCCGTGGGTTTACCGACTTGCTCTTGATCTTTGTCTCGATTTCGGAAAGTTCTACTTCGCTCTTGTCGGTCAGCAATCTGAAATATTTCAGTGTGAGGGTGTCGGGAATTGACATGAGCTTTCCGAACATGTCCCTTGGGGTATCGTCAAAAGCTATGTAATTATCGTAGCTCTTTGACATCTTGAGCTTTCCGTCCGTCCCTTCAATAAGAGGAACAGTGAGAATCGCCTGGGCCTCAAGGCCATGCTCCTCCTGAATCTTTCTTCCGACGACGAGGTTGAAGAACTGATCATCTCCGCCAATCTCGACATCGGCTTTCACAACAACAGAATCGTAGGCCTGAGCGAGAGGATAAAGAAACTCGGAAATTCCAATTGGTTCGTTCTCCTCGTATCTCCTGGCGAAGTCATGTCTTTCCATCATTCTGGCAACCGTGTATTTTGAGGAAAGCCGAATAACATCTTCGAAACTCATCGCATCCAGCCATTCGGAATTGAATCTGATTTCTGTAAGCTCTCTGTCGAGTATCTTGAAGGCCTGAGTGCTGTAAGATTCAGCATTGATCTTCGCTTCCTCTCTGGAAAGCATTGGTCTCGTCTTTGACCTTCCGGAAGGGTCACCGATCCTAGCCGTAAAATCTCCAATGATCAATACAACTTGATGACCGAACTTCTGAAAGTGACGCAGCTTTCTCAAGACCACAGCATGACCCAGGTGAAGATCCGGTCTGGACGGATCTACACCAAGCTTAACCCTCAACGACCGTTTACTTTTAAGCTTTCTAAGAAGCTCCTCCTCTGAGATCAACGATACGTGATTCCTGGATAGCTCCTTAAGTTGTTCCTCAGGGGTCAACAACTCTACCACCTTATGCGCCAAATGCTCTCGAAATTACAAATGCAATCAAAATACTGTTCACCATGAATCCGATAGCAAGGCCAAGCGTGATTTTACCCATAGTGTCCAGCCCCTTCTTTCTGCCAAACATGGTATGAGACGCACCGCCTCCAAAAGCCCCGCCCAGCTCCGCGGACTTGGACATTTGCATCATTACGGCAATTCCTAATCCCACACTTATCGCAATGTGCAGGGAAATCAGTACATATGCAAGAACAACCATCAAAGAATACCTCCTGTATCTTCTAACGCTCTTCTGGTATTATACAATATGTGCGGATTTGTAGCAAACGAGAAGCCTGAGTTGGCGGGTGGTATTTTGAATGACAAAACGGTAATTGTTTACCTTCCTTTGAAGCCAGAAATGGCTAAGGCCAATAATCTCCCGATAAAGCTCCCGATCCTCGTCCAGGACATGGGGAATGTTCTTGACCTGGACAGAATAGACCTTGACATAATCATAAGGGGTCTTGAGGCTCAATGCCTTTTGGAGAGCGACGATTATTATGAGTCATACCTAATTTATTACTACTATGAAGCCTTCAAAAGATCGTTGAATTCCGGCAATTTCGATGAATCGAAGAAGTTCCTGGAAAGGGCAGGAAAAATCAAAAAGGACTATAGGTATCATTTCTATCTTGGATTGTTGCTTAGGGAGGAAGGAAAGATTGAGTTGTCGGAAATTGAGCTGAGACAAGCGATAGAAATGAATCGGGAATTTTACATTGGTTATTATGAGCTTGGCAGATTGTTTCAGCTTCAAGAGGAATACGACGAAGCGGTCTCTTCATATGTGAAGTCCGTTGAGAAGTCTGGAGGACAGTTTCCTCTACCTTTTGTCGCCACGATTGACTGTTTCATTTCAAAGGGAGATTACAGTGCCGCAATGGAAGTTATTGACAACGTGAATGAACAGTTTCCTCTTTATTCGGAAATCCTTCTCAGGAAGGGGGTTATCTTGAACGAAACCCAAAAGTATTCCTTAGCCGAGGCGACTTTTTCCGAAAATATTGGACTCGGGGAAGACTGGAAGAGTTTCTACAACCGCTCCTTTTCAAGGGCTAGACAGGGGAAGTTGTTTGAGGCTTATGATGATTTGAAGACTGCATTCAAGATCAGTGGAAATTCCGAAGTGCTTTACGAACTAGCCATCTCAGAGAAGAATATGGGAATGCTTGAGGACTCTCTTTCTCACTGTGAGAGATACTATAATGAGACCCTAGACGAAAAGGCTCTGGTCCTGAAAGCACGAATACTTGATATGATGGGTGATTATGATAGCGCGATCGAGGCAACAGAGGAAAGATATGTGGAGCTCAAGAATGTGCTTCTGATTCACAAATATCTTGCCGAAGGTAAGATAAAGAGAGATCTTCCCTTTGAAGAACCACTGAACGAGTTTTACTATAGATCATTGCAGAACAAAATTGCTAGAGATGGATTCTCTGATTGCAGATTGATCGAATCCGGAAGGATAAATATCGAGAGGCTTACAGAGCTTCTTACTGAACTGGGGATCGATGATTTGACTGAGAGAATCTCTCTGCTATCTGAAGGGCTTCTTCCAGGCAAAACGAGAGAGGTCACTTTACCCGAAGTTGGACTGTTCACCACACTTATTTTTGAGATGCAGTTTTTCCCTTCACAGCAGGAGTATCTTTCGTATCTGATGTCTTTCCTCGTTTCCGGCAAGGGTAAGACGACTGCGATTTTCAAGACTCTGTTGTATCTTGAAAGATGGTCTCTCTCCGGTCTGCCTTTCACAATCGAAGCGTTCGTGGACGAGTATATAGAAGAAATCAAGGATCTCAGCTTTGACTTTGGGCTGAACATTGCCAGGATAATTGAATACGGAGGATCGGATATCGACACTTTTGAAGAGGAACAGGATGTAGATCCTGAAGAGGCGGTGCTTACTATCATATATTCACTTGAAAAGGGAACAATAAGCGAGTTGAGGACTCCCGATTACTCGCTAAACAACTATATTTCCAGGCTTTCTGGGGCAGGAGGATAAATTATGAATAACGTTGACGAGTTACTCGAAAGATTCTTCAACGCACTTGAGAATGATACGAGCGACCTAACCGATGAAGACAAAATCTCCAGTATTCTGAGTTCGGAGTTTAATCAGAAGGAGAGAGAAACGCTTACAGGTGTCCTTGATTCTCTCTTCGGCGAAGTCACAAAAATGGTTGAAAACCCAAAAGAATACTTTTTTAGCAACGAGCAGGAGAAGCTGGACGAATATTTGAAAGAAAAGAACAAAAAAGTTGATAATCCTGACTGAAAAGGTGTATAATCATTTCGTAGGGTTACTTCAGCGCAAAGTATTACCGGTGTTATGCACCGGTCTTTTTTTGTTGTTTGGAAACCAAAACCTTTGCAGCTGTTTTCCAGGGAAGGATTACGCACTTCGCTCTCATAGGATGTTCCTTCAACCCCTCAAAAAAAGCGGCATCACCTATTTTTGACCCATCATAATCCTCACCACGTATCATTTTCTCAAAATTCACAATTGTCGCAGCTGCTTCATCAAGTGACTTACCTTCAAGAATCTCTGTCATGACTGCAGCTGACGCCTGACTTATCGCACAGCCTTCACCCTCAAATCCAATAGTATCTACAACTCCTCTTCCAATAATCAGATAAAGAGTGATCGAATCTCCACAAGAAGTGTTCGAACCTTCGACTGTGTAAGTGCAATCCTCTATCCGTCCTCGGTGGCTATTGTTCTTGAAGTGATACATTATGAAGTCGGAATATAATTGCTCGAAGTTCATAAGAACCACCTCTCTGCCTTACTAATCCCTTCGATAAGTCTTTCCACATCTTCAACCGTATTGTAAAAGTAGAATGATGCTCGACAAGCAGAAGTAATGCCAAGAGCCTCCATCTGAAGTTGGGCACAGTGATGACCGCTCCTGATCGCAACTTCCTGAGTTCTTCCAAGGAATTCGGCCAGATCGTGAGAGTGTATATTCTTGTGAGAAAAGAGCAAGATCGCATGACTATCTGGCGGACTGTAAACAGTAACATTAGAGATCTGTTTTAGCATCTCTCTAGCGGTTTCTGTAAGATATGAAACGTGCTTATGTATCGCGGACATACCGATCTTGTTCAGGTATCTGCAGGCCGATGCAAGTGAAACGGCACCGGAAATGTTCTGTGTTCCGCCTTCCAGTCTGGAAGTTCTCTCCTTTGCGTAGCTCGAAGTCTCAATACTTACCCGATCTACCATACCGCCTCCGAATACAAATGGTGTGAGATCATCCAGGAGTTCTGCCCTACCAACAAGACAGCCAATTCCAGTTTCTGCAAGCATTTTGTGACCGGAGAAGACCAGAAAGTCCGAGTTGACCTTCTTGAAATCAAAGATCTCATGCGGAACCAGTTGAGCTCCGTCGATTACTATCAAACCGCCAAAAGAGTGGACAAGCTCAGTCAAATCTTCAAAAGGAGTTCTGTAGCCTGTGGCATTAATCAGTCCCCCAATAGAAAAGACAAACGGCGCCTCTACCCCAGTTAGGTTCTCTTCAACCTCTGTCATAGTCAACTCCGCCCCCATGATGGGCAAAGCCACGAACTTAATTTCATTCTTCAGGCTGTGATACTGCCACGGAAGGAAGTTACTGTGATGCTCGAACGTTGGGACTACAAAAGTTTTGTACCGACCGGAAGTAGCCAGTGCATTTGCAATGATGTTCAGACTCTCTGTGGAGCCCTTTGTGAATATTAATTCGTCTCTTTCTGCTCCGATGAACCTGGCAACTTCGCTTCGACTTGATTCATAAAGAGCTGTCGATTTCTCCGCAAGTGGGTAGACAGCTCTGTGCACATTTGCATTTTCACGCTCGTAAAACCCCTTGACCGCATCAATTACACTTTGCGGCTTTTGAGCGGTCGCCGCGCTATCCAAATAGGCTAGTGACGGATAGTGTCGAAAGACAGGGAAATCCCTTCTGACTTCCTTGATGCTAATATCGGATGTCTCTTTCAAACTCATCTCTTACCACCCCCGAGTGGTCTGGGAAGATCTCATCGATTTCTCTTAAAGTCGGCTCAAACTTACCTTGAACGATGATGCTCATAGACTGGTCCCTTGTAAGTCCTCTCGACATAAGATAGAAGAGCTTCTGCGCGTCAATGGATCCCACAGTTGCTGCATGAAAAGCGTCGACTTGATTCTCTCCCACAAGAAGTGAAGGTATTGTATCAGCCCTTGCAGACTCGGATAGCATTAAGATGTTGCTGTATTCGCTTCCCTTAACTCCTTTTGCTCCTCTCTTAATGTCTATTGTCCCTCTGAAAACACTCCTGCTGTTGTCAAGTAGTACACCCGACCCTGAAATTCTTCCCTCTGACCAATTTGCTCTGTGTCTAACAACATATTGCATATCAAGAACAGTATCACCTCTCGCCACAAAAAGAGGCATAAAAGATGCAAGAGCCCTCTCTCCTTCTAAAAGAGCCAAGTGAAAAGCCGCAGTTGACGCGTTGCCACAATTCACCTCAAATACCCTAAGCTTAGCGTTTTTCTCAAGAAGATACAGGTTATTGATGAAAACATGTCCCCTTTCAGTCACTCTATTTAGGACTAAAAGCTCTAAAGATGAGCCTTCCTTTATCAAGAACCTGTTGTTCTGAAGCAGCCAGTTTCCAAAACGTCCGCTATCGATTACTACTTTAAGACTCGAATTTTCTCCTAAGACAAACATATTGCTCGAAATCCTTGAATCACGGTTAAATGCAACTGAGTAAGACTTTTCCGCTGATTTGTTCGGAGGTATAGAAATCATTGATCCTTCGCTGAAGAAGATATCTCCTAGCAGAAGGATCTTTCTGTCAAGACCTTCAAAATCCAGTTTATCGAGAAGCTCTACCTCGTCGCTCTTCATCGAAATAAGCGGTCTGACAAAAGGATCTGAGTAAGACAAACTACGCCTTGGAGAGATTTCCGGCAATTTCATCCCGGTAAGCTTCAATCTTTTCCATGAGGGGAAGGCCAGCGTTCTATACTCTGAATACCTGTTACTCATGAAAGCCAACATCGCAGGCGAAGATGCCTCAGCCGAAATCAGAAAATCTCGGTTGTCGTAGTCCTTAATTGACAGTTCCTCTCTTCTTGTTGGTTTAACCATTTCGAAGTTTTTGTGAACCAATTCCGTAGTCATTTCCATTGTTTCCACCTCATCCTATGCTGCTTTCCATTTCCGTGTCTATCAGTCTGTTCAGCTCAACTGCATATTCAACAGGTAGCTGATGTGAAACAGGTTCCATGAAACCTCTTACTATGATCGCTTTGGCTTCCGATTCACTTAAGCCACGACTCATAAGGTAGAAAATCTCTTCTTCTCCTAATCTTCCAATTCTGGCCTCATGACCGACTTCTGCAGCATTATTCATCACTTGGATTATTGGAACAGTATCGGCCCTTGATTCATTATCGATCATTAGAGCAGTACACTTAACCGACGACCTTGAGTTCATTGCACTTCGAGAAATGTCCAAAAAACCTCGATAAAAGGCCCAGCCTCCACCCACGCTGATGCTTCTGGCATCAACCAGTGAACTTGTGTCTGGAGCCAGGTGAATCACCTTCGATCCTGTATCCATATGCTGACCGGGACCGGCATAGGTAATTCCAAGATGCTCAGCTCTGGCACCCCTGCCTCTTAGAACAGATGATGGATAGAGCATGGTCTTCATGCTTCCCAGTGAACCAGATATCCATTCCATCGTTCCGCCTTCTTCGACAATTGCCCTCTTGGTATTCAAGTTGTACGTGTTCTTGGACCAGTTCTGAATCGTAGAGTACCTGACCTTAGCATCCTTTAGAACAAAGATTTCTACCATGCCAACATGAAGATTGAGATCGTTGAATCTCGGAGCTGAACAGCCTTCTATGAACTGGAGATCGGAACCTTCATCTGCAATGATCAACGTGTGCTCAAACTGGCCACTGCTTTCCACGTTCATTCTAAAATATGCCTGAAGAGGAAGTGGGACTTTGACTCCTTTGGGTACATAAACGAATGAACCGCCACTCCAGACAGCTCCATGCAGTGCCGCAAATCTGTGATCTGTCGGAGGAACAGCCTTCATGAAAAATCTCCTTACCAGTTCAGGATACTTTTTGACAGCCGTCTCCATGTCGAGGAAGACAATACCAAGCTCTTCGAGCTCCTTCCTTATGTTCTGATACACAATTTCCGAGTCAAACTGAGCACCGACTCCAGCAAGAGATTCTCTCTCCGCCTCGGGAATGCCAAGCTTCTCAAAGGTCTCCCTAATTTCTTGTGGAACATCGTCCCAGGATCTATGCTTGTCGGAATCCGGACCGAGATAGGAGATTATTCTGCTCAGATCAAGACTCTCAGTGCTTACTCCGAATCCTGGTTTGCTCGAGAGACTGAAAGCCTTGAAAGACTGAAGCCGCTTCTTAAGCATCCATTCGGGCTCATTCTTCCTTTTCGATATATCGATTACTTGGCTCTCTCCGAATCCCCTTTCGCTCATAAAACGGTACTTTGTATTTGAAAGAAAATCAAACCTTGAACTGTCTAGGAAGACCTTTTCTCGCATGATCAGACCCCCTTGAGTGAGTCAAAGATCGCTTCATATCCATTCTCTTCGACTTCTCTGACAAGTTCTTTTCCTCCACTCATTGCTATCAATCCATCGATCAAGATGTGGACACGGTCGGGTTCAACATACTCAAGAAGTCTCTGATAGTGTGTGATTAGTAAAACTGAGTTTTCTGGATTTCTGAACCTGTTTATTGACAACGCTATGCTTTTCATAGCGTCAACATCCAACCCGGAATCTATTTCGTCAAGAATCGAAAACCTTGGCTTCATGAAGTTCATCTGAACTATCTCGGCTTTTTTCTTTTCTCCTCCGGAAAAACCTACGTTCAAATATCTGTCTATTAATTCACTTTCTAGACCAAGTTCAAGAGATAGTTCGTCGATTTCCTTGCTCATTTTCAGCAATGGCACCCTGCTGCCCGTACTTTGAGAGACTGACATAAGAAAGCTCCTGAGTCTGATCCCTGGAATTTCCTGAGGATGCTGAAAGGTCATGAACATTCCCATTCGAGCTCTTTCATCTACGGTTAATCTAGATATATTCTTATTCATGAATTTCACAGTACCACCAGTAACTCTGTATTTGGGGTTCCCCATCAGCACATTCGCAAGCGTTGATTTACCGCTACCATTGGGTCCCATAATAACGTGTAGCTCCCCGTTTCCTATTGTGAGACTCAACCCTTTCAATATCTTTACGTCATCTTCCGCCAATACTACGTGCAAGTTCTTAGCTTCTAAAAGAGTCATTCCATTCCCTCCAAACCCGGTAATTATTATCTGGATTATAACATAATGCCGACAATTATTGCCGATAATCAACACCAATAAGTACGATACCGTTTCAAGGATATATAATTGGAGAAATTAAGGTATGGAGGTGCTTGATGCTCTATGTAGTCTTTATAGGTGTCCTCATGGGTCTTGCCAATCTTATTCCAGGAGTGAGCGGAGGCACTATTGCACTCCTTGGAGGCTTATATGAACGTTTCGTGGGCTCGATTTCCTCAGTGTCCGCTTTTAAGATTCGCAAAGAAGATGTCGTTTTCCTCATCGAAATTGTTGCGGGGATTGTTATAGGAATCCTCGGCTTTTCAACCCTAATAGATGTTTCTCTTTCGAGAGTTCCTTCTTTGATGTACGGCATCTTTTCGGGACTTGTCATAGGAGGAACTCCCGTTGTATTCAAGAGAATCGAGAAATTCGATTCCAGCTCATTTTCTTTCCTTGTAATAGGGGGTTTGCTCGTCTATCTTGTTTCCATTCTTGCTTCAGGGCCGGGAAAAGAAGCTGTTCTAAATCACAATACAGCGAGCCTTTTGTATGATGTTTTTGCTGGATTCTTCGGTGCAGCTGCGATGGTTCTGCCAGGTCTCAGCGGTGCCTTCATTTTGTTGATTATGGGTGAATACACTAGGGCTATAGCTGCATTAAGACACTTCGATTTCATAATCATAGTGTTCATAGGAGTTGGAGTTATCCTTGGAATTGTATTCGTGAGCAGATTAATGAAATTTCTGATGAAGAGATTCCGGAGTCAGACATTCGCTTTTCTCCTAGGTCTAATGATAGGTTCACTTCCTGATTTATTTACGAGACCCGGAAGCAATTCAAATGTTCTTCAGATTATTATCGGATTGGTTTCTGGACTGGCGATTTCGTATCTTTTAAGCATGTTCGAAAAAAAGACAGAATAGAACCCTGACTACTTACTGTGATTGATCGCGACTCTATGAAGGCGCTTGTCACAATCGAGCAACTCACCTATACCTTTTACGACACAGGTTCTCGGATCCTCTGCAACAACTGTCTTTATTCCAGTCTCTTGAATAATCAAGTCTGGAAGTCCCCTAATTAGGGAACCACCACCTGTAAGAACCACACCGGTATCCATTATGTCCGCAGCGATCTCAGGAGGCGTATCTTCCAAAATCTGGCGCAGATTCAATACGATCTCCTGAAGAATCTGAGAAATGGCTTCGTGAACATCATCGGAAGTGATTCTTATGTTCCCGGGAAGGCCATTCAGTGCGTCTCTTCCACGTACTTCTAGTTCAAAACTCTCCAGCGTTGGAAAGGCCTTTCCTATTTTGGTTTTTACGTCCTCTGCGGTTGAGCTGCCTATGAGAAACTTGTACTTGCGTTTTACGAATTTGATTATTGCATCGTCCATAGCATCTCCAGCAGTTCTTAGGGAGCGCGAAACAACTATCCCGCCAAGGCTGATCACCGCGATATCGGAGGTCCCCCCTCCAATATCGACAACCATGTTTCCTACCGAATCAAAAATGTGAAGACCGGCTCCGATGGCAGCAGCGATGGGTTCAAGAACGAGGTAAACCTTACTTGCACCTGCGGCGGTGGTGGCTTCAATAACGGCTCTTCTCTCAACACTAGTTACCTTCGCCGGAACCCCGACAACAACGGCCGGCCTCGAGAAAGAGAACTTCGTACGGGTCCTCTTAACAAGATCTTTCAGGGCCTGTTCTATTATCTGATAATCGGCGATCACTCCGTCTCGAATTGGCCTTACCGCCTTGATATCCTTTGGCGTCTTCCCGATCATTTCCTTAGCATCGGATCCTATCGCTATAATTTTTCCGGTCTTGGCTTCAACAGCTATAACAGACGGTTCGTCTATGACGATGCCCTTGCCCTTCTGGAAGACCAAGAGAGAAGCGGTACCCAAATCGATTCCTAAATCGCCTTTTTTCATACAAGACCTCCCGCGTTGCCTATATGGCGTGCTCGGTGGGATTTGAACCCACAATCTCTGGATCCGGAGTCCAGCGCTCTATCCGTTGAGCCACGAGCACTCAATAACCTGCGGACCTTCCGAGTTCAGATCGACCATCCCATCGAGCTCTTCTCCACAAGCGATTACTATTATATCGTAAGATGAAAAGTCAATATCGTCAACAATATTGACGGGTTTCATCCCTCTTCTTACGAAAGAAAGGAAGACTTGAGGATCCTCGACAAGGACACCCGGCTCAGTTTCAAGACAATCAAGACCTTCAATCATTGCAGATCGCGGCCTATAAAACAACACTCTACTTTCTGAAGCCAGCCTGGGTAGGTCTCTGCAAACGCCTCTTTCTTCTTTTACCTCCCATTTTTTCGACATTCCGGACGAATAGTTCCGCAGGATCTGGATAGCACTGAAAACATCCCTCGCTTTAGAGAAGTCTTGTCCGGCCTCACTCGAAAGACGCCTGGCAGTTTCGGTTGTAAGGGTCTCATCGACCAGGAATACTCGTCCAGGGAAGATACTCTTGACTTTCTCTGCAAATGAAACGGCCTTCAGAGTGGACTCACTGAATCTACCGGACATTGATATGGGGAGGCCGATTACAATCTCCTCAATTCCCTTCTCCTCAATAATCCTCAGAAGATTTTTTTTGTAGCCGGTGTGATCTATTGCGAATAGAGGAATTTCGATGTTCTCAACCTGTAATGCCAGTCCTATTCTGGATGTTCCGAAATCAATCCCCAGTCTAATCATAGAATGACTTCACGGGATTCTCATCGCACAAAGCGGAATACATAACTTCTACGTTATGTTGCTTGAGAAGCACCAGAACTGAATCGACAACATTTGAAGAAACTGCGATGGAAAGCGAACATCCGGGGAATAGACCGGGTGGTGTGGGGAAAACCTTTGTCTGGAAACCATGATTCCTCAGTAATGATAGAACTTTGATTATATCTCCTTGGGAGACTACTATCAGAGCATCCAGCTTACGGGTATCAACCAACCTTCAGCACCTCTTCGGCATTGGTTAGACTCCTTAATAGCCCCCTTGTAGTCATAGTAGATAACTTTGTAGCGAACCATCTCGTCATTCTCTTCTCTGCCACACCTTCTCTGTATCTCAGGGTCTTCTTCACCTGTGTCGTGTCGAGGGCTGCTTCCGAGTTACTGTACCAGACACCGTTGTCCGCACTCAACAACTCCATTTCCTCAAGCATTGAGAGGAAGACCTTAGAGATACCGTCTTCAAAGCTCAGAGCCTTCTTTATGTCTCTCTCCGACGCAGGGAGTACCTCTTTCAAGTCCTGATAAACGGCTTCCAACTCCTCAACAGTGGGAAACAAACGGTCCATTTCGCTTGTGTTTGAAACGAGGTCCGCCTTGTTGAAGGAGAGATTCAAGAAAAGTTCGGAATCTTCACCGGGCCTTGTAGCAACGGCATCGATTACTTCCAGGAAGTTTCTCGGAGCACTGTAAAAGACAATATTTGAATTGCCCAGTGTAACCCCGAGACCATCACTTGAAGGAGTCGTTATAAGGACCCGAATCTTCTGTCTTTCGACAAGAGAGTAGATAACCGATCTCTGGAAATCCTTGAGAAGATAGTTGTAGAAAATCAGTTCACCGTTTTGCAGAGCGTGAGACAACCTTGAACCCATAGATTTTGCAAGAGAAACCGTCTTGTGAGGAGAGTCAACAATTACTGCCACATTTTCCCCGTGGCCTACTATTGACATCACCTGCTCCACTTTCTTTCTCGAGCCGCGGTTGTCTATAATGCCAACTCTCTTTATTGGACTTGGTTTATACACGTGCGAGATTCTCTTGTCCAGGAAGAACTCTTTGAGGTCATCACAGAAAATGCTTCCAGAAAAACCGGAAATGCCGAGAACTTTATCGATGTTATTGAAGAAACCTTCAAGGTCTGGATGATCCTTAAATATGCCGGAAAGAATATAAGACGGTTCGTCAAAGATTATCTCGCCGGCTGAATCCGAAATTTCGTTGAATCTTTCAACGAAGAAGGGTAATGTAACGAAGACAACTGGCTCGTCCAGTTTGCCTCTGTAAAGTGAATTGGCAAAGATTGGCTTTATCGAATCCAGATAATGCTGCAAAGAATAATATGTGTGGGCAAGTGTGCCATTGATGGCAGAAACAATGAAAGTTCTCTTGCCCTTCTGATAATTCTTCAGAATCTTGAGCGCAAGGAACGGATTCTTCAGCCTTATGTTACCGAAGATTCCCCAGGGATTCTTCGCACTTACGTCCATGAATTCCGGACACTTATGTGACACCTTCTTCTCCAGTTCAGCTATTAGCGCCGAGACGTCCGACTTAATCTGCAAGCCCGGTTGTTGGTTCTTCCAGTCTCTTATGAACTCAAAGACAAAGTTCTTGTCTCTAACTTCCTCTTCGAATACGGGATCAATGTACAACCTCGCGTCAGACAAGGAAAGTTTTACACTCTGCAGTCCATAAAGATTATCATTCTTTATAGAGGCAATGGCGTCTACCTTGAGAAGGTTTGGCTTGACATACTTGAAATCATCGAACATGGTGCCCATGTTGTAACCTATTGCAAGAGTCTTTCGGTCTCCAGAGCGCAGTATGAGTTTCACATGGTCGCTTCCGCTACCAAACATCTTTGCCTTTTCAATGTTCAAGCCTTTGATCAAGAATTTCGGCTCGGGATTGGAATGCCCAAAAGGTCTCAACAATTCAAGCTTATCGAGTATCGAGGGGGTAATAGAATCAAGAGTAAGAACATCGTCAACGTCAATCTTGAAAACCGGCTGCTTCAAACCGTATAGCTTTATGTAAGCATCGTTAATTGCAGACCTGAATTCCGATATTTTTTCTTTGTCAATACTGAAACCGGCCGCCATCTCATGCCCGCCGAACTCCCTCAACAGACCCGAGACCTCGTTAAGCAGGCTTATTATGCTTACACCGGCAGGGCTTCTTGCGGAACCCTTTCCATCGGAGCCGTTTGTAGCTATCAAGAACACCGGCTTGTTGTGAATCGACACGAGTCTTGACGCGACAATCCCAAGCACTCCCAGATGCCAGTTGTCGCCATCTATAACCAGCGCGAAATCGTCTTTGAAACTCGCAGTATTCTCAAGATCCCTTTCCGTTTGTTCAAAGATTTTCGCCTCGATAGTCTGTCTGTTCTGATTGTGCTTCAATAGACGGCTAGCAGTGTTCATTGCCGAATCCATATCTTCGCTAATCAATAGTTCAAGTGCCACAATTGCTGAATCCATTCTTCCCGCAGCGTTGAGTTTTGGGGCAATCTTGAATGCAATGTCCTGTGCAGTAAGGTTTTCCGAAGGAATTCTCAGGTAAGAAAGAAGCGCTTTTAATCCGAGTAGCGGACTGCTCTGAATCTTTGCCGTTCCTTCTTTAACAATGTAGCGATTCTCATCTCTTAGAGGTACTATATCCGCAATCGTACCGAGCGCCACAATATCCAGGTACTCCTCGGGATCTATAGGACAGTGAAGGGTTTCGTTCAAAGCGACAAGCAACTTGAAGGCCACACCAACCCCGGCCAATCCTTTGAAAGGATAATCGTCGTCGGGCCTCTTTGGGTTGACAACTGCGTCGGCAGGCGGGAGGAGATCTTTCACTTCGTGATGGTCCGTAACAACAACGTTGAATCCGATCTCCTTTGCGAACTTGATTTCGTCAAAGGAAGTGACTCCGCAATCTACGGTTATGAGGAGGCTGTGCCCCTGATCCCTCAAATCTTTGATTGCGTCCTTGCTCAATCCGTAACCTTCTTCGAGTCTCAGAGGAATGTAATAGCTAACATTGAATCCCATCCTCTTCATTGCGAGGTATAGGAGTGCGGTGCTCGTCACACCGTCGACATCGTAATCGCCAAAGACGACTATGCTTTCGTTTCTATCGCGGGTCTCGATGATCGTACGAACCGCCAAAGGCATGTCTTCAAGAAGGAAAGGATCGTGGAGAATCGTCTTGTCGGGATTCAGGAACTTCATCGCTTCAACTTCGTTATCTATTCCACGCGTTACCAGTAATCTCGCCAAAAAAGCGTCAATGCCCATGAATTCGACCAATCTGTTTACGGCCTCATCATCGGGCTTTAGGAGAAGCCACTCCTTTCTCATAAAGATCCACCCTCTCTTTTTTTCTTTTGAGAAGATTATACCATTCTGACCAATAGCCCGGAGAAGTTGACGACTTGTATCCCAAGAAATGGTGTTGTACAATCTATGTATGAGACTAGACGCCTTTGTGTCGAGATTTGGGCGCTTCAGCCGAAGTGAAAGCAGGAGAATAATTAGAAGCAATGGAGTGAGTCTAAACGGAGTCCTCACGAACAATCCTTCTGAAGTAGTTGATGAAACAGACACTGTCATTGTTGACGGAAGACCTCTAGAGGCTTTTTGGAATGTTTATATTGCCCTTAACAAGCCTGAAGGTTACGTTTGCTCAAGAGAAAGAAGCGAAGGCAGAAGCGTATTCGAACTCATCGACGCGAACTTCTCGGCAGATCTGTCAACTGGAGGAAGGTTGGACAAGGACGCAACGGGACTTTTGATACTCTCTAACGACGGCAAGTTCATTCACGAAGTGATTTCGCCCAGAAAGCTTGTTGAAAAGGAATACCTTGTGGAAACAGCCAAAGAGATAACCAAGAAAGAGATTTCCATGATTTCACAAGGGCTCTTCATTGGAAACAATGAGTTTTCGAAGCCGACTCATGTCGAGCAAATCGATCACTTTCATATGAGGATCGTTCTAACGGAAGGCCGATACCATGAGGTAAAGCGACTTGTTTCTGCATCAGGAAACAAAGTAATCCAGCTGCATAGAAGGCGGATTGGATCTTACTGTCTATCTGAGGAGCTACGACCAGGAGACTGGCAGCTTCTCTCAGAGAACGACAGGAAAAAGATAACCGGGACTTGAGTCCCGGTTATCTTCGAAGCAACGAACGAATGTCAGTCTATCCTTGAAAGATTGAACGAGAGATTGTGATCTCCCTTTCCAAAGTAACGGTATGTCACCGACACGCGATACCCGTCTAGCACCAGGACTACCTCGTAGTATCCGGGATCTAGTTCTACAACTCTGTTGGTTCTGCCATAGTCTCTCCCGTTTATGAATATTCTTGCGTTAGAAGGATCTGAAGAAATGGTGATTCTTGCGACTGGCCTTTCCTCAACAAGTATTATCTTCGTTGAAGAACTCGTTCCAGCGGCAAGATTTACTTCCTTACTATCGGTGATATAACCTGATTTCTCTACTCTTATAGTATGTCTTCCGGCATCCACATCGATTGAGAGCGGTGATCTGCCGACATAAACGTTGTCAACAAAGACGGACGCATTGGTTGGCTCTGTCTCAACGGTTAACCTTGCCTTCTTTGCGTACAGGGTAGCGCTGACCTGCCTATCTCTATCAAGCGAAACGCTTGTGGAGAAGTCATCATATCCATTCGCAGTAACTCTAACCGTGTAGGTTCCTTCTCTCAAGTTAAGGTTCAGCGGTGTTCTCCCCTGATAGCTACCATTGATGTACACCAGAGCGTTCGAAGGCGAACTTGTAACGCTCAATCTGTACTCTCTCACTAGAGGCGACAGAGTAATCGACTTGGATATCGAACGGTCGAGCATAAAGCTTTCGGAATAAGTCTCATAACCAGACCTCTCTATTCTGAGGTTCTTCGTTCCAGCTTCGAGAGTTACGTTCAAAGGAGTGCGACCAATATAGGCATTGTTTACATAGACATCTGCCCCGGAGGGACTAGTAATTACTGAGAGCTGATAGTTCTGGACGATCGGGGTCAATGTAATTGATTTGGATATGTTCCGGTTTAGAACCAGTGTTTCCGTGTAAGTCACATAACCGGACTTCGAAACACTGAGATTCTTGGTCCCTTCTTCCAGAGTTACATTCAAAGGTGTCCGACCTATCAGACTTCCATCGATATAGACAACAGCATCACTCGGGTTCGTGACGATCGAGAGCTGATATTCGCTGACGAACTTCTTAAGGTCTAGCTGAACATCAACGGTTCTCCCGCTTATCACTGAGAACTGTCTGGTTTCGCTCCTGAAACCACTCTTATAAGCCGTAACAATGTGGTTTCCATCATCTAGATCCATGCTGAGCGGGCTTGTGCCAACCATCTTGCCGTCAATATATATCGTTGCGCCTGACGGGGTCGTAGTTATTCTTGCGCGTCCCGTGCTCGGCATTATGTCCAGGTAGAACCAGGTTGTGGAGACTGCATACTCCTGTTTGTCGATTACGGGTATTACTTTTGACACGACAAAGTCCTCGGCCTTAGAACTTGCTTTTGGAAAAATGTCTCCCGCTTCGGCCTTGGCCATCAGGGCATCCAGAAATCCAAGAGGCATCGTAGATGCCACTATTTGGAATATCTCCTTACCGCCACCGGTTTCGCTTGTCAACTGAAGCCTGTATCTCGTATTGGCGTTTTCCGTTGGAAGCGTGTACGTTACTCCAGCTTTCAGGAAATTGTTGCGGTCAAAACCATTTGGAAATATCAGCTGAATCTCGCCGTTGGGAGTGATATCGTAAATTGCCACATAGGCATCCTTATTGACTTTGAAATAAGTCTTTACCTCCTCGCCGGAGTAATATAGAGAGCCTATGTCTCTGTCCAGCCAAATTGAAACTTCAAGACCTCCTTGTGGTTCTTCAGGCACGATAATGACCTTCTGAAGATCGTAAGAAACTATACCAAACAAAGATATCGCCAGAAACAAACTGAGAAAAACAAGAATTATCTTCTTCACAATCCATCCCTCCTATCATCAGATATTAATTAGACTCGTCTTCGTCACTCTCGTTCAACAGTACTTCAACATCCTTACAGCTTCTACTATACTTCTTGACAAATGTAATCAATATCATTGAAACAACTGTCCCGAATAATAGACCGTACAAGCTTCTCAGCAGTCCCGTCCAAAGTGGGACGGTGGCATGACAGAAGGTATTGACGATCGACACTATCACAAGAGATCCTCCCGATGCAATGACTGGAGCGAGTTTTCCCTTGATGTTGAAAGAGAAGTGAATCAGGATGGCTAGCAAAGGATATGCAAGTAGCTCTTTGAAACGTGGACGAACCAGCAGGAGATTGTCTAGATAGTCCCTTACCATTCTTTCGGAGTCAAGAACAAAGGAAAAGTTTCCACTTCTAAGAATGTAGTAACCGGCCGCTATTCCGGCAAACACAAATACCAACAGGTCGCCCTTAGATATTTTTCTGGAGACACTCTTCATAAAACCGGTTACGAATAACCAACCGGGGAGGGCAACAAGAGATACTTTCACACCCCTGAAGAGCTCTAGACCATTCTGGAATTCGACTCCGACCATGGATGCATTGATAGAGATTCCCAGAAAAACAGAAAGCGAAAAGAATAGTAGTAACCCTCTGAAAACCCCGGTATCTAGAGAAGACAACCTTCTGTAAATCGCAAACTCCCCTGCAATTGCTGCCAGAGGCAGACCGATAGTCGGGAAAAGTAGAAACACAACTGTGATTCCAACGGCGCCAAGCGGACTAACTGATAGGATCAACACAAATATGAACAACGCTGAAAGCAATTTGAATCTTGATGAGCCAGTCCTCGGAGATGTTATTTCGTCAGAGATTAAGTCCTGTTCGTTTAGTTCCTCGTAGGATTTGTGAACTAGCTCATCATAGTCGAAATCAACCGGAGGAGTTAAGAAAAGCAATGCGTCGACACTTCGCTCCCTAACTGATCTAATGTACCTCGTTACAGCTCTATCGATATCGTAATTTGGGTACTCTTTCTTCTTCAGATTGTGGACGCGGAAAACCAGAGACTTGTTATCTCGGGCCTTTAAGACGTCAAGAACGTACTGCCCTCTTTCGTCAAACTCCATGTAGCCAGTATAAGCGCAATGACTATCCAGAATAGAAGCTAGTTCCGAAACAGGGTACGGAGAAACCCCCGTAAGTATCACAGGAACCTGCAAATCTAGAATTTCCTCCAGTCTATTCCAGTCATCTCTGAGATCCATAAAGACAACCGCAGAGCCGAGTTCTGAAATTTCCGTCAGATTATCTACGTAAATCAGCTGCTTTGATGGAACGCCGTCAACCTTCTTCTCGGTAACAAGAGCTGCACGGTTGTAATTAGAATCCAGGGAGACTCTCCAAGGAATATATAGAAGAGACATAAGCAGACCCACAACAAAAACAACGATAACTATGCCGTTCCCAAGACTGATTACATTCTTCTGTTTTTCGTTTCTTCGTCTTCTTCGAGGCTTCTTAGGTCTAACGGGAACTTCCGCCAATACTTATCTCTCCTCCCGATCAGAAGATAAAGAAATAATACTACACCGACAACAAACGGGGAATATGGAAGCAAAAAAACAATCCTCCATTTTAAAAGCATTGAACGAACAGTGGATCCAAACACATTCAAAAAAGCGGTGTCTATTTCTCTTTCAGTAGAGAACTCATTGACAACTTCTAGTAGTTTGTTGTACGAATTCCTCTTGAGAATGTAATCGGCAAAGCTTGCCACTGCCCCGTAGAAGACACTTTGATCATCCTTAACCGGGTATTTCTCCTCGTATTCTGTGAAGTCAAAAAACGCTACTCTTAAAGCCGACCTCCTAGTCCCAGTGTGAAGGTTCTGAAATCCCTCGGCAATCACCTCATGATACCACAGCGGAATTTCGTCAGGATTAATATCCCTGATTCTCAGGTACTCAAAGAAATAAACATGGGCGAGTTCATGCCTCGCAACTCCCGGTTTATATGAAGAGGTGTAAAGAAAGATTTGATATATTCCATTATTGTCTATTGCCGCAGGCTGCTCGTGACCTTCACCCTTTAAAATCGTAAGACTGTATTTTACCGAGAAACCATAGATTTCTGAAAGCTCTGCATTCGCTTCCTCAATCTCACTTCTGATCTCCGCCTGACCTGCCACCGCGAGTGAAGAGAAAACAACCACAATAATGAGAAATACAAATCTTATTCGAGGCAACCCAGCACCCTCTTAAGGTCGCCGGGGAGTTCAGAGATGATCTCTATTTCTTTTCCGTCATTTCTAGCGAAGGAAAGCCTTGAACAGTGAAGAAAATATCGCCTGAGCCCCGTTTCTTTCTTGAAGTCTCTATTGAACAGTCTGTCTCCATACACATCGTCTCCGACAACTGGATAACCCGCTTCACTTAACTGTCGACGGATCTGGTGCTTCTTTCCAGTAAATAGATCGATCCACAACAAAGACGTCGTAGCATAGCTCTTCTCAACTGTGAAAGCCAGGGATTCGACGAATTTCTCTCTCTGCGAAACAAGTTTTCCTCTCTTTTCAGGAAATCCCTTCACAAGAGTGAAGTAACCTTTTTCGACTCCCCGTTCTCTGAATAGCTTTGAAAGCTCTCTAGCAGCCTCCGGGGATTTCGCGAAGAGGATTACGCCAGAAGTGTGTTTATCAAGCCTGTGAACGGGGCGAGGAACAAAACCTTTCGAATTCCCGTACGCCATCAATCCTTCAACCAGGGTGATTATCTGGATTCCCTTACCAGGATGAACGGAGATTCCTGAAGGTTTGTCAACTGCAACAATAAGATCATCTTCGAACAAAATGTCGAGTGGAATGTGCTTAGGCGTCAGTTCGCGCGATTCTTCAAGACGCTTCAGTTTCGAAGGATCTCCCGAGAAGACTACCTGAACCTTATCGCCTATTTCCATTTTCCATGAGCCGTCTCTGATTTTATTCCCATTGACCCTAACATTGCCCCTTCTCAGCAATTTGTATATTGAGGAGAGCTTCAAATCGGAAAGCTCTTTCCTCAAAACCCGGTCCAATCTCTCGTAAAAATTTTCTTTTGTTACTTTGAACTCCTTTTCGATCGAAATCACTCCACTCAAATTAAAGGGGGCATTAAGCCCCCTTAGAAAATTCAATCCTCAACGCCTAGACCTTTGCCGATACTCTCCACAATATCCCCAACTGTGGAGATGTTCTCGATCTGCTCGTCTTCAACCTTGAAATCAAATTCGTCCTCAAGTGCCATTACCAGGTCGACCAAATCGAGTGAATCTGCTCCGAGATCCTCGGTCAAATCTGAATCCATGGCGATTTCATCTTCCTCGACTCCAAGCTTCTCAGAAATTATTGTTTTTACTCTGTCGAATACTTCATCAACTGTCAAAGGACATCCTCCCTTCGAGATCTTTCTCAAATTGCAATAATTATAGTGATACCAGGCTCCAAAGTCAAATTCTGGATTCCTAGAAGCTTTCATTATTATATAATAATTTGAAGGTCTTTACTTCTGGAGGTTTGCTATGAGACTCTATACAGAGATGAAAGAAACAGTTGTCAGGCGCCTAACGACTTTTCCGAAAGTTGCGATGATACTTGGGTCGGGACTGGGTTACCTTACTGAGCAATTTGAAGAACCCTTGGCAATAGATTACAGAGAAATTCCGGGATTTCCCACAGCTACCGTTGAAGGTCATTCGGGCAGGCTAGTCTTCGGGACATTCCAAGGACTCCCGGTGGTGGCAATGGAAGGACGTTTTCACTTCTACGAAGGTCATAGAATTGAAGACGTTTCCTCACCAATATATCTCTTTAAAGAACTTGGCGTAAGCAACTTGCTCATTACAAATGCTTCTGGCGGAATAAACAGAAGCTTCTCTCCCGGAGATATAGTTGCAGTGACAGATATCATAAACTTTGGATTTCGCAACCCTCTGAGGGGAGAAAATGACCGCCGTTACGGCCCGAGATTTCCCGACATGTCGGAGATAATTGATTTTGCCTGGCTAAAAGTTTTGAAATCAAGGCTCGAGAAAGCAAAGATAGATTTGAAGGAAGGAACCTACTGCTGGACTCTGGGACCGAGTTATGAAACGCCTGCAGAGATAAGGGCTTTTGAATTCTTCGGGGCAGATCTCGTGGGGATGTCGACGGTCCCCGAAGTAATCGCCGCAAGACATTGTGGCATAAAGCTTCTGGTTTTATCGTGCGTGACAAATATGGCATCTGGGATCCTCAAGGAGAAGCTCACTCATGCCGATGTGGTGAAAACGGCAAACAGAATAAGACCCAAATTCACTGCAGTTGTCCAGCACGCGGTTGAGTCGATTAAGGAGACTGAACAATGATAAGGAAGATCACCAGCATTGTATCATGCATACAGAAGGCCAACGACATTCTCGTTGTGGGTCATATAATGCCAGATGGTGATTGTATCTCGTCAGTGGTGTCACTTTCGATGGGACTCGAGAAGTTTGGCAAGAAGGTTACACCGGCAATTGACTGGAAGATTCCGGCGAATTTTACAGTCTTTCCCTGGATAGATAGAATTAAGGATTTCAGTAATGATGTTGTGGAGCCCAATCTAATAATCATTGTAGACGCTTCATCTCCAGATAGAATCGGTAGATTTGAACAGCTTTTGCGAAAAGGAATCCCTTCAGTGGTTATTGATCACCACGCAACCAACACCTATTTTGCAGACGACTGTTGGGTAGATCCATCATATTCTTCGGCTGCTCAAATGGTTCTTGACCTTCTAAAACTCATGGATGTTGAATATGACGCCGATCTCGCACTGATGAACTACATAGGCATTGCAACAGATACTGGTTTCTTCAGATATTCGAATGTAGATAGCTCGGTTTTCGAGGCCGCTGCGGAGCTTGTGAGATTAGGAGCAGATCCCACCTTCGTGGCAACGTCAATCCTTGAAACAAGAAAGATCGAAGAACTTTTCCTTGAGAGGGATGCGATCGACAATATAAAGATGCTATCAAACGGCAGGTTTGCATATTCCTACCTTGAGTTGGAGGATTTTGAAAAGTACTCACTCACAGAAGATGATTTTGTGGGTTTCGTCGGCGATCTGAGATCGATAAAGAGCGTTGAAGTTGCTCTGTTTGCCTCAGAAGCGAGTAAAGGAGAAGCTCATGTCTCGCTGAGATCGAAGAGCTACTTCGACGTTAGCAAAATCGCCGTTGCGTTTGGAGGGGGAGGACATCAAAAGGCTTCCGGTTTCACTCTGAGATACGACGGCAATCTAGAGGATGCTCTTGCCGAAACGATTGAAATGATAGATTCTCAACTTCAACAAAAAGAAAAACATTAGGCTATTAATCTAGCCAGAAGCTGTATGAACTGGGTTATAGGCCACATAATAAGCTGGATTATCCCCATGAGTGACAGCACGAGAAGTGTCAGTATTCCATATAGTTCATATTTGACAAGCCAGTTCACTTGGCTCTCCGGAACAAGCATTGTAACAATGTTTGCCCCGTCAAGAGGGGGTATAGGGATCAAGTTGAAAAGCGCAGTGTTAAGATTTATCACCATTGTCCAGTAAACAACGTCTGCTAAATAACTTGCGGGAAAAGAGCTGACCGTTTCTGGCATGAAGGTGGAGAACCTGTGAAGACCGGAGAGATAGAAGATCAGACCTGTGATAACTCCAAGCGAGAAGTTCGCAATAGATCCGGAAAGTGCCGTCAGTATTGCCTTGAAATACTTGGCTTTTCTGAGCTTCCAGTAGTTGACGGGAAACGGTCTCGACCAGCCGAACTTGAAGAAATAGAACATTAATAAACCGACAGGGTCAATTCTTCTGATGAAGCCGGGTCCTCCCCATTCCGGCTTGGTGGCTTCGAAACGTCTCGCGGTTATAAAGCGAGCATACTCATGGGAGAGTATTGCCGCAGCAATGGCGGGAGTTAGACAAAAGAAATTCCTCATCATCTCAAACATCTTCCTCATCCCTTCCTGATAGAACGACCGTTATCTCTCCCTTCACTTCGGAAAACGCGAACTTCTGGATAGCGTCAGAAACGCATCCGAAAAAAGACTCCTGGAAGAGCTTGGTCAGCTCTCTTCCGATGAATATCTCTCTGTCGCCAATAATTTCAAGGATTTCGCGCAATGTCTCCATTAGTCTGAATGGTGACTCGAAGAATACAATGAGGCTTTCGCCGTAACTACCCCGAGAAATCTTTCTCAACAGTCTTCTCCGATTCTTGCCTCTAGGCAGAAAGCCGAGAAATGTGAAATGACTTCCTGGAAAACCGCTGATAGCAATTGCCGATGTAACGGCACTTGGACCTGGCGAAACGTCAACTTCAAAACCTCTATCGCGGCAAACCCTGATGATTTTGGCCCCTGGATCAGAGATGACGGGCATTCCTGCGTCACTGGAAAGTGCGATCTCTGCTCCTTCGTCAAGCTTTCGAATTATGAAAGACAGTCTTTCTTCCTGGTTATGCATATTGAGGGATACCACATCTTTGTTTTCTATCCCTAGAGAGGAGAGAAGTGACCTCATTCTCCTCGTATCTTCTGCAAGGATCAAATCGGCTTCCTCAAACACTCTCTTCCCTCTAATCGTCATGTCATCGAGATTTCCAATGGGAGTGCCTACGATCCAGAGTTTCCCCTTTTTCTCAGTCACTTTCGACCTCCAAGAGGAAGCTTCGACGCAACTCCTGATCTTCTTGGAAACTCACTCGGAGTAGCTCTTTCCTTCTCGTAAACTACCATAAACCTCTTCGAACCGTCAGAAAGTCTGTACTCTTTTTCACACGAGAGCCGTAATCCAAGAACTCTTTCTGCTGCATCAGAAAACACCTTCTCATCAAGCCACCCGGGACCCTTGTAAAGGTAGATGTATCCCCCAACCTTAACAAGAGGAGCCGCGAGTTCCAGCGAAATATCGCATCTGCCAACTGCCCTCAAGAAGGCTGAGTCGAAAGTCTCTCCTGCTTCTTTTGCGAATTCTTCTGCTCTTGCTGTCTTTACGGCAACATTTGTCAGGTCTAAATCCCGGGCAAATCTTTCGATCTCCCTGGTTTTCTTTGCGATTGATTCAAGAAGTGTCCAGTTTGACTTAGGAAAAGAAATCGCCAAAACAAGACCTGGGATCCCGCCTCCACTTCCAATGTCTATGCAGCGGCCCGATAGAGAAGAACCTTCAAACGGAATAATGGTGTCTTCGATGTGAACTGTCATTGCTCTTTCAAATTCCTTAATTGAGCTTAGATTGTGGGGAGAAGAGAGCATGAGCTCTATAAGTTTTTCATATTTCGCGAAAAACGACGGCTCAAGAAATTCACTCGAGAAAACCATTTTTCATTCCTTTTCTATACATGCGTATGCTTCGTGATTGTGAATTGACTCCTGACTGATCGCTTCGACTCTGTACCAGTTGATCCGACTATCATCTTGAAGAAGTAAGACGACTTCTCGCGAAAGATCTTCCACAAATCTGGGGTTGTCGAAAGAGTGCTCGGTGATGAACTTCTCGTCTTCTCTTTTGAGCAAAGAAAAGATTGGAGCACTTGCGGATTTCTCGACATACTCGATGATCTCTTCAATCCAAACAAGCGAATTCATTCTTACGGAAACAAAAACCTCTGCCCTTTGATTGTGAGCACCTCTGTCACTAATCTCTTTTGAGCAAGGACAGACGGTCATGACCGGAACCTTGACTCCAAGAACAAAATCAAACGTCCCATCCTTCATTGCAATGAAGGAACACTTGAATGAGCTGAAACTCTCACTCCCGCTTATTGGAGCTTTCTTTCTTATAAAGTAAGGAAACTCAACCTTGATATGAGCCACATCGGCTTTTAAAGAGTCTCTCATGTCATTCAAGATTGACTCCATGCTTCTGGGAGTGATTTTCTTGTGGTGTCTCTCAAGGACCTCTACGAATCTTGACATGTGAGTACCACGAAAATCCTTAGGAAGATCCACAAACAGATCGAATTTCCCCACAGTATTCTGTGTTCCGAATTTTCTGTCTAGTACTACTATGGGATACTCAATTGACTTTATCCCGACCATGTTGATTTTGATGTTTCTCTTGTCCTTCTCATTCTGAACGTCTCTCAAGATCAAACACCCCTTGAATCTGTGGTCTCAAAGAGGTATAATCAGCTAAGTGGAGGCGTATCCTAACTGGCTAAGGAGCCGGTCTTGAAAATCGGTGGGGTTGACGCCCCTTGTGGGTTCGAGTCCCACCGCCTCCGCCAAAACCGGGGGTTTCCCCGGTTATTTCTTTAGCGGGCCGAAATCGGAAAAAGGCCATATAGTCAACATCGGACTACCGATTATTGCCTCCTCTGGAACGAATCCAAAATACCTGCTATCGAAGCTATTTGCTGAGTTATCGCCCATCATAAACTGGAACCCTTCCGGCACGGTAACTCTTACCACTCCCGTTGACGGATCCTGAGTGATGTACTTCTCCAGACCGAGGGGCTCCAACTCTGTTTCGAAGAACTCAGTATATTCGATCAGCCCCTTATAGGCCTGATAAAGCCTGTAATAAGGGGAGAATCTCACCGAAGGATCGTCGGGGTGAGCCAAGCCTAAATAGAAGCTGGGATCGTAAAACACTCCCTCTCTAACATAACGCCTTTCTTCAAGTGCAGGTGGAATCTCTCCATTTACGTAGAGCTGGTATACGGGATTCGCCGCAGTATAATCAGGCGCTCTTCTGAGTTCAAGAACGTCTCCAGCCTTTCCCACCAATCGCTTTACATATTTGACATGACCCCTGTACTTGGCTGGAGAAAAAAGATCCATGAATTTATCAAACCCTCTGAGATACTTCTGAGACTCAATATCCACATAAGGCGTCCAGAACACCACTATGTCCCCGTAATCAGGCTCTCTGTATTCGTAAGTGATCTTCTCCACAAACAATCTGGCGGGAGGATTTATGGTTGGTATCATTGAACCTGTCGGAACCAGCATTGTCTCAAAAACAAACAAACGAATAATCGTACCAAATACGACAGCATAAAGAATCGCCTTTCCCCACTCCTTAACTTCGTGGAGAAAGCGCGATTCCTTCTTGTCAGAACCCTTTTTCGACTTTTTGGCAGACACTTAGCCTCAGTCCCTTTTCTCTTTTATCTTTACCTTACCCTTCACGTCTCTAATGTAGTAGATCTTCGCTCTTCTGACCTTTCCCCTTCTAAGAACTTCAATCTTCTCGAGAGAAGGGCTTGTGAACGGGAATATCCTTTCTACACCAACACCCGCGGCTCCTACTCTTCTAACTGTAAAGGACTTACCCGTCCCGCTCCCTCTTATTCCCATTACAATTCCCTCAAAGGCCTGAATTCTTTCTTTGTTGCCCTCTTTGATTCTAACGCTTACTCTGACGGTATCGCCCGGGCCCATCTTTGGCAGGTCGTCCCTCAAATGCTCATTTTCCAGAGATCTTATGTACTGATCCATCTTTATCCCTCCTAACTTCTACTGTATCTTCATGAATTAATCTATCTAAAACTATTGCAACTGCTGCTCTCACAGAGAGGTGGTTAAAATCCGAATTCGCTCTAAGCGGTTCAAGAGCATAGTCGCAAATCTTCTCAATTTCACCGGGTAAGCCCCAGCTTGTTCCAAAGAGGAGAAGATGGGGTTTTTCACTTTTGACGATTATCCTTCGCATGGCATCGAAAGTGATTCTGTCTTTCCCCCTCTTTGCCGAAGTAAAAACGAGGTCGGGCCTCTGTCCTTCGATTTCTTCTATTTGCTCTAGAACATCTTCCATGTATGATGCCCTCTCAACTACTTTAAGCGCTTCACTTCTGCTGGGGTTGTATTCCCTTCCAAACTCCTCAAGCCAGTAATTTAGAACGTTATCTACTATCTCTCTCTGAGCCGGGAGATTACTTACCACGAAGTAACCCTTGACATTGTATGTTCTGCATGTTCGGGAAATATCGTGAACATCCAGATTCGTGACTGCGCTGGAAACGATATTTCCGTGTCTGCCCAAAACAGGGTAATGAATCAAAGCGAGATATATGTTATTCAGCATCCTTTTTCAGCTCCTTGAAGAGCAACAACAGTGCTTTCTTGTCAGTCAGGTCAAAATCATGCTTGAGAAAGATATCCGGCCTTCTTTCGATAGTTCTGAGCAAACTCTCCATTCTTCTGTGAATCTCTATCATTTCATGGTTCCCACTGAGCAATACTTCGGGTACTTCCATGCCGTTTACTTCTCTGGGCCTCGTATAATGAGCATAATCAAGAAGATCGGAAAAGAAAGAATCGTTAATTACCGACTCCATATCACCGACAACTCCTGGAACAAACCTTGAAATGACCTCTATCATCAACAGTGCCGGGATTTCTCCACCGCTGAGCACGAAATCACCGATCGAAATCTCCTCGTCAATGGAACTCATTGCCCTTTCATCTATTCCCTCATAACGCCCGCAAACAAAAACAATGTGGCTAAGCTTACTCAGTTCAAGAGCTTTCTTGTTGTCAAAGAGCTTGCCCTGCGGAGACGGATAGACAACGTGGGGCTTGCTGTCATCCGAAAAGCGACTTGCAACTGCTTTGATTATTGGCTCGGCCTTCATTACGAGGCCGCTCCCCCCTCCGAATGGGTAGTCATCGGTTGTTCTGTGACGATCATCGGTGAAATCTCTTATATCGACCGATTCAAAAGCAATTATGCCGTTTTTAATAGCCCTTGATATTACCCCCCAGTTGAAGACCGTTTCAAACAGCTGAGGAAAGATCGTCAATACCTCTATCTTCATTCGGGCTTGACCTCTTCGAATTCCATAGATCTGGCAACAATCGTCTTATCTTCAAAATTGAGCTCGAGAATGTAGTCTCTAATTATTGGAATAAGCTCTTCACGAACAGTCAAGTCCTCTTCACGAACGACCACCATAACATCATTTGCTCCAGTTTCGATGATGTCATTTACAGTTCCTATGAAACGCCGGTTCTCATCGAATACACTACTCCCAAGAATCTGAAAGTAATAATACTCTCCCTGTTTCAACTCAGGCAAGACACGTTCTTCAACGTATATATGGAAGCCTACAAGCCTTTCTGCTTGACCCATAGAGTCTATTCCCTCGAAATGCAAGATCCAACCTTTGGTGGCTCTCCTGGCTCCATCGATTGAAGTTACAAACCGCGAACGGGTCTTTTCATCATAAAGCAGAACCTCCTGGATCTCTTTGAAAGCTGTTTCATCTTCAAGAGCGACTTTTACCTTCATCTCGCCACGAAGTCCGTGAGGCTTCACTATTCTCCCGATTGGAACCATTTCCTCCAAAGACTTGTCTTTCAGTTCGCTCATCTTACCACCTTTAGGATAAAACTCTCCTTTGATGATCCGGCGAGTGCGTTGAGGAGAACATTGATTGACTTGATAGTTCTACCGTCTTTTCCAATTATTTGGCCGACATCTTCCTCTGCAGCGCTGATTTCAAAGACCATGTTTCCGTTTTCGTCTACTGCTTCAGTAACAGTTATCCGATCGGGCTCCCTCACTATTCCCTTCAGAATATGTTCTAGCACTTCCTTCATTACTCTGCTTTCTCTCCCGATTCCTTGACATACTTCAGCTCGTGGACCTTCTTCATAACTCCGAACCTTGCAAGAATCGATCTTGCGGTCTCAGTCGGCTGAGCACCTTTCATTATCCAGCTTACTGCCTTGTCTACATCGACACTCATAATGCCGGGATCTCTTATCGGATCATAGAATCCCAGAGAGTCAATATAGGCCCCGTCTCTACGCTTTTGTGAATCCACTACGACAAGCCTGAAAAACGGCCTGTTCCTCCTACCCATCCTTGTAAGCCTAATCTTTACCATTCTTTTCGTGCACCTCCTGATTCTCTACTATCTAAAATGAAAATCCTTTCATACCTTTAAGTAGTTTCCCTTTTCTTCCGAACTGCTTCATCATACTCCTCATCTGATCGTACGACTTAAGGAGTTTGTTGACATCCTGAATAGTTGTTCCGCTACCTCTCGCTACTCTTTGCTTTCTAGAATAGTTCAGAAGCTTTGGATTCCTTCTCTCTTTAGATGTCATGGAGTGGATGATCGCCTCTGTTCTCTTCATGCTCTTTTCGCTTCCTGCAAGATCAACGTCTTTAGGGGCGCCAGGTATCATCTCCATGATGTCTGCAATCGACCCCAGCTTTTTTACTTCTTTCAGTTGATCAAGGAAGTCCTCAAGATCAAATTTGTTCTTGAGAAATTTCTCTTCCATTTCTTTGGCCTTTTCTTCGTCAATGTTATACTGTAGCTTATCGATGAGCGACAAAACATCGCCCATTCCCAGTATTCTTCCTGCAACTCTGTCTGGATGAAAGGCCTCAATACCGTCGGGCTTTTCCGAGATTCCAATGAACTTGACGGGTTTTCCCGTTACATGCCTTATTGAAAGAATTACTCCGCCTCTCGCGTCGCCATCGAGTTTTGTGACAACAAACCCGGAAAGCTCGAGCGCTTCGTTAAATGCCTTCGCTGAGTTCACGGCGTCCTGTCCAGTCATGGCATCAACAACCATTAGTATCTCATCGGGCTTAACAGCGGAAACGATTTCCTTCAACTCTCTCATCATCGCATCGTCTATGTGAAGTCTACCCGCGGTGTCTAGAATCACCACATCATTTATGTTCCTAACCGCCTGCTGCATTGCTTCCTGAACTATCTTTACGGGATTCTTTCTGTCGCCCGTGAAAACAGGCATATCAATCTGTTTTCCAAGTTGCATCAGCTGATCAATTGCCGCTGGTCTGTACACGTCCGCAGCTACGAGAAGAGGTTTTCGGCCTTCCTTTCTCAACAATGTACCCAGCTTGGCCGTAGTAGTCGTTTTCCCACTTCCCTGAAGACCCACCATCATTATCTTCGAAGGCTGGCTAGAAAGCTTCAACGGAACCGACTTCTCGCCAAGCATCTTGATCAGTTCGTCTCTGACAATCTTTATAAACTGCTGATCAGGCGTGAACGATTTCAGTACCTCTTCTCCAAGCGCCTTCTCAGTGATGCCGCCTATAAACTCCTTGACAACCTTATAGTTGACGTCCGCCTCCAGAAGCGACAACTTGACCTGCTTTACAGCATCTTCTATATTCTTCTCAGAGATTCTTCCCTTTCCACTTAGCAGCTTGAAAGCTCTGCCCAGCTTTTCCTGGAGATTCTCAAACATCTGAACACCTCCGCAGCTTGAAAAGTATACAACGGGCCAGCGTTTGTATGTTGAACTTATCTGAACAACAACAGCGATTATCAAGCAAGTATATTAATTTTTAGTTACCGTGAAGGTATCAATATACTTAATTAATCTATGAATCTTCGAAGAAAGTGTTTCTAAGGATTAATGTCAGTCATCCATCCTGGCATCGGAGAATTCTATAAAAAAGACCAAAAGAGGAAAATAGCTTCTTAGCCCCAGTCTTTCGCATTCAGTTTTTTGTAACAATCTCTACAAACCGCGATGTATTTTTCCATACCACCTATATCTATTTCACTGTCAGTTGGACCTGAAATTCTGTGAGTAACGGTGGCATTGTACTCACCGCATATGTGACAGACAGCCTTCTTCTTTATCACCTCGTCTGCCGCAGCCATCAGATTCGCGGTTACGGCAAAAGGCCTGTGCTTGTAACTTAAATCGAGACCAACACAGAATACATCTACACCACTGAAGATTATCTCTTCTACAATGCGAAGGAGGTTTTCGTCAAAAAAGTTGATTTCATCAATAAAAATCGCGTCGAGTTTCCCCTTTTCCTTGGACACGATTTCCTTGATTTCGGAGGAATCGTAAACATTTATCGCTTCCGCCATCTGACCGGAGTGACTTACAACATGATCAGAAGAGTATCTGTCGTCTATTACTGGTTTAAAAACCTTTATTCGCTTCTTTCCAAGTGTGTAAATTTCAATCATGGAAAGAAGCGTCGAGGTCTTTCCCGAATACATTGGTCCCACTACGACCGTGAGCTTACCGGACATATCCTCAACCCCTTATCACGTAATTAAGACTGCTCCTTATCCCAAGCATAAACTGCTCGACCGACCTGGTCTGTGAGCAAAACTCTCCGCTTACCTTTACTGCTTCTCCAATAGCTTCTTCTGGAGATGCTCCATTCATGAGAAGCAGCGAAAAAACCGATCCAAATATATCCCCGCTTCCGAAACGATTCTTCCCAACCACGGGTGGCAAAAAATCCTTACCAGCAAAGTAAACGCCCTTTTCTGAAGCCTTTATAATCAGGCGCCTGTCGCTTTTTTCAAATGACATGTACTCATTTGCCAGAATAAAATCATACTTCCCCAGTCCATCGAGACCTTTGAACTCATGAAAGGGAGATGGATCAACAACTTTGATCCTCGACTTCACCGAACTAATAACTGATGCAGCTTGCTGACCAATTTCCAGAGTACTGTAGAGCAGATCATACTCTTCATCGATCAGAATTCCTACCAGCTCTTGATTTACGTCGACAGGCTGAGGTTTCTGCACGGCAATGACATCAGAACCGCTGAAGAGAAAAATACCGTGTGCACAATCAGGCATAACGGGGATTGATCTGAAAGACCACCGATCAGAATCGCAAACACCAAAACAACTCAAAAATAGGACTTCAGCACCGAGTAACGAAAGACAGGTTGCCACATTGAATGCCGATCCTCCATCTGTCTTGACTATACTGGCTTTGTGACCGCTGCCCGATACTTCAACATCCTCTAGGTAACCTCCAAGAACCAGGGCCCTAAACTTACTTCGTTCTGTAAAGTCTGTCACCGGCATCTCCTAGACCCGGAATTATATAGGCATGGTCGTTGAGTCTTTCGTCGAGAGCCGCCGTAAAGATCTTCACGTCGGGATGATTCTTCTCAATGAATCTTACACCCTCCGGAGCAGCGATGAGACACATTAGCGAGATTTGTTTCGCCCCGGCTTTCTTCACTACTTTCAGAGCCCACGATGAGGACACTCCCGTTGCCAGCATAGGGTCTAGAACGAATAGCTGAGTATTTTCATCAACACTCGGAAGCTTTGAATAGTACTCCACCGGCTGTATTGTGTCGGGATCTCTATATATTCCGATGTATCCGACCGAAGCGTTGGGCATCAATGAAAGAACTCCTTCCACCATTCCCAGGCCGGCCCTGAGGATGGGAACGACCGTCACTTTCTTATCCTCTATACACTGGCCTACCATCTTCACCAGCGGTGTCTTGATTTCCTTATCGTACGTCGGTATATGTCTCGTCGCCTCGTAAGTAAGGAGTAATGTGATTTCTTTTAAGAGCTCCCTGAATTCCTTCGGACCGGTCTGATCATCTCTCATTATTCCAAGCTTATGTTGAATAAGCGGATGGTTGACTACCGTAAGCTGGTCAAACACCTGCATCACTCCTGTGAATCAGATCTGAATAGAGTGGGAATTTGCTTGTTAGCGTCTTGACTTCCTCACTGATCTCTCTCACTTTTGTCTGTGAGATCTCTCCCTTTTCTCCCTCTATGTTCTCTAGAACTCGAATAATTAAATCGGCAATCAAGGGCATTTCTTTCTCAGTCATGCCCCTTGTAGTAATCGCAGGAGTTCCGATCCTTATTCCACTGGTGACAAAAGGTGACCTGGTTTCTTTTGGGATAGTATTTTTGTTGACCGTAATGTCCGCTTTTTCCAGGGCCTTTTCCGCAGCTTTTCCAGTAACATTCATAGGATTCAGATCAACGAGGAACAGATGTGTGTCTGTACCCCCAGATACTATCCTAAGACCTTTTTCCTCAAGCGACTTCGCCAGTCTGCGAGTGTTGTAGATGATGTTCTGCTGATAAGCCTTGAATTCGTCTCTTAGAGCCTCGCCAAACGAAACTGCTTTTGATGCGATCACATGCATGAGCGGGCCACCTTGAGTACCCGGAAACACCATCTTGTCAACCGACTTTGCGATCTCCTCGTTATTTGTGAGAATCATTCCCCCTCGTGGCCCTCTCAGGGTCTTGTGCGTCGTAGTCGTCACAACATGTGCAAAATCTAGGGGGTTAGGGTAAAGTCCTGCGGCTACAAGGCCGGCAAAGTGGGCCATATCTACCATCAGAACGGCGTGTACCTCGTCGGCAATATCTCTGAATTTTTTGAAATCGATTATTCGGGAATAAGCGCTTCCGCCGGCAACAATTACAGAAGGTTTAGCATCAAGAGCAACTTTCCTCACTTCATCATAGTCGATTACCTCGGTTTCCTCATTGACTCCATAAGAGACTGCATTGAAGAGTTTCCCGGAGAAATTGACCGGAGATCCATGAGTTAGATGGCCCCCGTGGCTCAAAGACATACCCATAATCGTATCACCTGGCTTGGCAACTGCCAGATAAGCAGCCATGTTTGCCTGAGAACCCGAATGGGGCTGGACGTTGACAAACCCTGCATCAAAAAGTTTCTTGGCTCTCTCACGCGCCAGATCTTCAACTTCGTCAACGAAGACACATCCTCCGTAATACCTTCTGGAAGGATAACCCTCTGCGTATTTGTTCGTCATGACCGATCCCATTGCTTCCATTACAGCCCTGGAAACAAAATTCTCTGAAGCGATCAACTCAAGCCCGTTTCTCTGTCTTTCAAGCTCTTTGAACATTATGTCGAAGACTTGTTTATCAGTTTTCTCTAGAGATTCCCACATCCAAATAACCTCCTCCAGATTCTATTCAAACATTCCTCTCAGCGATACGTCATATGGCGGCCTCGCAATTCCCTTTTCCGTGATTATTCCTGTTATCAAACTCGATGGGGTTACATCAAATGCTGGATTCAAACACCTCACGCCTTCCGGCGCAATTTGTTGATTGCCTATGTGAGTTATCTCTCTATGGCTCCTCTCTTCTATCGGTATTTCTTCTCCAGAAGCGGTTGTGAGATCCACAGTGCTCAGTGGGGCAGCTATGTAGAAAGGAATCCCATGCCTCTGGGCAAGTATTGCAACGGAATACGTCCCAATTTTATTCGCGGCATCGCCATTAGCTGCAATTCTATCTGCTCCGACTAGAACCAGGTCAATGAATCCCTTCTTCATTACCCATCCTGCCATGTTGTCACATATTAGTGTCACGTCGATCCCTGATTTAATGAGTTCCCAGGCCGTCAACCGCGCTCCCTGAAGATAAGGGCGAGTTTCATCGGCGAAGATTTTGATTCTCTTACCCTGTTCCACAGCAGCTCGCATTACTCCGAGAGCCGTGCCGTAATCGACTGTTGCAAGAGCTCCGGCATTACAGTGAGTTAGAATTCCATCTCCATCTCTCACAACCGTTGCTCCATTTCTTCCTAACGATTTATTGATTTCTATATCCTCTTTTGCAATACTCAGGGCCGCTCGCTCGAGCGACTCGATGAGTTTCTTCCTTTCCAAACCCCAGTTAGAATTAAGAGCGTTTTCCATTCTGTCCAGGGCCCAAAAGAGGTT
Organism: Mesotoga prima MesG1.Ag.4.2; assembly: GCF_000147715.2. Classification (NCBI taxonomy): domain Bacteria; kingdom Thermotogati; phylum Thermotogota; class Thermotogae; order Kosmotogales; family Kosmotogaceae; genus Mesotoga; species Mesotoga prima. The sequence continues at coordinate 316,353 of NC_017934.1, read as the reverse complement.
CACGGCAGTGGGCCTACTCTCGGAAAGCCTTTTCTTAACAGTTGTCATGTGATCCAACAAGACTTCATCGGAAGCATCCAGTACTTCCTTTGCACCTAGCAGATAACCGAAGGCTGCAGTGGCGCCTATTGCTGGAGCACCTCTGACTATCATTTCTCTTATCGCAACATATACTTCTTCATGGTTCCTGCATTCTACATACTCTTCTGCCGTAGGAAGCTTCCTCTGATCAATCATTTTCAGGCGGTCTTCGCTCCACTCAAGTGTCAAACTTTTGAAATGACTCACTGAACTTTCACCCTTTTCACTATCTCCCTCACTGTTTCGCGGTAAGCGGTTTCCAGCTCAGATCCTCTCATGTTAGTCACAATGCTTTTCCCGGTGTCTGAAAAACCTACGAGTGCGGGATCAAATGGAAGAGAACCGATTAGCGGAATGTTGAAGAGATTTTCAAGTTCCTTTCCTCCGCCCTCGCCAAAGAGTCTTATCACTTCTCCGCAGTGTGGGCACCTCAAATAAGACATATTCTCGACAATTCCAAGAATATCTCTGTGCATGGTCTTGACAAGATTAATCGCCCTCTTCACGTCCTGAACGGCAACTGCCTGGGGAGTAGTGACTACAACGGCCACAAGATCGGTTAGAGTCTGCAGAACGGTGAGCGGCTCGTCTCCCGTCCCTGGAGGAGAATCGATTACGAGAAAGTCTAGTTCACCCCACATAACATCCCCGAGAAACTGGTAGATCGCTGTCGTCTTCATCGGCCCACGCCAAATCACCGGAGCATCCTCTTCAACGAAACTTGAGATGCTAATAACCTTCAAGTTAGGCAGAGCCTCGGGAGGGAAAATCTGTCCTTCTACAACTTCGGGCTGCTTTTTCAGACCGACCATCCTCGCTACGTTGGGTCCATGGAGATCTATATCCATCAGACCGGTCTTGAAGCCTTCATCTGCCAAAGCTAGCGCTAGATTGACCGCGACCGTCGTCTTGCCAACTCCCCCCTTTCCAGACATAACGAGTATCTTATTCTTTATTGACTTAACGTTGTCTCTTATGGTTTCCATTCTCTCTGCCATTTCTTTTGGATTCACTTTTCTTCACCTTCATATTCAATTCTCATTGACATATCAGCCGTTTTGCCAAGCATAGCCGAGACAGAACAGTATCTTTCCTGAGAGAGGGTAACCGCCTTTTCTATCTTATCCTTCGGTAGATTCTTACCCGAGAAGTGATATACGAGTTCGATGCTCGTGAATACTTTCGGATGTTCCTTTGCATGCTCATAATTTGCAGAAATCCAGTACTCGTAGTCCGTAACCTTCATCTTGGAGAGAATCGAAACTACATCCATTGAAGTGCAACCCATCAGCGCGGCCATTACCATCTCCATTGGAGCTGGCGCCGATCCATCGCCTCCAGAACTTTCATTTGCATCCATATGTATATCATGGCCAGAAGGAGTCTTTGCATAGAAGGCCATCTTTCCTATTCTCCTTGCAGAGTATTCCATCGTCCTTCATCTCCCTTCAAAAAAAAAGGGCCTGAGCCCCTTTTAATTTCCATTCAACGCCGATTTGGCGATTTCACAATACTCCTTGAACGTTCCAAAATCGTTGACTGCAAGATCGGCAAGCATTTTTCTGTTTATGTTTACTCCTGCAATCTTCAAACCATGAATCAGATCGTTGTACTTAGTTCCTGCGATTCTTGCGCCAGCATTTATTCTAGTAATCCAGAGCTTCCTGAAATCTCTCTTTCTTACTTTCCTTCCTGCGTACGCGTACACTCCGGATCTTATGTAGTACTGCTTTGCAAGTCTGTACCTTCTACTGAGAGCACCTCTGTATCCTTTAGCGGCCTTCAAATATCTCAGCTTTTTCTTCTTAGTGTTTACTCCACCTTTTACACGCATCTAAATCTCACCTCACAACAGGGTCAAATGCCCAGGCTTTTCTTAACTTTCTTCTCATATCCGCCCTCGACCAGTTTCCACTTTCTGGCCTCACGACGGCTGCTTTCGCTCTTCTTACCGGTATTATGGCCAGTTCCAGACTGATTTCTCATGATCTTTCCACTACCGGTCACCTTATACCTTTTGGCACTTGCCTTATGAGTCTTCATTTTTACTTTGTTGCCCATTATCTTTACCTCCTTGAGGAGTTGTTTTTGGCTTAAGGATCATCCACATATCTCTCCCCTCCAGCTTTGGAGGCCGATCGATATCGGAAATCTGCTGAAGCTGATCTGCAACTCGTTCGAGAATCTCTCTCCCTTTATCTGAAAAGACAATTTCCCTTCCTCTGAACATGATTACTACTCTTACTTTGCTTCCCTTTTCAAGAAACTCTTTGATCCTGTTCGTCTTGGTCTGGAAATCGTGTTCATCGATTCTAATCCTGAACTTCATCTCTTTAAGCTGGGACTGCTTAGTTTTCTTCTTCGCTTCCTTCTTGCGCTTGTCTTTTTCGTACTTGTACTTCCCGTAATCCATGATCCTTGCAACTGGCGGATTCGCCGCAGGTGCTACAAGAACAAGATCCAGTCCCTTTTCTCTGGCAATTCTCAAAGCTTCTGACGTCTGGACTACCCCAAGCTGTTCGCCGTTCATGTCAACAAGTCTAACCGTCTTCGTCATTATTTCGTTGTTCTTCGGAGTTGAGTCACCTCTTGCGATACTACATCACCTCTCAAAAAAAATGGCGGAAAATCCCGCCATGTCAATAACCCTTCTTTCAGGTATTGACCCCTCAACCTTAGGGCGGGGGTGGGAGAACTTCTCCACTTAATCTTCTCACTCTGGTGAGCCGTGCAGGGATCGAACCTGCAACCTATTGATTAAGAATCAATCGCTCTGCCTGCTGAGCTAACGGCCCACTAACGGTATTTATTCTATCTCATGCGAATGAACCTGTCAACCGGGTTTCAACGGTAAAGATCGTCTCTAAAGTTGGAGAAATAACCGTGTGAATCACGGCTCTCTCCGAATCGATACTTCTTGACCAGCCTAATGTCGATCTCGGCAGAAGCAAAACCTTCGGCTCCTCCGCAATCTACAATAATCTCGCCTGAAGGTGAGATTATTCTGCTTCCTCCAACAAAGTTCATTGTCTTATTTGTACCGCACTGGCTAGAGGCGACCAGGAAGCATCCATTCTCTATTGAGCGGGCTCTGGTTGCTGTCTCAAAGATCAATTTCCTTTCCCTTCCAAAGGCAAATGGAACCAGGAGAACCTCTGCCCCCTGTTTACATAGCTTTCTTGAGATCTCTGGAAACCCTATTTCGTAACACATAAGCACTCCGAACTGGATTCCAGAGAACTCGAAAGTCTTGAATTCACTACCGGGAGTGAAGACTTTCTTTTCATCGCGGAAAAGGTGGGTTTTGTTGTAGTAAATCGGTTCTAGATAAGGCAACATTATGACAGTAGAGTTGAAAAAACCTCCGTTCGTTTTGTTTACGATTCCACCTACAACTGCAATATCATTGTAGTCTGCAAGAGCAGAGAGAACCTCCACGGTCTCTTCTTGCATTTCAGAGGCATTGCTTATAGTCGCCTCATCTGTGCCGTACCCGCTGTTGAACATCTCGGGGAGAAGAACAAGATCTACATTTTCTTCAACGAGACTCTCTATGTAACTGGTAATCTTCTCCAGATTCTCCCCAGGGGCATCATTATCGGCTCTGAATTGAACAATCCCAATTTTGATCTTTCCCGTGTTACCCATTTCAGCTTTCACCATCCTGTTCAAAGGGACTTCTAACTAATGGCTTGTAGATTCTCCTGATGTCTTGAAACGCAACAAGAGCGATCAATGCAATACCAAGGATCAAACCGCCGCTTCCAAGTCGCATCCATGCAATTCTGCTTAAGGCAGTCCCAACCAGAATCCAGTATCCCAGGGAAAGGACGACCGATAGAGATCTTCTGTGGTGAAAAAGCCCATAGAACCCCGAGACTCCCTGTGCTACTGCAAGGATTACAACTTCGCTTCTGTAAACCATGCCTGCCGTGTCTTGAAAATAGCCAAATAGAATTACAACATAGAACAAAGTAAGCGTCAAATTCTGAATCCTGGCAACCCGCTCAGTTTTGCTACCGAGGATCACTCCGATCAGGACCAGGGAAACCACAATCGCCGAGAGCATAATAGAATAGTTCAGGAATGGCATGATAAAGAGTAGAAACAGAGAAAAAATTATCCTGTATATCATCAGTAACCGTTATCTTCCAGCCACTTCTGAGCGTTTTCTTTTGCTTCCTGACCTTGAACGATAAAATCGGGCTGGAGTTCGAGTTCAAGTACCTTTCTGTAATACTGGGCCGCCAGATCCTTCTTCTTCCAAACCTGATAAAGCACCGCCAACTCATAATAGCTGTTGAGATATCCCGGATCGTTTTCGATAGCCTTCATGAACCGCTCTTCCGACTTCCCGTAATTTCTGTACGGCCAGGGTGTATCACGATCCCTCATGCCCTTAGCAATGAATGGGAATGGGCTATCAGGCATCAGTTCCATTGCTTTGTCAATACTCTTGTCGAAATCCGATATGAGAAACATGGACTGAATTATTCCTGCCATCTGAGCGAGTTGTCCTATTGCCGCTCCCTTAACATAGTAGGCCATTCCATATGAGTCATCCATTTTTATTGCCTGTTCTGCAAGCTCTCTTGCCTTGTTATAATGAGTCTCTCTTGTCTTCTTATCCTCTATCCAGTTCGCGTATTCCCGGTGACAATCCGCGAGAAGAGTGAGGATTTCTATATCTTCCAGGTCCTCAGACTCAAGTTTTTCAATGAACTCGGCCATCATTTCGGTGTCTTCCATGGCCCTTATTTGAACAAACTCGGAAAGCAACGCTTCGTATTCAGAAGCAAAGAAAACCGATGAAAAGACAATCAAAAAAATGATCACAAGCATTTTCTTCATAAAACAGCACACCTCCAAACGAAGATTGTATGATAGGAATATTATATAACTACATGAGGGAAAGATTGACGGAGGTAGGTTAATGAATAGATTTGTTGTGGTCAGGTATGGAGAAATCGCTCTGAAGAAAGGGAACAGAAAGCTTTTCGAGAAAGTCCTCGTAAACAACATAAAGAGGCAACTGGGAAGATCGACAGTCGAAAGAATCAGAGGACGGATAATCGTCTCTGTTCCCTCAGAGAGACTAAGATCGTCGATAGAAATAATGTCCAGAACGTTTGGCATACAGAACTTCAGTGTCGGAACATGGACTTCCTATGATCTGGAAGATATTTACCTGACCTCGGTCGATCTTGCAAAGGATGAAATGAAGAGAGGAAGAAAGACTTTCAAGGTTGAAACCCGGAGACTGGACAAGAGATTTCCTCTAAAAAGCGTTGAGCTGAATCCCCTCGTTGGGGAGAGAATTCTCGAAGAACTCCCTGAAACGAGTGTAGATATTCACAATCCTGAATTCAAGATAGAGATTGAGATAAGGGATGAAGGAGTGCTGATCTCGAGTGGGAAGACAACAGCAAGCGGAGGTCTTCCCGTTGGAGTTAGCGGTAGGGCTTTGTTGCTGCTTTCGGGCGGAATAGATAGCCCTGTAGCAGGGTGGCTGGCTCAAAAGAGGGGGTTGGATCTCGATGCAATACACTTCTCCAGTCCTCCTTACACCGGAGAAAGATCATTTGACAAAGTTCTGTCACTAGCGAAAACTCTCTCAATCTATAACGGTGGAAGAGAGTTCAGGCTATATTCCATGCATTTTACCGACGCTCAGATTGCAGTCCATAAACACGTTGAAGAAAGATATAGCCTGGTCTGCCAGAGAAGACTGATGATGAAAATCGCAAGTAAGATAGCAGAAGCTCAAAGAATAATCGCAATCGTTACGGGAGAGAACCTGGGCCAGGTTGCAAGTCAGACCCTTGAAAACTTGAGAGTTATCGAAGAACAGACTGAGCTAATAGTGCTCAGGCCGCTACTATCTTACGATAAAATCGAGACAATAGAGCTCGCGAAACAAATAGGCACGTTTGAAACGTCGATTTTGCCATACGAAGATTGTTGTACTGTTTTTGTTCCGTCGAATCCAGTAACAAAGGCGAGGCTTTTCGACATAAATCGGGTCGAAGCGGGACTAGACCTGGAATGTCTCGCAAAAGATATAATTGAAAAGTCCAAGATGTACCGGATAAAGAATGGCGATATACTGGAGGTAAAGAGCATTGAGATTCCTGAAGAAGCTTCTTAGCTTACTCGTAACTGTCTGGATTGCCGTGCTCGGAGTTCTCTACATCTGTGTTTATGGCGGTATAGTCATTCTAATTGGAAATGTGATCGGGAAATTCAAAGGGAAGAAAGAGAGAAAGACCTTCATTTCAAGAGAGGTCTCTAGATTCGGCAGGGCAGCTTTCGTGCTTTCGGGGTCAAGAGTAAGGTTGTCTGGTAAGGAAAACGTTCCAGAGACTGGCCCCATGGTTATCGTCGCAAATCATCAAAGCGCATTCGATATACCTCTTATACCCGGCTACGTCTACCCAGAGATAGCTTTCATTGCAAAAAAAGAGCTCTCAAAGATTCCTGGCATAAGCTGGTTCATAAGCGCGCTGGACGGAGTATACATTGAAAGAGGAAACAGATTACAAACGGCCGGCGCAATGAGAAAAATATTCAGAATTCTGAAAGAGGACGGAACGATTCTTCTTTTTCCAGAAGGGACACGAAGCGAGGCCGGTGAAATTGGGAAATTCAAAGAAGGGAGTCTATCAATTCCCTATAAACTTGGTGTGAAGGTCCTCCCCGTGGCACTTGACGGAACACGCAATCTTCTCAGGAAGAACAGCTTTCTGATCACACCTTCGAGAATCTCTCTTTCTATTTGCAAACCTATCCTTCCCCAAGATTTCAGTTCCGAGGAAGACTTCAGCGGAGAAGTCTATAATATAATTAAGGCAGCTCTGGAATCAATGAGAAATTGAGGTGGGTTCTATGTTACAGGTAAGACTGAGGGGCCTTGCTCTTGACCAGAGTAATTCCCCGGTGGTAATACTTGAAGTTGAAAAGACTAACAAAGGTTTCGGAATATGGATCGGACCGTTCGAGGCCGAAGCTCTTGCCCTCGCGATTAGCGGAAAGGACTTCCCAAGGCCCTTAACATATGACCTATTTGTAAATACGGTTACTCAACTTGGCGGGGTATTTGAAAAGGCGGTGATCGGACAGGTTAAAGACAATGTTTATTACGCTTCTCTGCATTTGCAGGATAGAACCGGACAGCTTTACGTTGTCGATGCACGTCCTTCCGATTGTCTTGTGCTTGCCGTCAAAAAGGGCTTCCCAATTTTTGTAGAAGATTCGGTGTTTAAAGAGAGTTCGATCGACCTAAGCAATCTACAGACCGACGCTCTTCAGCACGGCCAGGAAGAAGATACCGAGGGTTTCAAGAAGTTTGTCGAGAATCTCGATATCGAAGAGCTGAAAAAACATTTTAGGAGCAAGGAAGACGATAGTGAAACTAGCTGAATTCTCTCCCTTTTTCAATTGCAAACTCAAGAACTTTCTGGACGAACTCCACATATCCAAGCCTTTCAAAGATGTCGTCAGCTATACTCCGCTGGCTGGAGGCAAGAGGCTCAGGGCATATCTAATCTGGGAACTTTCCAGGTACACGGGGTTTGGAGAGGAAAACGCTTTGAAGGCTGGAATTGCCGTTGAGCTGTTTCACAGCGGGAGCCTGATTCACGATGATCTACCTGCTATAGATAACGACACTATTCGGCGAGGCCTGCCATCAAGTCATATCAAATTCGGTGAATCCAAGGCAATACTTGCGGGAGATTTTCTTATGCTTTTTCCAGGCAGGGTCTTTTCCTCCCTTGATCTTGAAACCAGATACATTCATCCCATTCTAGAGCTGTGGCAAGAGACATCACTTAAAGTTGTGGAGGGTGAATTCGATGACGTCTTTCCAGAAGACGAATCCAGAGAACAGATGGAAAGGATCCACGCTGCAAAGACAGGAGCTCTTTTTGGCTTCTGCTTCGCTGCCCCCTTCATAAGAGAGAAAAGAGAAAAGATAGACGAGATGTACAAACTCGGTGTGAGATTCGGAAAACTCTACCAAATGATGGACGACATAAAGGACGTCATTTCTACCGAAAGTGAACTTGGAAAGACACCCGGGAAAGATGGGAAACAGAATAAACTGACTATTCTATCCTTCGAGTCTCTTGAAGAGGCCCAGATAGAGGTCAAGGAGTCGTTTCATTCAATTCTCGGAGAAATAGACTCTTTTACCGACCTCAAGAAAGAGATGAGAGATATATACTATCTGATTGCCAGAAGATAAATCAAAATCCAAATAGCCTCGGCCTCAACGCTTTTCTGAAGTGATCGGCGTCTGTGTACCTCTTGTCTGCAACTAGAGACATTGACTTTTCCAGAATTCTTCGTGCCTTCCTGGGGAATAGATCTAAGACAAGTGGAATTCCCTTGATCCTCTCTGTCGAAGGAATAGGATCCTCTCCACTCAGGAGAAAGAAAAGGATACCTCCTACGGAATAGACGTCCCATGAATAGCTTGGAGTTGAAGAAGATAAGAATTTCTCGGGACAGGTGTAACTCAAAGAAACAACCTTAGAAAGTGAATTCATCAAGTAAACATCTTTCAAACAGGCTGCGCCGAAATCCATGACCTTTATTTTTCCTTCATCTGTAAGCATGACGTTGGTCGGCTTTAAGTCACCATGAATATAACCTCTTTCATGGATCGAGGACACACCCTTAAGGATTTCATCGATGATTTCTAGAGCTTTAGACTCATCAACAACTCCATCGGACTTCACCGAGTCTCTTAATGTTCTTCCGCTTATAAATTCCATAACATAGTAAGCTGTGTTGTTCTCCGTAAAAAGATCAAGTACCTTCACGACCCTATCATCGTCGATTTTAGACATGATTGTGAATTCTTCTGAAAAAGAAGAAAGCCTTTCGAAATAGGCTTCCTTCAGATCGCTGCTTATGGGTTTAACGAAATTACCTTCCCTTTCTGCACCTCTTGGAAAGAACTCCTTAACAGCCACGCTATTTCCGGTATGGAAGTCTGAGCATAAATAGGTCATGCCAAAACCGCCCCTTCCAAGGGGCTCGATAATTCTGTAACGTTTCTTCAAGATTGTTCCTTCGTTGAGGTAGTATTGTATTGTGATCACCTCTAGTAGAATAATATCATCATTGATGTAAAAGGTGGTAGCTGAATGTTTGTAGACTTTCACTGTCATTCTGATCATTCCGACGGCACGGACTCGGTTGCGGCAATAGTGCAAAAGGCTGCGAACAAAGGAATCTCCATTCTCTCTGTTACCGACCACGATACACTGGCTGGCCAGAATGAAGCCAGGGAACTGTGCTTGAGAGCTGGAATAAAGTACATAAGGGGAGTAGAGATAAGCTGTGACTTTCATGAGACCCTCGATGTTCTTGGTTACGGTATGGTTTTCGAAGCTTCGTCTATGGAAGAAGAGCTTAGACAGTTGAGGCTTAAGAGAGATCTTAGGAACACAAGGATTCTCTCAAGGCTGCGATCTCTCGGTGTTCAGATTACCGATGAAGAGCTGGAAAGTTCATTTCCCGGTGAAAGCCTGGGAAGACCACACATAGCCAATCTAATTGTGAGAAAGGGTTATTCTGACTCAACAGAAAATGCCTTCAAAGAGTTTCTAGGAAAAGATGGAAAAGCGTACGTTGAGAAAGAGAAGCTATCCATAAAGAGTGCAATTGAACTCATTCTCTCCGCTGGGGGTGTTCCCGTCCTAGCCCATCCTCTTTCGATGATGCTAGATCGAAAAGAAACGATAGAGATTATTAGGGCAATGATACGTTACGGATTAAAAGGCATGGAAGTGTTTTACAAGACCTATGAAGAAACAACTCGAGAAGAGCTTTTCGAAATCTCAGGAAACCTCGGATTGATAGCCACGGGCGGCAGTGATTATCACGGGAAGCACAAGAAACATCTCGAGCTGGGGATTGATATTCCAGACTCTGCAGTTTCCAGATTTCTTGAATCCTTACCCGCCGACAACGGCCTTAACTATTAGGGCTTCCGAGTTGTCTCCAGAAACGTATTAAGATTTGCGATCTTACCGTTCTCAGTCACAATATACTGATCATAATCGAGCGAGAGAGGACTGAGAAGCTCGCTAAATCATGTTTCCTTCGGTATTTATAGTCTCATCTCTAAAATTGCCCTTCATGAGCTCTTGCCGATCGAATAACTGGCCAGGGCGATAGATGCCAGTTTAGAAGCAGCCGAATCGGCTCTGGATACAATAACGATTGGGGCAGTTGCACCCAAAATAAGACCGGCGATCGTTCCACCGGCAAGATAGACGGCCGACTTGCCCACAAAATTACCACTTGCAATATCCGGTACGACTAGGAGATCGGCCTGCCCTGCTACCGGCCCGGAAATCTTCTTGATTTGTGCCGCTGCAAGCGAAAGCGCATTGTCCATACCTAGAGGCCCATCGATTACACAATCGCTGATCTGCCCTCTTTGGCTCATCTTGGAAATAACGGCCGCATCGATAGTCTCTTGCATATCTTCGTTCACAACCTCAACAGCAGCAATAAGCGCGACTTTTGGTTTTTCATAGCCTATTGACTTCAGAAAGGCAACGGCGTTCTCGATTATCGACACTTTTGTCTGTAGATCCGGGCGGATTATCATTCCTCCGTCGGTTACGAAAACAACCCTGTCGACTACCGGAACATCCATAGCCGCTATGTGGCTCAAAACCCTTCCCGATCTTAAGCCCCATTCTTTGTTCAGAACCGCTTTCAGGAGAATCGATGTCTTCAACAGTCCCTTCATCACAACATCGGCTTTGCCGGAACTAACTAACTTTATCCCCTTCTCGCAAGCTTCTTCGGGGGAGGAGGCGGGTATCAACTCTCCCTCAAGTCCTTCTTCTTTCAAGATTTCGAGAGTCTCTACTTCTCTGCCAACAAAAACCGGCGTCGCGATCCCTTCGTCAAATGCGTGTTTGAGAGCCCTTATCCCCTCTCTATCTTCTGATCCTATAAGAACAACTCTTCGAGTACCGCCTGCCTTGGCAAGCGAAACAAGTTCAGAAAAGTCTTTCAACAAAAACCCTCCTTGACACCGATTTGCACTTCTTCCCAAAGAAAAGTATAACCCATACGGAAGTCAAGGAGGAAGCTATCTCTCTTGAGTAGATTTAATTATGATGCATTACGGCAAAATTTGTAGGCAATTAAACCATCTCCTTAGTACAGAGGCCGGCGCATCTTCTGGCAACCTTAAAAAAATAGATCTTTCCTCCGAGATAGCCTTGCCTTTGAATCAGTTTGCCGCATCTTGGGCAAGGGTTCCAGCAGGTCACTTTTTCCATCGACGTTCTATGCCCTTTGGGATTACCAAAGAAGTCCCTTTCGGAATCCCTGCCTCCATGCGGAGCCATCTCCTTTAGAATGCTCCTTATTGAAGAAAACATTGTGCCTTTCTCCTCATCGCAAAGACTCTCCATCTTGATTCTCGGGTGAAGAACTGACGTCGACGATATACTGAAGCGTTTCATTTCCCAAACCGGTGATTCGCTGCTCTTTTGCAAGAGAAGACTTCAAGCTGTGTTTGCCGGCTCCTTAACAGCCGAGCATATCAAGAAAAAAGTAAGCCTCGTTGAACTGATCGCCAAGCGGTGAAGGCTTTCCCTGAGCCGCAAGATAGTACTTGTTGTTGAATTCTCCTTCACTGAAGCGCCAAATGCCACCGTAAAGCTGGATTTTCTCAACAAAAAATGTTCCGTCACTGAATATTATTCTCAGCTGCGATTGGGTTCCGGCGTTTCGACTTTATCGTGAAAGGCATTTGCCGCTCCATCAGACAAGAGTGATCCTCTGCTTTCAAAGCATATCTCTACGATTCCACCCAGTTCTCGTGAAGAAGTAAAAAGTAACCACACAATTCACCGGATTCCCGTATTGCAAAGATCGCGAAATGGAAGGAGTATTTTCTAGACTTTATCGGTACTTCAACCGTCTTTGCCTTTTTGTCCGAAAGAGTTTCGTCGATCTGATTTGCAAGAACCAATGCCCCCGGTATCTCGATCATTCTTAGCCCCCACTAATAACTACTGTCAAGTGTCGCAGAGGGTCCTTCCAAATCGAGAAGTACCAAATTCTTCCTGTCGTTCACTTGCTTCTTCCGAAGACTCGAACTGTCACAAAAAGAGAAAGGCCGAAGAGAATCACTATGGTACAGCAGGAATGTGCTGCATCAATCTTCGACCCCACTTACAAGTTATCCGCCAATTTCAGTATAATGACGTACATGAACCGTCTTCGAATAGAATCTTCTTGAGATACTGTTCCTCTCAAGAAAGCAGAGACAAAACTGTCTAAAGAGTTTCTAGATCCCCAGCTCCTTCTTCATCTGTTCAAGCTCCTCATCGACTGCAAAGGAGCTCTTCGCCGCATACTTCTCTTCGAGAGCCTTTGCTTTGTCAATCGGCTCAGTATTGAGTTCGGCCATGGCATTTGCTTCATCAAGCATCTTCTGTGCCTTTTCTTCCAGTCTCCCAACCGCATCTATTGCTCCCTGCGTCTTACCTGCCGAAGAACTGACTTCATTAATCTTCTTCTGCGTTTTTGCGACGGCCACCTTAGCTTTGATCATTGCGCGTCTGTTTTTGAGAGATTCAATATCCGAAACTAGCTTGTCGTGCATCTGGCGCATTTTAACAGCGTTTTCGTGGGCTGCCGCGTAAGCCGTCATTAGCCCTGCGCCCACGTTTTCGAGCTCCTGCTTCTTTGCGATAAAGACTTTTGCGTCTCCGTCGTTTTTTGCAAGCAATGCCCGCTTTGCGAAGTCAGCGTACTTTGCCACCTCTGCCGCGTTTTCATCGACCAGTCTCTTAGTTCTCGTCTCCTCTGCAATTACACCTGCAGTTCCTCGCTTCACTTCGGCAAGATCCTCGCTAAGTTCACGAAGGTGCTGGTCGATCATCTTCGAAGGATCTTCCATCTTGTCGAGCAAAGAATTTACATTTGACTTGATAATGTCATTGAACCTGTCAAGAATACCCATCTTTTCCTCCCAGAATCAAGCCTCTAAGGCTCGTGTGATAGCTTCAACTTTCTTTTGACTCATTTCCTTCATCTTTCTTCTCATATTTTTTGGTTAATTCCTCAACTTCCTGATCTCCGAACTTTTCAAGAGGGGTGTTCAAGATCTCTTGCGTCTGCTTCGCCTCGATATTCTCCTGTCTCTTCACATTGCTCCACCAGAAAAGCAAGAGCACAATCACTGCTATGATTCCTATTACAATGAATACCGGAATCCAGGGAGATCTGGTTACAGCCATGATCCTGTCTGCCGCGTCGCTGAATGCCTTGGCGAAGAACTCTTCATCGGCAAAGTTATCGTAATAATAATACTTGTCTATATAATCGAGAAGGATATCGGCAGCCTCGTCGTCGATAACTGTCTTCGCCTGATTACCGCACACATATCTATCCATATAACCGTCGCCGTATTCGAAAAAGACTATGAGGCAATGGGCTTCGTCTGTGAAAAGTTTGTCGTAAAGTCCACTAGCAAAATCTGCAAGGTCATCGGCAGTGGGTGAGTGAGAACCGTTTACCGTATCTGTTATATATAGATAAGGTTGAACGCCCGTCTCCTGATAGAAGTGTTTCAAGCCGTTGATAAGAACGGAATCTTTGTTGATCCACCCGAGCTCATCCATATAATACCCGGTTTCGTTGACCGATCCTTTTGGCAGCGGTTCTCTCGCGATCGTCGATTTCGTGATCTCGACATTTCCAGGATTACTCCCACAAGAGGAGAAAGTACCCGAGGCTACTAGCACAATCAGTAATATAGCGATGACGATTACACCAAATACAAAGAGACTGCAGCCGCCGCATCCTGCACACCCGGCAGTGTTCACTCCTGATCCCCCCGCAGTTGGTCTCCTGGAACCTCCGACAGGAATTCTGAAGGTTGACGTGCCAACCTTTTTGCGGGAAGAACTACCAAATATACCCGAAGGAAATGAGCTTCCAGGCCTAGAAGTGCTTCCCCTGGAGCTGCTTGAGCTGCTGCTTGAGGATCGGCTGCTTCGACTGCTGCTGAACGATCCTCCGCTTCTTCCGCCACTGCTTCTGTTGCTGGATGACGACCCGCCGCTACTCCTTCTAGCCAATGCTTATCTCCTTTCAGGCAAGCAACCCTTTTCAGCTAATTATAGGCCATACAATCTGGAATTGCATAAGAATTAATGAGTGTTAAAAGTAGTTGAAGCCACCCATGCTTATCTTTACTAATGGCTCGTTGCCGCACAACGCAGTTTTCATTCGTGGCCAGCGAGTTCTTGTTTTTTAGCGTACAGCGATTCATGGGATCGCGATGATGAAATAAGTTCAGATAACGAGATGTAGCGTTTTTTCGGAGTAACCATTCGATGTCATCTTGGGATCCGGGATCTGGTTCCAAGAACGAACAACGAAGAACCGGTCTTCTCGGCGGAGAATGTCAAACTATTCCAGGAGGCTTTCAGTCCTCCGCAAATTCCTGACAGGTTACCTGCCGCTTCATTTCTTGACTCTCAGTTCCTTGCTTTCGGAGATGCAGATTTCCAAGCTATGTGAAGCAAACTCCACTCGGTCGACTTTATCGCTTTTTGACAAGACACACAACTGTTTCCACGTGCCATGTCTGGGGAAACATATCGAAAGCCTTTACCGAAGAGATTTTGTAGCCTGACTCTCTGAGCTTTGCGGTATCTCTCGCCAGGGTAGTAGGGTCACAGGACACATAAAACACCATGGAAGCGCCAAACTTATCGAGAAGCCCAATCTCCGAACCGACTCCGGATCTGGGCGGATCGAGAATTATCGTAGAGTAGTGACGCTGATCAGACTTGAGAAATTCAATAACATCGCTCGACACGATTTCGATCCCAAACATTCCGTTAAGATTCGAATTTGCCTTGAGAGCCTTAACAGATACGGGATTCGATTCTACCGCGGTGACACGGCCCATCTTCTTCCCAACGGTGATAGAGAATGTTCCTATGCCACTGTAAAGATCAAGAAGAGAGTCGCCAGCCGTATCCTTCATCTCATTAAATATATGACTGACAATCGACTCCGTAACTTCGAGATTGTTTTGAAAGAAGGCTACGGGCGGAATCTCAAACTTTCTTCCGGAAAGCTCCTGGTCGATTACCCCTTCCCCGAAAAGCGTTCTCGAAACGCCTCTCATAACTACCCTGTCGTTCGCATTCATAAGATGAACGAGCGTCGAGACATAGGGAAGCTTCTTCCTAACCTCCAAGACAATACGGTTTTCATCGGGAAGACATTCTCCTTTTGTAACAAGTATTGCCATGATTTCTCTTCCGTTGCCTCTTAGAATTACATGCTTGAGTTCGCCTCTTCCAGTAACCCTGTTATATGGAACGATTGCCGTTTTCCTCAGTATCTCCTCGAAACCCGATCTGGCCTTTTCGAAGTCTTTCAGGCCCAACACACAACCCTGGCAACTAACGGGAGAGTTGCTATTCCTCCTATAAAGACCGAGAGAAAGCCCATCTTTCCCCCCGTGACACACATACTCCATCTTAAGTCTGTAATTCGTCTCTCTTGGTGAAGGAACAATCTCAAAGTCCTCCAGTTCAATCTTTCCTACTCTTTTGAACTGCTCACTAATTACCTCTCTCTTCCAGAAAAGCTGTTCTGAATAGTCAAGTGTCTGCCAGTCGCATCCGCCGCATACCGGAAAGTTCCTGCAAAGCCTTTCTCTCCGGCTATTTGAAGGGACAAGCACTCTCTCAACCTTCATCGTATGGAAGTCGCTTCTTCCCTTTTTCTTGCTAGCTTCAACAACTTCGCCTGGATAACCCGCATCGAGCAAAGCTACTTTCCCGTCAGCTGTTCTGGCGAGAGAGAAACCTCCTGCGATTAGCTTCTCAATACGAAGTTCTTCCATTACATACTATCGGGAGCCTCAACGCCAAGAAGCTCTAATCCGCTCCTTAAAATGTTCTGAATCGCTTCGCACAAAGCTAACCTTGCACCTGAAAGTGCCGGGTTCTCCGGGTCTACAATGATATTCTTGTTGTAGTAACCGTGAAATGCCCTGGACAGATCCTCCAGATAAGACGTTAGACGGTTTGTTCTGTAATCTGCGACTACCGAATCCAAAATCTCAGGGAAAATCGTCAGCAGCTTGATGATCCTCCTGTCTTCCTGAGAATCGAGAAGCTCAAGCGAATCTCTCGATCTTTTCACGTTCTTCTCCTTAGCAGTTCTGAATACATTGCTTATTCTTGCGTTGGCATACTGGACGTAAAAGACAGGATTGTCATTCGATCTCTGCCTTGCCAGATCTATGTCAAAAAGCATGTGAGTGTCAGGATCGAACATCGCGAAGAAGTATCTCGTCGAATCCACTCCAACAGCTTCAACTAGCTCATCCAAGGTTGTGAATTCCCCTCTTCTGGTCGACATCTTTACCACTTCACCCTCTCTTTTGAGATTTACGTACTGATGGACAATCACATTCAGAAATCCATCTTCTATTCCCAGGGCCTTCATAGCAGCATTCATCCTAGGAATGTGGCCCATGTGATCCGCACCCCAGATATCAAATACCTTTTTGAAACCCCTATCGTGCTTATTGTAATGATAAGCAATGTCGGTCATGAAGTAAGTATAGCTTCCGTTCGATCTCACGAGGACCTTATCATCATCCTCCACAAAGTTTGAGACTTTAAGCCACCTCGCCCCTTCCGATTCATATATCAACTCTTTTCTTTCAAGCATGCCAATTACGGAGTCAACAGTTCCATCGTCTATCAGAGAGCTCTCAAAGAAGACGTTATCAAACTCCACTCTCAGCCTCTTGAGTGTTCCCATAATATCTTCCAGCATCTTGTCGAGAGCATATTTCTTGAAAAAAGCTTCGGCCTCTGAGTTCCAAACCGCCTTGAAACGCTCTCCGATCTCACCGGCAAGTCCCCTGGCAATATCGATCAAATACTCACCCTGATAGCCATCCTCAGGTAGCTCCTCTTCTACACCGAGGTATTGATTGTATCTAACCCACAAAGAGCGGCCCAGGAGTCCAATCTGCCTTCCCGCGTCATTTATGTACATCTCTCTGTGAACGCCGTACCCTCTACATGAAAAGACTCGACACAGAACATCTCCAAATACTGCCTGGCGCCCATGACCGACTGTAAAGGGACCCGTTGGGTTGGCGCTTGCAAATTCAAACTGAATTCTCGTATCGCCCTTTCTCTTCCAGAAATCCGGCGCATCGATCAACTCCGCCAGTACAGAGGATAGATATGTAATGGAGAAATCAACGTTTATGAATCCTGGTCCGGCAACCTCCACTCTGCTATAGTCGGCTTCGTTGCCGAGTCTGTCGCAGATTATATTAGCGATTTCTCTCGGGCTCTTCTTCAGGATCCTCGAAAGAATAAACGCGGCATTTGTAGAAAGATCACCAAACCCCTCAGGAGGTATCTCAACCTTAAAATCGATTTTGTCATCATAAATGTCAAATTCCTCCAGCACTTTCTTTATTGAGTTCTCCAGCTTCTCCTTAAACACAATCCACCTCCTAATCTGGCCAATATACCTTAGCATACAAAAGCATAACACCGCATTGTTGTGATATGGTTTAATCTGCGTTTCCTCGTACGAATAAACGCAATTGAAAGCATAGTCTTATATATGTATTATATTAGAGATAACTAAAACAAGGAGGGTTAAGATGGGCGTAAACCTTAAAGGAAAGAGCTTTTTGACACTGCTTGATTTCACGACAGACGAGATTCGCTATCTACTGGATATTGCAAGACAGGTGAAGGTCGAAAAGAGGGCCGGTACACCGACGAGTAGATTTGCAGGGAGAACGCTTGCCATTGTATTTGAGAAGCGCTCAACAAGGACAAGAACTGCTTTCGAAACTTCCTTCGGTGAAGAGGGCGGCCATGCGGTCTTTCTCTCAAAGGACGATATTCATCTTGGAGTGAAAGAGGATTTGAAAGACACGGCAAGAGTACTAGGAAGAATGTTCGATGCGATAGCGTTCAGGGGCTTCAAGCAAGAGACTGTTGAAGTTCTGGCGCAGTGGTCTGGCGTTCCTGTCTATAACGGGCTTACCGACCTATACCATCCAACCCAAATTCTTGCGGATTTCATGACTATCGAAGAAAGCCTCGGCAGCCTGAAAGGACGAAAGCTGGTCTTTGTGGGGGATTCCAGAAACAACATGGCCAACTCCCTCATGATAGGGTCCGCGAAGATGGGGTTGCATTTCGTAGCGTGCGGTCCGGAGAGACTTCACACCGATCCGGCTATTGTCAGCAAGTGCAAAGAGATCGCAAAACAATCCGGAGCTACGGTCGAGGTCACTGAAGATGTCGACTCTGCACTAAAGGACGCCGATGCAGTCTATACAGACGTCTGGGCATCGATGGGTGAAGAGGACAAGCTTCAAGAAAGGATTGCTCTGCTTAAACCTTATCAGGTTAACGCTGAGATGATGAAAAAGACCGGAAAGGCAGAGACTATCTTCCTTCACTGTCTGCCTGCCGTGAAGGGAAATGAAGTAACCGAAGATGTCTTCGAAAGTCCTGCCTCTAGAGTCTTCGAGGAAGCCGAGAACAGAAAACATACAATAAAAGCAGTAATGATAGCCACACTGCTATAGGGGGAAGTATGAAGAGAATCGTAGTTGCAATAGGCGGCAACGCGCTCAACAAACCAAACGAAAAACCCACAGCAGAAGTTATGGAGAAGAACCTGCTCTCGACGACTGCCTATCTTGCAGATCTGGTAGAGGAAGGTTACGAGCTTGTAATTACTCATGGCAATGGACCGCAGGTTGGAAATCTCCTTGTTCAGCAGGATATAGCGAAGGACGTTTTCCCTCCCTTTCCGATCGACGTAAACGATGCAATGACACAGGGTTCAATTGGTTACTTGATAACCCAGACTTTGAACAATGAACTTGTCAAGAGAAACACAAGAAAGAATATCGCGTGCGTTCTGACTCAGATAGTTGTGGACAAGAACGACAAGGGTTTCGAGAATCCTTCCAAACCCGTCGGACCGTTTTATGATAGTGAGACGGCCAAAGAACTCGAGAGAACCAAAGGCTGGACCGTCAAAGAAGATGCCGGAAGAGGTTATCGACGTGTAGTGCCTTCACCTATGCCCCTTGACGTTCTTGAAATCGAACCTATTAGGGAGATGATAAAGGACGGCACCATCGTCGTGGCGGCTGGCGGCGGTGGAATACCGGTGGTCAGAGACGAATCGGGACAAATTAAAGGCGTCGAAGCCGTCATTGACAAAGACAGAGCTTCTGCCCTGCTGGCGAAGTTAATTGAAGCGGACGCACTTGTTATCCTTACAGGAGTAGACTACGCGTACATAAACTTTGGAAAAGACAACCAGAGGGAACTGAAGGAATTGACTGTAAAAGAAGGAAGAGAGTTGATGGAAGCCGGTCACTTTGCTAAGGGAAGCATGTTGCCAAAGATAGAATCCGCAATCGAATTTGTCTCTCTAACCGGAAAGGAAGCGATCATTACTTCTCTGGAAAATGTAGATCTCGCGCTCAAAGGAGAGTCGGGTACAAGAATCGTTGCATAGACAGAAGTCGGAGAGATTCTCCGGCTTTTTTTGTTTTTCCTGTAACGATGTGATATAATCTGTGTTATACGAATGATTGAAAGGAGTGACGACAGTGCGCGGTCAAGAAACAAGAGAGAGAATAATGGAGGCTGCTATACAGGTCATCGCTGAAGAAACGATCGAAGGCCTGAGCACACGTAAGGTTTCAGGGATAGCAGAAGTGAACCTTGCGGCTATTCACTATCACCACCGTTCGAAAGAGGGAATGCTAATCGATCTATCAAGGCATATTCTCAACAACTACGTCCTGCCGAGAATCGAACCACTCATCGACCAAGGCAAACAGCCTGTAGAGATTACAAGAGATCTTTACGCAGAACTGTTGAAGCTCTATTCTGAAAGGCCAGATATAATGGTTTCTCTTGTATATCTCTGGCTTCACGGAATGAAGAACAAAAGAGTGAGGGAGATCCTTATCAATGCGAGGGCCGACTTCTACGATAGATTAGAGAGAGCGCTAGGATCTTCAATGTCAATGAGACGTGCTTCCAAAGTGTCTCATCGTCTTCTATCTTACATAGCAGGCAAAATCATGGAAATGGCAGTTGATGGTGAGATGCCTGACGAAAAGGAAGTAGACGAAATAGCCAAACTTCTTTCATAGTTTGATTTCTGCGGAAAACCTATCAGGAAAGGCAACGTAAAATCCCTTCCGATGATTATCGGAAGGGTTTCTATTGGTTTATAAATCCCAGATTAAACTGGATTCCTACAAAACTGTACGCAGGAAAGGGGCTGAAGGAAGAGAGGTCATCTTCTATCTCCCATTTTAATGTACCAACAAGCTCGACACTTTCGAGGTTGATAAAGTAAAATTGCTTTCCAATTTCCAGCCTTCGCCTGGCGGAGAAACCAACAGAGGTATAACTTTGCTTCTGCGTCTCGCCAGCAACCTTCTGAAATCTGCCAAGGGTAGCGTTGACAATGCTCAAATCATTATCGAAAAACACTTCCGCCTTCAGTTGTCCGCCAAGAAACGAGGCATCGGGAGCGGCGTATTCATAAAGCCCTCCTACCTCTAGATAAACAACGTTGAAATCATATCCTAACTCCGCGATTACTCTCGCTTCTTGAAGTGAAGAGAAGGAAACGCGGGAAGCAAAATGAAAGTTTTCATCGTAGCCCACGGTGAAGTAAGGACCTTCATCAGTGAACCAACCGGCTTCAAGAAAGGAAAGAATTCCAATTCTCAGTCCAACGTCTTTGAAACCAGCCATTGCTCTGACAGATCCAGGAGCCATCATCCTTGATGAATGCATCGAGCCAAATGAAACAAATGCAATAAGAAAAAAGACTGTCAGGATAATATATACTCTTTTCATAAAGGCACCTCAAAAGATATTATACATATTGAGTATACAACAGATTTGTCACTATTCTCCGGTGGAGGGCTATTATGAAGAAAACAAAGTTCTGGGTTCTTGGATATTTCATAGCAGTGTTCATGACACTCTTTCTCTTTCCTACGACCTCAAGGGTTCTCGGACTGGCCTTTATATTTTCGCTAATTATCAACACACCGGCTCAATTTGTCAGTAGAAAGATCCCTAGGGGAGCCCTAAGCATAGTAACCGGCATAGCTCTTCTATCGTTTATGTTCTTCCTTATCTACAGAGTAGTCCCAATAACCATCAGTGGTGTGAAAGGCCTTTCGTTGGAGCTGGATTCTCTTTTCAATGGCGGTACATTCGACAAGTGGCTGGAGAAGCTTCCCCCATTCATTTCTGAAGCGATAGTCGACATAGTCGAGAGCGCATCCCAGTGGTTGAGTGATGCAGCAATCATGATTGGGCAATACGTTGCCTCAAACATCACTTCATGGATTACAGGTGTTGTCTTGCTGATTATTGCGGGTTTTGTGGTCGCAAGAAAGACCAATATGATCCAGAAAAGCGTGCCCGTGCTCTTTCCCGGTTGTGATCAGGACAAGGTGAGCAGCTTTTTTCATTCATTGTACAAGGATTTTCAGACCTACATTGGCGGCCAGCTGATAATTGCTCTTGTTGTTGGAACAATAATCGCTATCGGATCGGCCATTCTCGGTATCCCGAATGCGATATTCCTCGGTTTGCTGGCGGGAATCACTAATTTTGTCCCGTATCTTGGCGTGGTTGTTACATCGATTCCGATGATCGTGCTTTCTTTCGTAAGCAAAGGGCTTTGGGGGGTTGTTGGAGCCATCGTCTTGCTGGTCATCGCCAACCAGATGGAGATCTGGTTCCTGTCGCCAAAAATTCTCTCGAACAGAGTTAAGATTAACTGGTTCATCGTGCTGGTATCGATAATAGGGTTTGGCGAACTGCTGGGCGTCTTTGGCGTTGTTTTTGCAGTTCCAATCCTGATATTCATAAAGAGGTACTGGATGGATTTCATTCTCAGTGAAAGGAGTGGTAGTAATTGGGAATCTACGATAGAGACTGGTATAAAGAAAGCCAAAATCAGGAAAGAACACCACCCCGAGGAACCGACAGGTTCTCAAGAGGATTGATTGTAGGACTGATAATCGGATTCCTAATAGGATTCCTTGTATTTGGCTTCATATAGTCCTGTTAGAAAAAAGGGACGGGTCATTTCCCGTCCCTTTTTATGAAGACATTTACAGGAGTAAAGCACTTTCTAGAAGACGTAGGACATATAAGGCCTGATCTCGAAAATCGGTCTTTCATACCCTCCGTTCTTCTTGAAATAATCTCCAAAGTATAGAGAGAAGTCGCTTCCGAACGTAAAGTCCCTGTAAGGGATCATTGCATTGAGCTTCAAGATGTTCGCATTAACAGTTTCACCAACTGGCCCACCCCAATCTTCAGGAGCCGTAAACTCACCGGGGTCGTCTTCCGGCTCTTCCATGTTCAAGTAAGGGGTTTTCAGAGTAACTTCTCCCTGTTTGAAGTATTCATATACAAAGGAGATTGAAAGCCCATTGGTCATTATTGCATTAGCCATAATCGAGAACCCATTGAGATCAGGTCCGTACTTAAATCCCAGAGGATAATCTGTGAAATCCCTGCTTCCTGGAAGCTCGGACTTAGTGTAGATTCTGTTTGTGAATGTGAGAAACGGCTGCCAGCGATTGTACATCCACGTGTCAGTGTGATAGAACTCTACAGAGGCAAGAAGCAACGTTCCCTTAATATCCACCGCGTATCTAAAACCACCACCATAAGCCAGGGCAGTTGGTTTGCCCCGCGCCCCGGCCTCAGTAGAACCGAAAGAGACGTCATCTATGGCGATTTCTCCGTACAGCTCAATACCCTTGAAAGGAACCAGAGAAAGGTCAAGCGAGGCCATCACGTTGGAGAAATCTTCCCCGTAGGTATTGTGGAAGATTATGAATGGATTGGCATCGTTCAGATCGGGGTGTTTCCCTCCAACGACGTTAAGCTCTCCTACACCGAACCTCCCCCATGTAGAAAACTGAACATCGAAGCGGTGCCCAATGATCGTCTTCGCTCCTTCGGTGTAAGGCCTTCTTTGGTTCAGATCCCACACTTTCCCCTGTTTTACCCACTCTTCATCGTTCAGGAGTGAAGTCGGGGTTATAACCAGAAAAGAATAGGTAAAGTGGCCGCTCTTCCAGAGAGGCGTAGTATATGAAGAAGAGACATTGTCGTAATAAGACGATGCATCACTTATAGTCAATCCATTTCTCATAGGTCCCCAGGCCACCTTGTATCTACCCAGCGAAGCATAGAAGTTATCACTAGAGTAGGACACGTAACCGAGTGTTGGCCAGCTCATGTCAAGCGCCTCCAGTTTCCCTTCAAAGAGCTCCACTGGAAAGTTCATATACGGCTTCGAATCAAAGTTATCGCCGTGACTGATGTAGCTCCTGTAGTCTTTCGGAATGTCAAGATTTATGAAGCCCGTTATATTGTCTGACACTTCGCTCTCAAAACCCAGCACAAGCCAGGGCTTCAAAGTATCATACCGATACCTCAAATAAAGAGGAACAACAGACTGCAACCACCCCTTTTGTTTGAAGGGTTCGAAGTTATGTATCATGAACTGCGGAGTAACTCGGAGAAAAACGTCGGTTCCAGCCGCGGTCTTTACCGTAGGCTGCTCAGACTGGACTGAAGCAAATCCCTCTGGAATTGCAGTATTTGCAGTAAAGAGAGTTCTCCCATCAACCAGGTTTCTGCCCAAAAACAAGTTGTATTGATCTGTGCCCTTGAACATCAGGGTTCCCTGACTACCAAACACTGTCGCTAACAGTGTAAAGAACAGAAGCAAGGTAAACTTCTTCATCTGCGATACCTCCCTATAGTAGTGAAAACATTCTAATAAAACCGACATTTATCCCGAAATCAACCTTTCTGGAAAAGGTCAGCTTACCGGCAACGAAGAGAGTTGTATTTTGATTTGCTGCATAAAAACCTTCTCCAGTCAGAATGAAAGAAGTGGTTATCGGCTTCTTCGGTCCATACCACTCAGGATCGAAGGGTGGAGAATACGGAGAATCTATGGTGACTGAACCGGCTCGCAATAGTTCTGCAGCGATTTTCAACGAAACGTTCTGGCTCTCGTATTCTATGCCTATCAGCGTTAGTGTCGAATCCGGGCCATAAGGGAATCCGTAGAATCCCGTGATGACGGGCCAAGAGTCTAGATGTAATACATTGAATCTATATGGATAAGTGAACTTTCCTATATTTGTTCCCCTGTTGTAGAGATACGTGGTGGAATGGTAGTGCTCCATCCTGACTCTGAGGCCACCGTCTTGCAGAAGAGTCTTATCTCTAATTTCATGCTCCGATTCATCTAGTTTAGGCCCAGTATATGGCCTGCCATCGGAAATTCTCCAGAGAAAACCTGCAACCCAGCCAAATGCCGTTGGATTGGAATTCGAGCTTTCTGATGTAAGTCTGAAGTCATCAAGTGTGAACTCTCCGTAAGCCATTGCATCGCTTAGTTTAACCTCTGCTGCAAGTGTGGCAGTGACATTTGAGTTGCTTTGATAGGTATGGTGGTAAATCAAGAACGGTCCGAGGTCCTGCAGATCGGGATAGACACCATAAACAAGATTCTCCTCACCAAACGTAACTTTCAAGTTTTCGTTCATGTAACCAAAGCGATGACCCAAAAGCGTCTTTGGCCCGCCGCTTATCGTTCTGTCGGCAGATACTGCGAAGAAATCATAAAGATACTCACCAGATTTTGCCTGCCCGTTCAACTCTATCCACAGGTGGTCGAAATACGGAAGAAAATTTGAGATAACAAAGCTGTAAGTTGAAACTCCGAGACCGAGCTTCCTTCTTCCCAACGATATGAATGAATTTGAATCTCTCCGTTCGAAGTAACCCAGTCTGGGAAAGTTCACGTCAATGGCAGGAAGAAAGGAAGTCGTGGAAAGCGGCAGATTGCTTAACCAGTCTCCCATCAGGTAATCCGAAAACTCCTGTCTCAAGTCCATATTCACGTACAACTTCGAATTACCGATCGCTATCTCCATACCCCCCGAAAAGATCGCCGGAATCCGCATATACCTGTCTAAATCTTCTAAATCGGGAACGTAGTTGCTCGCGACAGAGGGGATATTATCGAGAGATAATGAAGGTGAAAGAGTCACGTGCAGACCGGTGCTTCCCAGAATCATTAGTGGTATGATAAGCATCAATAGAGATAAACAACATTTCGACAATGGATTCACCCCCATAAGAATTTTACACCAGGAGGAGTGATAATTGGTGCCGCTTTTTCTTTCTGGAGCCTCTTCCAGCGCTCGTGAGACAGCTACAGAAATCTTTATCTACTCAAATCTAGGCGTTATGGCTCTTTTCAGTCAGTTTTTCCAGAGCAAAGGCTTCTCTTCAGTCGAAATCGGAATTCTAATGGCGGTTACTCCTATACTTTCAGTAATTGCCAATCCCTTCTGGTTCAAGAGGTCAAGAAGAAGAGGCGGCGCTTTGGTAATGGGGACGCTTTCGATCGTCTCCGCGATCACGGTATGGGGTATCTTTCTGACTCCAACCTTTGAAACCTCATTGATTGCGATGTCCCTTTTTGCATTCTTTGCGGTCAGCATCGTCCCAATCTCAGAATCCGTAGTAGTACCGTCTTTGAGGAGCAAGGGAAAGCGCTTCAACATGGCAAGGGCATTCGGTACTGTAGGTTATTCGGCAACTGCCCTAATCTCTGGAATCGCATTGAGGGCAGGCTTCGTAATGATCTTCATAATTGCCAGCGTATCGCTGCTGACAGCTGCCGCAGTGAGCAGAGCTTATCCGTCAAAGCGGATGCTTGGAAGGAGTGAAAGCGAAAGGAATTCAACGCCATTGCCAGTCGAATTCTACTTGCTTGTACTGGCAGGAGTTGCATCGATAACAGTCGGTGCGTTTGGATCAACCTTTCTCCCTCTTTTGACCAGTGATATGGGGTACGACCTTTCATCGGTAGGTTTCTCCTTTTCGTTGATGGCACTCTCAGAGGTGCCTTTTCTTCTTTTCGCCGAAAAGATCATAGATAGAATAGGCAATACCAGACTGCTTCTTGTGGGAATCTTTGCTACGGGGCTAAGATGGTTCCTGACTTCAATTGCTCCATCTTTTCCAGTCTTTCTACTATTTCAAGCTTTGCACGGAATCAACTACATTGTGGTCTATTATTCCGTTACAAACTTCATCCACAAAAATTTCGAAGAAAACAAAGCAATGAGGGCGCTCACAATCTACTGGATGTCAACTATGGGACTGAGTTATCTCCTGGGTTCAGTCTTGGGAGGCGTTTTGATACGTGCATTCGGTATTAGGAGAATGTACACCATTGTCGGGATTTCGGGAATGGTAATGGCCGCCTTTTCTTCATTGCTCTTTGCGGCCCTTCGTAAGAGAGGGAGATTTACCAACCGGTAACTCTAATCCCGATTCATTTAGTATACTTTCTCTATGAGGCAAAAAAAGAGAGGGTGGTTAGATGAAGGCATTCGAAAATATAAGACAGACTGGAATCGACATTTCAGATGATCTAAAGGCTTATCTAGAAAAAGATCCGACAGTTTCCAGAAAGTGGCATGTCTTTCTCTTTTCTGCCGGGTTCCATGGTTTACTGCTGTACAGGATCTCCAACCTTCTATGGAATGGAGGCCTCGGTCTTTTCGCGAGAATTCTACATTATTTCTCAAGAGTTGCTTATTCTATGGACATTCACCCCGCCGCAAGAATTGAAGGAGGAGTCGTCATTGACCACGGCTCAGGAGTAGTAATTGGTTCCACAGCATCGGTAGGCAAAGGAACACTGATTTATCACGGCGTAACCCTTGGTTCAAAAAACGTCATGACGGGAAAGCGTCATCCGGACGTTGGACGAAACGTAGTGCTAGGTGCGGGAGCCAAGATTCTTGGTCCTATATATGTATGCGATAATGCAAGAGTGGGGGCAAATAGCGTCGTGCTCGAACACGTGCCTCACGGCTCTCTTGCAGCGGGTATCCCCGCAAGAATTCATGTACCAACCGTAGAAAGGAGGAGAAATCAGGATGAACCTGTTTGATGCGATAGGCAATACACCGCTTCTGGAACTAAGTTCTTTTGGCCATTCTGCAAAGATCTTCCTGAAGATTGAAAAGAATAACCCCGGCGGCAGCATCAAGGACAGGACCGTTCTTGGAATGATTCTTGATGCTGAAAGAAAAGGAATCCTGAAAAAGGGAATGACCATTGTGGAGCCGACAAGTGGAAATACCGGCATCGCAATTGCAATGCTTGCGGCCCCAAGAGGCTACGGAGCGGTCCTCTTCATGCCGGAATCTGCAAGTATCGAACGTGTAAAGATAATGGAAGCGCTTGGTGCTGAAGTAGTGAAAACTCCCTCCGAAAAGGGGATATCGGGTTCCTATGACGGGGCAAAGACCTATCTGAAAAACAACACGGACTCCTTCATGCTCGATCAGTTCAACAACCAGTCGAATCCAGGATACCATTACGCTTCGACAGGTCCTGAGATATACTCTCAAGTTGGGGAAGATACCGACGCTTTCATATGTGGAATGGGTACCGGGGGAACCGTTTCCGGTGTCGGAAGGTTCCTCAAAGAGAAGAAGCCGGACGTGTACATCGCGGGAATAGAACCCGAAGGATCTCCCTTCATTTCAAAGGGAAGAAGCGGAAGTCATAAGATACAGGGAATCGGTCCCGGTTTCAAACCGCAAACGCTTGATCTTTCATTGCTGGACGAAGTGATGACGATTGAAGACGAAGAGGCGCTTTCAGTTATGAAATGGCTGCACAAAAAAGAAGGACTGCTCGTAGGGATTTCGTCCGGAGCCAACGTCGCCGGAGCTTTACAGCTATCAAAAAAAGGATTCAAGCGAATTGCAACAATCGCCCCGGACACCTACGAAAGATATTTAAGCGTAGATCTCAACTAGATTTAAGTAACAGCAATGCTCCCGTGTTCTTTCCGGTTTGCCAGTCTTCTTGAAGCAGCACAGCAATTTCTGTACCGTTGAAAACGAGATCGACCGGATAGCCATCTAACTCTACGTATTCTATCGTATTCCCTCGACTATCAAGAACCTCGAGTGTTCCAGTAACGGTCTCCAGAACGTAAATTTTATCTTCACTGTGAACGACTTTTATCGGACCGCGACCCATTAAATCATATTTCTTGGTACTGTAGGTGGACAGGTCTACCGTCATTATCTGGTCTTCGCCGGTCAATGCGATCCAGATCTTCCCGTCGTGAATCACAGGAAAATTTGGATATCTACCCAGCTGAACCGTGGTGATCTCTGCTAGATCTCTCTTAGAAAGAACCTTGAGATTCTCATCCACATATGAAACCAGGAAGATTCTTTCTCCCTCTAAAAGAATATAAGATGGCCGTTTACCGACATTTGCTTCGTTTACCAGATTACC
The DNA here is from genome assembly GCF_000147715.2 of Mesotoga prima MesG1.Ag.4.2. Classification (NCBI taxonomy): domain Bacteria; kingdom Thermotogati; phylum Thermotogota; class Thermotogae; order Kosmotogales; family Kosmotogaceae; genus Mesotoga; species Mesotoga prima. The sequence continues at coordinate 287,779 of NC_017934.1, read as the reverse complement.
CCATTCATCAAATACGAGAAGCCCTTTTTCGGTCTCGTGGGAATGTGTAAGAAGATTATAGTTATGGAAAAGCGATACGAAAAAGAAATTAGAATCTTCCGCTATAGATAGAGCTATGACCGGGAGCTTCTGCCTCTTTATTATCTCCCTCTTGGATATGTCCAGCAGCAGGAACTCGAACTCATTAGTCAATATTCCAACCTTTCCATCTATGAACGACCCGGTGATTAGCCTGCTGGATGTTGGAATCTCGTCGATTTTTTTCCATTTACTGGGATGAACGGAAGCGTCCACAACAATCAACCTGCCACTGTAGAATCCGAAGCAGTAGAGTTTCCCGTCCCTGTAGATGATATCGTTGATTCCATCATTGCGCATCGAGTCGAAGATCGTCACAGGTCTGAAATTTGCATCGAAGACTATTAACTCGGAGTCACCCTTAACGAGAGTTATGTAATAAGTACCACTGCTGTTCTTAATTTTCAGCAGTCCGGATGGCATTATGCCCAAGGGATACCTCTGGCCGAGCGTAATCGCTCCCATTCCCGAAACAGCTATAATACAGGCAAATAAGAGAATAACAGTTACTATTCTACTCAAGGCTTCTTCACCACGTACACAAGAAGATCCTCTTTGAAATTCGATGCCGTATCGAAGTCATGGGTATATACATCGATCTTATTTCCTTTGATCGAGCTCCCGGTATCCTCCACAACAAAGAAACCCTTGTTTGGAGAAGATGAGAAGAACGGAATATAGACAATTGAACCAAGAGGAATTACAACTGGATCTGCTGCTACCGTTCTATATCCCTTAACGAAATCGCCGCTCGCAGTCATCTTGAATGATGGCGACGTAGGATTCTTTGCATCATCCCATTCGGTGTACATAGTCACTTCGAAAGTCCCGACATTCTCGAATATTATATCGGCTGGATTGACAGGCACATCGGCTTTCCAGAACTCGAAATGAAGATTTCCTTTGGCGTCCGAGGCCGATCCGATAGTATCCCCAACCCTGACAAAATCACCCTTCATAACCATGCGGCTGCCCAGACGCGCGTATACGGTCTTCATGTTGTTTCCGTGGTCCACCACAACCATCTCGCCATACAAATCATTTACTCTTTCCGAAAGTATGACCTTTCCCGGAAGAAAAGCCGTGATTCTTGAGCCTGGAGGCACGGTAAGGTCCATACCGGGATTTGCATAACCATAGTCATAGCTTCCGAAATTAGATTCTATCGAATCCACAAGAAAATCCACGCCAAGATTCAGTCCAAAATGAGTGGCAATGGAAGCCTTGGCCATGAGATTGTCCAGAGAAAGCGGGATCTTTATCTCATCGCCACGATAGATCAGATCCCAGTTCTTGATTTCAGGATTCATCGCCTTAAGCTGTTCCACCGTTACCCCATACGCTTGAGCAATGCTCCACAGGTTATCGCCCGATTTAACAATGTAAGATACATGGGAAGTCGGTTCAATTGTCTCGTATGCGGCTGCACCGAGCCTGCTTCTTATATCGGAAATCTCTCCCAGGAAAGTGGCCATCGTCACAAAGTTCTTCTCTTCAGGCTCCTCCTGCCGCTCAATGCTCTGGAGATTATCGGCGAGTTCGCGCGTTCTGGAATCCATTTCGTCAATTCTAGAAACGAGTTCGTTGAAGACCTCAGAATCTATCACAGATGAACCTACGGTCTGCTCCAGCTCGGCAAGTCTTTTTGCCAAGGAATCATACTTAGCGCTGTCAAGAACGGAGATATCGGTTCTGGCGGCGAGCTCCTCAACCTTGTTAACGAGTTCTTCGTACCTGCGATCATCTTCATCGGATTCCTGCTGTACAACGACAACTTCTGCGCTCTTTATCTCCTCGATCCTCTGGAGCAGCTCTTCATACTTCGCCTCGTCAATGGAACTATCGTAAGTGCCAATCTCGGAGATTCTCTGAACCAACTCCGAGTACCTCGAAGAGTTTAGTGATTCAAGCGCCTGTACCTTTCTGTTCAGGTCATCGATTTCCCGAGTAATTATGTTGTTTTCCACAGTACTGGTTAGAACTCCGTCGATCTTGTCGTAGAGTGTCTTAACGATCGCTGCGGAAGATGCGGAATCTATAACCGACTCGGCAAGCATGTTCTTGATTATCTGAAGCTCCGCCCTAACAGCCTCAAGTTCTTCATAACCGGCATATGTAGGTTCAATTGCCTGAACGAAATTTATCCTGAAAGCAAGCTCCTCGACGGCATCCTCTAGCTGGGCAAGCTTCTTCTGGCCAGCTGCCAGAGAATCGATTTTTTGTTCGAGCGCATCCATTCTTTGGGTAAAATCATCCCTCGTAATAAACGGGAAGTCACACCCCGTGAAGAAAACCATGATAAGTACCAGAAGAAATAGAAGGGCACTTTTTCTCAACTGAATCAACCCCCTCCCGCGGGAATAGTGATAAATTCAAGAGGCAGAAAAGTCATGTCAATCTCCCTGCCTGCAAAAAACTCCTTCATGAGACCCAGACCGGAAACAAGATAATCATACTCGCCCAAAACCTCTATCACAATGGGCGAAATTTGAGTCGGTTCATCATTAATTATAACAGTTGCACCTACACAGCGTACATATGTGTATGGCATTATCCTCTTACCGTTGAGCGAGATCTCCGTGGCCCTCAGAGCATATAACTCGTTCAAGATCATCAGGATATCGCTGTCATGAAGAATGCTGCTCCCCTTGAAGCCCGATTCTATTCTTATGCGAACGCCTTTTCCGACTTCCTCTTTATAAGACTGATCAGCCTGACTTGAAAACGCGTTAACATTCATGACCGATTTCTTCAGATCAGCTGTGCTAGATTCGAGCAGCTTCTTCAGCTCTTCAACCTGCCACTCGAGAGATACGATCTTTCCCCGTACCCCTTCAATTTGAGTCGAATAGTCTACGCTTTCTCCACTGTCCAGTGAGTCGATGGATCTCTTTATCAGCTTCAAATCTGAAGAAAGCTGTGCGATGGAATCAAGCACGGGATTACTGCTCAAGGAGTTCGAGACATAGTTAATATCTGCGATTATTCTTTCGAAGTCCGTAATGATTCTCGAAAGATCCTCCCTCACTTCAACAGAGGAAAGAGAATCTAAATTCGTGTTAAGGAGGGAGACTCTTTCAGACATCAGCTGAAGTTTGCTCTCGATCTCTCTCGTGCTTAGGCTAGAAATCATTTCATCGCCGAACTGCTTCAGAAAATAGATATTAAAGAAAGAACCCAAGGCCACAACAATGATCAAGACAATAAGAAAAAACCATAATCCTTTCAAATCCTTCACTCCAAAACAAAAGCGGCGGCAACTCCGGCCGCCGCAGAGTCCACGACACTATTTTACCTTTTCCTTCAGTTCCTTTCCAGGTACAAATTTCGGAACTTTTCCGCCCGGTATAGTGATGGGCTTCTTGGTTCTCGGATTGACACCCTTTCTGGCCTTCCTTGACGCCACCATAAATGTGCCAAAGCCAACAAGTCTTACGACATCACCCTTTGAAAGAGTCTTCTCGATGATGTCGATCACCGTGTCAAGGGTCTTTCCAGCATCCTTCTTAGTAACACCTGTTTTCTCAGCGATTTCAGCGATGAGTTCTTTTTTGTTCATTCTGTTCCCCCCTTCGCATGAGATGTCGCTATTATTCTACCACTCAGAGCTCAAATTACCAAACTCCTCATAGAGGGCGATCTTGGCCTTTGCGGGAGAAAAAAGCACGCTGAGATCGCAAATTCGGCTCCGGGCTCTCAATTTGGCCTTCATAGCTGATAAGCCGTCGTCGGAGACGCTAATTCAGTGTATAATTGGGTATGGAGGTGGTTCTTAATGAGGAAATTCGTTGCAGTGTCAGCTCTGCTTTTCATCACTCTCTTTTCTTTTGGGGTGAATTACATCAATCCAGTGGGCCCAACGTTGATTCCGATAGCCGAGCTGCTCTCCTCTAATTTATCAGAAGAGATTCCCGGTCTCGAGATCAATCTCTGGAGAAGCGTAGATGAGGCTATTTCGATGATGGTTACCGAAAAGGCACAAATTGCCCTTCTTCCCGTCACTGTAGGGGTTAAACTCGCATCGTCCGGTGTAGACATAAAGCTAGCAGCCGTCAGCATGTGGAACGGTTTCTATTTCATATCTACAGAAAAGACGATAGAAGACATTGAGGACCTGGTCGATACAGAAGTATATACTCTTCAGGCACCGGGGCAGACTGCAGATACTATCCTTCGCGGTGCTCTCGAGTCGAAGGGATACGAAGTCGGAAGAGACCTGGATATTGTCTATGTCGGTGGGGCAGAGGCAGTTCAGTTGCTCGCCGGGGGCAAGGCTAAGGTAATTCTCGTGCCCGAGCCCTTCGCATCGCTTGCCGAAACACGTGTGCAAGGTTCGATAAGATCGATGCCAATAGAAGATCTTTGGGAGAGTTTCAACGAACAGAGGATTAACATCCCTACATCGGGAATATTCGTCAGCGGCACTCTCGACAGAGGCGTTGCGGAGTCGTTCCTGCTTCTGTATCAGCAGTCTATGAATCTCTCTCTTACAAACAGGGAAAAAACCGCTGCAACCGTATCGGAAAAGATGGGCGGATTCCCTGCACCGGTACTGCAAAAGGCAATGGATACGGCAGGTTTCCTCTTTTTGACGGCCGAAGATGCGAGAGAGGACATTGCGATCTACCTTAATAGACTCAAGGAACTTGATCCAGAGCTAACGGGTGATTTCGATATCGATGCTCTCTTCTTCTAGAAAGAGGACGTTGGCCCCAATCGTCTCGGTAGGCTTTCTGCTGCTGGGGTGGTTCATCGCATCTGCAATAGTCTCGAGCGACCTGTTGTTGCCCGGCCCGTTAGAGACAATGGAAGAATTTCTAAGAATCATCTCGAGCAGGAAGGGTTGGTCGGACATCGCGGAAACTTGCGCAAAGGCATTCCTCGGATTGTTCATTGCGCTGGGTCTTGGCCTTGCTGTTGGTTTCGTTATGGGACTAATCGATGTATTATATGAGCTGATTAAGCCGATAGTAGTTATCCTGCAATCTATACCAATAGTGTCGTGGCTGGCCCTGGCAATATTCTGGTGGGGAGTTGGCTTCTCCTCCCCTGTATATATAGTATTCCTTACCTTGTTTCCGATCTTCACAATAAACATAGCAGAGGGCGTAAGAAACGTGGATAAGAAGCTTGTCGAAATGGCCAAGATTTACAAGATTCCCAGGAATACAGTCTTCGGAAAGATCTATCTCGCTTCTGCATTTCCTTTTATCGTATCTTCCATGAGAGCGGGAATAGGAATAATGTGGAAATCAGTTGCGGTAGCCGAGTTTATGGTGGGAGCATCAGGGATAGGAAGAGCAATGTCAGACGCAAAATACTCCATAAACATAGAAAGGGTCTTCGCGTATACACTTGTTCTTGTTGTTCTGGGTATTTTAACGGAAAGGCTTCTCGATATGATCATCAAAAGGGGTAGTCGGTATGCACTTAAGAATTAGCAGTCTCAGCAAGGCTTTCGACGGAGAAACAATAGTAGACAAATTCTCCTATTCTGTTGAAGGCGATTTCTTTCTCACAATTCTTGGAAGCTCGGGGTGCGGAAAAACGACTCTTTTGAGAATGATAAGCGGTATACTGAAACCGGATGCAGGTAGGGTCGAGCTCCAAAGCGAGAGGCTGGGATTTGTTTTCCAGGACGACAGATTGATTCCATGGCTGAACGCCTTCCAGAACATCTCGATAGTGTCTCCAAAATCCAGTCCTGTGGAGTACCTCTCGTTTGTGGGCCTAAAAGGTCATGAGAATAAGTTTCCTTCACAACTGAGCGGTGGAATGAGGAGGAGACTGAATATCGCAAGAGCACTCGCATTCAACCCCGATCTGATTCTCATGGACGAGCCTTTCAACTCTCTTGATGTCGTGATAAAGGATCGGCTCATCGAAGATATTCAGAAATTATGGACTGGCAGGAAAATCAGCATCATCATGGTTACTCACGATCCTTCAGAGGCAGCCAGGCTTTCAACGGATATAATACTTGTACAAGATAGGTTCTCTAAGGTGGACGAAATCAAACTGGGAGATCCCCTGGAAAGGAGTCCCGACGATATCGACTTGATCTCTAGAGATCTGCTATCCAGAATGAAGAAATTTTCTTCTTATCTTCATTGAAACGAGAGTGTTTTGCAATACCCTTGCTGTAGTATTTGCTGGCACAGAGGTGATTTGTATGGCTAAGATTCATGAGTTGATTGTTGATCTCAACAGTTTCGAATTCAAGAAGACTATAGATTTAGTTCTGGATCCGGGTTTCACTGATGAGATCAAGCTCTTGAGCAACGTAGATGTGCACATCGAGCTTTACAAAGATAAAGATTCGATTATCGTTACCGGTTCCGTAAAAACCGTCGTAGAAGACAGATGCGCCCGCTGTCTGAAAGTAGTATCCATTCCAGTTGAAGGAACAGTTGAGGCAACATATGTGCAAAGGGATTCTCTTCCACTAGTAAGAGAAGGCGCAGGCGATGATTTGGAGAATCTCTTGCCACTTGAAGGCGATCTCCTGGACTTGTCAGATCGAGTAATTGAGGCTATAATTGTTGAGGTTCCTCAGAAGGTTCTCTGTAAAAAGGATTGTGCAGGTCTTTGTCCGTTTTGCGGAGCGGATCTTAACGAGGAGCCAAATCATTCTTGCCAGAAGAAGGAAGAAATGCCTGATGGCTGGCACAAAGCGATAGCTGAGCTTAAGGGAAAATTGAAGAGTTAGATATTGGAGGGATTAGCGTGGCCGTTCCAAAGCAAAAAAGAAGCAGAAGCAGGACTCACTTGAAGCGAGCAAAAATGTATAGCTCAATAAAGGTCGCTGTTTCTACGTGCCCAAACTGCGGTGAACCAAAACAGCCACACAGGGTTTGTCTACATTGTGGCTACTATGGAGGAAGACAGATTCTTGAGATCGGTGAGTAATAAATGCAAAGCATAAGAATTGCCCTCGATGCCTTTGGTGGAGATAATGCTCCTCAGGTCAACGTAGACGGTGCCTTTCTTGCTTTGAAGGAGTTTCAGGATCTCGAAATATTACTGGTAGGCAGAGAAGAGGATCTCAAACCTCTGATAAAAGAATCTCCTGAGACCTCAAGAATTTCAATAGTAGATGCCAGAGAGGTTTTTCCAATGTCGGAGAAACCTTCTCTTTTGCTCAGAAAAAAAGAGACTTCTCTATACAAGGCAGCTATTCAAGTAAAAGATGCGAATGCCGATGCTCTGGTATCTGCAGGTAACACCGGTGGAGTGCTTGCGGCGGCGCTCTTTGTCGTGGGCAGGATCAAGGGCGTCGATCGTGGAGCAATTGCGGTTCTTGTTCCTTCCAAGAATGGCTTCACCATACTGATCGATGCGGGAGCAAATGCCGAGGCGAGGGCAGAACACTTGAGGGATTTCGGCACTATGGGTTATGAGTACGCGAAACTCCTAGGGAGAGAAAAACCGAAGGTAGGGCTGCTCAATGTCGGAGAAGAGCAGGAGAAGGGAACGGAACTCACGAAACTTGCCTTTGATTATCTCAAGAATGATCTGGGCGACTCCTTTGCGGGAAACGTCGAAGGCCGCGACATAAATTATGGAGACGTTGATGTCGTAGTTTGCAGCGGGTTTGACGGCAATATCGCGATGAAGACTATGGAAGGAACGGGCAAGTTGATTTCCGCCACGCTTAAGAAAGAGATCAAGAAAAGTGGTCTTTTTGGAATTATAGGTGCTCTCTTTCTCAAACGTGCGCTCGGAAGACTGAAAAAAACGATGGATCCCAGCGAATACGGCGGGGCATTCATTCTCGGAGTCAAGGGAGCGGTTGTCAAGGCTCATGGAAATTCAAACGCCCTTGCAATAAAGAATGCAATCAGAGTCGCTTACCAGGGAGTGAAAGGCGACTTGATAAAAAAGCTAGAAGAGAAACTCGGGGGAAAGTGATTTGTGCGGAATAGTCGGGATGGTAGGGAAAGACCTTACTATAAGGAAGCTTGTCGATGCTTTGAAAAAGCTCGAATACAGGGGTTATGATTCTGCCGGCGTCGCAGTTAACAGTCGTGACGGTCTCAGGGTAATGAAGGCCGTTGGGATGATTTCATCCCTCGAGAAGCTTCTTGGGGACGATCTTGACTCGAATGTAATTCAGGGTATTGCCCATACCAGATGGGCTACTCACGGAGGCCCCTCCGATTTCAATGCGCACCCTCATACGGATTGCACCGGAAAGATTGCAGTTGTGCACAACGGGATTATTGAGAACTACGATGTTCTTCGTCTCGATCTCGAGAAAAAGGGGCATATTTTTAAATCTGTTACTGATACAGAGACTATCGCCCATCTCATCGAAGAACACTATTCGGGAGATATAATTTCCGCAGTCAGACATGCTCTGCTGGATCTTGAAGGCGCCTACGCTATCGGCGTAGTTCATCAGGATCATCCCGACGTAATTGTCGCAGCAAGAAAAGGCAGTCCTCTCGTTGTAGGATCTACCGGGGAGAGCGGGTTTCTCGCCTCAGATGTCACACCTTTATTGAAGTATATAAGAGACGTATACTTCGTCGATGATGGAGAGTTCGTGGTTATTCGCCCGGAAGGCATAAGCATATCCAGAATGGACGGAACGAGCGTCAGAAAACCCTCCACCAAGATAACCTGGAGTGAAGACTCTGCGGAAAAGAGCGGTTACGAGCACTTCATGCTCAAGGAGATATTCGAAGAGCCCCAGACTTTGAGGAATGCCCTGATGGGCAGGATACGGGGTGGCGTGCCGAACTTCAATGAGATCGAGCATCTAAGAGAGGAAATAGAGAAGGCCAGATCGCTCACTATTCTTGCATGTGGTACGAGTTTTCACGCCGGGTTGGTCTTTCAAAGATTCCTCCAGGACTATACAGAAATAAGAGCAGAGGTTGAAGTCGCTTCAGAATTTCGATACAGAAGATTGCAGGAAGGGTTTAGCGATCTCGTGGTCGCGATTTCACAATCCGGAGAGACGGCAGACACTCTTGAGGGCATTAGGAAAGCAAAGAAGCTTGGAACAAAGATCATTTCCCTTACAAATGTCGTTGGGTCAACTATCTCAAGAGAAAGCGATGCGGTAATCTACATAAATGCCGGTCCCGAGATAGGTGTTGCTGCGACCAAGACTTATGTTGCCCAGCTGGCGGTCTTGCTTCTCCTGGGAGCGGCCATTGCCGACATTGCCGGTAGAAGCGGGTTCGACATCCCGAAGATCGTAAACGAGCTGGAAGGAATGCCCACCGTATTCGAAAATACTCTCCCAACAGCAGACGAGCAGTGTAAGAGATTGGCGGCCGAACACTCGGATTATAAGCATTTCATGTACATAGGTAGAGGATATAGCTACGCATCCGCTCTTGAAGGAGCTTTGAAGCTCAAAGAGATAAGCTATATTCACGCCAGCGGTTATCAGGCCGGAGAACTGAAACATGGGCCGATTGCGTTGCTTGACAAAGACTTCCCGGTCTTTGCAATTGTCCCCGAAGACGAACTGAAATCGAAGATGATTTCAAATATCATGGAGACACGGGCCAGAGACGCCAAGGTACTGGCTCTGTGCTCCGAGAATGACAAGGAAGTAGCAAAGTCGGTAAACAGCCGAATAGAGGTACCGCGAGTTCTGGATCCAATTTATCCGCTCGTTATGTCACCCTATCTACAGCTCTTTGCATACTATATCGCCGTCAAGAAGGGACTTGATCCCGACAAACCTAGAAATCTAGCAAAGAGCGTCACAGTTGAATAGAGTTAAATCTGACGATTAGTGTAACATGATAGATGAAACAGGGATTGTATGAAACATATGAGTTGAAGCTACTACTCTGGAATGAAAGCGAAAGAAATCTACTGAGTCCTGCTTGAACCGGGGAGTGTGATCTTCAGAGAGTACCTCCTCGATGAGTCCTGTGTCCATCAAAGGGACCTTCAGGAGTAGTAAGAAAGTTCGGCTATTCGTTCGTGGGCAAGTGTCTATTCATGATCAGTGAAATGGGCTTGAGAATTTTGTGAATTAGGCGGACGGTCGACGGAGAACTGAGAACGTGTCTATAATGGGGGAATCAATCTTGGATAAAGTAGTTAAGGAAATTGCTGAGATAATTGACGAAAAACTTGGAGAAGACATAGTAATACTTGATGTCTCGAAGGTGTCAAACCTTGCAGATTATTTCGTGGTGACTACGGCAAATTCCGACCCTCATATGGACTCGCTCCGGGAGGCGATACTGCAATACATTGAAAGGGAAGCCGTAGAGATTATCTACTACGATAAAGGCAAGGGTTACAACTGGATGGTGATTGACGGTGGTTATTTCATCGTCCACATTTTCAGTAAGAAGGGAAGAGAGTTCTATTCTCTCGAGGACCTATGGTTGAACGCAACAAGGTACACATACAGAGATCTCGTCAAAGACGAGGATAACACACGGCAATAATCGCATTCGGTCCCGGTGCCCTCATTGCGGGGGTCGATCGATGGCGAAGCCGGAGGAAAACCAAAACGGAGGTGTATTTGTGTCGGTAGTATCAATGAAGCAGCTTCTCGAGGCCGGAGTTCACTTCGGACATAGGACGAGAAGATGGAACCCCAAGATGAAACCCTACATTTACGGTGAAAGAAAGGGTATCTACATCGTAGACTTACAGAAGACCTTGAAGCTCATCGAAGAGGCCTACGACTTCGTCAGAAACTCCGCTCAGGAAGGGGCTACCTTCTTGTTCGTAGGTACGAAAAGACAGGCTCAGCAGATCGTCGAGGAAGAAGCCAAGAGATGCGACTCTTTCTACGTAAACAACCGCTGGCTCGGTGGTCTTTTAACGAACTTCACCACGATAAAGAAAAGAATCGAAGCTCTGAAGAACTTCGAAGAAATGGAAGAGTCTGGAAAGCTTTCTGCCCTGCCTAAGAAAGAGCAGAGCATGATAAACAAGAGACTCGACAAACTGAGAAAAAACCTCAGCGGTGTCAAGGAAATGCAGAAGCTTCCCGACGTTATCTTCATCGTTGATCCGAAACAGGAAGAGATTGCCGTCGCCGAAGCAAACAAACTGGGAATAAAAGTAATCGGAATCGCTGATACTAATTGCGACCCTGACGTAATCGACTTCATCATCCCGGGAAACGACGATGCCATAAGAGCGATCCAGCTAATAGTACATACGATGGCAGACGCAATCCTCGAGGGTCGCGAGGGCCTCGAAGCGGCTGCAATCGAATCGAAGAAAGTGACTACCGAAGAAGAAGCCGTTAAAGTTTCCAGCGAGGAAGACGATACTTCTTTAGAGGACCTTGAAGATGTCTCTGACGACGAAGAGGACGACGAATAATACAGTCGGTAGGTTTCTGCTGAGAAATCGATCATGATCATTTTGAACAAGGGGCAAAATGCCCCTTGTTTTTTCATAGTTGAATCTTCGCAAGAAGTGTAGACAATCTGTTCTGCTTAGAAAAAGATCTAATGCTCACCAACGTTTGAGATCAGAATCTCTTCAATCTATACGGGATCCGTATGGTTATCTAGATCATATCAGACTAAACGTCTTCAGGGTGATATTTAGCATTATTACGAAGAAAACTGTGAACAGAGCTCCCATTAGCAGTTTTATCTTCGCTGCGGCCTGCGTGGACGTCATGAACTCCTGAATCCTCTTCGTCGACGAGCTGAAGTAAGCTATCAGCGTGATTGCAATTATCGGAACTGTGAAGCCTAGATTGTAAGCAACAAGGAATCCCAGCGCCCTTCCAGTTACGCCGGAGCTGTTTATGATATAGACGATCGTGGGAAGGTAAACCTGACCGGTGCACATGAACTCTACAAAAGAAACGAGAATTCCAGTTACGAGCGATGCGATCCATATGGTCTTCGCCCTCGCGTTCTTTCTAATAATCTCGTGTGTCTTCTTTTTCAAACCAGGAGTAAGCTCAAGGATCGCCTTCTTGTTCCTGTATCTCATCCTGTAGAAATCAACGACCGAAAGTACGGCGAGTAGCCCTGTGAAGATAGCCATAGCGGGATAGAAGATTAGCTGGAACACCTTGGAAATGCTCTCGACGTATCCCACAGCTCCCAGAAGACCGGTTCCCATGGCGAGATAGGCCGCAAAGATCCCCACGGCAAAGAATATTCCCGCAATTAGAATCTCGTTTCTCCCTCTTCCAACGTAATAAAGATACGAGACAAGGAAAATGAGAACAACAAACGCACACGGATTTATTCCGTCAATCAGACCGGCCCCGAGAACGACGAAGAGGCTGAACTGCTCGTATCTATCGTTCAGCCTGTGGGTGACATCATCACCTAGGGCCTCTATCTCCCGAAGTTTTGTTTCTCGCTCTTCCTGAGAGTAGTTGATCATACTTTCCAGCACACTGTCAGGAGTGGTATTTAACGGGGTAAAGGCATCTTTTCCAATGAATATCATTGGGTAAAGATCGAGTTCACTTTCAGATACCCCGTACACCTTCGCGTACTTCAGCTTGAGCTCCTGATTCTCTGCCTCGCTAAGCATGAACTTGTTGAGAACAACCTCATCCTCTACTTCATACTTAAGGCTCTCGATCATCATCTCGGCTTCAAAACATTCCTGACATGTCGCAACCCCGAAAAAGTCTATCTCGATCGCTCCCACACAGTTGGCTGAGAGAAACGTCAAGACTGCAAGGATTGCTAGCCATCTGCCAAACGCGATCTTAGACAATTCAATCCGACCCCTGATTCATCTCTGTTGCAGACCTTCCTAGAAGCTCATCAACCACGTAGAAATTCTCAGGCCACGTATGGCTCTGCGGGCAGATTCCTTCCGTGCTATCAAAAATATTTCCCCCACCAGTTACAGTGCCCTTGAAAACCTTCCCACCACAACCACAGTCCGTGCACATACTCAAATATAGGTCGAGTCCGTGAATAACATTTTTATAGAACATATTGTTACTCACTTCAGTGACTCCAACTGAACTAATAAGCAGACCATTTTCAACATTCCCTGTGAACTTATTATTGGAAATATGCCCGTTAGTATTGCCAGCAACAGAAACAGCTATTCTGTTCTCCCTGAAGACACTTTCGACAATCTCGTATTTGACGTCATTTGTAATATATATACCCGTACCCGATCTGATAAAATCACACCCTTCAATTCTTACGCTCCCGCTGCCGTATGCATAAAGACCAGTCAATCGAGAGTTTATTTCCCCTTCAGCATCAGGCAGAGAGGAGAATGAGCAATTCTTTACTATTAGAGTAGAACTGTCAATACTGCTATATGAAACAGCAAAGCGACCGCCCACAACATGACAGTCAACTATTGTCCCGGTGATTCTTGAAACCTGAATCGTTGTTAAGTTGCTTTCAACAGTCATTCCAGAAATCATGAACCCATTCCCCGTCCTGACCATTATTACAGGAGCATTCTGATTTTGACCTCTCAGTAAGACACTGTCTCGGGATGATCCTCTAAGCTCTATTGCCTTGTCAAGGATCAGGTTTTCACAGTATTCACCGGGCATTACAAGCACGACATCGCCGTCCCTTGACTGATCAATCGCAGCCTGAATCGAAGTGTACAGGGCTTCCTCGCCCCCAACGATGAGCGTCCTCCTCTCAGATGAGTCTGCAGGCATTACATGCACTCTGAATGATCCGCGACCAAGACCTCCCCTGTCATCCTCTACCTCTACTGTTACTGTATGCGTTCCGCTCGATCCGTAAGGGGCGGTCAGTATGTATATACCTTCGTCGCTAACCGTTCCCGGCCCGCCGAGGACCTCATATTTCACGATCTCACCATCGGGATCCCTTGCAAACTGGGAAAGATCAACCCTCACAGAGTCCCCCTCGACAACAGACTGATCACCTATACTGAGAGTTGGGGAAAGATTTCTTCTTCTAACAAAATAGGGTACTTTGAATTCGACTGAATCCTCACCATCAGATGCCCTTATTAGCAAAGCATCCTCACCGACAGCGTCGTCTGACGGCTTAAGAGTAAGTACTCCGTCCTCTACAAACGCATTCAGAGAAGCATTAGCTTCAATAATCTCAAACTCCAGATCATCAGACGCCAATCTAAATCCAGGGAGGCCCAATCTAATAACATCCCCCACTTCAGCATACTGTTGAGGAACAACGAAATCCAGTCTTGCTTTTGAATTGTCAGGAAGCTGCCCTTCAAAAATGTTCACGAAGAAAGCCGAGCTGAAGTCATTACCTTTATTGTCTCTTATCAGAAGTGAAACCCGAGCACGACCAGACAGATCTGATTCGGGCACAAGCTCATAGACTGATCCCACAATTCTTCCCGGACCTTCCTGCAGAGAAAATAGGAGGTCGCTCTCGCTGTCTGAAACAAAGCTTGAAAGATCAACTTGAAGCAATTGATACTGTCTCACGCTCTGATCAGGAATGACAATCTCAGGCGGTTTCGAGCCGCTGCACGAAGAAAACGCTATCAAAATCAGGACAAAGAAGACTAGGCAAACACTTTTAAGGGACTTGCGGTCAAGCATGAGCATCACTCCTTGAGGGACTTTAAAAGATTATATCATGTTTGTGATTATACTCACAATGACCTTCGGATTTGTACGGAATAGGATTTGCGAAGATTGTATCTGTCTGCTAAATGTACTGAATCATTCTTCTAAGCTGTCAGGTTCTGTGTAGAATCACGCTCAAGTAATCGCCCAAAAAACCAGCAATCTTAAAACCCGGAACAAAGCCCTGTGATCTAGACTGATACAACCAGACTATTACCTGGAAAACTTATTTTTTCTCAGGTTCCAAATAATCTCAGCGAGAGGCATCGCTAGTTCCTAAAGTATTCAGGAATGAGCCAAGACACTCAGAAATCTTCAAAGAGAAACTTTTCGAATTTCTACTCGGTGCCGTCAAAAGTGTCGTCATATCCCACGATAGTATTTGCGTGATTTGTGTTTGGGTTCGTATAGTTTTTCGTGTTCCACACATCGTTTGCCGTCAGATAAGCATACTTGCTGGCATCTATTGAAATCGAGATCAAATAGCCCGAGCTAATGTATAACTTGAGGGCATTGATATCCTCATCATCCTCGACAGAAACCACTCCCACAGTCTCATTGCGGCTTCTATACCTTGGTGCCTCCCTCCAAGCATTCTCTAATGGCCATGAGGTGTGATCGCTTACACTGTATGGCATCCTTCTCCAGCTACATATTCCAAGTCTAGCGATGAGATTTATCGCATCAACATATGAACAGCCCGTGTCTCTACCTCCATTTATCTGGTGATAGACAAAATCAGGGCTGAATATTCTGTCTTGATATGAGTCTGAAGGAGCCCCATAGAAGCCCCCCTCCCAGGCAGCCCCAGAGAGATTCCAGTTTCTGTCACGGGCCTCATAGAATGTCGATGTATAGTAACCCAGAGAGAAGGCGACACAAGAACCTTCGCTTCCTTGATTTCCTATAGGTGGAAAGTACACCGAGCTTGAATGGTCAACTAAATAAGGCAGTCCGTCTTGAGGTGAAAAGCCCTCAATTTCATGCCAAGAACTCTCGATCGCTCGCCATTCTTCTTCCGATGGAGGCCTCAAACCTGTTCCATGTCCTTCGATTATCTCGTTGTAGTCGACACCTTCTTCATAGGTCCCAAGCGTCTCCTTCATTTTCAAAAGAAGAGAAGTCGGGAGTCCTGGAGATGCAAAGGAACAGCCAATACTCGTAGATGAGACCGAGACATCGTTTATGCTTACGCTAACATACGAACCGTTCATAGTATCCTTTGGAGTCTCGACAGCAGAGAATACCTGAACAGGAGATCCAGAAGGATAGTTGTCATATACCTCGACGGAGAAATGACCTATAACTCCGGTAGACATTGAACCTCCATCAAAGACTTTGAGAAAAACTATGTTCTCATCGAATGGCAACAACTCGGTGATATCAAGGACCATCTTGTTGGCTGGATACGGCCAACCACCACCACGATAATAGAAATCATCGAAGCTCTTGAGTTTTAACGGATTAGCTGGATCACCTACCCCTACCCAGATCTTGCATTCTTCTCTCAGTGGATGAGAGATTTCGAAGACAGCAATCGCCCTGGGCTCATAGTTGTCTCTGGGATCCAAAACAAAACAAAGAACTTCATTCTGCTTCATAGCTTCATACGTAATGAATATGAACCCATCAGGAATGCTTTCCCACCCGCCAGTTCCCCATGAGTTTGCTACTTTGAATGCCCCTTGTTCAGTATAAGCAGGAACGTAAACGAAACTCCAGCCTACCGTCTCGGAATAAGCGCCTTGATTGTCCCGGGCTCTTACTTCAAAGGTGTGCGGCCCCTCCGAGTACCCGCTCCAGTTGAAATAAGTCTTGGTGCCAATGTCTATCCAGTCTCCTCCATCTTCTCTGTACTCATATCTTTCAATAAACCCATCGGGGTCAGTTCCATTCCACACAAACCCTACCTTGCTTTTCTCAACCTTTCCTTCGGGACCATTGAGCTTTTCGACGACAGGAACGGCATTATCCACCTCAAAATGCGCAGTAAGCTCGAAATTGCGCAATACTATTATATTTATCTTGTTTTCTCTAGAGAACGTTGCACCATTTTCGCTCCACTCCTTGAACCGATATCCGGAATTTGGAACCGCCACAATCTCAACTTCGCTTCCACTAAAATAACAACCACCACCTTCGACTACTCCCCCGGCAGGTGGGTCCGCAGTAACCTCGACCAGATACTCCCTTTTGACGAAAACAGCTGTCACGTGTTTCTCCGAGTCCATGATAATTTTTCCCGGATTATCTAATCCGTCTAGATCTCCTTGCCACATCTCAAATTCCCATCCTGCGGATGGTATAGACATAATCTCTACAAGCGTCTCATACTCATATACACAACCGGAAGAGGCAGGTGAACAGGAGACGCTACCATTTCCACTTATCGAGATGTTTAGAGCAAACTCTTCTCGTTCAAATGATGCACATACTGATTTGTCACCGTCCACTACTACTACGATCGATTCATCGGTAAAGCGATTACCATCAACCACCCATTCCGAAAACTTCCAGCCATAAGAGGGATGGGCTGTCAATACAATCTTCTCTCCAAAAGAGTATGTCTCTTTATCGGGAGATATTTCAATGCTCCCATTTCCATTTACTTCTCTAATGACGTGATATTTCTCCTCAAAGAAGCAAGCCACTAATGTCGCGTCTCTTTCTACAAAGAAGGTGAACGTAGTCGTCGAAGCCAAACAGTCGTTTCCCTCATACCATCCCGTGAAACTATATCCTTGACTTGGAGTTGCTTGAACCGTATCCATGTCTCCGTATTGAAAGATCCCTCCTCCAGATATAACTCCGCCTTCAAGGGGTGAAGCGTTCAAAGTGATATCGCAATAAATGGGGTCAACCATGATCTCGAAAACGCAACTCGATTCTCTATCTTTGCTGTCATTCACGGATATCTGAACCTCGTACAGCCCGCTCTCATCCAAAGCGGGGAGATAACTGTAAACATCTTCGCAGATAATGCCGACTCCAGAGACAATTCGGAAAACAAGATCGTCGCTCTCTTTGCAATCGACAAACTGCTTGAGGTTCAAGTGCAAAGCTTCCCCTGCAAGTATCCTTTGATCAGGAATCTCGAGATTCAGCGGTGCCAAAAAACCCCCAAAGCATCCTGACAACACTACTGAAACAACACACAATACCATTAGACAAAATGATTTTGAATTCAAGTCCGGAATCCCCCTATCTTAAGGATTAGAGACAATCAATTATACAATACTTCTGAATACAGGTAGGCTCTCTTGTCGCCTACGAACTCTTGATTATATTCAAGCGAAAACTAGAAAAACTTCTTTTTTGAAATACCGTATCTTCCTAGTCGGCACATTGTCAAAGCTCCGCTCCATTCCAATACCATACAAAATGGAGACCCTCGCTAAAGAGGGTCTCCATTTGTCTAGAGCAAAATCCTATTAATCAAAACTCAGGAGCTGTAATTCGTCCAGTACCTGTTCGCACAAGCGGATCGATGTATATTCCCTCACAAGCCCCAGCTACAGACTTAATCGAGTAAAGCTCCAGCTTGTAAAGTCCATCAAGAACTATGGGATAACCGATAGTGCCATCAACGTTTACTAACTGTGCTCTCTTCAAGTCTACATTATCGTCACCAGTGATGCCTTTATCCCATATCCATGGATTTCCATCAACATACGTCTCAAGCATCCATGTTTCGCTCAGGTCGTCCCATCTCCAGATGTTGGCGGTTGCTTCTGAAGTGTCAATTGGGACGTTGAAGTCAACCCAAATGGTACCAAGAACTGGAGGAGCGAGTGGCGGATCGTAAGGAACTTGGAAGCGGAGCGCAACAAACTGCGGTCCAACATTGCTCACGTAAGCGCTTACGGTCGCAGGATCGCTTTCCAGGCACCCGTTTTCCTGCTGTGCTGTAATCGTTGCCAGCAATGTATCACCTGCAACTTCGCCAAACTCCCACTTAACTGTTCCAGTCGCTGCGGGGGACTCAAATACATCTACTGTTCCATCGCCATGCTCCATGAGGATCTCTACACCTGCATAGCAGCCAGTAGAGTCTCCTGTAATGTCGTCCGCATCCCAGTAAAGGTAAACGAAGTCAGTGCCACACGCTGTCAACGAAGCATGAGTAGTCTCATCTACATCCATTGTCCATCCATCACCGGAAACATCTGACAACTCATCACTAGAGTTAGCTTCGGATGCGAAGTAGAAATCATTCACATTGGGTTTTACGTTGTCGATGTCGATCTCAAGTCTCTGAACAGACAGATTCGGATCTACACCATCGCAGCAAATATCACCAACAGTTAGCGTTGCTACTATTGTTGCGCAGTTAATCTGATCATATGTGTTCCAGTAAGTACCTGTTGCAATACCAGTCACTGGGTCAATTGTCAGAAGAACTGTCTCTCCGCCGAATGGGACCACCTCTCCGTCTTCATATACCATTTCACCTTCGATGTAAGCATCCACAGAACTCTTGCCAATGAATGAACCGTCGTATGCCTCTATTGTTACGGTTGCTTCCGTAGCGCAAGCAGTCGGAACGGTCAACCAATCGAACGTGAGAATCTCTGGCGCCTTTCTGTCGATAAGAGCATTATCGTCATCAACAGAAGTGTAGGTCTCTGGTTCATCGATGTCAGGCTTACATGTCTGCACTGCTGTGATAGTTGCTACGAAGTCTTCGCAGTCGAGATTGGACGGAAGGCAGACTTTTATGGATCCCCAGTAGTATTTAGCTGGATAATAGTAACCAAAGCCATTATCGCCATCCAGTCCTTCAGCAGCTTGTATCGTAGCTGCTGTTTCATTTTCATCACCACAAGAATACCATCTCCAACCACTTCCAGTTGGTGCATTCATCTCAGGCCACGCAAAAAGCAAATACTCGTCTTCCAGATATTCTCCAGTTCCGCCAGTTTCACATACGGACGGGTAGTTAGACCAGATCTCTATCGACTCCAAGCAGTCCTCGAAAACTATCCAGTTCACCCAGAGGCAAGTCGCGTCACAATCCGGAGAACCAATATTCGTTTCGTTTTCGTAAGCCTCCCATGCGTATTTTGCCTGACTTTCTCCAAGGAATAGATGAGCCTCTGGAGGAAGGAAATCAAGCGCGACGTCTGTTGTCAAACTCGCTTCTGTGGAGTTCTCACATCTGAAATCTACAGCCTCTGCGAAAATCGTAAGTTCTGTACAATCAAAGAAACAGTTCTCCCAGCTCCACTGAATTATTCCACTCTTTGTGGTCGTTCCATCAGGTGTATAAGGATACAACACTTCCTTGCCATTCTCCATGACCACATAGTCAAGCTCTCCAATCGGAATCCACGTATCGAAATAAACAGTAGGAGTGCAAGGATCGTCCATCGTCCAGCTAAATCTTGCAAACGTCGCGTCACACGTTTCAGGTTCGACGCACCATTCGAGATCGAGCTCTGGAGGAACGTTGTCAACGTCGAACTTAATTGTCTTAGAACTCTCGTTCTCACAGTCATCTACTGCTTTGATTGTGGCAGTTATCTCTCTGCAATCTGCAAACGGGAATTCCCAGAGTACCGTTCCGTCCTTAGATTCGGTTATAAATGTGTTGCCACACTGACCATCAGAACAGAGATTTCCGTAGTTTACACTTATCTCTGCATAGTCAAAGTTGACATCTCTTATGTGCCAAACAAGAGTTGTCTGTGTTGCTTCACACAGATCGCAATCAGTTCCAACGCAATCAAGGCCAAAGTACGTTATAGTTGGAGCCACGAAGTCTATCGCACAGGTTTCCATTGCCACATCGCTTATGTTGCATGATGTGTCTTCTGCATCTGCATAGACAGTGTAGCTGCCGCCGAGCGTCGGGCTTACGATCTTGGCAGGATCAAGTTCAATGGTCGCAATAACATCGTATATCATGCCAGTCGCGGGAAACTCCCATCCTGAAGTGAAACCAGAAGTGAATGTGGTCGTAGATTCACCCGTCGGTGTTGCATCAAACGTGACTTTCTTGATTAATCCAGAAACCGATTCACCAAACCAAACGTTGGCTTCCTTCAGACCGGCTTCATCCGTGAACAGGATCGGAACTACAGTAGTAGTTGCATCACAGTCACATTCAAGAAGGATATCAACTTCAGGTGGTATGAAGTCAAAGTCCTCGTCACACTCTACTACAACACTTTGACCTGTTACCGTGGTTACAGTCCATATTAGAAGAGCATCACCAGCAAGCTCTGGGAAGTCTTCCTCGCGAATAATTGCTCTTATTACCAGATCATCTCCGTCTTCAACCGGAGCTTCAATAAGGGTTGCAGGAATAGTCTCCCCGTTTATTGTAGCAGAGACATCAAAGAAATCGCTGTCTTTGAACAACAGATTCATTATTCTCACACCGGGGTTAAACTCGCCGTTCCAGCACGGAGTACAAGGTGCACAAGTACAGGGTTCACAGTCCAGCGTGACTGTTTTGTCGAAAACTAGATCGATGTCTTTTTCATCATCTGGACAGTAGTTACATGGCATCGTCCCGCAAATTTCGTTGTAGACAATAATCCTTAGCTTATCGTAATTAACGCCCGACTTGAGCTTAGTGAGATCAAGCTCAAACGTCTCTTTCTCAGTTGACGAAGCTTCTCTAGTTAAGAATCCATCGTAAAGAAGTGCGTTATCCACACATTCACAATCCCATTCGCCTTCATAAGCGTAGATTCTAACTCTTACCTTAGAGTCTAGAGTTATTGTTGCTTCAAGAGTAGCCTCATCACCAGTCAAAATAGCTGTTCCTTCGAACAAGACTATCTCACCGGCGAAATCGACCCCGTCAATTGCCGCTTCATCAGTGTGGACATAGAAATCGATTTTCTCAGTCTTAGAGATTCCACCGGTCTTCGTTGCAGTCATCGTCAGCGAATAGATTCCACCAACTGGATCCGCACCAAGCATTGCTGCAGTAATAGCGCCAGTCCAGGAATTGTAGAATCTTGAAGAAGGAATTGCTATCGGCCCGTAAACGACTTCCTCACCTTTTACTATGCTCCAGGACGCTTCCGTCAAAGAGCTGTCTGAGTCGCCTACCAGATACTGAAAGCCGAGACCGTCTTCAGGTGCAGCACAAGGTGCTCCAAGAACCATGAGATCTCCCAATGTCCACTCAAGAATGATCTCAGGCAAAACATCGGGTTTGGGATCGAAGTGAGCGGTTGCGAGAATGTCTTTTGTCATCGTTGCGATGACTGTAGCATCTTCAAACTCGACACCATCAACAACCCATTTGTCAAAGACGCTGTTCTCGTCGGCTTCAGCAATTAGCGTCACTACTTTCCCTTCGTCATACTCGTGGGGTCCCACTGGCGGAGTAACGGTACCATCGCCATCTCCAGCTTTAGCAACCGTAAGGGTAAATTGCACGCCAGTTACTTCCTCAAAGACCGCTTCAACAGTTTTGTCGGCGTCCATCTTGACTACTAAAGGATTTCCTGTTTCCTCTGTTTCACCGATTATCCACTTGACAAATTGCGATCCTGCATCGGCTTCAGCGGTCAGTGTTACATCTGTTCCCGCTGTGTACTTGCCGCTTGTATTGGGTTCAGGATCGGCATTAACGGTTCCATCGCCAGAGCCAGTCTTCTCAATCGTCAACGTGTATTCCACTGGTGGTTTGGGACAACCAGTCAGCATGAACACGAGGAGAAGAATAGCCAGCAATGTGGTTAATTTCAAGAGTTTCTTTGCCACTGCACACACCCCCTATAAGGCGTTTGGTTGTGAAAAGTATTTGCTAAAGAACATATAGAGACTCATATATACCTAAAAAACGCTTTGAACGATCCCGAACAGACGAACAGGTAACAATGGGTTTCGCGAACAAACAAAAGACCTCAAATATTATATACCACATTCAAACCGCTAGAAACAAGATGAATCGAGAATATTGTACCATTTCTAATAACCAGATGTCAAACTATTTCAAGGAGCAAACCGCTTCTTCAAGCGAGTCAAAGCCTCATTTGAATTACGAGATCTACTGTGAACCACTTCTTCTAAGAGCAAATCATCGCTTCGAATAACCTTCATGAGAATTATTATACACCAAGGAGAGCTTGATTTGGCCTTTAACTAATGACAGTCTTCAACTCGTCAATCGCAATCTTCTGCGCTGGCCGGCTCATGAATCGTTTCATTATGGTTTCACCAAGTCTTACAAATATTATTAAAGGGTTCAACTGAAGTCCCTTCAATTTGGAATTCAGGATCTACGCTAAAGGAAAATTCACATTAGAACCACGACAGGATTAGCTTAATACGCATCTTAATTACTTGCCATACCAAGTCCTTCGTGATTCACACTCTTTCTTTTACGGTGATCGGGATAACCTCATCTAATAATGTATAATTATCCTATGTGTAGTGAGTCATTTGCGAGCAAATACTTAAAGAAATTCAATAATGTTTTTCGCCTTTTCGTCCTCTTAACTGCGCTTTTGCTGCTGACCTCCGGCTGCTGGTTTGTAAAGAAGCCGTCGGAAGAAGTTGAATTAGCTTTTGAGAGATCGATTATCACAGTCCAAGAAGGTTCAAGTTCTTCAACCAGACTAATTGCAAAGAATTTTGAAAAGGTCTATGTTTTCGAAATAGTGCTAGAAGCCTCTGGAGGAGTCGAGATAACGGACGTAGAATCAAATCTGGATTGCTTGACCTTGATTGCTGGAAGCCATATCCAGTCAATGGTAATTATTCACGGGGCTTTCCCTTACGATGAGCAAGAAGAAGTCAGAAAGGATTTTTTTATTGAAATTATATTTAGCGCCAGTGAGAACGGCAGTTTGAGTATCATTTCGAATTACGCTCTGGATAATGATCTATCGACTGTGAATATTGAGACACTTTCACCAACTCTTGAGGTGGCCGTCAGATGATCGGCAGATTCACCCTTCTATGCATGATCGCCACTGTTCTTTTTTCGGCGGTTCTCATTGGAGCGCCCAGTTTCGGTGGAGTGATTACAGCTTATCAACCTGACGGCACTCGAATCGAATTCAGACAGTATGGCGATGAGTATCGAAACTTTATCCTGGATCTATACGGAAGACCTCTTAAGCAAGATCCTCAAAGCCGTTTCTGGCATTATGGAGTCGTTGTCGGTGGTGAGATACAGAGATCAGATCTCCTGAAAGGGATAGACCAGCCTATTGGCATTCCCTCGTTTGGACCCCGGCAGCTTCTCGAATCACTGAAGTTTAGTACACAGAGTGGTCCTGAATTTCGAGACGCCGCGGTGTCTACAGAAGGGACTATCAAAATACCGGTGATACTGATTGACTACCCCGATTACCCCCATACTTATCATGTAAAAGACTTTGAAGAGATAATCTTCTCATCATACCCTGAGCTCGCTCCTTTTGGTTCTATGAGAGACTATTATAGTGAAGTGTCTAACGGTTCAGTTGATCTGTCAGGAGAAGTATACGGCTGGTACACTGCCGATAAATCAAAGGCCTATTATTCACAAAATGAATTCGAACTCGTGAGGGAAGCTATTTCAAAAGCCGACAAGGATATCGACTTCTCCCTTTATGACAATAATGATGATGGGGTTGTCGATATGATAATCGTTATTCACGAGGGAATGGGGAGAGAACTCTCTGTAGATCAGCTAGATATCTGGTCTTTTCAGTCGAGATTGTTCGATTACGAGACGAATGATGGAGTAACCGCAGATCTCTTCACAATTCAGCCGGAGAGGGTTGACTGGCCGAGGGAGAATGGGGGAGATCCCGTTAAAGGAATTGCGACAATTGGGGTAATGGCACATGAGACAGGTCATCTTTTTGGCCTGCCAGACCTCTATGACTATTCCGAGGCAACGTGGGGAATCGGATACTGGGGAATGATGGCTTACGGTTGCTGGAACTATGTTGATAGACCGGGGGATATGCCCGCCCACTTCTCGGCTTGGTCCAAGGCGAAACTGGGCTGGTTTGAACCGCTAGAGATTTCTAGACTTTCTGGAGATTTCTTTCTCGAAGATGTGAAGATCGGTGGCAGGCTTCTTAAGTTCTCTAATATTGGCAGACCGGAGGAATACTTCCTCATCGAAAATAGAACGAAATTCGGTTTTGACTACGCCCTCCCGGGAGAAGGTCTCCTCATATATCATATCGACGATGCCGTTTACGGGAATAGCGGAGAGCGCAAGCAGGTCTATCTGGTTCAAGCCGACGGAAGGGATGACCTGATGGATCCCTCATCGCGCGAGAACAGGGGAGACGACGGCGACCCTTATCCTGGTTCATCAAATAACTTATCATTCGGCTCAGAAACAACCCCTAACTCAAACTGGTATGATGAATCTCTAAGTGGACTAGAGCTTTTATCGATTTCCCATCGCGACAATGAGATCCATTTTGATTTGGGCTCAAGGAAGACGGAATTCGTGTTGTTCGATACGGTTATTAGTGGAAACGGAAATGGAATTTTGGCTCTCAAGCTTATCGAAACTGAAACACCAATCGCTTCTGTCCTGCTGTCATTAGAATTGGACGGTGTCCAGATTGATGAAATCATAGTCAGTGAAAGGTTTGATGAAACTCGAAGAGAAATAGCTAGCTCTGCCGACGGCGTTCAGATAAAGCTTTCACTGATTTCTGTTAAATCGGATGAATTCTTTCCAGGAGCAGTTGTTACCATTTTGTCTAGTGGGAACTCAAAGGCATCGATTCTTGAGAGCGCGTTTCTAACCGTTGAGTATTCTGACGGTAGTCTTATGGAGAGTTTCATCGACAGTAAAACCAATCCTGCAGATATCAACAATGATGGACTATTCGATGGGTCTGATCATCAAATCTTCTTCGAGAAGTACTTCACAAAATATGGTGACGAAACCTGGGATATGCTTTCAACTCTTTGCGACTTCGATAATGACGATTCAGTTGGATCTGGTTTGATTGATATTGCCCTTTTCGGTATTTATTCCGCTCGATGAAAGCTTCTCTAGAATCTCACTATTATTCATTGAGAATTAGCTAAGATACTTGCCTTTTTCATTCGCTGAATAACGTGAAATAACACACTAAGACTGACAAAAACGATACCAACATTCTGCAGTTCGATAACGGGAAATCGCTATAATGTTCTCCATCATTAAGTCAACAATCTTCTATACTGAGCTGCTGAAATCAGCTTATGCAATCTATCACAAAGTCATATGTTCATATTGTAGTATTAGATTATGTCCATCGATTGTTTATTACATGCTGACGATGTGTGCGATTAACCGTTATTCTTTTCTCACCGATCATCTCATTGAGGACTACTCGCAAATTGCATAGATGGCACTGTGTGGCGCTAAAAGTAACCATTACCTCATTTTACCGAGAAAAGGACGTGTTTTTCAAATCAAAATGATCTTAATGTCCCATTCATCTTTGAGTAACTGTAAAATTACCTATTAAAGTGTATCGTTCGTATGATTTTCTTCCCCCAATGATATAGAATGAGACTAGATAACTTTGATCGACCGATTAGCTTGTCATTTTTGGGGTGGGTTTTCGTTTCTTAGGGAGGTGTTGTAATGAAAAGGCTTTTTTTGTTCTCAACGGCAATTTTACTTTTGGCGGTGTTCTTGAGCAGTTGTTTTCAGCCTCAGAAGAAAGTAGAGGTTATAGATCTTGGAATTGTGGAATACACGCAAGAAATCATTTTCTTGACTCAGGAAGATTCTGGAGAATATGTTTTCTTCATTCGATCTCCAGATTCGTTTGTAGAAGTTGACGGTGAATTCATTGGTAAGATGACTTACTGGGTTGACTATGATACAAAAGAGTTAGTTGTAAATCACACTTTCGAGAGTGATTGGATGTTAACGGAACTGTGGCTTGGTTATTCACTGAGCGTGCAAGGACTGGACAAAAACGGTGATGGTGAACTTGAAAAGGATGATCTTGATGATCACGTAATTGTCAATCCCAAGTCGGCTAACTTTACTTACAGAAAAAGTTTAGAGTCTTTCATTCAAGAAGATACAACGGTTTTTTACTTTGGCGTTCATCTTTTTCTGGAAAAGGAAGTGGAGGAAAACGTCTTCAGTTCCAAACTTTTCAAATATGAACATGGAGTATGCAAGTTCCACGTTACCTATTTCAACGAGAATGGGCAGAAAGATCCCTGGCTGAATGGATTCATCGATGGAGATGCTAAAGGAAGCAAATCAGGAGAATATGACTGGATACTGACGAAAACGGCAAGTCCAACAGTAGTTCCCAATTTCCCCTCGAGCAGTGGAACTGAGAAGCAGATTGAATACATTCTTGAGGCAAAGAGGCTGCCTCTCAAGGAAGGCACAACTTTTTCAATCTCTGGTTCAGCCGGCGTTCTTAATTCAGGCGATGCAACTGCCAAGAACGTTCAGGTGGAACTGCAGCTACAGAAGTCGGTTGGGGCGACATGGCAGGATATCGGCAGCCCGAAAATGAGAAGCCTCGGGGACATTGATCCTGGATACAAAAGTGTTCCCTTTTCTTTTTCATTCAGTGGTAATGAAGGAGATTATTTTAGGGTATCGATGAAGATAACTTCGGATAATTTCCCTACAACATTTGTGTATGAGACTTTCTTGATGCCCAAACCCGCTGAAATGCAACCTTTGGATGCTAATGCCACAGTTGAAGATCAACCGTTCCCTCCTACGGGTTTTGAAGTTTTGAATCATTCTAGTGCGGGTTGGCCATGGAATATTGCCGACACCTCACTGGCTACGAAGACATATTTCGTAACTATTAGAAGCATTGAGCAGCTTCAGGCAGGAGAATACTGGTTGACAAACATGGCAACTCTTACCGAGTCAGACACAAAAGATAAGAGAGTCGACGACGCCATAGTGCAGATTATCGTGATTGGGGGAAGTGAGGATTCAGGAACCCTTCAAGCCACCACAACGCACGAAATTGTGTGGAACAGGGAAATTGAGTATGATTGGGAGCTCGAAAAGCGTGTTCTTCCTGATAGCGTGACGCTTACTCAAGGAGCTTCTCAGACATTTGTCTATACACTTTCTGCAACAAGGCTTGAGACTCCCGTCGCTTCAGGCTCTGATGTTCATAGCCTAACCGGAGAGGTGGAAGTCTTGTTTACCAGCACGGGAATTACTACGGCTGATAACCTGAAAATCCATGTGCAGCTTGAATCAAGTATTAATGGTAGCGATTGGAGTACAGAAGGAGCTACAGTCTCGGTTGACACTTCTTCCAAGAACTCCTTCTCTAGTGGTGAAGAACATACATATCCTTTCTCAATACCTGGTTTTACACCTATAGAAGGCAAGTTCTACAGGGTCACCGCTTATGTCAAAGCAGATGGTTCTTTGCCCACGCAGGACACAAGTAATCATTCGGGACCTCATTATCCAAACATCACAAAGAAGTACGATGAAGAAGCGAGTGTAGATGATCTATTGGACAATATCGAAGATGAAATCGGAAATTTGGTAACCGGTTTTAGCATAACTGATATTGTGAATCACCCCTCCTGGCCCACAGATATAAGTACCAACACTAAATACGTTTACAGCATTAGGATAGAAAATATCGAAGCGGCTCAAGGCACTTATTTCTTGACAAACAATGCTACACTCACTGAGAAAGACACAAAGGAGAAAAAAGACGACTCACAAACTGTAGTAATAATTGTTCCGGATCCAAGTGTAGAAACCGGTTCGATAGACGCATCAGTAACTCATGAAGTTCTTTGGACAAACGAGATTCCATATGAATGGGATCTGGAAAAATCAGTTGAGCCGGAACATGCAACTCTTGCAGATGGCCAAACTGCCAGTTTCGATTATTCGTTAATTGTTTCCCGTATAGAAGGTCAAACAACAGGAACCGCCACTTACAGTATCACTGGCATTGCTACTGCTACAAATGTTGGTGATTTGCCTCTTACTGAAGTGCTTCTGGAGGTTGAATTTGACGGGGAAACAAAGACATTGATTTCAGCCTCAGATTCAGTCAGTCTAAACCCGGGCGAATCAGTTGATAGGACATTCACCTTTGTTAGATCCTCTTTGAGCAGTCCAGTATCAGTAACTGTAATCGCTACCGGAACAGCTGTGACTGATTATTCAGACACAGACAGCAGTACATCTGATATTCCCGAAAGCCCAACTTCCACAGATTATCTTAATGAAAGTGCATATCTTGTGGATGAGTTCACTAATCTAAACGAATTCAAGCTGCACGGGTTTACTGTTGTGAGCACGCCTCTTACCTGGAGAGTACATATCGATAGCAGCAATTTAGATGGTAATGGCGAAGCAGCTTTTCACTATCCAGTCGATATAACTAATGACTCAGCAAACTTCCAAAATTCACCGTATTCTCTTCACAATATTGCGACGCTATACAAAGAAGACACGGGAGACGCTTATTACGCAACCGATGATGCTACAGTGACAATTTACACACCCACCGAAGGAGGTTTCAGGACACAAACTCAAGGTGGGTGGGGTTCATCCGCTTCAGGAAATAATCCTGGAACCTATAGGGATGCGAATTTCGCTTCCACATTCCCCAGTGGATTGGTCATTGGTGATGCAACTGGTTACAAAGCTATTTTCACAACTTCAGCATCAATCGAGAACTTCTTGCCTGCGGGTGGAACATCAGGGTCGCTCGATCAGAATTATACAGACCCAACAGCAACTAGTGCAGGAACTCTTGCAGGTCAGGCAGTTGCTTTGACTCTCAGTGTTGGATTTGATTTGTACGACCCGAATTTCTGTACCAGCTCCTATAATCTTAAGGATTTGGTTATCGTGACTGGAATATTCAAAGACTGGACAGTTGCTGAGGTCCTTGCCGAGGCTAACAGGTATTTGGCCGGTTTGGGAAGTTCATTTACCGCCTCAGAACTGAATGATGTTCTTGACGCAATTAATCAGAACTATGTTGACGGGACACATGATAATGGGTTCTTGAGGCTGCCGTAGGGTATCTGCAAAAGCAAAAAGAGGGCTAGAACTAGCCCTCTTTTTTTTTGCTAGTCATAATAATCAATCTAAACTCTATTTCGTTATCCCTACATATGCAATAGAATCGCCTGAATTCTCCGGATCGGTAAAACTCGGGTTGATTGACTTGTAAACAGCACTTCCCCCTCGTAATTCCTTTGATCCTCCAGAATAGAACTGAACCGCTATTGAGTTGAAATCACCGTCGCCTCGGAATCCATAGGGTCCTGAGCCGTTTTTGAGAACCAGAGCAATCCTGAAATCAGTAAGAATTTCGCCTAAGGATTTCGTAACACCATACTTAGTTAACGCAGAAACGATGACATTTGATGAATTGTCATTGCTAAGAAGAATATCTCTGAATATTGCATCATTGCCTGCCTGAGCTCTTATGTATTGAAGGAAGATATATGATAAAGCATAGCTGGATAGAGTATCTCCATTGTCACCCCAATACAGAACTGAGTGTCCGTCTCGGATCCTAGGAGAACTATTGAAGTACGAGATCCTTCTGGAAAGAACACCAGAGTAAAGATGTTCAGCAGCCAAAGATAACCCTTCGTTTAGCCATGTTGGCATTGTGGAACCCTTTTCAACAAGAACATTTCTGTTGTAGTTCACCATGTGTTGAAACTCATGTGCAATTGTGGAGAAAGCCCTGGAAACATCAATTGGGTTTGTCTTAGGATAGTGCATTGATGGATAAGTATCAATATAGAAAAGTTCACCCATGTTAGATGTTGAATGATTGAACAGGTCACCCGAGCTAAAGTAACCGGCATAATACGAGCCAGTTGTCTCAAAACTATCTTGTATATCGAAGCAAAGGATCTTCACTTTACCGTTTACGTCAAGATCTGAAGGAGTGTAGAAGTAATTAGCAATAAGTGGATATATACTATCGTCAAACTCGCTACCAAGCTGCTGGGCTTGTTGCTGACCTATCTCTTCTGTATTCTCAACCCAAATCTCAGACTTAGATCCTGAATATTGAAGGGTTGCAGTTAGTTTCTCGGTGGTATTAGTCTTGAAGTTATAGACCCAGAATTCCGATGTGCTTCCAACTGCTGCAACCTCAAAATTGTCCCCGAGTTTTACAAGCTTATCAAGTGTCAAACCCTCTGGCTCCGGAAGGATTGGATTCATAGCATAAGCTTCCAGAGGAAGGTCGTCCGGTAAAGAAGCTGTTTGAACGAAATCCTCAGACAGGGAACCCGTATTTTCGTAAGAATAGCAATCTGGGTTTTCGTTACTTATTAGCAATAAATCGCCCATGTAAACGGGCCCTACCTTGTCGACCCCGTCAGCCGGAAGGGAATTCTTCGTCGAGAAGCTCCATACAGAGCTTTCGGAAGTAGCTCCGTTACTGTCCTTTGCAACGATCTTCCAGTAGTATGTGACCCCTTCACTGAGGTTCGTAGACTGCCAGTTATTGGCTAGGATATCTGATGCCACTTTTTCCGGACTTGAAGAAGAACCGAAATAAATGTCAAAGACAAGAGCATCGCCGTCTGAATCTGAACAAGTCCAGGAAAGCTCTATGGATAACTCTTGATCGACCGAACCACTTGCGGGCGATGGTGAACCCGGAACGGCTGGCGGGTTGTTCTGCTCTGTCACAGTTATCGTAAATCCATCCGCTGCATACCCACCTCTGCCATCGTAAACCTCTATTGTGATCTCGTGAAGTCCCGCATTCAGTTCACTAGTGTCAACTGAATAGATTCCGCCTGAAATACTTCCAGGACCAGATAAAAGCGAGTAAGAGAGCGTATCACCATCCACATCTGCCGAATGTTCGCTTAGCAGCAACTCCAATACTTCGCCCTCGGAAACCTCTCGATCTTCAAGGGAAATCGTTGGAAGTGAATTGTAAACTGCTTTTGCAGCAGTCGGCTCATCAATAATGAACTCCAGAGTTGAGCTCTCTCCTGCCTTCACTCCGTTTACCGACCAGTGAAGGAAGTTGTAGCCTTCCACCGCTGCAGCATTCAATACAACTTTCTCGCCATCGTGATACCATCCTGTGCCACCAATCTGAACTATACCG
This sequence comes from Mesotoga prima MesG1.Ag.4.2, assembly GCF_000147715.2. Taxonomy (NCBI): domain Bacteria; kingdom Thermotogati; phylum Thermotogota; class Thermotogae; order Kosmotogales; family Kosmotogaceae; genus Mesotoga; species Mesotoga prima. Next base: position 256,132 of record NC_017934.1, on the reverse strand, counting down.
GAGGGTTGGGTCGCTGTCTCGAGTTTGAATTCTTCGCCGAAAGCTGCAACGAAAGAAAGGTTGGAGTTCAGTTCTATAGTTCTTGTATTTAGGGTACTTCCGTCATTCCAAGCGGAGAATACATATCTGACATCGTTGCCAGCGATCTGTGTTGAAATGTCCTTCTCTTGAGGAGTAATCGTGGATATCGAGTGTGAGGATTCTTCTGCAGCAGTGATCTGGCATGGGGAAACCATTTGGTTGCCATCAATCTTGACAAGCAGTCCTTCAGGGGTAGTTGAAACAGTCAGAGTCTTGTTGCTGACAACTGCTTCTTCGTAGACTGCAACAATCTTCTTCGGAGAATCAACGGTTACAGATAAGGGATTTCTGACTGCTTTTGCTCCATCAACACTCCAGGAAACAAATTTGTACCCTGAAACCTCTGGCGCGTTTATATTAAGAGAGTAGCCCTTCCTATACCAACCAGTTCCTCCGATTTGAGCGGTTTCCGATGACACCTCCACTAGATACTCTGTATTTGCAATTGCTTCAAGTCTGATATCTTCGGTTAATTCAACGGTTCTGGTATTTTCAGCCAATCCATCTGCCCATTTTGAGAAAAGGAATCTTGTATCATTTCCCAATACCTGTTCACTATTGTCTTTCTCCTGTGAAGCTGGGAAGGAAACCTCGATGGAGGTTCCGCTTTCGAAGACAAAACTCTTCGGAGCGGAATAGACTTCGTTGTTAAGGCTAAACACGAGACCTTCGGGATTGGACGTTATCTCAAGAGTCGATTCTTCCTTGTTTCTGTAGACAGCTAGGATCTTCGTTGGTCTCTCAACCACCAGATCAAGAATCTCTCCGTCTACACGTTCTCCGTTAACTTCCCAGTGCGAAAAAGTGTATCCGATTAAATCATTTGACTCGTAAGAAATAAAAGAGCCTTTGGCTTTCCATCCTGCGCCTGGGATTTCTGAAAGTCCTTCAGGCATTGTACCCGTTTCAACGAGGTATTCGATTTCCATTGTCGCCGTGTATGACTTGTCTGAGTCGAGCTTTATCGTTCTCTTGTTAGTCTCTATTGAATCGTTCCATCTGCCAAATGTGTAGCGCGCGTCTATTCCTGTAACGAACTCCGATTCATCTCTTGTTTGAGGTTCGGGTATTTCGACAGTAAAAAGGTCACCATAACTGCCAGACAGAGAAGCGGGCGCAGTAAAAGTCTTATCGTTTATCAGAATTTCCAGCCCCGACGGGTCGGTATCTAAAGAAAGCACATGCCCTACAAGACTGTAGTTAGCAACAATACTCTTCGGTGAATCAACTATCAAAGAAAGCTCTTTAGTCAGCACATCTTCGCCATCCACTTCCCAGTGTGAAAAGATGTAGCCCGGGACTTCGGGAGCAACGTAAGAGACTGAAGAACCAGCCGTCTTCCAGGCTGCACTAGAAAACTCACTTATTCCTTCTGGAACGGTTGAAGTCACAGTAAGATATTCAATTCCAGTAATTGCATTCAAAGATAGATCGCTATTCAGCAATACCGTACGGGGATTACTTGTACCACCATCGCTCCAGGATTTGAAGGAGTATCTAGTGTCTGTACCGTTAACGAGATTACTAAGATCCCTTTCCTGAGGAAGAAAGGCAACTGTGTGTGATTCCCCTTCTTCAGACTTGATAGAGTAGGGGGTGAGAATTTCCTGGCCATCCACACTCATATTCAGTCCGGTGGGTTGTGAATCAATCTCGAGAGTTCTTAGAGGTCTGTTCTCATAGACAGCTTCAATCTTCGTTGGTCCATCGAGTTTCAAAGAGAGCTCCTGACTGTATTCTCTACTTCCATCAATATTCCAATAAGCGAAGTGATAATCTCCAACTTCAGCAGGTGCGCTCAAGTCAAGCTCCGTATCAACTGGATAAAAACCGCTTCCAACGACTTCGACAAGATTTCTGGGGCTCGTTGATATAGAGACCCTAACATTCTTCACTGTCTTGATTTCCACTTTCTTATTCGAATCGGCCGTAATTGCTCTTGGATTCGCCTTAGATCCGTCGGCCCAGCCATCGAAAACATGTATAACCTCAGTTTCTTCAAGTGGTTCTTCTTCTATAACTTTGACGACTACAGTCTCCTGGGGTTTAAGGTTAAGAACTAGCGGGGTTTTCTGGACATCTGAAGCTTCATAATTCGCCTGTTCGATGTCTTTTAGAAGGGCAACCGAAATTGCATCCGGCTCCGAAACAACCTCCACAGTGAATAGGTTCACTCTGGGAACGCAACTGCTGAAGATCAAGGCTATGAAAAGTAAAACGCTTATTAGAATTGTATTCCTGTATCTCCTCATAAGATCTCCTCCGGACGGTTAGTGAAAAACCAGGTGTACAGAAATATTATATACGATTCATTCATGAGTATTACTAAATTTGATCTATTCTTTCGATATAATCATATGATTAGTTTTTGAGAATACGAAATTCGACATTATTCAATCAATTCTCATGAATGCATACATCATTGTGGGGATTATAGGAATCATTAATCCGTGGAAGAACGTACGAATGATTTTCTGGGAAGATTCAAATCTAGTAAATATAGAATTATTTACTCTAAGTTTACATACTTATAATATCCACTATTTAACTCCTGAGAATTCTAGATTGTCATCAAAAACAAGGAAGTATGATGAATTTGCTATATGGAGTAGAGGCAATTTTATATAGCATTCTTTTGATTTCACACCAAGAATGCACACATGGGATCTGCGAAATTCTTTGAAAGGAAATAACTAGATACGCTTGTACTCAGGAAAGTTTGATTCCCTGTTGATTGCTTACACCCCAAAATGAATGGAATTAGAGGAATGAATTTTCGAAACAGACATCGACTGCTTCGCTTTTATAGACAGCTAGCCTTTGAACACCTTTTGCCATCTCCAATACTTGCAATAATGCGATCAAATCTGATCGTTCTTTGTCAAAAATGGAAGTTAGGAAAGCCTAGCATTAAAATTACAGATTTAATTGCCGTATCCTATGTATGTTCTGGATTGAAGGCTCAGATACTATTGGCCGGGTGGTGGCGTCCACTCGCCAGTCCATGTACCTATTTTCTTCGTAAGGTCATCAAGAAAGATCTCTCCATCTTCTACTGACACTCCATCGTCAGCCTCCAGGACATGCCCTGTGAAAAGGACAGTTCTTTCATTCCCTCCATAGTTAACAGTTGCATGCATAACTAGGTAATTTTCCGGCCTTTCAGATACCGTTCCCTCCACAGGAGCGCTCAGAAGAAAGTACCAACCCGTTCCACTGAAATCGCTTCCCTCCTGCCTGGTGATATAAAGGGTTCCAGTGCCAGAGACATCTGTGCTACCGTAAACGACTCTTCCGGCTAATGCCCAAGTACCTGCAATCTCAACAAACCCGGCAGGGTTAGACTTGAAAACACATCCAGATAGCAAAACTAAAGTGATAATTAGTATTGTGAAAATTAGTCGCTTCAAAACCTCCACCTTCTTTGATGAAGTTTATTGTTTGCTTCCAGACCAGGTTCCGATTCTTCTTTCGGGATTCAGAAGATAGATATCCCCAGAAGGGACTTGGGCATAAACCGCATCCCCAACAGTTTTTAGCGCACCTCTCAACCGCACGTCGTACGTATTGCCCGAACCTGTGAAATCATCAACCGTCGCGTCAATGGCCATTACAAGATTATCGAAATCAAAACTGACATTGTTGATCGTTGTTGTCATCTCTGAATGAAGTGGATTTCCGCTTTCGTCTTCGTAATCCGCCTCGAATGACATCGTTACGTTGCCTGTAAAGTTGTAGTTCAGTGATTCAATGGTGGCAGTACCGTTTCCAGTTGCATCCACCTGGCCAAAGGAAGAGCTATTATAGTCAATTGTTCCAGTGAACGTCCACGTTCCGAGATATGGATTGGCATAACCGTAATTGTTGGCGAAGACAATAAAGTCTGGCCCGTCGATCTTTCCGTCAGACACTCCTTCCTGAGAAAATATCTTTCCCCAAATTCCTGAAAATGCTTTGCTTGCAGGATTCTCGAGTGAACTCATGTCGTAAATTGCTTCATACCCTGGAGCGCCGAGCGCATTTCCGTAGCTCTGAGCAAAAGGTATGAAATCGAATCCCTCGACCTGACCATCACCTGTGAAATCCCCAAGCAATTTTGGGTCAGTTCCGTTTGATTCATAGTAAATGTCGTCTATATCCCATATCTTAATCAAAGTAATCAGGTTTTCTTCTTCTAATCCTTCAATCCTCAGTATTTCTTCACCGCGATTTATCTCTGACCCCTTTGCAAGAGCAATTAGAGTTTTTTCATTGACATATTTGACAATCTTTAGATAGCCATCAGGTACAACTACTGTTGAGAAATCTATTTTCTCGTCAATTAACAATTCAATAGCATCAGCTTTGGACCTAAGTATGAAAACTATATCGTCGTCGGCAAACTTCGTCTCTACACCGTTCTCTTCATAAGGCTTAATGTAACAGCCAGAAAGTAAGATCGCCATGAGAACAACAAAAGCAAAATATCTGAACATTTTCATGGTCACACGCCCCCATCAGTCAATTCCTCAGAATCAGTTTTCATTTACTGTTATTACACCTTTCTTAAGCCCCAGTTCTGGATAAGTCTTTTTCAACCCTCCGGCGGTGATATAGTTTGTCTCAAAAAACACGCCACCCTCACTCTCGTAGGTGGTGAACTTGACATCACTTATGCCTGCTTTCTTGGGCAAAAGATACACACGAATTAACTCTTTCTCTTCGTTTATCTCGGTTGACGCACCTGATATGGCTATGTGAGCTATTCCGGGCGAGGGATTCTTTTCAATTGTTATCCAGCCAGCGATTCTGCAACTACTACCTTCCCAGCTGAGGACATTAGGGTCATACTCAATTACAACTTCAATCAGATTCACTGCTCCAAGCCCAACTCCGTTTATTTTTACGTGGCTCTCTTCATCAACAACAAAATAGGCGTCTGCAATCGATATCTCGCCTGCATCAGCAACAAAAACCGCTTCCAGACTGACATTACCCGCAATTCTAAAAGAGTATGGGTTCTGGTCTGTAAGGAAAGCACCGTCGCTTTTCCAATGCAGGAAACGATAACCTTCGGAGTTAATCGCGTTCAATGTAACCATCTCACCTTTCTTATAACTTCCGCCCCCTGTTACGTTGCCTCCGCCAGCCGGCGTTATCTGTACCACAACCTGGAATGTTGGTTTTATGCATCCGGTCAACGAGATGATTGAAATGATAAATACTGAAATCAGGCAGATCTTAATTACTCGCTTCACAATTATCGCCTCTCAGAAGTTAGTTTGTGATGGTTATTGTACCTTCATCAAGTATCAGATCTGAACCGCTTAGTCTTGTCCCTTCAGCGGTGATAATATTCGTCTCGAAAGGAACATTACCCACAGAGGTATAACTAGTGAAAGTAATATGGCTGGTTCCTATCTTCTTCGCAGTCAATTCTATTGACACGATACTCGTTAAATCATCTATAACTTGCGTTTTACCGCCAGTAATGGCAAGAGCAAGATGTATGATTCCGTTTCCAGGATCGCTTGGAATAACCTGCCAATCAATAGGTAACTTTCTTCTAAAATCCCACGAATCTCCAAAGTACTCAGTATCAAACTGAAGCACTATTTCAATGAAATCAACTTCTCCAAGATTCTGAGCCCTAACTAATATTTCAAGAGGCTCGCTCACTGAGAAAGCGCTGTCTACCACTTCAATCATAGGCTTTTTCTCCAGAACAACATTTACAGTTCTACTAGAATCAACAACGATACTCCCCGAGATATCGCCATAGCCATCTTTGCTTACTGTGTATTGCTTTTCACCAACTGTGATACCCGTGAATAGGGCTTCCCCTTGATTATCTGTCGTCTTTGTCTCACTATTAAAAGTCACATTTGCTCCCTGAACAGGTCCTTCCGAATCGCTCACGCTGAAGGTTATACTATATGTTATCTCGCTGAAATTAGCAGTTATTGACTTATTCCCATCCATTGTTATGTTTACGGGATTAGTCGATCCAGTAAGGTCACCGCTCCAAGAATCGAAGTTCCAACCAGAGTCCGGATTAGCAGTAAGTTGAACAACTTCACCATGTGTGTAGGTTGCCTTGTCGGGATTCTTCGTTACCGTTCCCTGGCCAACCGAACTCACTGTGAGAGTGTAAGTCTTCTTCACCAGGGTGATATCGACACCCTTGTCACTATCTATGTTGACTGTTCCAGTTGCACTGTTATAGCCTTCTTTGCTGACAGTATATGCTTTGCTGCCAGTGACAACGCCGGTGAAAACGGCCTTGCCCTGAACATCCGTAACCTTAGTTTCTCCGTTAAAGGATACCTCTGCCCCTTGCAAAACTCCCTCAGAGTCGACAACGCTGAATGTAACTGAGTAGACCCTGACGAAATTGGCAACCAGATTTCTGTTGGCAGTGATGTTGAAAGTGTAGGTAGAGTTATCGCTCACGACCACTCCACCTTCAGTCCAGTTGACAAATCTGTATCCTTCATTTGCGGTCGCCTGACAACTTACCTGAGCACCATGATTATATGTTCCGCCTCCATTTACACTGCCCCCTTCCACGGGGTTTGAAGAGACGCTTACCGTGTAGGTCTTTATCTTAAAGGTTGCAGCAATTGTATGATCACTTGTCACGTTGCTAAATGTATATGAACCAATAGCTCCCTCAGTAGCTCCGTCGACTTTTACGTCTTGTATATCATAGCCTGTATTGGCACTTATGCTGAAGCTCTGATTCGATCCATGATTGACCTTCACTTGTCCCGAAGGGCTTATGGTACCTCCTGCTCCTGCAGAAGCGGTAATCGTGTACTGTACTATTGAGAAGTTCGCAGTCACCGTTTTGTCAGAATTCATTGTGATGCTCTCCGGATTGGTCGAGCCGGCAAGATCTCCACTCCAACCCGTGAAATTCCAATTATCTGCAGGATTGGCCGTGAGCTGCACGACTTCTCCGTGGGTGTATGCCGCCTTGTCGGGATTCTTCGTTACCGTTCCCTGGCCTACAATATTCACTGCAAGGGTGTATGTTTTTTTGGTAAGTGTTACGTCCACGCTCTCATCACCATCAACGTCCACATTTCCCGTTGAGTTGTTGTATCCTTCTTTGCTGACGGTGTACGCCCTGCTTCCAACAAGTACACCGGTAAAAACGGCCTTCCCCTGAGCGTCTGTGGCCTTACTATCACCATTGAAAGTGACGTTCGCTCCTTGGAGGGTTCCAGATGAATCGCTCACATTGAATGTTACTGTGAACGTCTCGGGTGGCAATGTCGTGAAACTAACAGAAATTGTATGACTTGAAGTTATGTTTGTTGAAAGTGTAAGTATCTCTTGGGCCGACGGATTCACCATCCACAATAACATCCTCCACACTGTAACCCTCTGAAGGGCTGATAGTAAATGTCTTGCTCGATCCGTGCTCGACGATGACTTCACCGGAAGGATCGATGCTTCCACCCGTCCCTGCGCTGGCCGTTATTGTATAGGTCTTCTTAGTAAGTGTGACATTAACACTTTTGTCACTATCTACGTTGACTGTTCCAGTTTCATTGTTGTAGCCTTCTTTACTGATAGTATATGCTTTGCTGCCTGAAAGGACATTGACAAAAACGGCCTTCCCCTGAACATCCGTGTTCTTCGACTCGCCGTTGAAGGATACCTCTGCCCCCTGCAAAGTTCCTTCTGAGTCTGTGACATTGAAGGTTACTGTGTACGTCTCGGGCGGCAATGTCGTGAAGCTAACAGATATTGTGTGGTTTGAAGTTACATTGCTGAAAGTGTAAGTATCTCTTGGCCCGACGGATTCGCCATCCACAAGAACATCCTCCACACTGTAACCCTCTGAAGGACTCATAGTGAATGTCTTACTTGATCCATGTTCGACGATCACTTCACCTGAAGGATCGATGCTTCCGCCGGTCCCCGCACTTGCCGTTATTGTATAAGACTTCTTAATTAAAGTGACATCGACACTCTCGTCGCTATCTACCTTGACTGTCCCGGTTGCATCCTCATATCCGTCTTTGCTAATAGAGTAGTCCTTGCTTCCAGGCAGCACATCTGTGAAAACTGCCTTCCCTTCAGAGTCGGTCGTTTTCGCGTCACTATTGAAGGACACTTCCGCACCCTGAATGACTCCACCAGAGTCGCTGACTGTGAACGTTACGGAATAATAATCCTCGCCAACGACTTGAACGCTTACCTTCTTTACGGCAGTCTTGTACTTGTCCTTTGTTCCTTCAATAGTTATCTCTGCCTTTCCCGCAGATATACCAATTACAACGCCTGTCGATGAGACTGAAGCAACCGACTCATCGCTCGAAGAGAATTTTACCGTCGCATCTTCTGGCTTCACTTTGAACTCTATCTGTATTGATTCGCCAACGCCGATCGTGAGTGATTCGCTCTCCAGTGAAATAGTTACATTTCTAAAAAGAAAGCAACCTTGAGTGGCAAAAAGCATAAGAACAAGCAAAATAGCCAGTGCAAATGATGAAATCCTTTTCACAGAAATCTACTCCTTGAAGGAAATATTTAATTTAAGAATATCTGCTATTACGATATTCTACCATGTTGCCGTCTGATTCAAAAAGCAAAGTGAGATTAACTCTTGTTTGTTTCTACAATCATTCAGTTCTGCCAGACGAGCCAAGGGCATCTCTTATCCTTTCCGCATGAACTCCCCAACCGGCATTCAAGAACTGGTTTTCTTCGATTTCTCGACCGTCTCTTCTCACCTTCGGACTGAAACCGAGTGGCAGATGCACCGTTCTGCTTTGGACGCCCCACACTCTTCCTTTCGTATCTAATATGGGACCTCCACTTTGACCGAGAAGGCCGGGAGAAGAAGTCTCGATGAACTTCGTCATATTCTTAGCCCCTTTGAAAGCCGGTGCTTCAACTGTTCTGGTGTAAATTCCATCGATTGGGTAAAGTGAGGGCAGACTCTTACCATCCATGATGAATCTAGAGTTCTTTTCATCAAAGGAAGCACGAATTCTGGAAAAGGGGTATCCCACCCTGCAAAGACTTGTCCCAATCTTCATTTCATCTTGTGTCACAAAAGCAGGGTACTCAACTATCTCATCCGGATCAAATGGTTCAAGTCTTCCGATTACCAGGTCATCCTCAGGAAATGGTCTGATATCCTTGAGGACCTTTCCATCTCCACCCCACCAGAATGAATGATTCTCGATTCTTTTCGCAGGCTCTATGTTATTCTGGTTGTGCTGTTGCTTGAACATAAAATAAGAATGCCATAGGTGGGCCATTGTCACTATCCATCCTTCTCTGTTCAACACAATGAATGATCCGCAATTTGCGACGACCTCTCCCGCTCCATTCCGCGTAAGTACCACTACCGGTCTTGTAAACTGGCTTGCAATTCTAAAAGCTTCTGAAAACATGTTGCACCTCCAATAGCATTCGCCGAATTTCTCATCTCTTCTAACTCTTGGACAGCATTTATGATCCATGCTGACAGTGAATTCTTCCCATTAGAATGGTAACACAACGTGGTTACTCGCCCCCGACTAATGAGGTACAATTTAGCTGAGCAATGATATCGGAATAGGAGTGATCTTTTGAAAGTAGCCTTTAGAACCTTTGGATGTCAGATGAATATCAACGATACAGAGGCAATGATGGGCGTTCTATCGAAAGCCGGTCACGAAATTGCTGTCAGTGAGGAAGAGGCTGACGCCGTCATCGTAAATACTTGCGCAGTTAGGGCAAAGTCCGAAGACAAGTTATACGGCAAACTCGGGCAGTTGAAAGCAGTGAAGAAGCGGAAAGGAAGACTTCTCGTAGGTGTCTGTGGATGTGTAGCGGAAAAGAATGCGCTAGAGTTACTCACTCACAAAGAGGTTGACTTTGTATTTGGGACTCGTGCAATCACTAGAGTAGATGAACTGCTCGGCAGAGCGGAGTCAGGTGAGAGATTCATTGAGATGGGTGATTTTATCGACGAACTCGATTCAACCACTCCTAGAATCAGGACAAGCGCGCATCACGCATGGATAACCATAATATTTGGATGCAACAAGTTCTGCTCATACTGCATAGTACCCTACACCAGAGGCAGGGAAAAGAGCAGAAATATGGATGATATACTTTCGGAAGCGAGAGAACTTGCCGTAAATGGTTACAGAGAAATCACCTATCTCGGACAAAATGTGGACTCGTATGGAAAGGATCTTGAAGATGGTTCTTCCCTTGCAAAACTGATTAGAGAGACTATTGAGATAAACGGGATTGAGAGAATCTGGTTCTTGACATCTTATCCCAGGGATTTCAGTGACGAACTAATAGATGTGATAGCATCCTCGGAAAAAGTGTCTCGTGCGATTCATTTACCGGTTCAATCTGGAAGCAACAGAATTTTGAAAGACATGAACAGAGGTTACACTAGGGAATACTATCTAGACCTACTAGGCAGGGTTAAGAATAGGATTCAAGGAGCTACTCTCAGTACTGATTTGATTATCGGGTTTCCCGGAGAGACTGAAAAAGAGTACGAAGAGACAGTGTCGCTAGTAAAGGAAGTTAGGTTTGAGCGCGTCAATCTCGCTATGTATTCGCCAAGAGAAGGCACCCTCTCTGCAAAGAAGATGAAAGATGATGTGCCTCAAGAAGTTAAGACGAGAAGATTAAACGATCTCCTTGCAATTCAGAAACACATTAATAGGGAAGAGAACGAAAAGTATCTTAATGAAACAATCGATGTCATTGGAGAAGGCAAGGTAAAAGGGAATGGCAAAATCTACGGAAGAACAATGAACAACAAGATAGTAATTTACGAGGCCGAAGCTGATCTGATCGGTCAACCTGTTAAGATCAGAATAGTACGGGTATCGGCTGGACCTTTGTACGGAGTGATAGTCAAATAGACTTGTGAAGGCAGCGGAGGGGAACGAGGTTAGAGGTCGGTGGTCAGAGGTTAGAAAAAGCAAAGGATCAGTTGCAAGATGCAAGTTCCAAGATGCAAGTTGTAAGAAGAAGACCTTTTTCTAAATGGCGATGAAGTAAGCTCGTTACTGACATCAACAAGAGAGCGAGATTCTGAATCAAGTTCAGAATGACGCGATGTGATGTTTTCGTAAGGCCCGCCGGGATGCTGAAACAAGTTCAGCATGACAGGATGTGATGTTATCGCAATCGCCTAACACTGTCATCCCGAACTTGATCCGGGATCTGGGTTCTTGAAGACCGTGGTCCGTGGTAGCAGGTAGGGGGTTCGAAAGAACAAGAGAAATTCGAAAAACAAGAGAAACTGGTTGATCGTTAAGCGTTTCTCCGTCCTCAGAAAAGAACGGTTGCAAGTTCCAAGATGTAAGTTGTAAGAAGAAGACCTTTTTCTAAATGGCGATGAAGTAAGCTCGTTACTGACATCAACAAGAGAGCATCGAGATTCTGAATCAAGTTCAGAATGGCGCGGTGTGATGTTTTCGTAAGGCCCGCCGGGATGCTGAAACAAGTTCAGCATGACGGAATCCTCGACAAAGAACCGAAAACTTGGACGTGCAGCGACTAGCGGGTTTTTGTTCTTAAGCGTGCAGCGGCTATTTCGAAGGACGGGTTCATGGTTTGGGACGAAGGACTAAGGACGGCTTCTGATTCAGCATGATGGAATCTGACTTTCTCGCAATCGCCTAACGCTGTCATCCCGGACTCGATCCGGGATCTGGGTTTTTGAGAAACCGTGGTTGTGGGTCACACGTTGCTGGTAGGAAGAACAGGAAAATCGCTGTTCGTTGAAAAGTTCTCCGTTCTCCGAAAAGAGAGAACAAGATGCTGAAACAAGTTCAGCATGACGTATTTAGACGTTTTCGGAATAAGCATTCGTAGTCATTGCGCGGAGCCTGCCCCAAAATGCTCCTGTTTGGGACCTCTGTTCAGGGTCATCCCGGACTTGATCCGGGATCTGGGTTCTTGAAGGCGTGGTCCGTGGTAGCAGGTAGGGGGTTCGAAAGAACAAGAGAAATTCGAAAGAACAAGAGAAACTGGTTGATCGTTAAGCGTTTCTCCGTCCTCAGAAAAGAACGGTTGCAAGTTCCAAGATGCAAGTTGTAAGAAGAAGACCTTTTTCTAAATGGCGATGAAGTAAGCTCGTTACTGACATCAACAAGAGAGCGAGATTCTGAATCAAGTTCAGAATGACGCGATGTGATGTTTTCGTAAGCCCCGCCGGGATGCTGAAACAAGTTCAGCATGACGGAATCCTCGACAAAGAACCGAAAACTTGGACGTGCAGCGACTAGCGGGTTTTTGTTCTTAAGCGTGAAGCGGCTCTTTCGAAGGACGGGTTCATGATCCTGGACGAAGGACCAAGGACGGCTTCTGATTCAGCATGACGGAATGTGACTTTCTCGCAATCGTCTAACACTGTCATCCCGGACTTGATCCGGGATCTGGGCTTTGCTCGAAGGACGGGTAAGAACTTTTGGAGTTCATATTCTTGATGGAGTCGGTAGTCCTTCTTGAAGCTTGCACCTTGCAGAACATGTAGTTGAATAGAATCGCTGCCGGCGAGCGCTGTATATGGGAGGTTCATATATGAAAGTACTCGGTCTCGTAGTTGAATACAACCCCTTTCACTATGGACATCTCTACCACCTCGAGAAGTCAAAAGACCTTGTGAAGCCCGATGTGACCGTTGCGGTGATGAGCGGAAACTTCGTCCAGCGAGGCGAACCGGCCATCGTCGAGAAGTTTGCAAGAGCGAAAGCGGCCCTAAAGCAGGGTATCGATCTCGTTGTTGAGCTTCCTGTGGTCTATTCTTTGCAGGATGCTGGTGGATTTGCCACGGGAGCTATCTGGACTCTTGACCACATTGGAGTGACGGACATAGTTTTCGGCAGCGAAACAGATGATACGGAACTGCTGAAAAAAGTTTCGAAAATCCTAATCGAAGAACCGGAATACTATAGAGATCTACTTAAAAAGCATTTGAAGAAGGGCCACTCGTTCCCCAACGCAAGGAAGTACGCCCTCAGGGATTTCATACATATTGAAGATAAAAATCTTTCTCACAGAATAGAAGAGATTGGTTCGTCCAACAATATCCTTGGCGTCGAATATCTAAGGGCAATTAACAAGATTGGCAGCAAGATCGCACCTCTCTCGATCAAGAGAGTGGGCTCTTCTTATACGGATGAAGAACACAGAGGCAAGTTCTCATCGGCAACGGCAATAAGAAAACTCATTCAGAAAGGCGACATTGAAAGCGCTTCTCAAGCTATCCCCAAAGAGCCGTTTGACATAATCTTGCAGGAAATCAGAAGCGGAAGAGGTCCTGTATTCAAGGAGGACGTAGAATCGTTTTTCATCTCATTTTACAGACTTTTGTCAAGGGACGACTATAATAGGTATTACGGATTCGTTGAAGGCCTGGATGCGAGATTTCAAGAGTGTTCCCTTTCAGGAAGCCTTGAAGAGTTTCTCCACTGCGTCAAGTCGAAGCGGTTTACTCTGTCCAGAATAAGAAGACTTATGTATTATCCCGTCTTCAGATTCACCGATAATCTTATAAGAAAAAGCAACGAATTCGGCCCCCAATACATTCGAGTACTGGGCTTCAATGAAAAGGGAAGAAATCATCTTTCGAACATCAAGCACTCAATGAAGATTCCAATAATAACTACGGTTTCTCTATGGAGAAAGGTCGTAGATGGAGCATTGAAGAAGGAAATGAAAATAGATGCAGATCTTTTAGAGGCTCAGCTAGAAAGGGATTTTGCAGCCGTTAGATTCTACGCAAGCCTTTTCAAATATCCCGAAAGCAGATCGAGATGCTCCGACCTATTATCGAGAGTCATATACAACGAGGAGGACTCTTAACCAGTGCTTATCCAGGTTGCGATATCGAATTCCCCACTATATGACACATATACTTATATGACTGATTCTCCAGTCGAACCTGGAGAAAGGGTTGAAGTGAACTTTTCGGGACGCAACACTGTGGGTTATGTTGTATCGCTGGAAGGTAAGACTGGGAGATACAGGATAAAGAGTATAAACAAGAGATTGGACGGTAGGCCATTTCTCTCATCTAAGGATCTCGAACTGGCGGAGTTCGTCATGAAAGAATATATCGCGCCTCCTGGAAAGGTCTTCGATCTCTTCTTCCCGCCTGGAAAACTCCTATCTGTAGATGACTTTGTCGTGCCGCTTTCCGACGAGCTGGGATTCTCTCCAACCAAGAAAGATAAGTTTATTAAGCAATATGGAGAGGAAAAACTTACAGAGCTTCTTTCATTGCGTGACGTCAAGATCATGCATAGCTTCGAAAGGAGAACTCCGAAAAAACGCAAAATTAGACGCATATCACTCTCTTTGAAAACAGACCTTTTGAAGCAGAACCTTACTCCACTCTGGCAAACGATAGTCGACTATCTTCTTTCCGTTGAATCTGCCGAAGTTTCCGAACTTGAAAAAAAGCTGCAGCTCAAAAGCAGAAGTCCGATTGAAACCTTGATTTCTAAGGGAATTCTAACTGAAGAGGAGACGGAAGAAGACGATTCTCACTGGGTGATTCCCGCAGTGACGGAACTTAACGGTAAGCAGAAAGAGGTCTACAAGAGCATAATGGAGAGCGGATCGAAAGCCTTTCTGCTCCATGGACTTACCGGGACGGGAAAAACTGAAGTCTATTTTAAAGTTATGGAGTACTTGTTGAATAAGGGCAGACAAGTCCTATATCTCGTCCCTGAAGTCTCTCTAACACCACAGCTTCTCGCGAGAATAAGAGGTGCTTTTCCAGGCAGAGATGTAAGACAATACCACAGCTATATGGCTAAAGGCTTGAGACAGCAAATATGGCTAGACGCAGTTGAAGGAAATGTTGACATCCTTGTCGGTACTAGAAGTTCACTTTGGGTACCGATGAAGAACACCGGTCTAATAGTCGTTGACGAAGAGCATGACACAAGTTTCTATCAGCAGAGCGTGCCTTACTATGATGGAGTCGAAGCCGCTATGAAGAAGGCCGAGCTGTTGAATGTTCCCATAATTCTTGGCTCGGCAACTCCAAGAGTGAGTCACTATCACTTGACGGAATCTGGAAAACTGATTCTTCTCAGCCTTACCGAAAGACCCGTCGGTTCCTTCCCAATAATTGAGCTTATCGATATGAAGGAAGAAAAGAATCCCATAATCAGCAAGAGGGCTCTTGAAGAGATCAAGAAAACTATTTCGGCAGGGAAGCAGGTCTTCGTCTTCGTTCATAGAAAGGGCTATTCAAATTACGTTGTTTGCTTTACGTGCGGAAATACGATTACCTGTCCACACTGTTCGGTTTCAATGACCTACCATAAGGCCGACAATTCACTGAAGTGTCACTACTGCGGTTATAAGGAGCCTATTCCAAAAACCTGTCCCAGCTGCGGATCAATGACGCTTTCTGCAAGGGGCTTTGGAACAGAGAGAGTCGAACACGATCTTCAAAAATACTTTCCTTCAGCGAAGATTATGCGGATGGACAGGGAGACTATCGATAACCCAGTGGCTTATGAAAAAGCCCTTCTTGAGATCTCAAAGAAGGAGTCTCAGATAATCGTTGGAACCAAGATGATCACCAAAGGTCTTGACTTCCCAGATGTTGAAATGGTTCTCGTGGTCGATGCAGACAGGCTGATGAGTTTCCCGAGTTACGACAGTCCCGAAACTGCATTCCAGCACATATCTCAAGTCAGCGGACGTTCCGGCAGAGCCGGCATAGGGAAAGCCTTCATTCAGAGTTTCAACCCGAAGAACAGGATAATCAAAGCGGCATTCGAGAGAGACTACGAAGCCTTCTACAAAGATGAGATAGCTCTCAGGAAGGAGCTAAACAATCCTCCATTCGCTAAGATCGCAGAAATCATATGCTACGGTGATACAGAAGACAAGAGCGGTGAGCTGGCAGAGAGAATTCTAAGTGAAGTCAAAGCAGAAAGACTCGATACAATAGAGGTCTTTGGCCCTCTCACACCACTGCTTTCGAAGCTTAAAAACTCCTACAGAATGAAGATAACGATAAAACTTCCTTCAGATAGTGATTGCGGATTCCTCGAAAAGATCCAAAAGAGACATCCCGCCGATGTCCAGATAATAATAAACGGAATCGGCGGAATTATATAGTCTTAAAACCCTCTTTTCAGTTCTCCTGGGAAGAAGCAGGAAACGTAATGACCTCCGCCAATATCTTGCAGCTTAGGCTCTTCTTTGGAGCAGATATCCTTTGCAATTGGACATCTCGGATGGAATCTGCAACCGGTTGGCGGGTTTATGGGACTTGGCACATCCCCTTCAAGAAGAATTCTCTGCTTCTTTTTCTCGGGGTTGGCCTCTGGAATTGCCGACATTAGAGAGACAGTATAAGGATGAAGTGGGTTATCGAAAAGCTTCTTTTTGTCTGCAAGTTCGGCTATTTTCCCAAGATACATGACGGCCACTCGTTTGCTTACGTGCTTCACGACACCGAGGTCGTGGGCAATGAAGAGATACGTGAGGCCAAAATCCTTTTGCAGATCGCTGAGGAGATTAAGAATCTGAGCCTGAATCGATACGTCGAGAGCCGAGACGGCTTCGTCACAGACAATGAGCCTGGGATTCAAAATGAGAGCTCTGGCAACGCCTATACGTTGCCTCTGACCACCGCTGAACTCGTGGGGGAATCTAGACATGTGATCCTTTGAAAGACCTACTTTTGTCATTATGTCGGCCACTTTGTCCATAACATCTCTGCCGGTAGCGAGTCCGTGAATTCTCGCACCCTCGCCAATAATATTCTTGACTCTCATCCTGGGATTTAATGAAGAGAAGGGATCCTGGAAAATTATCTGAGCATCTCTTCTGAATGCTTTTCTCTTTTCCTCTCTGTTTCCCAGAAGACTCTTTACGAATTCCCCGGCGTCCTCGTTGAATTCTTTGAAGTACTTCTCTGCCATTTTTTTGTCAAAGCCGTCTTCGATGGAGCTGATAGCACCTTCGACCGATCCCGACTTCTCTTTAAGGTCAGAAAACTTCTCGATGTAAGTTTGCTTAATATACTTTCTGGCTTTGAGAGAAGGCATAAAGAAATGGGTAGTGTCTTCGTCGCCCACAATTATTCTTCCCGAAGTCGGCTCGTAAAGCCTGAGAACAGTCATACCGGCTGTGGTCTTTCCGCAGCCGGATTCACCGACCAGTCCAAGAGTCTCCTTTTCGTAAACACTGAAGCTTACGTCATCGACAGCTTTGACCTGAGCAACGACTCTTCTAAAAACACCTGCCTTCACCGGAAAGTACTTCACTAAATTATCCGTTCTGAGGAGAAGTTTGCTTTTGTTATCGTTGCTCATGCGCTCTCACCTGCCCTTGCCACTTTGATCGTTTCGATAAGTTTATCTATGTGCCAGCAGGCAGCTGTATGATCATTTTCTATCTCAACCAACGGTGGTTCTTCCTTTCGACATTTTTCCGTTGCGAGAGGACATCTTGTGTTGAATCTGCATCCATCGGGAAAATCTAGAGGATCGGGGACTACACCGGGAATATTATAGAGAACCTCTTTGTCCTCATCCAGCCTGGGGATCGCGTTCATAAGCCCCCATGTGTAAGGATGCCTTGGATTTTTGAACAAAGTGTGTACATCGGCGTATTCAACGACCTTTCCCGCATACATAACCACCACTCTCTGAGCCATCTCGGCTATTACCCCGAGATCGTGAGTAATCATCACGAGTGCCATGCCATATTGATCTTGTAAAGACTTCATCAGCTCGAGAATCTGAGCCTGAATTGTCACATCCAGAGCCGTGGTAGGTTCGTCGGCAAAGAGCAGTTTAGGATTGCAGGACAAAGCCATTGCAATCATCGCTCTCTGGCGCATTCCTCCGGAAAGCTCATGAGGGTATTCATCTATCCTTTTCTCCGGTTCAGGAATCCCGACTTTCTTGAGCATATCTATGGCCATTTGCCGGGCCTTCTTTTCATCTACATCCTGATGAAGCAGAATCGCCTCCATGATCTGGAATCCTATTGTAAAGACTGGATTGAGAGCAGTCATGGGTTCCTGAAAGATCATGGCCATTTCGTTTCCCCTGATCTTCATCATCTTCGATTCAGGAATTGCCATGACGTCTTCGCCGTCGAAGATGATCTTGCCACCTGCTATCTCACCCTTTTCGTCAAGAAGTCTCATAATAGAGAGCGATGTCACGCTCTTTCCGCAACCCGATTCTCCGACTATTCCGAGAGTCTCACCCGGAAAGACGTCGAATGTGACTCCATCGACGGCTTTCACGATTCCATCTTCTGTATGGAAATAAGTTCTTAAATCCTCAACCTGCAACAGTGCTTTCCTTTCATTCATGACTCAAACCTCCTCAGCTTCTCATTCTCGGGTCAAAGATGTCCCTAAGGGCATCTCCAACAAGATTCCACGCAAGAACGAAGAGCACCATGGCAGTACCAGGGAAAACAATGGCAAACCACGACTGGTCGAGCATAGTCATCCAGTTCCTTGAATAAGAAAGTATTGTTCCCCAGTCGGCATAACCCGGTTCTGCACCAACTCCTAGAAAGCTCAGTCCTGCTGCAGTTATGACATAAGATCCAATTCTCATTGACATCTGAACAACGACTGGAAAAATCGTGTTGGGAAGGATATGTTTAATAATGATCTTCCAATCTTTCTGTCCCAGAGCCTTGGCAGCGAGAACATATTGTTCTTCTCTAGCTTGAAGAATGTTTCCCCTAATGAGACGTGCAGTGCTCATCCAGCCGAAGATTATCAGCGCGATTATGACTTTATCTAGCCCCTTTCCCAAAACCGTAGTCATTACCATAGCTGCAACGAGGAAGGGGATTGACAAGAATATGTCCGTTATCCTCATTAGGATTTCGTCAACCCATCCTCCGAAATACGCGGATATCGAGCCAACAATCACCCCAATAAGGGCAGCCATACTGGTAATTATCAAACCAAGTCTAAAAGCCGTTCTAGTCCCCCAGATTACGCCGTAGAAGACATCCCTCCCACCGATTACTCCGAAGGGATGTTCTGCAGAAGGCGCTATTGGTTTTGATGACCAGGAAGCTCTTGGAATCTGGTAGTTATCACCCATCTCATTGACGCCTGCTATCTGAGGGGCAAATATTGCAATGATTATGAAGAAGATCAACAGACAAGTACCAAGAACCGCGGTTCCGTTTGTCCAGTATTTCTTCATGATCTTTCTAAATTCACTCTTTCTCTTTGCCGGCATCTGCATTTTCCCCCTCATTCAAGCCTTATTCTGGGATCAACCAGAGCGTAAGAAACGTCTACGATCAGGTTTCCAACAACCATTATGAAGGAGAAGAACAATGCTCCACCTATAATCGACCAGTAATCCAGAAGACTTGCTGCATCGGCAAGGAATCTTCCCATTCCGACGCGGGAGAAGATCGTCTCTACAAAGACTGTTCCTCCCAATAACCCCATAACCGATCCTCCAGCAACCGTAATGACTGGAATCATAGCGTTTCTCTTGGCATGCTTTTTGATAACCGTTCTTTCGGGCACGCCTTTTGCTCTTGCCGTCCGTATATAGTCCTTCCTCAGCACTTCAAGCATGCTCGAACGCGTAATCCTTAGTAGATAAGCCCACCAAAGGTACGCAAGGGTGAGGACAGGAAGTATAATGTGTCTCAATGCATCGATGAATATGTCAAGTCTCCCATTCAGTAGTGCATCAAATGTTGGCATACTTGTTATTGTTCTCCATTCATCTGATCTCATGACCAGATCAAACTCCGTGCTTACCATACCCGGGGGAAACCAACCAAGAATTGAGTAGAAGACAAGAAGGAGCAAAAGCCCAAAAACAAAATCAGGAAGAGACCAACCCACAAGGGCAAAGACCCTTATGAATTGATCTGTAAATTTGTTCTGGTTAACGGCAGAAATCACTCCCAACCATATTGCAACAAGAATTACAGGAACAATTGCATAGATTGTCAACTCCAGTGTATACGGGAATCGCTCAAGCATAGACGGGAGTACTCCCTTTTTCCCAACCATGGAGTATCCAAAATCACCTTGCAGGATATTTCCAAGCCATTTCAAGTATTGAACAGGCATTGGTTCATCAAGACCGTATTTCTTGATCAGTCTCTCTGCCGCATCTGGAGTCTTCAAAGCTTCAGGACTCTTTACGTAAGAGGCAAGAAGCCTATCGGGGCCAAGGGCCCAGATCATAGAGAAAATAATCAGAGTAACACCTATCATTATCAATGGCAGTAGAAGAAGTCTCCTGATTATATAAGCAGTCACCCGAAAATCACCACTCTTTCTTCAAAACAAAGGCAATAGTTTATTATAATCTATATCTCTAGTCAAAAAAAGAGCCGGGCAAGAAAAACCCGGCTCTCTACGGGATATTTCAATTACTGATTCTTGGAAAGCTGGTAATAGTAGAATCCAGACCTTACAAGATGAGGATACCAGCCCTCAACCCAAGGTGCTCTAACGTTGAGACCTGTTGGCATATACAGAGGAATACCGATTGCAGCATCAATTACCTTTTCCTGAATGCTTCTATAAAGCTTTATACGCTCTTCGTTATCAACAGATACTGCAGCGGCGCTTATTTCGGCATCAACATTTGCGGCTGCCCATTCCTGGAAAGGAACTCCCTGTCTGGAAGCGTATGCACCGTAACTTGCATAGTAAGTAGCTATGAAGTTATGGGGATCGGGATAGTCTGCAAGCCATCCTATGGTAAATATAGGTAAGAATCCATTCCTTTGTGCAGCTAGATATGTAGGCCACTGTACACCAAGGGTCTCAACCTTGAACTTCGGATTGATCGAGTTCACAAAGTAAGCAAGCATCTCCGCAATTGTTTGTCTTTCATCATTTCCGGTGTTGTAGAGAAGTTGAATCTTAAAGCCCTTTTCCCAGACTTCTCCACCCCAGGCCTTCTTGAACTCTTCAGCAGCCTTTGCGAGATTGAATTCCGGCAGAGGAAGCGTTTCGTCATATCCTAGGAAGCCTTTGGGAAGATCTGTTGGAACAAGTACGCCATTACCATTTAGAACTTCATCTACGAATGTAGTGCCGTCGTAGCAGTAAGCGAATCCTCTTCTAACATGGATATCAGAGAAGAAATCTCTTGGCACTCCGTTCCCGTCTAGTTTTCCACTTCCAAGATATTCACTGCCCTCTGCAACGAGCCAGTTAAAGTGAAGGGAAGTAATACTTGCTGTCGGATAACCCTTCGTGACAACTGCTTTCCCCTCTGCAGCAAGAGCCTCGGCCTGATCCAAATATGAGGATCCAAAGTATGCAATATCGGCATCTCCTGCTTCAAATATAGCTTTTCTGGTCGAGAATTCGTCAATTCCCCAGATCATGACGTTCTTGATCGTTGCAGGGCCTGCCCAGTAGTCGTCAAACCTCTCTAGAATTACTTTCTGTTCAGCAGAATCCCATTCTACAAGCTTGAATGGTCCTGAACCAGCTTCCGCATTATGGTACGGGCTTTCCTGAGGCTCGAGATCATGCCACTTCCACCAGCCGTCTGCTTTGCCGTCCCATGCTCCATTTTCGATTCCCCACTTGGAGTCAGTTATAGCTGCCCAAGACCCAAAATGAGCTATCGTGTTCATGAAAGGTCCCCAAGGAGCATCAAGAGTGAATACAACACTGTTTCCCTCTATCTTGACCTTCGGGCTTACAACTTCCTCATAGAAGGAAATCAGTTTCTGCCTTGCTTCTTCAGAAACGACGTTCTTGTCGGCATCAACTGCTTCTGAATATGGCATACCTGAGTAAGCTTCGAACCAGCTTTCAACGCTTGCGTGAGCGCCACCGGTTAGAGCTTCGATGATCATCCACTGAGGTCCACCAGACGGGTCACCAAGAATGTACCTATGGAACGAATACTTGACGTCCTCAGGAGTAAGAACGTTTCCAGTGTGGAACTTGACCCCTTCCCTTATCGGGAATGTGTATACGGTTCCCTCTGGATTGATCAGGCCGTTCTCCACAGAAGGTACTTCCGTAGAAATCATCGGCAGGTAGTCAGTAACAGACTCACCGTCGTACTGAATCAAGTTGTCATACAGATTCAATATTACCTCACCACTGGCCGTATCATAAGAGTGAAGCGGATCGAGAGTTTCCGGTTCACCAATAGTGAGATTCACAAACGTTTCTGGGTCACTAGCAAACGCAACTAACGAAAAGAAAAGTACAGTAAGTGTTACCAGTAAAATCTTTCTCACTAATGTTGCCCCCTTTCAAAATAGAGATGAGTGTGATACTACAATTATAATCTATGGAGCCTCCAATTTCAAAATACCGTTAACCTGTACGTATTATTTCGGAAGCCAAAGCATTTTCACTTGTTCTTGACAACGCTCTTAAGACGATGGTAGAATCAATCTTGTTCGGGTGCGTAGCTCAGTGGAAGAGCGCTTCCTTGACGAGGAAGAGGCCGTAGGTTCAATCCCTACCGCACCCACCAAAGGGGAGAGTGTAGCTCTCCCTATATTTTTTCTAGAGTCTTAAGTATCAATTTGCTTATATCGTTGCCAGCTTTTTTTGCCATTTCCAGAACTTCTTCGGCAGTTAGCGGCTTCAGATCCTCGGCTACTGCCCTGTCGGAAATCGCCGATAGTCCCAATACTCTAATACCTGCATGCCGGGCAACGATGACCTCCGGAACTGTCGACATACCCACGGCATCCGCACCGAACCGTCGCAGCATTCTCAGCTCTGCTGGAGTCTCGAAGTTTGGCCCGGCCACTCCAACATATACACCTTCATACACTCCGATTCCAAGTTCTTTCGCAGAAAGAAGAGCCTTGCTCAAGAGGTCTCTGTCGACTGGCTCGCTCATATCGGGGAAACGCGGGCCCCATTCGTCAACATTCTGACCTATTAGAGGGTTGTCGCCCATGAAATTGATAATATCCCTTATAAGCATGACTCTACCTACTTCAAAGTCCGGATTCAGGCCACCGGAAGCGTTTGTAATCAGGAGAACCTCCACACCCAGTTCCTGCATTATTCTTATGGGAAAGGTGACGGTTCTCATTGAGTAACCTTCATAAAAGTGGAAGCGACCATTCATAAGCATTACACTATGATGGAGGGCATTTCCGAAAATCAGTTCGCCCTTATGACCCGGAGCGGTAGACAACGGGAAGCCGGGGATCTCATCGTAAGGAATTGAAACGGCATTTTCAAGGCTCTTCGACACGTCTCCAAGACCGCTGCCAAGAATTACCGCAACTTTAGGCTGCAAATCGACTTCCTTTTCTATGAAGCGAGCGGCTCTTTTGACATTTTCTACATAGTCCCTAAGCTCTTCCTGAAGCAAGGAAATACTCATGCTCGTCCTCCTTATAAGACATATACTTCATTATATCAAAACGTCAAACAGCTTGCTGGAACTATGCTATAATCTCACTGAATTAGTCCTGATTAGCTTATTTTCGAGAGGAGAGATCTAATGAGGTTTTCACAGCTTTACGCCCCAACATTGAAAGAAGCTCCCGCCGACGCCGACTTGATAAGTATCAAACTACTCGTTCGTGGTGGATTTGTGAGAAAAGTAGCGGCAGGCATCTATTCCTTTCTTCCGCTCGGTTTTCGTGTTCTGAAGAAGATTGAGGATATCGTCCGTCAGGAGATGAACGCTATTGGTTCTCAAGAAATTCTTATGCCGATCATTCAGCCGGCTGAGTTATGGCACGAGACTGGCAGATGGGACGACTATGGACCGGAAATGATGAGAATGCAGGATAGGCATGAGCGGTTCTTCACGCTAGGGCCTACCCATGAAGAGATCATTACCCATCTTCTAAGAAACGAGCTTAATTCATACAAGCAGCTTCCCGTTTCGCTTTATCAGATAGCTATGAAATACAGAGACGAGATTCGCCCCAGATTCGGACTCATGAGATCGAGAGAATTTCTTATGAAGGACGCATACAGTTTTCATGGTTCTTGGTCCTCATTAGATGAGACCTACAAGCAGTTCTACGGTGCATACAGTAAGATTCTCCAAAGGATTGGACTGGAATTTCTCGTTGTGGAAGCTGATTCCGGGGCCATTGGCGGTAATGAGTCTCACGAATTCAACGTTCTAGCCGATTACGGTGAATCCACTCTGCTCTATTGCGACTGTGGCTACGCGGCCTCCGATGAAAAAGCAGAGTATCTGTTGCAAGAAGAATCTCAAGAAGGGGCTGTTGCTGACTTAAAGATAGTTCCTACGCCGAATTCCAGGACGGTAGATGAGGTTTCGGCTTTCCTTGAAGTGACCTCGAGGGATATTGTGAAGTCCCTAATATATAAAGGTAGAAAGGGCTACTATATGGCTCTGATTCGCGGAAACGAAGAGTTGAACGAATCAAAACTGAAGGCCGCTCTAGAGGACCAGACTCTCGTTATGGCAACCCCTCAGGAGGTTCTGGATTTACTGGGAGTTCCGATCGGTTTTGTCGGTCCAATTGGCCTTCCAAAAGAAGTCACAATCATTGCAGATCATACAATAAAAGGTTTGAAAAACGCGGTTTGTGGTGCACTGAAAGAGGGGTATCATTATTCCGGTGTTCTTCCCGGACGCGACTTCAAAATTGATTCCTGGCACGATCTCAAAATGGTTACTGAAGGAGATCCCTGTCCTAAATGCGGGGCACCTATGAAATCGGCAAAGGGCATCGAAGTAGGACATATTTTCAAACTCGGGACGAAATATTCGGAAAAGATGAACGGATACGTGACCGACGAAAAAGGTAATAGTATTCATTATATTATGGGCTGTTACGGCTGGGGTGTGTCTAGAACTATTAGCGCCATAGTTGAGCAGCTTCATGATGAAAATGGTATCATCTGGCCGCTAGCTGTAGCTCCGTTCGACATCATCGTAACTGCGGTCAACATAAAGGATCCTATCGTCTCAGAGAAATCCATACAACTATACGATATTTTGAGTGAGGCGGGCTTCGAGGTTCTCCTCGACGATAGAGAGATATCTCCCGGAATGAAGTTCAAAGACGCAGACCTTATAGGGATTCCCGTAAGAATAACGCTCGGCAAGAAGCTTGCCCAAGGTATAGTCGAAGTGAAACCAAGAACGGAGAAGAAACCACTTGAAGTTAGTATTGTAGATGGATTCGATACCCTTTTGGAAGAGATCAAGAAAGAGCTCTCTAATTACAGACCTGTTAGCAAGATGGAGGCCGAATAATGGGAGTTTTTTCTAGACTTAACGATGGTTTGAAGAGGACCAGAGAAGGCTTCTTCAAGAGGGTAAGAAAACTTCTCTCTTTTGAATCGCTTGATTCTGACTCACTTGAAGAAATCGAGGAGCTCCTGATATTGTCCGATATGGGTTCCGAAACGGCTGAGGAAGTCATCGAAGCTTTGAAAGATAGAAAAGATAAAGGGAAGGAACCCATTGAGGTACTGAAAGAAGTCCTTGTCGAGATACTTGACATACCCTTTGAGGTGCCACAAGCGAGACCTTACGTAGTTTCGGTGGTCGGCGTTAACGGCACCGGAAAGACAACCACAATAGGCAAGCTTTCCAAACTCTACTCGAGCAATGGAAACAAAGTGGTTCTCGCTGCCTGTGACACTTTTAGGGCAGCCGCAGTAGAACAACTAAGAATATGGAGTGAAAGAGCGAACGTTGACTTCATAAGCCAGGGTCAGGGCGCCGATTCCGCAGCAGTGGCCTTTGACGCTGTAAGGCACGCAGTAAGTAAGGGAAAGGATGTAGTGATTGTCGACACGGCAGGCAGATTGCACACCCGAAGCAACCTGATGGAAGAACTGAAGAAAGTACATAGAGTAATCGGCAAAGCATCGCCCGGAGCTCCTAATGAAGTATTGCTTGTAATTGATGCAACTACGGGACAGAATGGCCTGGTACAGGCCAAAAAATTCAAAGAAGCTGTCGATGTCACCGGGATCGTACTGACGAAGCTTGATGGTACCGCTAAAGGTGGTATTATTTTCGCTATTGTAAAGGAACTTGGGATACCGGTGAGATATATAGGCGTAGGAGAAAAGGAAGATGATTTGAAACCCTTTGACAGCAGGGAATTCGTGAACGCTCTTTTGTCTACCGGGGAAGAGGGTTCAGAGGAGGCTTAGAAATGGGTTTTACGCTTAAAAGCAGTTACGCTTTGAGAGCACTTTATAAGATGGCAAAGTCGACCCGCGAAGGAAAGGATAAGCTCTCGCTCGTCGAGATCGTCCAGGGAAATGAGATTCCGAGAGATTTTCTGGAGAAGATCTTCGGTGAACTGAGACAGGCGGGGATAATAAAAGCCGTAAGAGGCAGGTATGGTGGATACTGTCTCGCGAGACCTGCAAACGAGATACTACTGAGAGACGTTATACTGAAGCTCGATAAACCTATGAATTCATATCCGTGTCTTCAGCAGAACGGAAAGTGTCTTGAAGACCCGAATTGTACTGTTAAGTATGTATGGTTCAAACTATACAACGCAATGATGAGAGAACTCGGTTCTATGACTCTCGAGAATCTGCTTGAATACGGCGATAAAATTGCTCAGAACCCCTTGGAATCAAATGAGATGAAGGAGAATCTAAAGTAGAAGACTTTGAAAGGAGGGGCGCCTGACCGACATGCAAAGAGTCGTTGGCGTCAAATAAAATGAAAGCCGTTTATCCAGGTTCCTTTGATCCGATAACATACGGTCACATAGATTTGGTCGAAAGATGCAGCAAAATCTTTGACGAGGTTCTGGTGCTCGTCATGGAAAACGTAAACAAGAAACATTTTTTTAGTCATGAAGAGAGAATTGAAATGGTAAGGTGTGGCGTGTCTCATCTGGAGAACGTTACTATCATAACTTACAGCGGGCTTCTAGTTGATTTCGCCAAAGCCAATGATGTTAAGATCATAATTCGTGGTCTCAGAGCCGTATCAGACTTTGAGCTCGAGCTTCAAATGGCTCACGCCAATAAGGCTATGCTTCAAGAGCTGGAAACGCTTTTTCTAATGACAGACACTTCCAACTCTTTCATTTCTTCTTCTATGGTCCGTGAAATAGCGGCATTTGGGGGAGACATTTCCAAATGGGTTCCGCCTTGCGTACAGGAAGAATTCAGAAGAAAGCTCGGGAAATGACTTAACATCACGGAAAATATTAACTGTACAACTGGGTTATAATTTTTCTTGGAATTTTAATGGAGGAGGACATGAAAAATGGCAAATATCACCAGCGACATGGTAAAGAAACTCCGTGATGCCACTCAAGCGGGCATGATGGATTGTAAAAAGGCGTTGGTCGAAACCGATGGAGATTTCGATCAGGCAAAGGACTATCTC
This sequence comes from Mesotoga prima MesG1.Ag.4.2, assembly GCF_000147715.2. Classification (NCBI taxonomy): domain Bacteria; kingdom Thermotogati; phylum Thermotogota; class Thermotogae; order Kosmotogales; family Kosmotogaceae; genus Mesotoga; species Mesotoga prima. Next base: position 228,740 of record NC_017934.1, on the reverse strand, counting down.
AGGAAGAAGGGGATACTGAAGGCAGACAAGGTTTCGGGAAGAGAGACGGCCGAAGGACTTGTTTATTCTTATATTCATCACAACGACAAACTCGGGGTACTTCTCGAGCTCAACTGTGTCACCGACTTTGTGGCGAGAATGGAAGAATTCAAAGAGCTTGCTCACAAGATCGCTCTGCAGCTGGCTGCTATGGGAGCTAGATTTATCTCCCGCGAACACGTGCCTCAGGAGATCATAGATAAAGAGAAGGAAATATACACTGAACAGATGAAAGATAGTGGAAAGCCAGCAAACATAATAGAGAGAATCGTTGAAAGCAAGCTCGAGAGTTTCTACAAGGACAACTGCCTTATCGAGCAGGAATACGTTTTTGAAAGCGGCAAGACGATAAACGATCTCCTTGTCGAACTGATTGCGAAGACCGGCGAGAACATTAAAATCAGCAGATTCGTCCGCTGGCAAGTTGGAGAGTCTGAGAACTGAGTCTGAAAGGTGAGCCTGGTGCTCACCTTTTTTTCGGAGGTGCTTATGTATAAGAGAGTGCTCTTGAAACTCAGCGGTGAGGTTTTGAGCGGAGAAGGCGCGAGAGGATTTGATTCAGAGAGAACTTCCTTTCTCATCGAAGAACTCCGCCCGGTTATTGAAAAGGAAATTCAACTTGCAATAGTGATCGGTGCGGGAAATCTTATAAGGGGTCGTGAACTGTCGAATATGAGAGGATCAAGAGCCGATGAGCTTGGGATACTTGGCACCATTATGAACGCCCTTTATTTGAAGGAAGCACTCTGCGTGAACGGTTTCGAGACGATAGCAGTCTCCTCGATTGCCGGTATTTCTTCTCTAGTTGAGCACAGATACGATACCATTGAAGATGCTCTAAATGAGGGAAAGATAGTCGTTTTTGGCGGCGGGACATATCTGCCTTTTTTTACGACGGACACAGCTGCCGCAGTGAGGGCAGTCGAAATCGGCGCAGATGTTTTGATAAAGGGCACGAAGGTTGATGGAGTATATGACAAAGATCCTAAGACGAATGAAGATGCCACCAAGATTGACAGAACAACCTTCTCTGAGGCTATCGAGAAGGGATTAGGCATCATGGATATAGAAGCCTTCTCGATTTGTCAGAGGTATGGATTATCCGTTAGAGTTATAGACTTCTTCAACAAGGGTAACCTGTTCGATGCTATAATAGGCGGGAAAACAGGCACGGTAGTTTTACCTGATTAATTGGAGGTGGAGAAATGTACGCTCAAATCGTTGATTTAGTAGCCAGGGAGGTACTTGATTCAAGGGGGACCCCAACAGTTGAGGCCGAGGTATGGCTTGACGACGGTGGTCATGGTAGAGCAATAGTCCCTTCAGGAGCTTCAACCGGGAAGTTCGAGGCTCTTGAACTAAGAGATGGAGATAAGAAGAGATTTCTCGGAAAGGGCACGCTAAAGGCGGTTGAAAATATAAACGAAGTGATCGCTCCTGAGATCATAGGCATGAATGCCTTTGACCAGATAACTCTTGATGCGGCCCTTCTTGAGCTTGATGGAACTGAAAACAAGGACAAGCTTGGTGCCAATGCAATTCTTGCCGTCTCAATGGCAGTTGCACGTGCCGCGGCCGATAGTATCGATACACCGCTGTACAAATATCTAGGCGGAGTCAACGCAAAGGCTCTTCCTGTACCGTTTATGAACATCGTAAATGGTGGAAAACACGCAGACAACAACCTGGATATCCAGGAGTTCATGATAGTGCCCGCCGGCTTCAAGCATTTTAGGGACGCCCTTAGAGCTGGAGTAGAAGTCTTCCATAATCTGAAGAAGCTCTTGAAGGATAGCGGTCACGTCACTGCAGTAGGTGACGAAGGCGGATTTGCTCCGAGTTTTGAAAACAACGAGGCCTCGCTGAAATACATCATAAACGCTATAGACGCGGCCGGTTACAAGGCAGGAGAAGAGATCATGATTGCCCTTGATTGTGCAGCGAACGAATTCTACAACGAAGACAAGGGCCTCTATAACATCGACGGGAATGAGCTCACTCCAGATCAGCTGATCGAATACTACTCGAATCTCACGAAGAGATACCCAATAATCTCAATTGAAGACCCATTTGCCGAAGAGGACTGGGAAAGCTTTGCAAAGTTCACGAGAGAGATTGGAGACACTATTCAGATTGTTGGAGACGATCTTTTCGTTACCAATATAAAGAGACTCAAAAAAGGCATCGAGAAGAAATCGGCCAATTCCATTCTAATCAAGCTCAACCAGATCGGTTCTGTCACTGAGACTCTCAACACGATCGAGTATGCGCAAAAGCACGGAATGACCTGTGTAATCTCACACAGATCTGGAGAGACTGAAGATACTTTTATTTCTCACCTTGCCGTAGCCGCTAACACAGGCATGATAAAGACAGGTTCTGCATCAAGGACAGACAGAATCGCGAAGTATAACGAGCTTCTGAGAATCGAAGAAGAACTCGGAGAACAGGCAGAGTTCAGAGGAAGGGAATCCTTCTATAATCTCTAATTGATACTCATTGTAGCGCGGGGCCTGTAAGGTTCCGCGTTTTCATTGGAGGAAGAAAGATGCTGCTAGATATTATTGGTCCGGCAATTGTGGGGCCGTCGAGCTCCCATACCGCCGGCATGGCAAGGTTAGGCAGGGCCTTTCGGTCACTCTTTGCCAAAACGCCTAACGAAGTGCGATTTGTGCTCAACTCACCGCTCTTCGCAACTTTCAGGGGCCACGGTTCAGATAGAGCTCTCGTCGGCGGAATAATGGGGATCAAGGAATCAGATCCCATGCTGAGAGACTCCTTCCAAATAGCAAAAGGCAAGGGCATCTATTTCACTTTCGAAGAAGAAGACATGGGTGACTTTCATCCAAACACAGTTAAGATCAACGGGAGCTCCGGTGAGTCCTTCTTGACAGTGACAGGAGCATCGGTTGGTGGCGGTTCGGTAAGGATTACTGCGATAGATGATTTCGAAACCGACGTTACTGGAAAGTATCCCTCGCTAGTGATACTGAACGCAGATATTCCCGGGGCTCTTTCAAAGATTGTAGGGGCGATTTCTTCGAGCGATATGAACATCAGCAATCTCTTTCTTTCAAGAGTAGACCCGTTCAGGCACGAGGCTCTATGCGTAGTCGAACTGGATAATGAACCGGACGAGCATCTGCTTAGTGCAATAAAAAGGCTTGAAGTCGTGAAGAAAGTATCCTATCTCGAAAGGCTGGATTCACTGGTATGATAATGAAGTTTGAAGACCTTGTGAAAGCCGCAAGGGACTCGAAGACTCCGCTTCATAAAGTCGTGTCTGACTGGTACATGATGAGTACTGGAAATGATCCGAAAGTTGCCGAAGATACCGCAAAGGAACTGATCGGAGAGATGATGAGTTCTTACCACAGCAGGCTCGAAAAACCCGAGAAATCTCTTACTGGCTGGGTCGGAGATAACGATGAAAAGGCGAGAAATCACGCTCCTGAGTTCCTCAGTCCGCTGGTCTATTCAGGAGTTGGAGTTGCCCTCTCGATGTCTGAGCACAACGCAAGCATGGGGAAAATAGTTGCGTGTCCCACTGCGGGTGCATGTGGTGTCGTTCCGGGAGCCCTCCTTTCTCTTCACTTCAATAGAAATATTGACCTTGAAACCCTTGGAAACGCATTGTTGGTTTCTGGAGCTGTGGGCGAGAGGATCAGGAAAAGGGCGTCGATTTCCGGTGCCGTGTCAGGCTGCCAGGCAGAGATAGGTACCGCTACGGCGATGGCTTCAGTTGCCATAGTCTACGCTACGCATCCCGAAGAATACAGTGCGCTTGAGAATGCCCCGGCGCTCGCGTTGAAGTCCCTAATGGGACTTGTGTGTGACCCCGTTGGAGGTTTCGTTGAAATCCCCTGCGTCAAAAGAAATGCGTTTGGTGTATCCATTGCATTCACAGCGGCAGAACTTGCGCTTGCCGGAATTAAGTCGGCCATCCCCTTTGAAGAAGTTGCCGACTCTCTCGGAAGAGTTGGGAGAAGATTACCCGAAGAACTCAAGGAAACGGCAAGAGGAGGGATCGCGATCACTCCGACTGCAAAGAAGATGGTGGCAGACTTCCTGAGTGGAGTTGACAGGAAGGTCTGATCGGTTTAAAATTGCCTTGCCCTATTCTCGGTTTGAGGCATAGCCCATTCTTGGATAGAGGATTATATTGGGAGGCAGATACATGGAAGTTAACAAGCAAGAATTAGTAAAGGAATATCAGATTCACGACAACGATTCGGGTTCGACCGAAGTTCAGATCGCAATTCTCACCGCGAGAATCAGGCATCTCACTGAGCATCTCAAGAAACACCCCAAGGATTTCCATACTAGAAGGGGTCTTCTAAAGTTGGTCGGAAGAAGAAGAAAGATGTTGAGATACATCAAGACCAAGAAGCCTGAAGTCTACCTCGAACTGATAAACAAACTCGGGCTGAGAGGTTGATAGAAGTAGAAATCGTCTGGAGCGGTTTACCGCTCCTTTTTTGCGTGGGTTTTACTCAGCTGATATAATTGATTATTTGATGAAATGAGAAAAAGAGGTGTTATTGTGAGTTATAGGAGATGGGAAAGGGAATTCTTTGGCCAGAAGCTCGTCATAGAAAACGGGAAGATGGCAAAACAGGCTGATGGAGCCGTTGTACTCAGGTATGCCGATTCAGTCCTGCTAACTACAGTGAATGGAAATGAACAGGCAGTGCCGGGAACTGATTTTCTTCCTCTTACCGTTGAGTATCAGGAAAAGTTCTATGCGGCGGGAAAGATACCGGGTGGTTTTCTTAAGAGAGAAAGCAGACCGAGCGATAATGCCGTTCTCTCTGCAAGAATAATAGATAGACCTATCAGGCCTCTCTTCCCAGACGGGATGAGAAATGAGATTCAGGTTATCGTGACTGTCCTGTCTGCCGATCCAGACAATCCGCCCGACATCTGGGGGATAATGGCATCGTCACTTGTATTAAATATTTCTCCGATTCCCTTCGAAGGGATCGTCGCCGGCGTGCAGGTAGGATATGTCGATGGAAAATACGTCGTGTTTCCCTCTGCCGACGAACTCGAAAGATCTGAACTCGATATAGTTGTTGCAGGGACGGAAGACGCAGTTGCAATGGTAGAAGGGGAGGCAAAAGAAGTCTCTGAAGAAGTCATGGTCGGAGCGCTTGAAGCGGCCCACGAAGCTATTAAATCACTCGTAGCCTTCCAGAAGGAGATAATCAGTGAGTTCCAGACTGAAAAGTGGGAGCTCGAAATACCGGCTGCACCAGAAGGATTTCTCGAATCATTCGACACACTGGTTGACAGAAATAAGCTCGCCGAGATAATGCTCACTCCTGGTAAGAAGAACAAGGACAAAGCCTTGAAAACATACAGGGACGAGCTAATCGAGCAGTTTATAGGAAAAGCAAAAGAAACATGGTCCGAAGAGGAAATCGAAGACAACATTGGTTTCGTGAAGGACTTCTATCACGACATAGAGAAGAAAGTAATGAGAAGGAGAGTAATAGAAGAAGATGTAAGGATGGACGGGCGTAAGCACAACGAGATCCGTCCGATCAACATTGAACTCGATCTCCTGCCAAGAGCGCACGGTTCGGCTCTTTTCACCAGGGGCGAGACCCAGAGTCTGGGAATTGTCACTCTCGGGGCAACGATGGACGAACAGATAGTCGATACGATGTTTGAAGAAGGTTCGAAGTCGTTTATGCTTCACTACAACTTCCCGCCTTTCAGCACCGGGGAAGTGAAGAGGCTTAGGGGGCCAGGCAGAAGAGAAATTGGACACGGTCATCTTGCCGAGCGATCTCTGAAGAACATTGTGCCTAACGGCGAATCTTTCCCATATACAATAAGAGTCGTATCTGAAGTTCTTGAATCCAACGGCTCCTCTTCGATGGCAACCGTATGCTCCGGATCGCTCTCATTAATGGCGGCTGGAGTTCCGATGGAGAAGCACGTGGCGGGTGTTGCCATGGGCATGATTCAAGAACCGGAAAAGACCGTCGTTCTCACAGATATTCTGGGAAACGAAGATCACATGGGCGACATGGATTTCAAGGTTACAGGAACTCGTGACGGTATAACCGCTTTTCAGATGGATGTGAAGGTTTCCGGCGTATCAAGCGAGATAATGACAAAAGCGCTTGAGCAAGCGAGACTGGCAAGACTCAAGATACTTGATCTTATGTACGAAGCCATTCCCGAACCGAGAAAGTTTGTCTCCGACTATGCACCTATTATAAGGACGATCAATCTCCCTTACGAGAAGATTGGAGAGATTATCGGACCCGGCGGAAAGGTCATAAAGAAACTTTCAAGCGAGTATGATTCAACGATCTTCATAGATGACGAGAGATCTCAGGCTAAGATTGTTGGAAGCAATCGAGAAAAACTCGATCAGTTGGAAAAAGTAATAGATGCGATAATCTCTGAAGTGAAACCCGGACAGCTTTTCGAAGGAAAGATCTCGAGAGCGGAGGCCTATGGATTCTTCGTAGAGATTGCGCCAGGAAAGACCGGACTCCTGCATATCTCGAAGATGGGCGCCAGCGGCAAGGATTTCCTTAGAGAGCACAAGGTCGGAGACACGATTGCCGTCGAGGTGGCAGGAACTGATCAGATGGGAAAGATAAGTCTGAAGCTAGAAGGTGTCGAGGTTAAAGAGGACAGTAAGCGAGACAATAAAAGGCCATACCATAGGAACGACAGAAACGACAGAAACCGAGGAGACAGAAACAGAAAGTAGGGAATTGATGAATAATCATTATATTGAGCTGCCGAACGGCGCAGTTATTATAGGTGAGCGAAAAGAAGAGACGAGAACGGTCTCGATGGCTTTCGCGATGAAGGTGGGTTCCGCTGATGAGGAAGATTCCATCAGCGGCGTTTCTCATTTTATTGAACACGCTCTTTTCAAAGGAACTCTTAGAAGAAATGCTTTCGAAATAAAGGAACCGATCGAGAGAATAGGCGGTAGTCTTAACGCCTATACGGGAAGAGTCTCAACTGTTTACTATGCAAAGGTTCCCGACACTTATGCCTCTGAGGCTCTGGAGATCCTATTCGATTTGATAACCTCCCCGCGTTTTGACGAAACCTCTCTGGAACTCGAAAGAGGGGTCATTATGGAGGAGATCGCCGCGGCTGAAGACGACCCCTACGACAGAATATACGACATGACCATTGAGAAGGTTTGGGACAGAGATTTTGGCAGGCCGATTCTCGGCTACCAGGATACAGTCGGAAATTTGAAGAAGGAAAAGCTCACCAACTTCTACGATCACAAATATGTCGCAAACAACGTTATTTTTGCCGTTTCGGGAAACTATAACGAGGATCTCTTGAAAAATACCGAGAAAAAGCTTCTTTCTATGCGGGTCAACGGTTCGAAACCCGTTGCCAAATCTCCCGTGATTTCAAAAAAACCGCTGTGGATTGTTGAAAGAAGAAAGGACCTTCAGCAGGTTCATCTTCTATTGACTAGAGACGCCCCGGGCAGAAGGAACAAAGATGATTTCGATGCCTTCAAGATATTCAACACTCTCTTTGGAAGCGGAATGAGCTCCATTCTGTTCCATAATATTCGAGAACAACTTGGAATGGTATACAACATCAGTTCTGAATTCGTCTCTTATGCAGATTCCGGCGCATTCATGATAAATGCAACCACCGGCCCGAAGAACCTTGACAATCTGGTGGCTTCGCTGAAAAAGGAAATAGGGAACCTCATAAGCCGGGGCGTAACCGAAGCTCAGTTCAATTATGGAAAGGAAAGGGCAAAAGGAAAACTATTGATGTCTACCGAAGGAACACTGCAGACGCTGAGCAGATTCCTGGACGATGTAGTTATTTGTGGAAAACCGGACTCTCTGGAGGACTTGATCGCAAGAATAGAGGCCCTTACCATTGATGATATAAACGACTCCATCAAGAGACATATCGCTGGCCCCTGGAATGTATCGCTACTTCTCCCTGAACAAATGCAGAACTCCACATTCTTGAAAGAAGAACACTTCGAAATTTGAGTTAATCCGCATGGATTCGCTCGAAGAAGGGACCAGAGGAAACGAACCTGTAACTTGACAATAGGAAGTGGTACTGGTAGTATAGGAATTGCTGACGCGAAGTTAGCGTTAGCGGGGAAGGCGAGCGAGGAGAAAGGGTCATTGAAAAATGGATAGCAATCCAGCGAGTTTCAAAAGAATGAGTCATGGATGGAGGGTTTGATCCTGGCTCAGGGTGAACGCTGGCGGCGTGCTTGACACATGCAAGTCGAACGGTATGTGGCAACACATAGAGTGGCGAACGGGTGAGTAACACGTGGGAACGTACCCTACGCAGGGGGATAACTGACCGAAAGGACAGCTAATACCGCATAAGACCGAAAGGTGAAAGGTGCAAATGCATCGGCGAAGGAGCGGCCCGCGGACCATCAGCTAGTTGGTGGGGTAAGAGCCTACCAAGGCGACGACGGTTAGCCGGCGTGAGAGCGTGGCCGGCCACAAGGACACTGAGATACGGGTCCTACTCCTACGGGAGGCAGCAGTGCGGAATTTTAGATAATGGAGGCAACTCTGATCTAGCGACGCCGCGTGCAGGAAGAAGGTCTTCGGATTGTAAACTGCTGTGGTAAGGGAAAAATGTCATGTAGAGTGGAAAGCTACATGGAGGGATGGTACTTTACTAGAAAGCCCCGGCTAACTACGTGCCAGCAGCCGCGGTAATACGTAGGGGGCGAGCGTTACCCGGAATCACTGGGCGTAAAGGGAGCGTAGGTGGCCTGACATGTCAACTGTGAAAACCCGGAGCTCAACTCCGGACTTGCAGTTGAAACTGCCAGGCTTGAGGACGGTAGAGGAAGACGGAACTGCCAGTGTAGGGGTAAAATCCTTAGATATTGGCAGGAACGCCGGTGACGAAGGTGGTTTTCTGGGCCGGTTCTGACACTGATGCTCGAAAGCCAGGGGAGCGAACGGGATTAGATACCCCGGTAGTCCTGGCCCTAAACGATGTTCACTAGGTGTGGGGAGCGGAAAGCTTTCCGTGCTAAAGCTAACGCGATAAGTGAACCGCCTGGGGAGTACGCCCGCAAGGGTGAAACTCAAAGGAATTGACGGGGGCCCGCACAAGCGGTGGAGCGTGTGGTTTAATTCGATGCTAAGCGAAGGACCTTACCAAGGTTTGACATGCTGATAGTAGTGAATTGAAAGAGGAACGACCACACTTTGTGTGGAGTCAGCACAGGTGGTGCACGGCCGTCGTCAGCTCGTGCCGTGAGGTGTTGGGTTAAGTCCCGCAACGAGCGCAACCCCTGCTCTTAGTTGCCAGCGGTAAGGCCGGGCACTCTAAGAGGACCGCCGCCGACGAGGCGGAGGAAGGGGGGGATGACGTCAGGTATCGTGCCCCTTATATCTTGGGCGACACACGCGCTACAATGGGTTGGACAGAAGGGACCGAGACAGCGATGTGGAGGAAATCCTCAAACCAACCCCCAGTTCAGATTGCAGGCTGCAACCCGCCTGCATGAAGCCGGAATCGCTAGTAATCGCAGATCAGCCAAGCTGCGGTGAATACGTTCCCGGGCCTTGTACACACCGCCCGTCAAGCCACCCGAGTTGGTAACACCTGAAGATGAGTATCCTAACCGAAAGGAGGGAGCTTGTTTAGGGTGGGATTGGCAAGGGGGGCTAAGTCGTAACAAGGTAGCCCTACCGGAAGGTGGGGCTGGATCACCTCCTTTCTAAGGAGTTTAACAGGATTGCTATCCATCTTTGAGTGAATCCTGAGCTGGGCTCGTAGCTCAGTAGGTGAGAGCGCGCGCCTGATAAGCGCGAGGTCAGTGGTTCGACTCCACTCGAGCCCACCAGTGAGGGGACATAGCTCAGCTGGGAGAGCGTCTGCTTTGCAAGCAGAAGGCCAGGGGTTCGAATCCCCTTGTCTCCACCAGGGGAATAAAAGTTATCTGGTCATTGAAAAGTACATAGGGAGTAAGAAGTAGAAGCGAGTCAAAGGAAGAAGGAAGGTAAAGGTATAAAGGGCTCACGGAGGATGCCTAGGTAGCGGGAGGCGAAGAAGGGCGTGGCCAGCTGCGAAAAGCCGCGTGTAGGTGCAAGCGACCATAGAAGCGCGGATGCCCGAATGGGGAAACCCACCAGGTAGAGATACTTGGTATCCTGAAAAGGAAGCGAACCTTGCGAACTGAAACATCTTAGTAGCGAGAGGAAAAGAAATCGAAGAGATTCCCTGAGTAGCGGCGAGCGAAACGGGAAGAGCCTAAACCTATATAGTGTAAGCGTACGGGCGTTGCTATATAGGGGTAGAGGGATATATACGGGTCTGACCGTACAGGGCCGGGAGAAGCCAAAGGCTAGTCGAACTATCTGGGAAGATAGACCGGAGAAGGTGAAAGTCCTGTAGGCGAAAGTTAGAGGCTATCCTTGTATATATCCCGAGTAGCGCGGGGCACGAGGAATCCCGCGTGAATCTAGGGGAGACCACTCTCTAAGGCTAAATACTACCTGCTGACCGATAGCGAAGAAGTACCGTGAGGGAAAGGTGAAAAGCACCCCGGGAGGGGAGTGAAAGAGTACCTGAAACCGTGAGTCTACGATAAGTGGGAGCACGAAAGTGCGACCGCGTGCCTTTTGATTAATGAGCCTGCGAGTTACCGTAACTGGCGAGGTTAATCCGAGATAGGAGAAGCCGAAGGGAAACCGAGTCTTAACAGGGCGGAAGTCAGTTGCGATAGACCCGAAACCGGGTGAGCTATCCATGGGCAGGTTGAAGGTGGGGTAACACCCACTGGAGGACCGAACCAGTTAGCAGTAAAAAGCTATTGGATGACCTGTGGATAGGAGTGAAAAGCTAACCGAACTCGGTGATATCTGGTACTCCTCGAAACGTGTTTAAGCACGGCCTTGCATGGTTAGTGGAGGGGGTAGAGCACTGATTGGGCTAGGGGGGCGACCTCCAACCCCAGTCAAACTCCGAATACCTCTACTCAAAGTGCAGGAGACAGACTGCGAGCGATAAGGTCCGTAGTCGAGAGGGAAACAGCCCAGACCACCAGCTAAGGGCCCAGAGAGATAGCTAAGTGTTAAAGGAAGTGGAGAGTCAAAGACAGCTAGGATGTTGGCTTAGAAGCAGCCATCATTAAAAGAGTGCGTAACAGCTCACTAGTCGAGACTCACCGCGCCGAAGATGTAAGGGGGCTAAAGCTATCCTCCGAAGCTGTGGAACAGGAAACTGTTGGTAGAGGAGCATTGTGTTGTAGGGAGAAGGCAGACCCGTGAGGGCTGTTGGACGAGACACAAGAGAGAATGCAGGCATGAGTAAACGAAAGGAGAGTGAGAATCTCTCCCCCCGAAAGCCTAAGGGTACCTGGGGAAGGTTCGTCCGCCCAGGGTTAGTCGAGACCCTAAGGGGAACCCGAAAGGGGTAACCGATGGGAAACCGGTTAATATTCCGGTACTGGCGTAGCATGAGTTTTGGGGTGTGACACAGGAGGATAGGCGTTGCGTACTAGTTGCATAGTGCGTCCAAGTTTCGAGTCCGGAGATCGCGGCAGGGAAATCCACCGCGGGAGGGTGAGGGACGAATGGGAGTTCCTTCGGGAGCAACAACGTTGAGTTCACACTGTCTAGAAAAGCATCGCAAAGCGTTTGAGTGCTAAGCCAATCGTTCTGAAAACCGACACAGGTAGGCAAGCTGAGAAGGCTAAGGGGAGCGGGATAACTCCTGTTAAGGAACTAGGCAAATTAGCCCCGTAACTTAGGGAGAAGGGGTACTCTGGTTGGTTAAGAGCTGACTGGAGTCGCAGTGACAAGGCAGCGGCGACTGTTTACCAAAAACACAGGGCTCTGCGAATTCGAGAAGAAGACGTATAGGGTCTGACGCCTGCCCAGTGCTGGAAGGTTAAGGGGAAAGGTTAGCGTAAGCGAAGCTTTGAACCGAAGCCCCAGTAAACGGCGGCCGTAACTATAACGGTCCTAAGGTAGCGAAATTCCTTGTCGGGTAAGTTCCGACCTGCACGAATGGCGTAACGATCGCTGCACTGTCTCAACAGGAGACCCGGTGAAATTTCAGTCTGGGTGAAGATGCCCAGGACTCGCAACTAGACGGAAAGACCCCATGGAGCTTTACTGTAGCTTGGTATTGTGCTTTGTTGTATGGTGTACAGGATAGGTAGGAGGCGTAGAACCCGGTTCGCCAGGATCGGGGGAGCCAACGGTGGGATACTACCCTCTATACAACGGAGTACTAACTTGAGAGTGTGGAGAGCACAACAAGGACATTGCTAAGTGGGCAGTTTGACTGGGGCGGTCGCCTCCAAAAGAGTAACGGAGGCGCGCTAAGGTTGGCTCAGGTTGGTTGGAAATCAACCATAGAGTGTAAGGGCAAAAGCCAGCTTGACTGTGAGACTGACAGGTCGAACAGGAGGGAAACCTGGCCCTAGTGACCCTGCGGCCCTGAGTGGAAAGGCCGTTGATCAACGGATAAAAGCTACCCTGGGGATAACAGGCTTATACTGCCCGAGAGTTCATATCGACGGCAGTGTTTGGCACCTCGATGTCGGCTCATCGCATCCTGGGGCTGGAGCAGGTCCCAAGGGTTAGGCTGTTCGCCTATTAAAGCGGTACGTGAGCTGGGTTCAGAACGTCGTGAGACAGTTCGGTCCCTATCTGTTGCGAGCGTAGGAGACTTGAGAAGGGTAGCCCCTAGTACGAGAGGACCGGGGTTAGTGAACCTCTAGTGAATCAGTTGTCGTGCAAGCGGCAGTAGCTGAGTAGCTACGTTCATGAGTGATAACCGCTGACAGCATCTAAGCGGGAAGCACGCTTCAAGACTAGGTCTCTCAGGATCGTTCGAGAAGAGGACGTAGATAGGCTGGAGATGTAAGCACTGTGAAGTGTTCAGTCGACCAGTACTAATAATCCGATTCCTTTACCTTAATTCCCTATGTACTCTTGAGTGAGCAGATATTCTGGGTGAAGATACCGGGGCGGGAAACACCCGGCTCCATACCGAACCCGGCAGTTAAGCCGTCTCGGGCCGATGGTAGTATGTGGGCAACTGCATGCGAGAGTAGGTATCGCCCAGATGTTATACAAGAGGAGAGTCTTTTTGACTCTCCTTTTTGTTTTGGTACAGAACCGTGGTCGGTGGTAGCAGGTCGGGGGTTCGCAAGAGCAAGAGAAACTGGTCCACCGTTGACGGTCCGCCGTCCTCGGAGAAGAGAGCAAGAACAGAAGTGATGCGGCGAAAAGCATCGCCGGAAGTGAGGCTCGCATGCGCGAGGCAGTGATGCCCGAAGAAACGTCCGGGGAAGTGATGCTGCTTCGCAGGAGGGAAAAAGATCCAGTCTGCTGTCGCAGGCCGCATGCAGTGTAACTGCCCACCGAAGGTTACTAGCCTCTCTCTAATAAGTGCTATAATCACGATTGGGAGGGATACGCATGCCTGATAGATCCCAGGATTGGTTACGTCAAGCAAAAAGAGATCTTGAACACGCTCGAGAGTCTGCTGTTAATGGCAAACACGAATGGGCATGCTTTGCGGCACAGCAGGCTGCTGAAAAAGCCGTAAAGGCTCTCCATCTTTCTTTGGGACAGGAAGCGTGGGGACACATGGTTAGCAAACTGATTCAAGAACTCCCTGAGGGAACTGACTTGCCCGCTGAGTTATTGGATAAGGCAAGAATTCTTGACAATTCATACATTCCTGCGAGATATCCAAATGGTCATCCCGAAGGCTCTCCTTTTGAGTATTTCGGAAGCAAGCAAAGTAAGGAGGCTATTGCATATGCCGGTGAGATCGTTGAATTCGTCAATAATGAAATGGCCAAGCAAAAAGGCTGTAATTGATTCACTTGATAAGTGGTCAGAAACCTTGAAGCGAGATTCCAACATTCTCCGCATCGGTTACTTCGGTTCCTACGCTCGGGGCGACAATGGAGTGGGAAGCGACCTTGATTTGATTGTCATAGTCAAAGACTCCAAAGCTCCTTTTGGGAAGCGAGGAACAGAATGGGATTTAGCAATGTTACCGGTTCCGGTCGATCTTCTGATCTACACTCTGGACGAGTGGAATGAACTAAACAAAGAACTGTCTTACTTCATTAAAAGATTGAGAGAAGAAGTCAAATGGATCTTCATGAAAGATGATTCATTGAACCTGTAGAAAGGATCTTTGCTTCGATCAATCTCACCGATGTTATCGGTAGAAGTTAGAAATCCCTGTTTGTCGACAAATGCGTCTTCGGAGAACCCGCCGGGATGCTGAAACAAGTTCATGACGGATTTAGACGCTTTCGGAATGAGCATTCGTTGTCATTCCACGGAGCCTGCCCTGAAATGCCTCTGTTCAGGGTCATCCCGGACTTGATCCGGGATCTGGTCCCGAAGAACCAAGAACCTGGACGCGTAGCGTCGGAACGAAGAACAGGTCTTCTCGAAGAACGGGTTCATGCTGTTCTTGAGGGACGGGTTTTCTAAGAATGGTGGTGTGTGGCGTTCTCGTAATCACCTAACACTGTCATCCTGGACTTGATCCGGGATCTGGGCTTACGAGAAACCGTGGTCGGGGATAGCGGGTAGGGGGTTCGTAAGAGCAAGAGAAACTGGTTAGCCGTTGAGTGGTTCCCCGTTCGCCGAGAAGAGCCGCTTCCCGCTTGCTAAGACACGCTGAACGCTGAAAAGAGCATCGTGATTCTGAATCAAGTTCAGAATGACGCAATTTGACGTTTTCGGAAAGCTCGCCGGAATGCTGAAACATGTTCAGACACGATGTGACATATTCGTAATCACCTAACACTGTCATCCCGAACTTGTTTCGGGATCTGCTCTCCGATCCAATCGAAGGACGGGTCCACGATCTTGAAGGACGAGGGACGGTTCTTTACGGCGACCAGCGTGTTTTTGTTCTTAAGCGCACAGCGGCTCTTTCGAAGGACGGGTCCATGCTCTTGGACGATGGACCAAGGACGGGTTTTCTAAGAATGACGGTGTGTGGCGTTCTCGTAATCACCTAACACTGTCATCCCGGGCTTGACCCGGGATCTCGTTTTTGACCTTATCGAAGGATGATGTCTTTCGCGGGAGACGGAAGATCGTCGACAGAAACGTTGTCTTCAACAGCATACAGCGTTTTCTGGTCGAACGGACTCTTTCCCACGTATTTGTTCTCACATAACCTTGGAGCCCTTCGACATCTTCACGACTGCTTTTTCACTTGATTGCGTCAGTCACATCTATGTAATTCTGTTCGTGGCTCATATTCTAAAATTTTTTGTTCCCGCTTGAGAAATCAATTCTATCAAGCTCTACTTTTCTTATGTTCAAGTCCTCGTAAGTTCTGTAATAGTAGACTCTGTTGGTCAAATCCGTTACTGCCGACCAGTAAGCTATGTCTCTTGAAATTACTATTCCGAGCTCTTCATTGACTACGAGGCCTTCAGGAATATCCTGAGCGTTGAGGATATGCCATGCTAGTGTGACGGCCGATTCAGCATTAGCCGGTTTCACTTCTCCGTGAGAATAGAAGGCGGCCCTCACAAATCGGCTTGGAGATGTGTTGTCCCCAGGAAGCCCAAGCAATCCAGTTCCATTTCCCGTTGCCCTAATTTCAAAATCACCTAACTTTGAACTCTTGATGTTTGCGGGAGTCAGGTTTACGTAGTTTGAGAGATTCTGAAGATGCCAGTCGAATGTGGGATTGTTTGTAATTACTCCAAGCGGATTTTCATGAATGTTCAGCTCACCATCAACGTATTCTATTACAATGCATCCGCCATGCGCATCATAGACAATATAGTGAAGGGGCATCATAGTAGACTCCGTTATCATAATGGTAAGCCCGTACACCCGGATATCATCTAGCGCCGATTTTACTTCTTCCACCGTTGCGAAGTTTTCAAGGATCCAGCCTATCACATCATAATGAGATATGGTTGACTTGTAGAGGTCTTTTTCGAGCGGCTGATGCCCGGCACAGCCCGTAAAGTAGAATCCTCCGCACGCGAGACCGACTTGGTTTATTCCATCTGCAACCAGATCCATACCAAGGGAGTTGGCCCCAACGTAACCGTACTTCACGTTCCAGCTCAGGCCCTCCCAACCCGTCGTAAGTGCAGTCATAAAAGTGTCTCTGGGTGCAACGACAATCTTGCTTCCAAGATCGAATTCGAACTCGAGAGTCCTTGCAGCAACAATCTCAACTTTGACAGCAAGAAATCTGAAAACAGCTAAACAAGGGAAAAATGAAAAGAAAAACAGACGTACCACCACAGTGGTCTATTATGCAATCTCTTTGAGTAGATCCGGCGGTCTTATTTTGAGTGCTTTGAAAGCGTCGTAAGCATTGCCCATAGTTTCAGTCCTTGCAAGAAAGTGTTTGTTTTCTACCGTTATCTCAACTGCTCTTATCTCTGTCAAGTCTTCGAGTATTTCTGCGTAAGAGAAAGTACTTCCAATCTCTTTCAGCTTTCTGCATAAGGCAGTCTCCATTACAAGTGCAAGGAAACAGATCATTATGTGTCCCTTCACCCTCGTGTCTGTGTAATGGTATATGGGGCGAAGATCGAGTCCGCTCTTCAGTTCCCTGAAGGCCCTCTCTACTTTCCACAGTAACTTGTATGATTGAGCAACCTCTCTATTGGTTAGTTTTGCGTTCGTTCTTAGAACGTATTTGCCATCGTATTTGATTTCCGAGGCCATCTTTTCCTGGTCTATCTTCACATCTGTTTTCTGCATACTCAGATATCTTCTGTATCCTCTGTTTCCTACAAGACTCTTTGGCCCCTGTTTAAGTTTCTTCGTAAGGTTCTTCACTATCTCTTCTCTCTTTATTCTGTCTCTTTCTGCTTGAAATGGATTGAAACAGATTACGTATCTCTCCCCCTCATGCAGAACTTCCTTTACCTTCAGATTCTCTTCCACTTCTTCGTAATCACCGGGCTGATTCAATACCGCTTCAACTCTCTTGCTTCTTCTCATCTTCACTCCGAATATGTATGAAAGCCCGGCCTTATCTATCTCCTCAATGAGTCCATTGCTTATCATTCCTCTATCGGCTACCACTATAACCCTGTCTATGTTGAATCTTCTTCGTATATCCTCAAGAGCTATCTTGAAGGTATCTATGTCAGCTGTGTTTCCGGGGAAGACTTGGTGAGCAACGGGGAAACCATCCTTCGTCATTAGTACACCTATCATCACTTGCTTGCAATCAGACCTGTGATCCTTGGAACGACCATACATTGAAAGTTCAGGTCCTTCTCCCTGGAAGTACGTGCTCGTTGTATCCCAGAAGACTAGATCGAGATTCAAGTTGAAGAGAGTCTTCACATTACTGAATAGCTCTTCCTCCACCTCTTCCTTGAACTTCTCGAGATAATCCAGTCCACGGTAGTAATGCTGAAGACTCAGCTGCTCGAACTCAGGTCTGTAAACCTTGGCTACCCACTTGTCTACTCCTCTCTTCGATCTCGGTTCGACAAGTCTGTTAAGTACCATAGCGAATATAGCCTCAACGTAATCGCTAACGGCATCCGTATCTCCCAGCAGTCTCCTCAATACTCTTTCAATACCAAGTTCCTTCCATAACTGCTCGAAGATAACAACAGGTCCCCACAGATAGGTTTGATTCACATTAAGGGCTTCTTTCCTAATCCACTCTTTCGTCGAGAAGTTCCTCAGACTTTCAATAAGCCTATCTATCTGGCCGCTGTTCTGAAGATCATCTACCCTCCCCAGATTAACCAGAACTTTCTGTCTAGTCTTATTCCCCACTCGTATATTCTCTACGAGCTGCAGGTAACTCCTGGTGGAACCGTCCTTGTTTTTGAAGTGCTTCAGTCTAAGAAACATGGCACCTATATTATATCACTAAAACTAACGACAAGTCAAGTAATAACAAAGTGACAAGCAAACCCACATGGCACCGCATTTCAAAAACGATTCAAATATCTACCACGAACTTATGCACCTTTCAGAACTTATTCCCACCATTTATTCTCTTTTGCTGTCAAAGTTGAGCAATAGCACCATCTTTCGAAATCACTCTGAACCCGGTGCACCCGATCGAAGCGACAGTCAGCAAGACGAAGAAAAGAGCGCACATTGGAAGTCTCTTCGTTGCAAACATTCCCTTTCTGTGTTTTGATGGCCTTATCTCTCGCTTCTCTAAAGACAGCAATATGTACATTAGGGGCACTTTCTGACTTCTATATTGAAGAATGATTGGAAAAAACAAAAAAATTCAGCGCACCCCCATTGACAACCAACTGTGCTAGTTGATATAGTACAGTTAAGATAGTCAGTGAGGAGTGAATTCTATGTTAGACGAAGCGATCAAAGTTAAGAACCTCAGAAAGACCTACGGAAATTTCGAGGCTGTAAAAGGGATAAATCTCTCCCTTGTACCCGGAAAAGTCAACGCTCTCTTGGGACCTAACGGTGCCGGAAAGACCACAACTCTAAAATCAATTCTTGGCCTTGTTCATTATTCAGGAGAGATAACGATCCTTGGAGAGAAAATCGATGTCGCCCGGGAGAGAATATCATTCGTCCCAGAAGACAAAAGCTTCTATGACAGCCTGACTCCGGAAAAGGCAATTAAGATGTGTTCAATGCTCATGGGCAATTTCTCCGCAGAAAAGGCCGCTAAACAGATGAAGGACTTTGATCTACCGATCAATAAGAAGATATCTGCTTTCTCTCACGGCATGAAGACATCTACTTATCTGGCAATCGCAATGGCTCAGGATGCCGATATCTTCATCTTCGACGAACCAACCTGGGGCCTCGATCCTTTGAGGAGAGACGAAGTGCTGGAGATGATAAGCGCGTTATCAGAAAGGGGGAAGACAGTTCTCTACACCTCACACATTATTCCGGAGGTGGAGAAGATAGCCGATGTCTTTTCGATCATGTACAAAGGCGTAATTCTCTACACAGGAGAAATGAAGGGATTGGACGGAAGGTTTGCTCTTTACTCTCTTCCTTTGAGAACGGCAATCGATAAGAATGACTTCACTGCCGTTGTTAAGGAGGCAAATGTATTGAAAGTTCTCACCGATAACCCTAAAGAGATTGCGAGACTGAAGGAGATAGAGGGATCAAAAAGAGAAGAGGTTAATCTTGAATCCTTCTTCGGGACTATAGTAAGGGGGAATAAGCATGTTCTATAAAGAAATTCATGAAATGAAATTGAGAGTAATAATCATGTTCATCGTTTTGCTGGTCTCATTGGTAATAACTGTTGCTCTAAGACCTTATGCAGCACAGATGATGGAAGAAATGACCGCTCAACTCGAAGAGATGCCTGATTTTCTTAAGAGCCTTATGGGTGACGTTTCCGGTCTCACGAGACTTAATGACGACAACTACTATCTGTTGAGTCAGTGGCACGGAAAGAACTACGGGCAGTTCCTTCCCTTCGTCGTTCTGCTAATCGCCTTCCCCATATTTGCTAAGGAATTCGACAAGAAGACGATCTACTTCCTGCTTTCTAGAAAGAATAGGAACGAAGTTTTCAGGACGAAGTATCTGGCGGGGCTCGGAGCCTTACTGATAATAACCACTGTCCTGTCCTTGCTCGGTCCAATAGCGATGAATCTCGCCGGTTACAGCACGGCGTTTGGCGATACACTGAAGGTGCTGCTCCAGCAGCTGGTGGGAGCCTCATTCTTCTACTCATTATTTACGATGATTTCTATAATGAGTAGAGATCAGGTTAAACCAGTTGTCGCCGGAATATTGATAGTCCTAGGATTGCCAATACTCGGCATGATTGACGCACTCTCCTGGCTGAATCCCTATCCTTTTATACTGGGATCGAGTGTGGCTCAGAAGGGAACTATCGACTGGATCTATCTAGTCTCATTGCTGGCAGCGACAGTACTGCTAACCGTAATTGATTACAAGGTCTTTGAAAAGAAAGAAGTATGAGAAACATACCGTTCCTGGCAGAATGAAGAACGGAGAATAGCAAACCAGCTACACAAACACAGGAGATGAACTCTTCGCGAGTGAAACTAACTATTGCTGTTTGCCAGGCGCTGTGAAGTCACGGAGTTGAAGGTCAATGATCCGTAGTTCTCTAAAGCCAAGATCTGAGAAAGAGGAAGCTCAAGATTCTGAAACAAGTTCAGAATGACGCGATGTGACATATTCACAATCACCTAACACTGTCATCCCGGACTTGATCCGGGATCTCGATGAGGAAGCTCAAGATGCTGAAACAAGTTCAGCATGACGCGATATGACGTTTTTGCGAAAGGCGTTTAGAAGTTGAAACAAGTTCAGATGACAGCGGGTATTGGGTCTAGGGTCTAGGGTTTGGCGAACAAAAGCAGCCTGAACCGCTCAGAATTATCAGCGCTAGTGAGGACGTCATCCCGAACTTGTTTCGGGATCTGCTCTCCGATCCAATCGAAGGACGGGTCCATGATCTCGAAGGGAGGTTTCTTTAAAGCGGTCAGCGGGTTTTTGCTCTTAAGCGCACAGCGGCTCTTTCGAAGGACGGGTCCATGCTTTTGGACTAAGGACGGTTTTTTTTGCTTGACGGGATATGACGATATCGTAATTACCTAACACTGTCATCCCGAACTTGATCCGGGATCTGGTTTTCGATCTAGTCCAAGGGCGTGTACATGATCAACGAAGGACGGCTCTTTAAAGCATCTATCTGCTCTTCTTTGTCTGTGAAGGGAGCCGGTCAACACCGAACTGGCGGTAAACATCGATCTTGACCATTAAAAGAGAACGTACTGTAGCTAATTGTTAAGGAGGAAGAAAAATGTTTAGAAGGATTCTAGTTAGTACGGTTTTAATTGCATCGGTTCTATCTTTCGCTTCGATTGATGTAGCGGAACAGTACTTCAACAGTTTCTTCAACGGGAAATATCCCGAAGCTTATGAGTTGCAGAATGCCGAGATGAAGAAGGCGCAACCGCTTTCCGCCATGAGAAATCTCAGAGGGCAATTGCGGATGCAGGTTGGTGACTTCCTCCGGGTCCTAGACATAAACGAAGTACCTCAAGGCGATCTTGTGTCATACTTATTTGCCTGCGAATTCAAGGCGGGAATATTCGATGTGATAATTACTCTGGACGCCGAAGAAAAGGTGGCAGGATTCTTCATTAGGCCATCTTCTTACGTGGAGCCCGAAACGGAGACAGTAATGATTGAAACCGGAAATGAAGTAGTCGACACCTATATAAATGGATTCTTCTCTGGAAAATTCGAAGAGATCTTCGAGCTTCAGACCGAGCAGGTTAAGGCAAGTCTAAGCCCTGAGGCTTTAAAAGGGGCATATGCGAATATTGTCAGCATGGCCGGTGAGTTCGAAGAAGTCCTGAATCTGGAATCATCAAAGAGTGACGGAATGATCTCCTTTGTTCTGGCATGCAGGTTTGCAAATGGAATCTTTGACATTACAGTCACTCTCGATAAGGACGAAAAGGTGGCGGGGTTCTATTTCCGTCAATCAGCATATTCTGAAAGGGAGTTACCCGATTATGCCGACCCTTCAGCCTACACGGAACAAGATATCACCGTAGGCAAGGAACCATACTATCTTCCTGCAAAACTTATGGTCCCTAATGGTCTGGAATCATACCCGTTGGTGATCATATTGCAGGGATCGGGAACACTCGACATCGATGGAACTTTGGGCCCGAACAAGCCTTACAGAGACATCGCAGTGGGACTTGCATCGAAGGGAATTGCGACGCTTAGATATCCGAAGAAGTACCTGGTCTACCCGGATAAAATGGATGAAATCGGAACCACTGCCGAAGCGGAATACGTGGACGACGCTCTGGTCGTCATCGAACAGATGAAGTCAATTCCCCAGTTCAGCGGGATTTACCTCGTCGGACATTCTATGGGTGGAATGGTCGCTCCATGGATTGCTGAAGAGGCTGGAGTCGATGGTGTCGTAGTTCTTGCCGGTTCTCCAGTCAAACTCGCTCAAATAAGTTTGGATCAGAATCTCGATCTAGCCG
This sequence comes from Mesotoga prima MesG1.Ag.4.2, assembly GCF_000147715.2. Lineage (NCBI taxonomy): Bacteria > Thermotogati > Thermotogota > Thermotogae > Kosmotogales > Kosmotogaceae > Mesotoga > Mesotoga prima. The sequence goes on along the minus strand of NC_017934.1, from coordinate 206,704 downwards.
GCGATCAAATGACGGAAGAACAGAAAGCTCAGACAATCGAGTTCTTCACTCAGTTACTGAATGGAGAAATCCCTGAAGAAACGGAGCTATCCCCAGGGCTTACAGCAGCATACTACTACAGCCTCGACAGATATTTCTGTATGCCTGTACTGGAGAAAACTGAGCTACCTGTATTGATTGCAAATGCCGAACTGGATTTTCAGAGCCCCAAACACTACTTCGACATCTTTGTCGAGGAACTTGGAGACAGGCCCAATGTCACACTCGAATTGCTTGAAGGCTTGAATCATCTCTTCATGGAAACAAACGGAAAGATAAAGAGCGTTGAAGAATATAACAGGCCAGGTTATGTCTCCGCTGAATTGATTGACCTGATTGTCGAATGGATTAAGGAGTTGGAGTGACTTTTCAGAAAACGTGGTCGGTAACAGCAGGTAGGGGGTTCGTAAGAGCAAGAGAAAGAGGTTTGCCGTTGAAAGGTTCTCCGTTCACCGAGAAGCGTCACTAACATGGCTGAGGCAATACAGAAGGTGATAATGTGTGGTTTGACATCGACATAAGGTCCCCGTTACCAATATATGATCAAATCAAGAGGGGGGTGAGGGAAGAGATCCTTAAGGAGAGACTTAAGGAAGGGGATACTCTTCCCTCAATCCGTGAAATGGCCTCCCAAATAAGGGTGAATCCCAACACTGTCGCCAGGGCCTACAGGGAACTAGAAATGGAAGGCATAATCATGGCGAGACAGGGATTGGGGTATATAGTAGTCAGTAACAGAGATCAGGTCAGAGACTCTGTCTTTGAAAATCTCTCTGCTGAACTAAGGGAGCCCCTACTACGCATGAAGAAATCGGGAATCTCTCTGGAGAGGCTCCTGGAGGTGATTGAGAAGATATGGAAAGAGATCAATTGACTCTAAGAATCAGAAATCTCCAAAAAACTTACAGTGGAAATGTGAAGGCTGTCCGCGGAATAGATGTAGATGTTGAAAACCAGCGAATATATGCCCTGCTAGGTCCAAACGGAGCGGGAAAGACCACCGTTTTGAAATCTATACTCGGCCTGGTAAAGTATTCCGGCTCAGTTGAGGTTTTTGGCAGACCAATAGAGGAAGTCAGAGAGCGAATCTCGTTCGTTCCGGAGGAGAAGAATCTTTACGAGAACCTCGATATAGAATCAACACTTAGACTGAGCAGCAGAATCTCTCCGAGATTCAACGAAAAACAGGCTCGAGAACTGATTGAGAACTACAAGCTGCCCTACAGGAAGAAGATCAGAACGTTTTCAAATGGTATGAGGACGGCTCTTTATCTCGCTGTTGCTCTATCGACAGATGCGGATCTATACATCCTCGACGAGCCGACATGGGGCCTCGATCCAATAATGAGAGACGATACGCTTGAACTGATAAGGGAGAAAGTGATCCTCGGAAAGACAGTTATCTACACATCCCATGTCATTCCAGAGGTCGAAAAGATAGCCGATGAGTTCTCGATCATGGTTAGTGGAAAGATAAAGTACACTGGTAATCTTGATGGGATCAAAGAGAAGTACAGAATAATTAAAATGCCGCTGAAGGACAAAACAAAACCGAGTTCCGAAAGATGTCTCGCTGTGGCAAAAGAGATAAACAGGCTATCTATGATAGTTGAATACTCGGAAGCAACCGAAGAATACTACAAGAACGATGAAGCTGCCATTTCAATCCCTGATCTGGAAGAGTTTTTTCAGATCCTCGTAAGGAGCGAAAATGGCAATGCCCTGTGAGGACAGGAGGTTTGGAAAGTGATTGAGATAAGAGATTTGACAAAGATTTACAGCGGAAGCGTCAAGGCTGTTGACAGCATTTCATTGACGGTTAACAAAGGGGAGATTTTTGGCTTCCTGGGGCCCAACGGCGCCGGAAAGACTACGACAATCAAGATGATCGTCGGGTTGTTGCAGCCAACATCAGGAAGTATTTCAGTAGACGATATAGATGTGGTCGCTCACCCTGTTGAAGCAAAATCCAAGATAGGCTATGTTGCAGATGAACCACTTGTAATGGACAAGATTACGGGTGTTCAGTATCTGAACCTTATCTCAGATGTGTTTCAAGTCCCACCAAAGACCCGTGCCGAGAGGGCGTCTAAGCTTCTGCAGAATTTCAAGCTCTCAGATGCAATCAAAGATCCAGTATCCACCTACTCCCATGGGATGAAACAGAAACTTTCGCTAATTGCCGCATTGATCCATAATCCCGATCTCTGGATACTGGACGAACCGATAGTCGGCCTCGATCCGGAATCGGCATTCATTCTAAAACAAATGATGAGAAACCACGTGAAGGCAGGAAATACGGTATTCTTCTCCACTCATGTCATGGAAGTGGCAGAAAGAATTTGCGACAGGATAGGGATAATAAACAAAGGAAAGCTTGAGTTTGTAGGCACCGTTGAAGAGCTTAGGAAGCTCCGAGGCCAGGGGAGCCTTGAAGAACTCTTCCTGGAGGTGACGGGTAGTGAGACCGAAAATGGTGATTTCGCTTACCTCGACGCTGATTAACGCTCACTACAACATACCCAGATCTCTCTATCATTTCAAGAAAAGAGAAAGACTCTGGGAACCGGCATTAATAATAGGCGTGGTACTCTTGATGGTCTTTTCTCTTGGGCCTCTTTACATGAGTCTGCTGAACACTATGTACGATCAGTATGAAGCTGCTGGAATGAGGCAGCTCTTTCTGGCAGGACCGTTTCTCATAGCGAATCTATTCGGGCTGATCATGGGAGTCTTCCTTATGATAAGCACTTTTTTCTTCGGGGATGACATGAGCGTCCTGATACCCCTGCCCTTAAAGTCAACCGAGGTACTGATGTCGAAGTTCCTGGTTGTGCTTGTGGATCTCATGGTAATTTCGATCGCGGTCATTCTTCCTGCCTACATTCTCTACGGGATCAGATCTGGAGCCGGTATTTCATACTGGATATTCATGGCGATAATCTTTCTACTCAGTCAGGTATTGCCCATAATGCTCTCGGCGATAATCGTTCTGCCGCTTTCGAGACTCTTCCGCTTCAAGAGATACAGAGACAGCATCGTCTATCTGATAAGCGCGCTCGTAGTTTTAGGCTTCCTTGTTTTCGTTTCCCTTACCAGCAGGGTTGACCCGAACATGAGCGCAGAGGAGTTCGCGAGAATATTCTCGAGCGAAGATGCAATACTAAACAAGACGGCCGGGGCATATCCGCCGACTATACTCGTTACGAAGGCCCTGAGCAAACCCTTCTTAGAGGGTTTACTGTGGTTGCTTGCCTTCATTGGCCTGCACGCTGCCGCTCTCGGAATCTTTCTCTTCTTTGGTCACAAATTTTACTACTCGGTCTATTCGAGCCTCCAAGAGAATTTTGCCAAACGGTCGAAACTTGAAGAAGGGGAGATAGCCTGGCTGATGGGCTTACAACAGACAAAGTTCTCTGCTCTCTATAAAAGAGAATGGTGGTACTTCCTGAAGGTCCCAGCATTCGCCTTCAACGGATTCGGAAATGTACTGGTCTTCCCAATCCTGCTGGTCATAGCGGCCGTTGCCGGACAAACCGATCAGTTAGGTCAGATGCTGGACCAGTTTCAGCAGTACAAGCCAGTCTTTGTCCCAGTCGGCGCACTGGTCGCAGCCGTTGCGGGAGGAATAAACGGCCTTGCCTCCTCTATGTTTAGCAGAGAAGGAGATTTGATCAGGGAGCTGAAGGTTCTTCCCGTTGACGTAAATGAAATCGTGAAAGTCAAATTCCTTCATATCGAGACGCTTAGTTTGATAGGCCCGGCATTCGGCGCAGTCGCTCTTAGTCTGATCCTTGGTCTGTCTTTCATAGAGGCGTTAGTTGTATTTGTTGTCGGAGGATTGACTCTCACATTCTTGAACATTCTGCAAATGATAATCGACTCGATAAAGCCGATCCTTGAATGGGAGAACCCTCAGAGAGCCATGAAGCAAAACGTCAACGTCGCGCTTTCGATTCCGGTCGTCTTTGGTTATGTGGGCGGTCTTGGATATCTCGCATTCTTACTGAAGGACAACATATCCGGGACAATTATGACTATCATATTGACCGCAATCGCTTTAGTTGGTATTGTAGTCACGTGGCCTATACTTATCAAGAGAGCGAACAGGCTCTTTGCTAGAGATTTGTGAAAAAAACCGTGGTCGGTGGTAGCAGGTAGCGGGTTCGTAAGGGCAGGAGAAACGGCTGACCGTTGAATGGTTGTCCGTTCTCAGAAAATAACAGTTACAAGTTCCAAGTTGCACGGAGTTGCATGTGCGAATAAATTCGATCCAAACGGATGTAGGGGCGTGCGGCGGCACGCCCGCTATTGAGGATCAGTCTTCCCAAGGATAGAGATCGTCCTCCTCAATAGTTGAACGAACCTATTCTGTCTGAAAAGCTCCTGTTCAGGATCTGGGCTTATAAGAAACCGTAGTCGGTGGTAGCAGGTGGCGGGTTTGGAAGAGCAGGAGAAACAGGTTTACCGTTGGAAAGTTGTCCGTTCTCCGCGGGAAAGCATGCGGGTGACTGGAAAGAAACGTCGAGATTCTGAAACAAGTTCAGAATGACTGTATTTGACGTATTCGGAAAGCCCGCCGTCATGCTGAAACAATTTCAGCATGACGTGATGTGACGTTTTCGCAAAAGGCGCCTAAATGTTGAAACAATCTCAGAGTAACGTGATGCTGAAAAAGAACTAAGAACCTGGACGCGTAGCGTCGGAACGAAGAACCGTTTTTCTCAAAGGACAGGCACATGAACTCGAAAAGTGTACCAGGAATGTTTCTTGAGTTTCTCGCAGCGGCCAGCGGGTTCTTGTTCTTAAGCGTGCAGCGGCTCTTTCGAAGGACGGGTTCATGATCTTGGACGAAGGACGAGGGACGGTTCTTTTCTTAAGGGCTTGCAACTTGGAACAGACAACTCCTAACTGCCCTTCAAAGGACGGGTCCACGATCTTGAGGGACGGTTCTTTACAGCGGCCAGCGGGTTTTTGTTCTTAAGCGCACAGCGGTTCTTTCGAAGGACGGGTCCATGATCTTGGACGAAGGACCAAGGACGGCTTCTTTTAGCATGATTGTAAGTGCCGTTTTCGCAATTACCTAACACTGTCATCCCGAACTTGTCTCGGGATCTAGACTTAAATACTCGAACTTAAATTAGACGAACTGTGCAACTGTTCTATTAAACGGAGGTTGAAGCATGGCAAAACACCATCAGGAAACAATAGAAGAGGTCATAAAAGAACTCGGATCAAGCTCAAACGAGGGGCTCTCCGGGGCAAAGGCAAAGGAGAGAATAGAACAGTATGGCTTGAACGAGCTTACAGAGAAGAACAGGCGCAGCGCATGGAAGATTCTTCTTTCACAACTGAAGTCTGTGATGGTAATAATCCTGATTGTTGCTTCGGTGATTACGGCCTTCGTCGGTGAATTAAGGGATACGATAGTAATTCTTGCGATTGTAGCCCTGAACACCATCCTGGGGTTCACTCAAGAATACAGAGCCGAAAAGGCAATGGCTGCATTGAAGAAGATGTCCGTGCCCAGAGTGAAGGTCAGGCGGGACGGAAAGATCGTGGAGATAAACTCAACAGAGATTGTTCCCGGAGATATTGTGATTCTAGAGGCCGGAAATATCGTGCCGGCAGATATGCGGCTTATCGAGGCAACCAATCTGAAGATTCAGGAGTCAGCTCTTACTGGCGAATCGGAGGCGGTGGAGAAGACTACTAAACCTATCGAAGAAGAGAACCCCTCTCTCGGTGACCGCAAAAACATGGCGTATTCCGGGACGGTTGTCACTTACGGCCGCGGAGTCGGAATAGTGACGGCAACGGGAATGGAAACCGAACTCGGGAAGATTGCAGCAATGCTTCAAGATACTGCCGAGACCCAGACCCCGCTGCAGAAGAATATCGACCAGCTCGGTAAGATTCTTGCCTTGATCGCGCTAGGAATAGTGGGTGTGATCTTCGTAATGGGCTTGCTGAGGGGCGAAGATCTAGAGCTGATGTTCATGACTGCAGTCTCTTTCGCAGTGGCCGCGGTTCCAGAAGGACTTCCGACAGTTGTTACTATTGCACTGGCTCTTGGGGCTCAGCGAATGTTGAAGAAGAACGCTCTCGTTCGGAAACTGATGGCCGTCGAGACGCTTGGTTCAGTTACCGTAATCTGTTCCGACAAGACGGGAACGATTACCGAAAACAGAATGAAAGTGACAGTCGTAGAGATGGCCGGACGGACACTGGACTTTGGAAAAGAAAATGAACCCGATCCCGAGGCCCTCCCCGAAGACGACAATAAATCCTTTGAAATAATGCTCACAGCGGCCGCGCTATGCAACGATGCCGAGATCAAACCTCCCGTCCACAAAAAGCAGCAGGCAGATGTGATCGGAGATCCGACGGAGGGCGCGCTAGTATATGCGGCTTACAGAGTCGGCATCGAGAAAAGTGACCTCGAACAGGCAATGCCCAGGATCCTGGAGATCCCCTTCGATTCGGAGCGAAAGAGGATGACAACTATCCACGAGATCAAGTCGAATCCAAAGGGTAAGATTCCTGCAGACGTTCCGGAACACCTTCGAGAAAATGCTGTCGATCAATATGTTGCATTTACTAAGGGAGCCGTCGATTCTCTCGTTGAAGTGTGTGACAGAGTACTGGAAGGTGACGAGATACATGAGTTAGATGATGACTGGAAGAGAAGAATCATAGAGACAAACAACAACCTCGCGGCAAATGGAATGAGGGTTCTTGGAGTAGCCTTCAGGCCAGTAAACTCCGCGGAAGTCGAAGACAAAAAGGTCGAAGAAAAAAATCTCATCTTCACCGGTATATTTGGAATGATGGATCCCGCAAGAGAAGGCGTCAAAGAATCGATAATGACCGCCCGTGAAGCAGGTATAAGGCCGATTATGATTACGGGTGACCATCCCCTGACAGCCGGTTATATAGCAGAGAGCCTCACCATAGTTGACGACAAGTCAAACGTCAAGATGGGTCGAGAAATCGAAAACCTTACGGAGGAGGAGCTCGACAGAGTGACCGCAGAAACCTCGGTATATGCCCGAGTCGCACCGGAACACAAGCTGAAGATCGTCGACTCTCTTCAGAGACAGGGAAATGTCGTCGCCATGACGGGTGATGGCGTTAATGACGCCCCCGCTCTCAAACAGGCCGACATAGGGATCGCTATGGGCATAACGGGGACTGACGTAACAAAGGAAGTCGCCGATATGGTTCTCATCGACGATAACTTCACCACGATCGTCTCGGCCATTCGTGAAGGAAGGACAATCTTCGACAACATACACAAGTTCATAAGGTACATCCTGGCGTCGAACTTCGGAGAGATATGGATAATGCTTCTAGGACCATTCTTTGGTATCTCGCTCCCCCTGGCGCCCCTTCAGATACTCTGGCTCAACCTGGTCACGGACGGAGTCCCCGCATTGGCGCTCGCAGTTGAACCACCGGAAAAGGATATAATGAAGCGTCCACCCAACCCGACGAAGGAACACGTCCTGGCAAATGGAAGATGGAATGTAATCCTTATCGGGCTACTGCTCTCCGCCTTTTCTCTTGGCGTTGGGTTGGTTTACTGGATGAACGATATCAACGGGCCGTGGAGAACGATGTTGTTTTCAACCCTTGTCTTCTCTCAGCTCTTCTTTGCATTGTCTGTGAGATCAAGAACGAAATCGATCTTCAACGCACCGTTCAAAGAGAATCCTTATCTAATGTATGCAGTACTGGCGAGCTTCGGGCTTCAGCTAGCAGTTATATATGTACCCTTTATGCAGGGGCTCTTCACCACACAGGCTCTGGGTGTATGGGATCTTCTCCTGTCGTTAGCCCTAGGTAGCGCGATCCTTTGGATATACGAAATCAAGAAGCTGGTTACAAGAAAAAGGCAGTAGACAATGGTTGTCCGTAGAAGGTTCGCCGTTATCTGAAATAGATCAATTGCAAGTTCCAAGATGCAAGTTGTGAGTTGCATGTGCAAATAAATTCGATCCAAACGGATGTAGGGGCGTGCGGCGGCACGCCCGCTATCAATAATGATCAGTCTTCCCAAGGATAGAGATCGTCCTCTTCAATAGTTGAACGAACCGAATTCTGGCCAGAAGCGTGCCAGAATGATGCAAAGGACTGTAATCCCTAACTCGTTTCGGGATCTGCACTTCTGAAGAAGTGGTCGGGGATAGCGCTAGGGGGTCGGAAAGAACGGAATAAGACGCAAGGCTGGGCAAGAACAGCCCAGGTCGCAATGCTGCCTTCGGCAGGAGGCGATTTTGAAGCCAGTTCCGCTTCGCGGGAGAAGAGCCGCTGCAAGCTTAAAAGCGGAGAACCCGATGACCGCTACAAAGAGCCGTCCTTGGTTGTTTGTTAGAATAAGAGAGGCAGGGGATGCAAGATAAGTCCAGTCCTTGGTTATAGCCTGCGAGGCCCAGTTGGGCAAGAACATCTTGCATCCAGGAGTGTTCAGGAACGATAGTAGAATATCCGGAGCAGGAATGCTTCAGGACCAAAACAGCGGTAAACGAAACACTCAACAAACTGCCAAACAAGCAACGGAGGTGCAGTTATGGAGATAGTTGGAATTGATTGGGGAAGAAAGAAGCATTACTGTTATCTTTTGCACCAGGGTAAGAAGTTAGTTTTAAAGAACAAGGAAGAAGATTTTGCGAAGCTTCTGAAGATAAAGGAGGCGGTCTATGTTATTGAGGATGGCAATAACAGGATCGTCGATTATCTTCTAAGGAACAACAGGCAGGTGTACATACTTCCAAGCAGGAGATCGAGCGAAGCCAGGTCATTCTTCGTGATAGAAGGCAAGAGCGATTTCATTGATTCGAAGGTAATAGCGATGACCTATGAGCATAACCCCGAATGGTGTTTGCAAGTGAAGAGGGAAGGGATAGCTTTTGAGCTGGATGTACTGGTTGAAGAGAACGCTGTGATAAATGTATCTATGATGCAGGATATAGGAAGGCTGGATGCATACCTTGAAAGGTACTGGCCGGAGGTGAAAGAAGTTTTCAGTGGCACTTCCGCCAGAAAACTGGCGTTTATATCCATCTGTCCTACTGCAAAAGACTTTCTCACAATGTCTGATAAAGAGATACTCCAGAAGCTTAAAGAGATGGGTTTCCTGATAAATAGCAATCTCAAAAGCAAGCTGAAGGAGCTCAGAAAAATCGCGCTTGAAAGATATGTGCCAGCTTCCATAAGGACATTGATAGTCGCTTTCTCAAGGTACGCTATGGAGAAAAAAGTGATGAAGGAAGAGATAGGCAAGCAGATGAAAGAAATCATTGAGGAAAGCGAATTCAGTGTGCTTCTCACCTTACCTGGAGTGGGAGCAATAATCGCCAGCCAGCTCATAGTTGCCTACCTAACACACAAGTTCAGTTCCTACAGAGACCTTCAAAGGTACGCGGGAACTACTCCGACTTACTATGGAAGCGGTAACAAGAATACCACCAAGATGAGAAGTAACTGCAATCACTATCTCAGAGGGACTCTTCATATAGCCAGTCTTGCTGCAACAAATAGCTCTAAATGGATGAAAAGATTCTACGACAACAAAAAGAGCGAGGGCAAGAGCTCTGCTCATGCCCTCCGTGCATTGGCGAACACCATCCTCAAAATCGCCTTCGCCATGCTTAGGGATTTGACTCCCTACTCAGAAGAGAAATTCTTCAAGAGGAATCCTCTTTCTGATTATACTCCTTCTAAAAAGGAGGGAGAACAGAAGCCTGAATACTCGCTGAAAGTATCTTCAGTAGCTACCTGCCGGTCTACTGCTTGATCCTTTCAGTCTGCCTTTTTTATAACTGTTGACATAGTAGAAGCCCTTCGTCCAAAACCATGAACCCGTCCTTCGAAGAGCAGTTAGGTGTTGACTGTTCCAAGTTGCAAGCCAAGAAAAAAACTTCTGATGCCGTTATGCTGAAACTAGAGTCGCCCTTTGAGAAAAACGGTTCTTCGTTCCGACGCTACGCGTCCAAGTTCTTGGTTATTCGTCCGAGATTTCGTCATGCTGAACTTGTTTCAGCATCCCAGAGGGTTCTCCGAATACGTCACATACAGTCATTCTGAACTTGTTTCAGAATCTCGATCCTTTCTTTTAGTCACCTTCAGCTTTTCCCCGGATAACGGAAAACCGATCAACGCCCAACCAGTTTCTCTTGCTCTTACGAACCCGCCACCTGCTACCACCGATCACGTTTCTCACAAGCCCAGATCCCGGATCAAGTCCGGGATGACGGTCCTTCCCGTCATTCTGGCATAATTCTGGCCAGAATCTCGATTCATAGCGAAAAACGAGGACTTTGCAAGAAGAAGAGAAACAATGAGAAGAACGAGAAAAATGGGATCCTGTGGAGCTCATCAAAGCATTATCCATGGAATGACTGCAGAGAAGATCGTTTCTTTCACTACACCCTAGACCCTAACTCAAGACCCGCTATCAATTCCGTCATGAACTCGTTTCCGCATCTATTCCCTTCGATGGGATCAACCGAAAAGGTGTTTTCTGTCACAAATCGTGTTATGTTATAGTATACGAATCAATTTACTAGGTGGTGATTAATCTTGAAAACACAAATAGTCAGAGTCCCTTTCGAAACTCATTCGAGGCTTAAGGCAATGGCCTCCGCCAGTGGTGAAACAATCGGAGAAATACTTGCTAAAGCAGTGGAATCATATAGACGTGAGTTGCTCCTGGAAGATACAAATGAAGCCTTCTCAAAACTAAAAGAGCAAGCCGATCTTTGGAAAGGCGAGTTAGACGAGAGGGAAGAATGGGAAGGCTCACTATTAGACGGGCAAAGTGATCATGAATAGAGAGCTGCCTTTAAGAGGAGAAATCTGGTTGGCAAACCTCAGTCCAACTAGAGGAAGAGAGCAATCTGGATTTAGACCATGTTTGGTCATTTCGGTCGACCAGTTCAATCATGGACCTGCTGAGCTCGTGATTGTTGTTCCCTTAACGTCAAAGAACAAATCTATCCCGCTGCATGTTGAGATCTCCGGAGAGCAAACAGGGCTCGATGTAACAAGCTACATTAAGACCGAGGACTTAAGGTCAATCTCGAGAAATAGATTGGAGAAGAAGATCGGTCAGGTCTCAGAAGAAGTAATCCTCGACGTTCTGGATCGGATAAAGATTCTCCTAGATATCACATGAAACGATTGAGGGAGAATACCTGCTGCAACAAGAGCTCGTATCTTAGTCTATAAAAGATTTTCTAGTGGCCAGGTTGATTTCTCGTAGGCATTCATGTGATAGATTCTGGTGAATCTGGGCAAAGTTTTCCCCTAAGAGAATCCCTATATGAACTGCCATCTCAAAGTGCCGCTGAACGCTGGAAGAACAGTTCCAAGTGCCATGTTGCAAGGCTGTGAGTAGCCGAGAAAGAGCATATTAGAGAGTTCGCGGCGCTCAAGAGAAGGCGAGGGCGAAAATGTGGACTGACCAGTTCCTAAGGTCCTTTTTTTCGCGGTAAAGGCAGAGATTCCAACCAGGACCTTTTTCGGGCGAACAGCCGTTCGCCCCTACAAAAGAATTGCATAATCGTCTGGAATTGTCATCCCGTAGCATTTCGAATAGGGTACTGACGGGCTTCTGACGTCTGTCACCGTCCGTTACGCCTTCGGCAGGAGACATTTGCAGGTTCACCGTAAACGATTTTCCGAACTCCGAGCGAGAGGAGCAAAAGATATGCTGCACAGGAAGAACGTGAAGAGCCGGTAGACGATCCTCTTGATCAATGATCCGATTCAGAATCATGCACTTGTTATTGTTTTTCTGAGCGATTAGCCTACAGCGTTTCAAACAAGCGGTTCCTCCAGCGATAAGGGTCTTCATCTTGATCGTGCAGCAGTATTATAGGACAGTGTGTCGATTTCTTTCTGTAGGGGCGAACGGCTGTTCGCCCACGAGAGCTGATAAGGAAACAAGAGCAGCGGTTTCACAGATAGAAGATCCAGATCCTGTGCGGAAGCGCTCACAGGATGACGGCCATTCTATTTTCACGTCACTCTAATTCTTATTGTTTTTCTGAGCGATTAGCCTACAGCGTTTCAAACAAGCGGTTCCTCCAGCGATAAGGGTCTTCATCTTGATCGTGCAGCAGTGTTATAGGACAGTGTGTCGATTTCTTTCTGTAGGGGCGAACGGCTGTTCGCCCACGAGAGCTGATAAGGAAACAAGAGCAGCGGTTTCACAGATAGAAGATCCAGATCCTGTGCAGAAGCGCTCACAGGATGACGGCCATTCTATTTTCACGTCACTCAACTTCTTGTTGTTTTTCTGAGTGATTAGCCTACAGCGTTTCAAACAAGCGGTTCCTCCAGCGATAAGGGTCTTCATCTTGATCGTGCAGCAGTATTATAGAATAGTGTGTCGATTTCTTTCTGTAGGGGCGAACGGCTGTTCGCCCAAAAGAGTACTGATAAGGGAACCGAATAGGGGACTGACGGGCTCCTGACGTCTGTCCCCGTCTATTCGTAAGTCCCTCACTGCGTCTTCCCGAAACAAATGTGCCTTTGCGCAAATCAATCCTATTTGGTTTTCATAACCCAGTTTTGATAACCCGTTCTAGTTAACCCACATATTATAACCCGCTCTTTCCGTTCTTTTCTCATTGGACCGTTGACGGCTAATGATTATAAACTCTCTTCTTCTCACGAGCGAAGCGAGCGTCTCGACATTAGATTTTCTCGATTAATCTTATCCAAGGATGGCTCTTCACAGCGATCAGCGTCTTCTAGCCAGCGTTCAGCGGATCTTGTGGCCAGCGAAGCGGAACTGGCCTGCGTCAGCAGCTGCCGAACTTAATCATCCCACAGAATCCTTCCAAAATGGTAATATATAGTAAGCAAATCTAACAAAGAAGGTCTTCCGGTTGAGAAAGAGAATCGTATTACTGCTGACTTATACATTCATTACTACAATAACCATCTCCATGTACCGCGTTGTCTATAACTTATATCTGAGGGAAATCGGTTTCTCAAACCACCTCATAGGCAACGTCACTTCTGCTCAGTTGTGGGGCTCGGCGATCATTGGACTGCTCACAGCTGTTCTCGCGGATACTATTGGAAAGAAGAAGATTCTCTTTCTCTCTGCGATTGTAGTTCCCGTTTCTGGAATAGCACTTGCATTCGTTGTCGATCCGACGTTAATTATCGTTTTGTCATTCATCAAAGGCGGTTTCACAGTAACTGCCTTTACAGTGGTCATGGCGACAATGACAAGCATAACAAAGACGGGAAACAGGGCAAAGGTCTTCGGTTTGAATTTCGGGATCAACATGGCAAGCGGAGTCATCGGCAATTTTATCGGCGGGGCCTTTGGAGATCTCTTCGGTCTTCAGACAACTCTAATAATCTCTATGGTTGCACATCTACCGGCAATCATACCGGTAATCAGACTCGAGATGACTGAATCGCGATCCAAGTTGAAGGAACTCTTCAACTTTTCGGGGCTCCAGCAAGACCAGCGAAAGGTGCTTACCTACTACTTCATTTCCACGGCAACCGTGGGTTTTGGAGCCGGGCTTTTCATTCACTTTGGAAATCTAATATTCAAGGACTTATTCAACATGTCGGCAACAGGTATCGGAATTGCCTTGTCAATTGCACAGCTTGGAACGGCAGCCGGTTCAACACTCTCGCACAAGCTGGGTAAACGCTTTGGGGCACTGAAGTTCAACCTGACAATGCAGTTGCTTGTTATCCCCTTGATGCTCTCTCTAGTGATTGTGAGAGAGCCGATTCTTTTCACGATACTCTATGCCTTCAGATTCGTCTTCATGAACATAACTAACCCGATCATGACCTCAATAATATTTTCGTATGTTCCAGATTCGAAGCTATCAACAGTATCGGGAATAAACGGATTTCTCAACAACACAGTCAGGGCAGTCGCTGCAATGATCTTCGGGTTCATAGTCGGCACTTCTATCAGCGGTTATACAGAGTTGTTCTTATTGAGCACTGCGTTTTATGCTGCAAATGCTTTCATCATCTTCCTGTTTTATCGGGATTTCAAGAATGAGCCTAGAGTCCTGGAACTGTATGATTCAAAGAGAACTGGGTGAAGTGCCGTTGTGGGTTGTTGTTGTGGGTTGTAGGTTAAAACTAGAGCCAGTCAGGAGAGTTATTCGAAGATCTGTTACCATCTACATCTCCTCATTCTTATAGATCCTCCCTTGAGGGAGGAGGGCCACGTAGTGGCGGAGGGTGTGCACTATAATGGTCTGCACAGTTTTGTGCGCCGAGATTCTGAGCAGGATCATCTCAGAATGACTTGACCGAGGGGAATAGCGACTACCCGAGTTACTCAAATCAACTTCTTACTCAATCATCCTGTAAAGCCTGCCCTGAAATGCTCTTGTTCAGGGCTCCTGTTTGGGGTCTCCTGTTCAGGGTTTCTGCGCAAGTCCTAAGTCTATGGTCTATCAGACCGACACTTTTGCTCCGCTATCATTACTCTTTCGGGCGAACGGCCGTTCGCCCCTACAAAAGAACTGCTAAATTGTCTGGAATTGTCATCTGGTAGCATTTCGAATAGGGGACTGACGGGCTACTGACGTCTGTCCCCGTCTATTCGTAAGTCCCTCACTGCGTCTTCCCGAAACAAATGTGCCTTTGCGCAAATCAATCCTATTTGGTTTTCATAACCCAGTTTTGATAACCCGTTCTAGTTAACCCACATATTATAACCCGCTCTTTCCGTTCTTTTCTCATTGGACCGTTGACGGCTAATGATTATAAACTCTCTTCTTCTCACGAGCGAAGCGAGCGTCTCGACATTAGATTTTCTCGATTAATCTTATCCAAGGATGGCTCTTCACAGCGATCAGCGTCTTCTAGCCAGCGTTCAGCGGATCTTGTGGCCAGCGAAGCGGAACTGGCCTGCGTCAGCAGCTGCCGAACTTAATCATCCCACAGAATCCTTCCAAAATGGTAATATATAGTAAGCAAATCTAACAAAGAAGGTCTTCCGGTTGAGAAAGAGAATCGTATTACTGCTGACTTATACATTCATTACTACAATAACCATCTCCATGTACCGCGTTGTCTATAACTTATATCTGAGGGAAATCGGTTTCTCAAACCACCTCATAGGCAACGTCACTTCTGCTCAGTTGTGGGGCTCGGCGATCATTGGACTGCTCACAGCTGTTCTCGCGGATACTATTGGAAAGAAGAAGATTCTCTTTCTCTCTGCGATTGTAGTTCCCGTTTCTGGAATAGCACTTGCATTCGTTGTCGATCCGACGTTAATTATCGTTTTGTCATTCATCAAAGGCGGTTTCACAGTAACTGCCTTTACAGTGGTCATGGCGACAATGACAAGCATAACAAAGACGGGAAACAGGGCAAAGGTCTTCGGTTTGAATTTCGGGATCAACATGGCAAGCGGAGTCATCGGCAATTTTATCGGCGGGGCCTTTGGAGATCTCTTCGGTCTTCAGACAACTCTAATAATCTCTATGGTTGCACATCTACCGGCAATCATACCGGTAATCAGACTCGAGATGACTGAATCGCGATCCAAGTTGAAGGAACTCTTCAACTTTTCGGGGCTTCAGCAAGACCAGAGGAAGGTGCTTACCTACTACTTCATTTCCACGGCAACGGTGGGTTTTGGAGCCGGGCTCTTCATTCACTTTGGAAATCTCATATTCAAGGACTTATTCAACATGTCGGCAACTGCTATCGGAATTGCCTTGTCCATTGCTCAGCTTGGAACGGCAGCCGGTTCAACACTCTCGCACAAGCTGGGTAAACGCTTTGGGGCACTGAAGTTCAACCTGACAATGCAGTTGCTTGTTATCCCCTTGATGCTCTCTCTAGTGATTGTGAGAGAGCCGATTCTTTTCACGATACTCTATGCCTTCAGATTCGTCTTCATGAACATAACTAACCCGATCATGACCTCAATAATCTTCTCATATGTTCCAGATTCGAAGCTATCAACAGTATCGGGAATAAACGGATTTCTCAACAACACAGTCAGGGCAGTCGCTGCAATGATCTTCGGGTTCATAGTCGGCACTTCTATCAGCGGTTATACAGAGTTGTTCTTATTGAGCACTGCGTTTTATGCTGCAAATGCTTTCATCATCTTCCTGTTTTATCGGGATTTCAAGAATGAGCCTAGAGTCCTGGAACTGTATGATTCAAAGAGAACTGGGTGAAGTGCCGTTGTGGGTTGTTGTTGTGGGTTGTAGGTGAAAACCAAGACAATTAAGAAGAATTGACTAAAGATCTGTTATTCTCTATTTCTCTTGGTTCTCGTTATCTGTCCAGAGGAGCTCGTCATTACCCAAGTCAAAGAGCTATTGAGAAATAATGCGATGTCCTTCTCTCTCAACAATATACGCCGTATTTGGCTCCTGATATTTCTCATCCAAAATCTTCCCTTGATGGAGCTTATCATTACCCATAAGTCAGGGAGTTCAAGACCATAAATGTGCTGGTTCTTGCGTGAATGCTGTGGTTGGCCCCTAATGATCCTGATCTTAAATCCTCCCTCGAGGGAGGAGGGCCACGTAGTGGCGGAGGGTGTGCACTATAATGGTCTGCACAGTTTTGTGCGCCGAGATTCTGAGCAGGATCATCTCAGAATGACTTGACCGAGGGGAATAGCGACTACCCGAGTTACTCAAATCAACTTCTTACTCAATCATCCTGTAGAGCCTGCTCCAATGAGCCTGCCCTGAAATGCTCTTGTTCAGGGCTCCTGTTTGGGGTTTCCTGTTCAGGATCTCTGCGCAGGATCTGGGTCTATGATCTATAAGACCGACACTTTTGCTCCGCTATCATAACTCTTTCGGGCGAACAGCCGTTCGCCCCTACAAAAGAATTGCATAATCGTCTGGAATTGTCATCTGGTAGCATTTCGAATAGGGGACTGACGGGCTACTGACGTCTGTCCCCGTCTATTCCGAGAACTGATAACCCCAGACCCGGTTCCCCGTATGTGAGGTCCCTCTTTTCGCACGATTCTCTTTCGGGCGAACGGCCGTTCGCCCCTACAAAAGAATTGCATAATCGTCTGGGACTTTCATCTGGTAACAGTTTATCGTAAGTCCCTCATTGCGTCTTCCCGATGCTGACGGTTGACAGTAAGTGATTATAAACTCTCGTCTTCTCGCGAGCGGAGCGAGCGTCTCGACATGCTCTTTCTCGATTCATTGGCTTTCTGACGGCAAAGCGTGCCTCACTTCCACTGATGCTATTAACCGAATGTGAGTCCCACTTTTGCTCATTCAATGAATCTCGTGTCGTTTAGTTTCTAATCTGCTCTTTCTAGTCTCTTATCTTCTTATGGAAATAACAGGCAGGGATAGCGGAAACTAGTTTCACGCTTTTTCCTTCAATAGTGAAACTCACTTCAATGATTTTCGCCTAACAGCAAAGGCAGCACGTGCTCAAGATATCCAAGGCTCTTGAGATCCTATAACCATCAATCGGGAAGGTCTTCTCTTTCCCCTTGCTAGTAAGATTCACGTAGATTGATTGTACTGCTCTTTAGATTGTGAGTTATCAACTCATCAAATGAGGCAACGAAGGATTTTTGTCACACAGCTCTCGAAAGGCAAGTCGATAGATGGTTATAGAACCTGATGGCACTAGACAAGAGCAAATCCTGCTTGATTTTGGCACAAACTTGCTTTAGAATATCTGTTACTGAAACCACCAATTATTAGGAGGGGTATAATGAAAAACAGAAAAAGAGGATTTTCTCTGGTTGAACTACTTATCGTTCTCGCAGTTATCGCTGCGTTAATCGCTACAATCACACCAGTTGCGCTGAATGCTATCAGAAAGTCACAGGCCACGAAGGTTGCTCAGAATATTAAAACGCTTGCTAGTTCATTCGAGAACTTGTTATATGTTGAGGGAAAATCAGGAATTCCGAGCGATATTTCAGGCTTGGGAAGAGACATTGACGAAACTAAGTACAATATCGCATATAGTACAACAGATAACGGAGGATACGAAGTGTACGTCTGGACTAGTGAAGAGGCACATGAAGATACTCTAGTAAATGTTCTTCCAAGTGCTAAGAAAGCACCTGTTGGAGGTATTGCTAGCCTTGTCACCGGGTTCGAAAAGCCTAATCTCGGTGGAACCAATGCTGCAAGTGCAACGTATTACTATTCATATACGTTTATAGTTTATTGATTAGAAGTATTACCTTGTAAAACCAAGTTGCCCTCTTCGGAGGGCTTTTATTTTTTTCAAGTGATATCTAAGGGAGATTCAGATTGACTGATTTGTACTCCCGAGACGAATATTCAGTATATAGCACTTCTGTTCTATTTAAAGCCATTTCCACATAATCTGTGTTTTTCAGCAAATTACTCTAAGATAGCTCGCATCAGTAGCAAACGAATGATATACTTCTTGAAAGGACTTGTCGAGATGTTTAATGAAGGAGCTATGCAAACGTGAGTTTTTTCTGAATCCGATTGGCATAGTGTTAGTCCGCCGGGGGAATGAGCAGATCATCTGGTTTTGAAGAGGTAAGTGAGAGAACTCAGTCAACGCGCATGAAAAGGAGCGGAGGCTCTACAGTAGATCTGGTCTGCAAGATATCAAGTATTGTGAACAACTGCAGCGGCCGAAATGAGCTTTCTGAAAGAATACAAGATAGTCTCCTGGAAACACTCAGTTATCACGATGCGAAGATCTTCTTTAGCGATGAGATCATTTATTATGTGGATTCTAGCAGTCAGATAGTTAATCATTCATACGATTATTCTCCGACCGAACATTTACCTGCTTGCGCCCGCGATTTTCTGAAGAGCGACAAACTACTCTCAATCGATTCTGCCTGTAAAGAACACGACTGCCCACTTAAGTCATCGAAATTGGAGAACGAGCATAGGTTCTCATTCAAACTGGAAACAGAAGAGAAGACCTATGGGGTCCTCTGCGTTAATACTTTGGAGCATTTGGCAATGGACAGTGAAGAGTTTCAGCTTCTGAAATGGATTTCAAGCGAAATCGCATATGCTCTAAAGAGAATCGAAAGAGAGGATTATCTAAAGACTGCGAAGGGAGAGCTTCAGAAAAGCAAGAAGAGTCTGAGAAATCTGTTCAACGAGAATTTAGCTGTTATGATCGTTCTCGATCCAGAAACTCGAAGATTCGTGAATGCTAACGATGCAGCTCTGAATTTCTACGGCTGGGATAAGGAGACTCTTCTATCGAAACGCATTGAAGATGTGAATACTCTTCCTGCGGAAACACTTGCCGAAGAAATGAAGAAGGCTTTCAATAGGGAAAAGATAAAGTTCGATTTCAAACATAGACTTGCAGACGTTTCTGTGAGAGACGTAGAGGCATTCAGCAAGAGAGTGGAAATAGACGGACATGATCGAATACTTTCGATTATCCACGACGTGACGGATCGAAAGGTTGCCGAGAGGAAGCTTCAAAGAACCGTGGGAGAACTGAAAAAGATTACTCTTACCGTCATTAACGCGCTTGAAGTGACTATGAATCTGCGGGATCCTTACACCGCGGGTCACCAGGCAAGGGTAACCGCACTGGCAATGGCGATAGCCGAGAGACTGTCTCTCGATGAAGAGAGACTGGATGCGCTTCGTTTCGCTTCGATCATCCACGACGTCGGAAAGATAAAGGTTCCGTCGGAGATTCTGAATAAGCCGGGAAAACTTAACAGGCTTGAGTTCGCAATGATCAAGGAACATCCTCTGGTTGGCAGAAATCTCTTCACGGAAGTTGATTTCAAAGTTCCCATATCGGAAATCATCTACCAGCATCATGAACGTTTTTGAGAAACCGTGGTCGGTGGTAGCAGGTAGCGGGTTCGTAAGAGCAAGAGAAACACCAGACCGTTGAAAGGTTCTCCGTTCTCAGAAAAGAACGGTTGCAAGTTCCAAGTTGTGAGTTGTATGTGCGAATAAATCCGACCCAAACGGATGTAGGGGCGTGCGGCGGCACGCCCGCTATTAAGGATCAGTCTTCCCAAGGATAGAGATCGTCCTCTTCAATAGTTGAAAGAACCTGACTTGTCTTTCTGTAGGGATTCTCTCTGTCTATCTGCCATCTCAAGGGGTTATTCTCAATGTACTCACGAATTCGATTCAGTTCTTTCTCATTGCGGATGACATGTTCATAGTAGTTTCGTTGCCAAATAGATTTCCCGGGTGTGCCGCGCAGTTCGTTCACTCGAACCGTTGCAGCTGCTTTGAAGCCTGAGACGAAAGAACCAATCGTCTTTGGTTTTATAGTTCTTCTTTCTGCTTCCAAACAGTTGCTGACAATTTCCCTTTCGCCTCCATGTATCGCTACAATCCCATGCAGGTGATTTGGCATTATCACAAACGCATCTAGTTCGATTTCCTTTCTGACTTCTGCAGATCTTAGCCACTCTTCAACAACGATTTTGCCAATGCTACTCAAGATTACTCTGCTATCAACCATGGATCCCAACAAACATTGCCTACGATGCGTACATATTGTCAAGAAGTATGCTCCGGTTCGAGAATAATCATACTCCTTCAGTCTAATTGACCGCCTTTTGACAAGACTTTCATTGTGTTCCAAAACGCAACCCTCCGAGATCTTTTTGCTCTTACGGGCGAACGGCCGTTCGCCCCTACAAAAGATTCGCATAATCGTCTGACATTGTTATCTCGTAGCATTTCGAATAGTGGACTGACGAGTTCCCAACCGTATGTCACCGTCTATTCCGCTAGAACCGACAACCCCAGACCCGGTTCTCCGTATGTGAGGTCCCTCCTTTTGCACGGTTCTCTTTCGGGCGAACAGCCGTTCGCCCCTACAAAAGTACTGCACAATCGTCTAGGACTTTCATCTGGTAGCGGTTTATCGTAAGTCCCTCACTGCATCTTCCCGATGCTGACGGTTGACAGTCAGTGATTATAACTCTCGTCTTCTCGCGAGCGTCTCGACATGCTCTTTCTCGATTCACCCTCTTTTCTGCCCGAAGTAGTCGGAACTGGCCCACGTTAGCAGACTGGCTTACAGTGAGAGTCTTTCCTTCTCATCTATCCGTTTCCCTTCCTCGTCGACTGCGCAGGACTGCCCATCGATAATGGCCGTTCGAACTGCGCCTTTGGCGACTGACATCTTGCTCAAACCCGGAGCATCGAGGATGCCCAGTTTGATAGCCGCGTAAATAGTCTCGGACGATGTAAGTTCACCTGTTTTGATCTTCTCCATTGCCTCTATTATCGTAGCAGATTCACTCTTTAGGTATTCCTTGTGATCTTGAATCACTTTATCCTGCTTGAAGTCGGGAAGTCCTTTGATTGCCTCGTTTATTGCCTGTTTAGCCATCTTGACGCTTTCTATTATTTCCATATCGGAGGCTCTTCTTGTCGCCTCGCAGTATGCAACGACATGAACGATCTCCGGGTCAATTTTCATGGCAGTGTACACAGATGAAACGAGCTGGCCCCTAGCCATATCCGGGTCGGCTGGAAGAGACATCAATCCTGGCCTTACCATCGTAACCGGTGTGAAGTTCTCATCCTTTAAGGATTCGATCAACTCTTTTTTTGCAAGCGCCTTTGCCAGATCCATTCTTGGAGAGATTCCCGGCGGCGTGTTAAACATGTATTGTGCAACGTACACTTTTACGCCGAGCCGTTTGGCGGAGAGGGCTGCTAGATACGCTGTAGTCACTTCTATCGAAGCATGGCAGTATCTTAACGCCCACTGATGAGCCTCGTTTATCTCTACCGGGATTCCACTTCCTCCGTTCCACGCGATCGCTCCCTGATTGTCTCTTATCGCTTCGAGCAATTCACGATCCGACCTGCCGTCAAGCTGCGAGTACCAGGTCAGAGGAACGGCAGCCCAAGCGTTGTTTATTGTTTCTCTGAAAAGAAGCGAGAATTTGAGAAGATCTCTCGTTCCTGAGTAACAGCGCATCAAGGGATAGTTACCTATCCGGCTAGCCTTATACATTCTTTCAAAATCCTCTCTTGTTCTGAAGGGGGCACCACCGGCACCGTCTTCAGAAGAGATCATGTTCTCCTGCTGGAAGAACCATTGCTGGCAGTTCTGATCCGGCGCTAACGAGATAATGTCTAGTAAGCCGGATTCAGCGAGATTCCTTACTGCCCCTTCCGTTGCTTCAACGGTCTCCAAGCCTATATGATGCCTTATCAACGGATAGGGCTTCTTAGCAGTTATCCTTTCGAGAAGTGTCTGAGGGTAATCAACCTCTCCTTTTGCATCGGTCCTGCCCCTGAGGAACATAACGACTTCTTCCGGCATTTCGCTACCATCGAAGACCTTCTCGAAAAGGCCGCTCCTCTCTGCTATTTCCGCGGTCTCAACCGTTCCGCCGAAAATCAATCTTTTCTCAATACCCCTGTTCTCCAGCGACATCTTAAGCTCCCTGAGAAGACCTTCGCAAGACTCTTTTCCCAGCCTGTAGCTCACCGCAACGATGTCCGGAGAAGCCTCTTCTATGCTATCCAACAGTTTGTCTATACCTATCACGCTTCCAATGTAAATAGTCTCGTAGCCTTCTTTACCGGCGAGATTAAGGAAATTGAGAATGCCTGCTGTATGTATGTCGCTTCCGATGGCTCCCGCTAAGATCTTCATCTTAGCTCCCTTCCTCGACGTACTTGAGTAGATCTTCTACAGATAGTCTGTCTATACCGAGGTTCTCCAGTGTTCGACCTTCTTTCCAGAAGTCCCTTCCAATTACTGCTCCGGCTATGTTTATTACCGAATCGATTATTCTTGTCTCCACTCCAAGTTTCCTTCCAAAGCAGCTCATAGGAACCAGGCTCATAGGAACATCTTCCATTATGTATCTGTTCTCTATGCTTATCGGGGCCATGATCCCTCGGTAGCCCTCATTGCTGTGAATGGCCGTATAGAGATCGTCACCTTTGACGTCATACGCGTAATCAAGCCACTCTCTGGCACCCATTGCGACGACGCCCAGTTTGCTCGTGACTTCGCAACGTTCTTTGTCGAGCTCCTCCAAAACTCTTGCAACAGAGGGGCTTATACCTTCGAGGTAGAACTGGAAATCTCCGTGCTTCGTCTCTATCCAACCCGCGTTCATCAATATTGCGCCGGGATGAAAGACGGCACCAATATTGTTGAAGCTAGTGTACAGCACGTTCTTTGCAAGTGTGAACTCTGGCATTATCTCGTTGATTATCGGTAGAATTGCCTCGTTGTCCTTTGAAGGAAGCACGGAAACAGGAACTGCATTCTTGATTCTGAATATTCTTACCATCCCTGGGCCGGAAATACGTGAAGCGAAGACGAAGGTTTGGGCCTCGGCAATTACCACTTTCTCTCTAGCTCCCTTCTCCCTGAATATCTTGTCAAACTCCAGCGCCCCTCCTGTGCGGCCCGGATTAAGAACTATGATTTGCCCTTCCGTGACGCAATCGGCCAGTTCGGCGGCAATCTGAGCATGAGCAAAGGCAGGCACAACCACCATGATTGCCTCCACACCATCTACTGCCTTCTTCATATCCGTTCCTACGTATCTCAATTTAGCTTTGCCGCTCGACTCGCCTTCAACCCTGATCTTGCGGTCAGTCATTATAGGTGAGATCCTCTTCTGGCTCCTGTTATAAAGCGAGACATCGTGCCCTCTCATCGCAAGAACTGCCGAAAGAGCCTGCCCACCATTGCCTGCACCGACTACTGCTATCTTCATAGAACCACCTCCTCAATCCCCTGTCTAGAAAAGAAAAAAATAACACGGAAGAAACTAGTTTTAAAGCTGAAACTTCAGTTCGTATTCCGATTATACAAGAATCTTCTTTGTGAACTAAGTGAAGGCGATGTCTCGCGCGATATGCAACGAATGCACAAAATTGGCTGCAGAAGTTAAGTTTGGAGATTTGGCACCATGTTATAATAGTTTAATGAGGAATCTGAGGATTTAATCAAATTGGTTCAAATCCGACTTCACGATGAAAAAGGATGGAGGTATTCAGAATGAGCGGAATTGCTGTCTTCTATGGAGGCACAAGAGAAATGGCAAAGTCCTCACTGTCTCTCCTTGGACATAGAGGGAGCAGAACAACAGTTCTGGAAACAGGACAGAAGATAGGCATGGGCGCAGTTGTCAGCCGGGCCTTCGACAGCAAAATGAGCATTTTCGAAGGAGATGGCGAGTACGTTGTCTTCGACGGTTTTCTCAGGAATCATCCGGACACAGCTTGGCCAGAGAAGATAATGAAATTGTATAAGGAAAGTGGCAGGGGGTTTCTGAAGGAGCTGGACGGTTCATTCGCCTTTGCAATTTATACAGACAAAGAGACTCTTATCGCGCGTGACCCTCTGGGTCTAAAGCCTTTGTACTACGGCTATATCAATGGATACATAGTATGCACATCAGAAATGAAGGCTCTGGCGCCCTTCTGCAACGAAGTAAAAATCTTCCCGCCGGGTCATTATTATTCCTCTCTCGTGGGCTTTGAGAGATATTCTTCTCTTGAAGACCTGCTTACGGAGGAACCCGTCATGAGAAATGAGTATGAAGCAACGGAGCTGCTTCGAACATCTCTTGGAGAGGCCATCGAGAATAGAATCTCTTCGATCAACTCAGACCCTATCGTATTTCTTAGCGGTGGGCTCGATAGCAGCTGTATAGCGGCTGTGGCGAGTTCTCTTAATGGATCGCTTAGAACATTCACCGTTGGAAGCGGGGATGGAAAAGACCCAAAATTCGCCAGGGAAGTCTCCGAGTATCTCGGGACAGACCACAGTGAATATACTTATGATTTCAAAGAGATGCTTAGGACTCTACCGGAAGTCATCTACCACCTTGAGTCGTTCGATCCTCCCTTAGTAAGGAGTGCAATTCCAAACTACATTGTGGCGAAAATGGCTGCAGAAGAAGGTAGTTCCTTCGTCTTCATGGGAGAAGGCGCAGACGAACTCTTTGCCGGTTACGAGTATATGAAAGAACTACCATCTTCAGAATCTATAGATGAAGAATCTTTGCGGATAACGAGAAACGGTTATCGTTCGGGCTTTCAGCGCAATGACAGGATGTCCCTAGCATTTGGGATCGAGTTCGACGTTCCGTTCATGGACCCTTCAGTTGTGAATCTCGCATTCTCAATTCCCGTCGATTGGAAAATCCACGGGCCTGAGAAGACCGAGAAGTGGATTCTCAGGAAGGCATTCGAGAGCGAACTTCCCAAAAGTGTCGTATGGCGAAAAAAGAGTAAGTTCAGCGTCGGCTCAGGCTCATCGCACCTAATGAAGGAATATGCTGAAGAGAAAATAAGCGATTCCGAATTCGAGACTGAAAGGCGAGAGAAAGGAATTAGGTCGAAGGAAGAACTTCTTTATTACCGAATCTTCGACGACTTGTTCCCTTCCGGATGCGCCGCGAAAACAGTTTACAGAAGCTGATTATTGCAGTTGTTTTTGGAAAGCTCATAATTCGATAATGAATGGCTCGTTCGCGGGAGACGTTCTTATTACGGCTTCCAGGTAAGGAAGCCCTGCGACATCTTCGAGATCGCAGCAGACCGACGAGCCAGAACCGCTCACAAACCAGTAATTCGTGTTCCTTCCTTCAATGCAGCTAATCAGCTCTTTCATTCTGGGGTCGCTGTTTATTCTGTAGATCTGGTGGATACTGTCGTGAGTATATCTGAAGGCTTCGATCAGATTGCCTTTGGCGATTTTCGAAATGAACTGAGAAACATTCTTCAGGTTGCTTATCGCGTCCCTGAAGGGAACCGATTCAGGAAGCGCCTTTCTCATCTCACCGGTGGAAAGCTTGAATTCGGGCACAAGAAATGTCAGCCTTTGATCAGTCATTTCGAATTTCTCATAATCAAGTTTTTCGCCGTCATAGTAGGAAACCACAAGCCCTCCAAGCATACAGGGAACGATGTTGTCGGGATGACCTTCAATCTCCGTTCCAATCTGGAGAAGTGTCTTCATGGGAATACTCCCGCCGGTCACGATGTTTGCAATAAACAGAGCTGAGGCTATCGCTGCGGCACTTGAACCCAGGCCGCGTGCCGGTGGAATATTGCACTCCTGGATTATCTGAACGCCAGGAACGGCTTTGCCAGTAACTTTCTCGAATCCCTTTATCGCCTTTTCGAATAGTCCTTCGGAGTTCTCGATCTCCTGACCATATCTTCCTATGCACAAGACTTTCAACCTATCTGCCTTCTCAAATTGCACGACATTATGGAGCTTCAAAGCCATACCGACAACATCGAATCCGCTTCCCATATTTGCCGTTGTGGCCGGTGCCCTCAGCCTCATTTCAGGCCCGCCTCTTTCAGGACAGCATCCAGACTGTTCTCTACTACGATGGGCTTATCTACGGACTTGAGAACGGCGTCGGGATCTTTAAGTCCATTACCTGTCAGGGTACAGACAACGAGATCACTTGAACAGAACAGACCCTCTTCGGCTTTTCTCAGAAACCCGCCGAAAGAAGCTGCAGAAGCCGGCTCACAGAAGACACCTTCAGAAGCCGCAAGAAGTCTCTGCGCCTCGAGGATTTCTTCGTCGGTCAAAGCCTC
Organism: Mesotoga prima MesG1.Ag.4.2; assembly: GCF_000147715.2. Taxonomy (NCBI): domain Bacteria; kingdom Thermotogati; phylum Thermotogota; class Thermotogae; order Kosmotogales; family Kosmotogaceae; genus Mesotoga; species Mesotoga prima. The sequence goes on along the minus strand of NC_017934.1, from coordinate 180,110 downwards.
GATCACTCCTTCCGATTCGTCTCTTGCAGCAACTGCTTTCTTCCAACTCGCAGGGTTACCAATTCTTATCGCGGTAGCTATCGTCTCGGGGTTATCGAAGACTCTGTCATATACTATCGGTGCTGCCCCTTCGGCCTGGAAGCCCATCATCTTGGGCAGGCCGTCTGAAAGACCACTTTCGTGATACTCTCGATACCCCATCCAGTAGGCAGTAATATTACCGGCATTTCCTACCGGTATGAAGTGATAATCGGGAGCCCTTCCCAGAACGTCTACTATTTCGAAGGCAGCCGTTTTCTGCCCCTCAAGCCTGTAAGGGTTGAGACTGTTAACGAGAGTAACGGGGTAATTCTCCGATATACTCTTCGCTAGTTCAAGGCACTCATCGAAATTCCCATCTATCTGAATTACCTTTGCGCCATAGATCATCGCCTGAGCAAGCTTGCCTAGAGCGATCTTTCCCTCCGGAATCAAGATTATCGACTTCAAACCGGTCCTTGCAGAGTAAGCGGCTGCAGAGGCCGAAGTGTTTCCAGTGGAGGCACAAATAACAGCCTTTGAGCCCTCTTCTATCGCTTTGGCTATCGCGAGGACCATTCCCCTGTCTTTGAATGATCCAGTAGGATTAGCTCCTTCGTACTTAGCATAAACATTTAAACCGAACTTCTTGCTCGCCTTTTCCAGATGTATTAGAGGAGTATCACCTTCAAGGAGTGAGACTCTCGGGGTCTTCTGCGTTACAGGCAGGTACTTCTCATAGGTCTCTATTACACCTCTCATACAATCTCCTCCAAGCTGAAAGCACTGTGGATAGCGTTTACCGCCAGATGAACCATATTGCTGTCGATAACAACCGATATTCTGCTGTTGCTGGCGCTGATCATATCGATATTGATTCCTTCATTGGCAAGAGTCTCAAAGAGAGTCGCAGCGATTGCCGGAGTAGCAGTCAAGTTGACTCCGACAATAGAAAGCTTTGCGATTGAACTTTCCACAGTTATTTCTTTGGCCTCGCTTCTTGTCTTAAGGATATCCTGTTTCAGCTTTGAGAGATCGCTCCCGTGTATAGTGAAGGCCATTGTGTTAAACTCCCCGCTCCTCATGCTCTGTATTATCATGTCAATATTCACGTTCTGCTCTGCAAGAGTTTTCAGAACTCTCGCAGCTATTCCCGGTCTATCAGGAACTTCTTGCAGAACTACTTTCACAATCTCGTCATCAGAAGTTACTGCTCTAACAATAGGCTGTTCCACTTTCGATCCCCTCCATATTAGCGTGCCTCTAGCATTTGAGTGTGCGTTTTTCACAAGCACTTTAATATCGTACTTTCTGGCAAATTCAGATGCTCTGCTTTGAAGCACCTGAGCACCCTGCTTTGAAAGCTCTATCATCTCTTCCCATGAAATCTCTTTGATCGGTCTGGCCTTCTGAACTATCCTAGGATCGGCCGAATAGACACCGTCTACATCCTTGTAAATCTCGCAGAGTTGTGATCCCAGCGCTTTGGCCAACACAACGGCCGTAAGATCCGAGCCTCCTCTGCCAAGAGTCGTAATCTCGCCGGTGTAGGTGGATCCCTGGAAGCCGGCCACAACTGGAACGTACCCGTTTGATAGGTATCTGTTTATAAGATCGGCGTCTATTCCGACGATTCTTGCATTCGAAAAATTCGAATCGGTCTGAATTCTCGCCTGATTGCCCGAAAGTGAAATCGATTTCATCCCGAGCACCTGAATCGCCATTGCAACAAGGGCAATAGACTTCTGCTCTCCTGTTGCCAGAAGCATGTCCATCTCTCTACCGTTCGGTTTGCTGGATATCTCTTTCGCGAGTTCATGAAGTTTGTCTGTCTCAACACCCATAGCCGACACAACTATCACAGGCTTGACACCACTAAGGACCTTTTTCTGTACCCTCTCCGCAACATCCTTTATTTTCTCTGCCGAGTCGACTGAGGTTCCACCAAATTTCATTATCACAACTGAGTTACTCTGCTTCTCTGCGTATCTCGATGCCCTGAGAATGTCTGAAATGATCGCCGTTGCAGTTGGTTGAGCTCCCGCCCCCTCTCCCCTGAGAATAAATCTTCCCGAGAGATCCGTCTCGACCTCTATGGCGTTTTCAACCCCATCTACGCTCCAAAGAGGATCATTCCTTTCAATCTCCTGCGGCTGAACTGAAGCTACCTCTCTTTCGAAATCAATTGTCCCGATCAATTTGAGCTTTTTCCCTGCGGTTGCTGCTCTCTCAAGATCGCTTTTATCTATTCCTTCGATGCCCTTTGTTTCAATCGTGGAAATACCGGGGAAGACGCCCGTTTTGACGCCGGTGAGCACCGACAGCTTATAAGCGGCATCGTAGCCCTTCACATCGCTCGTTGGATCGGCTTCCGCATAACCCTTTTCCTGAGCAATCTTCAGAGCCGAAGCGTAGTCCATTCCCTTCTGCATCTCGGAAAGTATGAAATTCGTTGTGCCATTCAGAATACCCCGAATACGTTTGATCCCATGAAAGATGAGATAGTCCTCGAGAAGAGAGATGATAGGAATACCCCCGCCGACGGCCGCTTCGAAGAATAGGCTCTTTATCGGAGAGCTGTTTGTGAATTCGTTACCGAATTCCGAAATCAGCATTTTGTTGGCCGTCACGACCGTTCTATTCAGCTCGAGAGACTGCTTTACAAGCTTTCTTGCGGCTTCGCTCCCGCCAATCGTTTCTACAACTATATCGCTGTTGATAATAAGATCCTCGAAATCCTCCGCGACTAGATCGGATGGAATTCCCAGCTTGTCGTACTTGCTGTGAGTTCTCGTAATTACCTTGGAGACGATACACTTTCTCCCAGATCTCTTCTCGATCTCATCTCCCTTGTCTTTAAGAATTGCATAGACACAGGACCCGACAGTGCCAAGTCCGGCAATCCCGATTCTCATATTGTTGCACCCCCTCCTGAAGCAATGAAGCCACTAACAATCAAAAGTATACACCGTAAAGACGTTGTCGGGGGTAGCGGTTAGTGGTTCGTAAGAACAAGAAAAACTGGTTGACAGTTGAAAGGTTCTCCGTTCTCAGAAAATAACGGTTGCAAGTTCCAGTTGTGAGTTGCATGTGCGAATGAATTCGATCCAAACGGATGTAGGGGCGTGCGGCTGCACGCCCGCTATTAAGGATCAGTCTTCCCAAGGAACCAACTCATCAAGTCATCCTGAAGTGCTCCTCTTCAGGATCTGGGCTTCGAGAAACCGGGGTTGGGGGTAGCGGGTTGGTGGTTGGAAAAAGCAAAAAATTAGTTCCAAGTTGCAGTTGTCAGTTGTAAAAAGAAGAAACGCAGAAGAAGGCAAATTGAAGCAATCTGATCAGAACCAACTCATCAAGTCATCCTGAAGTGCTCCTGTTCAGGATTTGGGCTTATGAAAAACCGTGGCCGGTGGTAGCGGGTAGCGGTTCGTAAGAACAAGAGAAACTGGTTGACCGTTGAAAGGTTCTCCGTTCTCAGAAAATAACGGTTGCAAGTTCCAAGTTGTGAGTTGCATTGCAAATAATTTCGATCCAAACGGATGTAGGGGCGTGCGGCGGCACGCCCGCTATTAAGGATCAATCTTCCCAAGGATAGAGATCGTCCTCTTCAATTGTTGAAAGAACCTGACTTGTCTTTCTGTCGGGATTCTCTCTGTCTATCTGCCATCTCAAGGGGTTATTCTCAATGTACTCACGAATTCGATTCAGTTCTTTCTCATTGCGGATGACATGTTCATAAACGATTTTGCCAATGCTACTCAAGATTACTCTGCCATCAACCATGGCTCCCAACAAACATTGCCGCGATGCGAACATTTTGTCAAGCTATCGCGGGCGAACAGCCGTTCGCCCCTACAAAAGAACTGCATAATCGTCTGGAATTATCATCCCGTAGCATTTCGAATAGTGGACTGACGAGTTCCTAACCGTATGTCACCGTCTATTCAGCTAGAACCGAAAAACCCAGACCCGGTTCTCCGCATGTGAGGTCCCTCCTTTTGCACGGTTCTCTTTCGGGCGAACAGCCGTTCGCCCCTACAAAAGAACTGAATAATCGTCCGGAATTGTCATCTGGTAGCAGTTTATCATAAGTCCCTCACTGCGTCTTCCCAAAGCAAATGTGCCTTTGCACAAATCAAAACCTTTTTTCGAGTTTTCACAACCCGGTTTTGATAACCCGTTCTTGCTAACCCGCTTCTTATAACCCGCTCTTTACGCTTTGTCAGAGGACGGTAGACCGTTGACGGTCAATGATTATAACTCTCGTCTTCTAGCAAGCGAACAGTGGCTCTTCTCCCGCAAAGCGGAACTGGCTTCAAATCGCCTCCTGCCGAAGGCAGCATTGCGACCTGGGCTGTTCTTGCCCAGCCTTGCGTCCCGGCATGTTCTTCGCCGGCATTGCGACCGCCGATACTTTTCGGCGCCTTGCGTCTGATTAGAGTAACACCACTTCCCCGCAAAGCGGGCCTCACTTCCGCCGACGATCTTCGGCGCATTTCAATCCTTATTTGCACCTGACAAAGCGGTAAGTCTATCGTTTTCGTCTATCTTCTTTCCTTCCTCGTCGACCGCGCAGGACTGGCCGTCGATTATCGCGGCCCTGACGGCGCCTTTTGCGACCGACATTTTGCTGAGTCCAGGCGCATCAAGAATTCCCGTCTTTACGGCCGTGTATATTGTCTCGGGCGAGGTGAGCTCACCCGTCTTTATTTTTTCAATGGCCTCAATTATCACTTTACATTCACTCTTCAAATACTGTTTGTGTTCATGAATCTCCTTGTCCTGTCTGAAGTCAGGAAGGCCCTTGATCGCTTCATTTATCGCCTGTTTCGCCATCTTCACACTTTCGATGATTTCGACGTCGGTTGCTCTTCTCGTCGCCTCGCAATATGCAACCACGTGAACTATGTCCGGGTCAATATTCATGGCAGTGTAGACAGATGAAACAAGCTGGCCCCTCGCCATATCGGGGTCTGCCGGAAGCGACATGAGCCCGGGTCTTACCATCGTGACAACGGTGAAATCGTCACCCTCAAGAGACTCTATAAGTTCCTTCTTCGCCAGCGCCTTCGCCAAATCCATCTTCGGTGAGATCCCCGGGGGCGTGTTGAACATGTACTGAGCCACGTAGACCTGCACACCGAGTCGCTTGGCAGCCATCGCTGCAAGATAGGCAGTAGCAACCTCTACGGCAGCGTGGCAGTATCTGAGCGCCCACTGATGGGCCTCGTTTATCTCAACCGGGATTCCCTTTCCACCATTCCAGGCGATTGCGGCCTGATTGTCTCTTATTGCCTCCAGAAGTTCACGATCTGATCTCCCATCAAGCTGAGAGTACCAGGTAATGGGTATCGCGGCCCACGCGTTGTTCAAGGTTTCTTTTAAGAGAAGGGAGAATTTCAGGAGGTCTCTCGTTCCAGAATAACACCTCATCAATGGATAGTTACCGGTCCTGCTGGCAGCATACATCCTTTCAAAATCCTCTCGTTTTCTGAAAGGCGCGCCCCCCGCCCCGTCTTCCGAGGAGATCATATTCTCCTGTTGAAAGAACCACTGCTGGCAGTTCTGGTCCGGAGCCAGTGAGATGATATCCAGCAAGCCCGATTCAGCAAGCTTTCTGACGGCTTCCTCTGTTGCATCGACCGTCTCAAGCCCTATGTGATGTCTTATCAACGGATATGGCTTTTTGGAGGCGATTCTTTCGAGAAGTGTCTGAGGATAGTCGACCTCTCCCTTTTCGTCCGTCTTGCCCCTGAGAAACATCACGACTTCCTCCGGCATCTCGCTGCCGTCAAAGACCTTCTCGAAGAGACCGCTCTTTTCAGCCACCTCGGCCGTCTCGACCGTTCCACCGAAGATCAGTCTCTTTTCTATTCCTCTGTTTTCCAGCGAGACTTTCAGTTCTCGGAGGAGCTGCTCGCAGGACTCTTTTCCCAGCCTGTAGCTTACGGCCACTATGTCCGGCGAGGCCTCTTCTATGCTGTCTAGCAGTTTGTCAATGCCTATCACGCTTCCAATGTAGATCGTTTCATAGCCTTCATTACGCGCCAAGTTCAAGAAGTTAAGAATTCCCGCTGTGTGAATATCGCTTCCAATGGCCCCTGCTAGTATCTTCATATCAGGTCCCTTCCTCGACATACCTGGTCAATTCTTCTACGGACATTTCGTCGACGCCGAGGCTCACAAGATTTCTTCCTTCCTTCCAGAAGTCTCTCCCCATTACTGCCCCGGCTATGCTTATTATCGAATCCATGACTCTCGTATCCACTCCAAGTTCTCTTCCAAAGCAGCTCATTGGAACCAGACTCATAGGCACGTCTTCCATAATGTACCTGTTCTCAATACTTATAGGCGCCATGATTCCCCTGTAGCCTTCGTTGCTATGGATGGCCGCATAGAGATCTTCACCCTTTACGTCATAGGCGTAATCAAGCCACTCCTTCGCACCCATGGCTTCCACGCCAAGTTTCCTTGTTACTTCGCAGCGCTCTTCGTCCAGAGCCTCCAGAACTCTCGCAACCGATGGGCTAATCCCCTCAAGATAGAATTGGAAGTCTCCATGCTTCGTCTCAATCCAGCCGGCGTTCATGAGAATCGCGCCGGGATGAAAGACTGCGCCAATATTGTTGAAGCTAGTGTAGAGAACGTTTTTTGCCAGCGTGAACTCGGGCATGATCTCGCTGATGATTGGAAATACGGACTCGTTATCCTTTGAGGGAAGCACTGAAATAGGAACGGCATTCTTAATCCTGAATATTCTCACCATTCCAGGGCCCGAAATTCTTGAAGCAAAGACGAAGGTCTGAGCCTCGGCGATCACGGCCTTTTCTCTAACTCCCTTTTCTCTGAAGATCTTGTCGAATTCCAGCGCTCCGCCCGTTCGCCCTGGGTTCAAAACAACTATCTGACCTTCGCCGATACATTCGGCCAGTTTTTCGGCGATTTTTGCATGAGCAAAGGCCGGCACAACAACCATGATAGCTTCGGCACCCTCTATCGCCTTCTTCATATCTGTACCAACGTATCTAAGCTTTGCTTTGCCCTCTGACTCGCCTTCGACTCTTATCTTTCTTTCTAAGAGTAATGGTGAGATTCGTTTCTGACTTCTGTTGTATAGCGAGACATCGTGGCCCCTCATGGCTAGAACGGCAGAAAGGGCCTGTCCACCATTTCCCGCACCAATAACAGCTATCTTCATACAACACCTCCTTAGACCCCCATCCAGAAATAAAAATATGGGAAATAACAGAGAACAAGAATTCCCTTGCTTTATCTTACTTGTATTTTCATTATACAGGAGACTTTTTTGTGAACTAAGTGAAGGGGGAGTGTCACGCTATTCATGGGGAATGACTGCACATGGCTCTGGAGATAAATTTCAACAATTTTCACCATGTTATAATAGTTATTGAGCGACACGATGATTCTAAGTACTGGGATTCTGAAACATGCACGGGCACTAGGAATGGAGGTATTCTAAATGAGTGGAATTGTTGTCACCCTTAAACCTGAGAGAAAAATGATAGAAGGCTCTCTTTCTTACTTGAGACACAGGGGAAGCAAAACGAGAGTTCTAAAAACCCAGGGAGAGGCGAGCATGGGAGCGGTGGTAAGCAATGCCTTTGACGAAAACATGATAGTTTTCGAAGGCACGAGGGAAAGCGTTGTCTTCGACGGTATCCTCAGAAACTTCCCCGGGGAGGTCTGGCCGCGAAGGATTCTCGAGCTTTACAAGGAAAACCGTTCGGGATTTTTAAACGAGCTGGATGGTTCTTTCGCTTTCGCTATAGATACAGATGACGAAACCTTTGTCGCCCGGGATCCTCTGGGCCTGAAGCCTCTTTACTACGGGCGCTGTAACGGTGGAATCGCCTTCGCTTCGGAACTGAAGGCCCTTACTCCCTTCTGCAGTCATGTACAGGTCTTTCCGCCCGGCCACTTTTTCTCTTCTAACGAAGGCTTCAGTGAGTACTCCTCACTTGAAGACCTGTTGACCGAAAGACAAGTAAAAAGTGAAGAAGAGGCGGCGAAACGTCTCAGGACTTCTCTCGAAAGGGCTGTCGACAACAGAATGACGGCGGTCAAATCCGAGCCGATAGTATTCCTCAGCGGAGGGCTGGACAGTAGCTGTATAGCTGCCGTTGCAAGCAAACTGAACGGTTCTTTGAAGACGTTTACCGTAGGAAGCGAAGAGGGGAAAGATCCGGCGTTCGCCAAGGAGGTCTCCCGGTATTTAGGCACGGATCACAGGGAATACACTTACGATTTCAAAGAGATGCTCGAAGTCCTTCCGGACGTAATTTACCATCTCGAGTCGTTCGATCCTCCCCTTGTGAGGAGTGCGATACCGAATTATATAGTATCGAAGATGGCCGCAGAGGAAGACAGTTCTTTCGTCCTGATGGGAGAAGGAGCCGATGAGCTCTTCGCCGGCTACGAGTATATGAAGGAGCTTCCCTCTGCAGAATCCGTGGATGAAGAGTCCTTGAGAATAACGAAAAACGGCTATCTTTCGGGCTTCCAGCGAAACGACAGGATGGCTCTTGCTTTCGGGATCGAATTCGATGTTCCCTTCATGGACCCAAATGTAGTTGATCTTGCCTTCTCGATTCCAGTGGACTGGAAGATCCACGGGCCTGAAAAGACTGAGAAATGGATTCTTCGCAAGGCCTTCGAAAACGATCTTCCTGAAAGCGTAGTCTGGCGGAAAAAGAGCAAGTTCAGCGTCGGGTCGGGATCGTCTCATATCATGAAGGAGTACGCCGAGGAGGCTATAAGCGACTCAGAATTCGAACGCGAAAGGCAAAACAACGGAATCAGGTCCAAAGAGGAGCTTCTGTACTACCGGATATTCGACGAGCAGTTCCCCTGCAGAGGAGCCGCGGACACTGTTTACAGAAGTTGACCCGGCTCACGTCTTTAACTATCTTACATTTCGACTATGAAGGGTTCGTTCGCCGGTGAAGTTCTAATTACGGCCTCGAGATACGGGAGGCCTCCGGTATCTTCGAGATCGCAACAGATGGACGATCCCGAACCGCTGACAAACCAGTAACCCGGATTCCTTTCTTCTGTCCTATCGACAAGTTCCTTCATTCTGGGATCGCTGTCTATCCTGTAAGACTGGTGGATAAAGTCTTTTGTGTATTTCAATGCTCCCGCGAAATCGCCCCTGGAGGCTTTGGAAATGAACTGAGAGACATTCTTTATGTTCCCCAGAGCATCTTTGAAGGGAATCGAATCGGGAAGCGCCTTTCTCATTGCCTCTGTAGAAAGCTTGAACTCAGGCACAAGAAAGGTCAATCTGTGATCGGGCATTTCGAACTTCTCGTAGTCTAGCCTCGAACCGTCATAATAGGATACGGTGAGGCCGCCAACCATACACGGGACGATGTTATCGGGATGGCCTTCGATCTCCGTTCCGATTTCGAGAAGCGCATCAGTGGGAATCCTTCCTCCGGTCATTATGTTCGAGATGAACAGCGCGGAGGCGATCGCAGCGGCGCTCGAGCCAAGCCCGCGGGCCGGCGGTATCTCGCACTCCTGAATAATCTGAAGGGCCGGAACTTTTTTTCCGGTGAGCTTCTCAAATCTCTCTATAGCATTTCCGAAGGTCTCCGCGGCATCCCCTATCTCCAGACCATACCTGCCGATAGAATGCACCTTAAAGCGGTTCGCCTTTTCGAACTGAACTGTATTATGAAGCTTCAACGCCATTCCGACGACGTCGAATCCGCTCCCCATATTTGCCGTCGTGGCAGGCGCCTTCAGTCTCACTTCAAGCCCGCCTCTTTCAGAACTACCTCGAGATCATTCTCAACCACAAGAGGCCTGTCTACAGACTTCAAGACTGCATCGGGATCCTTAAGTCCGTTTCCGGTAAGTGTGCAGACGGCAATATCACTTGCTTCAAAAAGACCCTCTCGCGCCTTCCTGAGAAATCCGCCGAAGGAAGCCGCAGAGGCTGGTTCGCAGAAGACGCCCTCCGCGCTGGCCAGGAGTTTCTGAGCGTGAAGGATCTCTTCGTCTGTCAGTGCCTCGATAACGCCTCCCGACTCGTCTCTTGCAGCAACTGCCTTTTTCCAGCTTGCGGGATTACCGATTCTAATAGCGGTCGCGATGGTCTCGGGATGCTCGAAAACTCTATCGTATACGATAGGGGCCGCTCCCTCTGCCTGAAAGCCCATCATTCTGGGCTGGGATTCCGACAGTCCCTTCTCACGATACTCCCTGTAGCCCATCCAGTAGGCGGAAATGTTGCCCGCGTTTCCCACCGGGATGAAGTGATAGTCCGGGGCACGTCCCAAAACATCTATGATCTCGAAGGCGGCCGTTTTCTGACCTTCTAGTCTGTAAGGATTTAGACTGTTCACGAGCGTGACGGGATAGTTCTCAGAGATCTTCTTGGCCAGTTCAAGGCAGTTATCGAAATTCCCGTCTATCTGGATTACCTTTGCCCCGTAGATCATTGCCTGCGCTAGCTTCCCTATCGCGATCTTACCCTCGGGAATTAGAATTATCGATTTCAGGCCGGTCCGGGCGGAGTACGCCGCCGCAGAGGCAGAGGTGTTCCCTGTCGAGGCGCAGATAACCGCTCTTGAGCCTTCTTCGATCGCTTTTGCAATTGCAAGGACCATCCCCCTGTCTTTGAAGGAGCCCGTCGGATTTGCGCCCTCATACTTCACATAGACTTTCACCCCGTACTGTTTGCTTATGTTCTCAAGGTAGATCAAGGGAGTGTTCCCTTCTAGAAGCGTTATTTTTGGAGTCTTCGGTGTTATAGGCAGGAACTTCTCATAACTCTCTATGACTCCCTTCATATGATCTCCTCCAGACTGAAGGCGCTGTGAATGGCGTTAACGGCAAGACTCACTTTCTTGTTGTCTATTACGACGGAAATCCTGCTGTTGCTTGCGCTGATCATGTCTATGTTGATGCCCTCGTTAGCAAGGGTCTCGAAGAGCGTCGCCGCGATAGCGGGAGTGGCAGTAAGATTTACTCCGACGATAGAGAGTTTTGCGATGGCGCCTTCGACGGTGATTTCTCTGGCTTCGCTCCTCGACTTAAGTACGTCTTGCTTCAGCTTGTCGAGATCGCTTGCCTGGATAGTGAAGGCCATCGTGTTGTAATCCCCGCTTCTCATACTCTGTATTATCATGTCGATGTTGACATTCTGCTCGGCAAGGGTCTTCAGAACTCTCGCCGCTATTCCCGGTCTGTCAGGTACCTCTTGCAGAACGACTTTCACGATGTCCTGATCCGAAGTTACTGCTCTCACAATAGGCTGTTCCACTTTTGATCCCCTCCATATAAGCGTGCCTCTAGCATTGGTGTGCGCGTTTTTCACAAGCACCTTTATATCATACTTCCTTACGAATTCCGATGCTCTGCTTTGAAGAACCTGAGCACCCTGCTTCGAAAGCTCTATCATCTCTTCCCAAGATATCTCTTTTATCGGCCTTGCATTGGGAACTATCCTCGGGTCGGCCGAATAGACGCCGTCCACATCCTTATATATTTCGCACAGCTGCGATCCCAGCGCCTTTGCAAGAACGACGGCGGTCAGATCCGATCCTCCCCTGCCGAGTGTCGTGATCTCTCCGGAGAATGTGGACCCCTGGAAGCCTGCAACAACCGGAACGTAGCCGTTCTTCAGATATCTGTTTATAAGGTCGGCATCTATCCCGACGATTCTCGCGTTCGAGAAGTTCGAATCTGTCTGTATCCTCGCCTGATTACCGGAAAGGGAGATCGATTTCATTCCAAGCTCTTGGATCGCCATCGCTACAAGGGCTATCGACTTCTGCTCGCCTGTCGCCAGAAGCATGTCCATCTCTCTTCCGTTTGGCTTGTCTGAAATCTCTCGGGCAAGTTCGTGAAGCGTATCTGTTTCAAAACCCATTGCCGATACAACGAGAACGGGTTTGACGCCGCTCAGAACCTTTCGCTGGACCCGCTGCGCCACATCCTTTATCTTCTCCGGCGTGTCAACTGAAGTCCCGCCAAATTTCATAATCACAACGGAATTGCTCTGCTTCTCCGCATATCTCGACGCCCTCAGAATGTCAGAGATGATAGCCGTTGCGGTCGGCTGGGCTCCCGCGCCCTCGCCCCTGAGAAGAAATCTTCCAGAAAGATCCGTTTCAACTTCTATGGCGTTCTCGACACCGTCTACGCTCCACAGTGGATCGTCTCTTTCAACTTCCTGCGGCTGAACTGAAGCCCTCTCCCTTTCGAAGTCGATTGTCCCGATCAATTTGAGCTTTTTCCCTGCGGTCGCTGCTCTCTCAAGATCGCTTTTCTCTATTCCTTCGATGCCCTTTGTTTCAATCGTGGAAATACCGGGGAAGACGCCTGTTTTGACGCCGGTGAGCACCGACAGCTTATAAGCAGCATCGAAGCCTTTCACATCGCTCGATGGATCGGCTTCCGCATAACCCTTTTCCTGAGCAATCTTCAGAGCCGAAGCGTAGTCAATTCCCTTCTGCATCTCGGAAAGTATGAAATTCGTTGTCCCATTCAGAATACCCCGAATGCGTTTGATTCCATGGAAGATGAGATAGTCCTCCAGAAGAGAGATGATAGGAATACCCCCACCGACGGCCGCTTCGAAGAATAGGCTCTTGATCGGAGAACTGTTCATGAATTCGTTGCCGAATTCCGAAATAAGCATCTTGTTGGCCGTCACGACCGTTCTATTCAGCTCGAGAGACTGCTTTACCAGCTTTCTGGCGGCTTCAGTCCCGCCAATCGTCTCAACAACTATATCGCTGTTTATAATAAGATCCTCGAAATCCTCCGCGATCAGATCGGAAGGAATTCCCAGCTTCTCGTACTTGCTGTGAGTTCTCGTAATGACCTTGGAGACGACGCATCTTCTCCCCGACCTCTTTTCGATCTCGTCTCCCTTATCCGAAAGAATCGCGTAGACACATGACCCGACTGTTCCGAGTCCGGCAATTCCGATCCTCAAAGTGGTGCACCCCCTCCTGAAGCTTTGAAGCCACTATCAATCAAAAGTATACACCGCAAAGACGTGGTCGGTGGTAGCAGTTAGGGGGTTGGAAAGGACAAAGAATCAGTTCCAAGTTGTGAGTTGCATGTGAGAATAAATTCGACCCAAACGGATGTAGGGGCGTGCGGCGGCACGCCCGCTATTAAGGATCAGTCTTCCCAAGGATAGAGATCATCCTCTTCAGTAGTTGAACGAGCCAAATCTGGCCAGAAGTATGCCAGAATGACGCGAAGGGCTGTCATCCCGGACTTCATCCGGGATCTGGGCTTTTGAGAAACCGTAGTCGATGGCATCAGGTAGCGGGTTCGTAAGAGCAAAAGAAACAGGTTTACCTTTGAAAGGTTCTCCGTTCTCAGAAAAGAACGGTTACAAGTTCCAAATTGTGAGTTGCATTGCAAATAATTTCGACCCAAGCGGATGTAGGGGCGTGCGGCGGCACGCCCGCTATTAAGGATCAATCTTCCCAAGGATAGAGATCATCCTCTTCAATAGTTGAACGAACCGGATTCTGGCCAGAATCATGCCAGAATGAACTGAAGGATTGTCATCCCGAACTTGTTTCGGGATCTGCTCTTCTGAAGGGAACCGTGGTCGGGGATGGCAGGTAGGGGGTTGGAAAGAACGGAATAAGACGCAAGGCGCCGAAAAGCATCGGCGGATGCAAGGCTGGGAAGAACATCCCAGGTCGCAATGCTGGCAAAGATCGCACCAGGACGCAGTGCCAGTTTCGCGGGGAAAGAGCCGATTTTCGCTTTTGAGATAACTCGTGCGTTGAGAAGAGCAGTTCCAAGTTGTGAGTTGCATGTGAGAATAAATTCGATCCAAACGGATGTAGGGGCGTGCGGCGGCACGCCCGCTATCAATAATGATCAGTCTTCCCAAGGATAGAGATCATCCTCTTCAATAGTTGAACGAGCCAAATCTGGCCAGAAGTATGCCAGAATGACGCGAAGGGCTGTCATCCCGGACTTCATCCGGGATCTGGGCTTTTGAAGACGTGGTCGGTGGTAGCGGGTAGGTGGTTGGAAAGAACGGAATAAGACGCAAGGCGCCGAAAATCATCGGCGGACGCAAGGCTGGGAAGAACATCCCAGGTCGCAGTGCTGGCAAAGATCGCACCAGGACGCAGTGCCCGCTTCGCGGGGAAAGAGCCGATTTTCGCTTTTGAGATAACTCGTACGTTGAGAAGAGCAGTTCCAAGTTGTAAGTTGCATGTGAGAATAAATTCGATCCAAACGGATGTAGGGGCGCGCGGCGGCACGCCCGCTATTAAGGATCAATCTTCCCAAGGATAGAGATCATCCTCTTCAATAGTTAAACGAACCTGACTTGTCTTTCTGTCGGGATTCTCTCTGTCTATCTGCAATCTCAAGGGGTTATTCTCAATGTAATCACGAATTCGATTCAGTTCTTTCTCACTGCGGATGACATGTTCATAAACGATTCTGCCAATGCTACTCAAGATTACTCTGCCATCAACCATTGCTCCCAACAAACATTGCCGGCGATGCGTACATATTGTCAAGCTATCGCGCGCGAACAGCCGTTCGCCCCTACAGAAAGAAATCGACACACTATTCTATAATACTGCTGCACGATCAAGATGAAGACCCCTATCTCTGGAAGAACCGCTTGTTTGAAACGCTGTAGGCTAATCGCTCAGAAAAACAATAAGAATTAAAGTGACGTGAAAATAGAATGGCCGTCATCCTAAGTCACTCATACCGACCCCTTACTTCTTGTCATCCTCGTGCTTCTGTACAGGATCTGGGTGATAATCTGTGAAACTGCTGCTCTTGTTCCCTTATCAGTACTCATTTGGGCGAACAGCCGTTCGCCCCTACAGAAAGAACTGCATAATCGTCTGGAATTGCCATCTGGTAGCAGTCTATTGTAAGTCCCTCACTGCGTCTTCCCGAAGCAAATCTGCCTTTGCGCCAATCAATCCTATTCGGTTTTCATAACTCGATTTTGATAACCCGTTCTTGCTAACCCACTCTTTACGCTTTTGTCGGATAACGGTGGACCGTTGAAGGTCAATGATTATAACTCTCGTCTTCTCGCGAGCGGAGCGAGCGTCTCGACATTACATTTTCTCGCTTAATCTTATCCAAGGACGGCTCTTCACAGCGCTCAGCGTCTTCTAGTCAGAGTCCAGCGCGAAGCCTTTTTCCAGCTGTCAGCGGGTTCTTGATTTTAAGCGCACAGCGGTTCTTCTCCCGCGAATCGGAACTGGCCTTGCCAAAGGCGAGACTGGCCAGGCGAACTGTGAGTGGCCTGCGTCAGCAGACTGGCTTTCAAACGCTATCCCTCTGTTTCGTCTATTTCGTGGAGAAATTCGATTACGTCTTCCAGAGAGAAGTACCTGCTCCACCTTTTCTGCTCTCTTCCGTCCGTTTGCACTACAATCGTTGGGACAGTGAATACCGAGTATTCAGAAGCAACGGCGGGATTCTCGACAGTGTTTATCTTGAAGAACTTCCATGAAGGGAAATCCTTCTCGACTGCCACCAGTTTCGTCTCTATGGCTGTGCAGACACCGCAACCGGGACTGAAGAAATCTACCAGAACCAGTCCGGTAACCTCTCTCAACTCTCTCAGTGTAATCTCCTTCACTTCATCGCCTCCTAAAAGCATTATAATGGATAATAATAGTAGAATATGCGCGAGGTGGGGTCTTGTATTCGGAAAATCAAAGAACGGCAGTGTTCGTACCTATTGTGAAGATCTGCGGAGATTACCATTTGCTTCTTACAAGGAGGTCGACCAGGATAAGTCATCCTGGGCAGATCAGTTTCCCGGGGGGACACAGAGAAGAGAACGAGACGCTTCTTGAATGCGCCGTAAGGGAAATGAAGGAAGAGATCGGTGCTCTTCCCTCTTCGCTTGACGAGATCTACCCGCTGAATGTCAGCACAACCGTCACCTCTGGCAAGGTAATCACATCATTCCTTGGATTTATTGACGATCTGAAGTTCAGGATCAACAAGAATGAAGTGGAGGACATTGTCTTTCTTTCCGTTAAGTCTCTGATCATGAATGCTCCCGAACCTATCATAATGCCGAACGGGAAGAGAACAATCAGATACCGTTTCCCCGGCTTCGTGGTCTGGGGAGCAACGGCAAGGATAATTGAAGCATCTATTGAAAGAATTATCGAGATCATAGAGAATCGTGGCAGCGGAAAATCGGACTATCTTAATGATCATGAAGTAATACATATAAGAGAGGAGTGATTAGATGTTAGATTTCACATTTCACAACGCAACAAAGATAATCTTCGGAAGAAACACCGAGAAGAAGGTCGGAGAAGAGATTTCGAAGCTGGGCAAGAAAGTCCTCTTTCACTACGGTGGAGGCAGCATAAAGAAGACCGGCATATATGATCGTGTAGTAGAGAGCCTAAAAAAAGCAGGAGTGGAGATCTTTGAGCTAGGCGGAGTCAAGCCGAACCCTAGACTCTCACTTGTAAAGGAAGGAATTGAACTCTGCCGAAAGAACGGGATAGACGCAATCCTCGCTGTGGGCGGGGGAAGTGTCATCGACTCTGCAAAGGCGATAGGAATAGGCGTCCCCTACGAAGGCGATGTCTGGGACTTCTACTCAAAAGGAAAGAAAGTGGAAGAGATGCTGCCGTTGGGTGTAGTTCTGACTATACCGGCGGCCGGAAGCGAATCTAGTGGCGGCTCGGTCATCACAAACGAAGACGGCTGGTACAAGAGATCCACCAACAGCGTAAACATGAGGGCAAAATTCGCCATAATGAATCCCGAGCTGACATTTACGCTGCCAAATTACCAGACGGCAGTCGGGGCGGTGGATATAATGTCCCATGTAATGGAAAGGTACTTCACAAATGTCAAGAACGTAGATTTCACGGACAGACTCTGCGAAGCCACGCTTAGAACGATGATCAGGAACACTCCAATAGCTCTCAAAGAGCCTGAAAATTACGATGCTAGAGCCGAGATAATGTGGGCAGGGACAATAGCACATAACGACTTGCTAAGCACTGGAAGGATCGGAGACTGGGCTACCCACGGCATGGAGCATGAACTCAGCGCAATATATGACATAGCTCATGGCGGAGGCCTTGCAATTATGTGGGCTCCGTGGATGACATATGTTTACAAACATGATATCGAGCGTTTCGCTCAGTTCGCTTACAGAGTTTGGGATGTCGAACCGGACTTCCGCAATCCCGAAAAGGCCGCTCTTGAGGGAATCAAAGGGCTGAAGGAATTCTTCGCGAGCCTCGGCATTCCCGTTACCCTAACAGACGCAGGAATTCCCGACGACAGGTTTGACGAGATGGCCAAGAAGGCAACTGAAGACGGTCCTCTAGGTCAGTTCGTGAAGCTTTACAAGGACGATGTAAAAAAGATCTACGAACTGGCGAAGTGAGCTTTTATAAAGTTGAGTCTTGTCCGTTGCCGAAAAGAGAAGAAAAACACAGCTAGAAACCGAAGACAGTTTGTGTAATGTGGCGTTGTTTGTTGTAGGTGGTTGGTGGTTGGTCAGGTGCAAAGAACAAGAACGAGACCAATCCTCAAGAAGCATATTAAAGCAATCTGATCAGAACCAGCTCTTTTGGTCATCCTGAAGTGCTCCTGTTCAGGATCTGGGCTTTGAAGGGGAAGACCGAGGTTAGAGGTCAGTTGTCAGAGGTTGGAAGAGCAACGGAAGCTGGATTATCGTTGGACGGTTCACCGTTCTCAGAAAAAAACGGTTGCAAGTTCTAAGATGCAAGTTGCAAGAAGAAGAAAGAAGACCTTTTTCTAATGGCAATGAAGTAAGCTCGTTACTGACATTCAACAAGAGAGCATCGAGATTCTGAATCAAGTTCAGAATGACGGGATGTGACGTTTTCAGAAAGCCCTCTGGGATGTTAAAACGAGTTCATGACGAAAAGTGCAAGGTAAAAAGTCATGAGTACAGGGTCTCGGGTTATGAATCGAGATTCTGGCCAGAAGCATGCCAGAATGACCTGAAGAGCTGTCATCCCGAACTTGTTTCGGGATCTAAGCTTCGAAAGAAACCGAGGTTAGAGGTCAGTAGTCAGAGGTTCGAAGAACAAAAAAATGGATTCTCCGTTCTCAGAAAGGAACGGTTGCAAGTTCCAAGATGCAAGAAGAAGAAAAAAAGCTTCTTCTTGAGGGCGATGAAGTAAGCTCGTTACTGACATTCAACAAGAGAGCATCGAGATTCTGAATCAAGTTCAGAATGACGCGATGTGACGTTTTCGTAATTGCCTAACACTGTCATCCCAAACTTGTTTCGGGATCTGGCTTCGAAAGAAACCGGGGTTAGAGGTCAGTTGTCAGAGGTTCGAAGAACAAAAAATGGATTCTCCGTTCTCAGAAAAAAACGGTTGCAAGTTCTAAGATGCAAGTTGTAAGAAGATGAAAGAAAACCTTCTTCTTAAGGGCGATGAAGTAGGCTCGTTACTGACATTCAAGAAGTGAGCATCGAGATTCTGAATCAAGTTCAGAATGACGGAATTGATTGCGGGTCTAGGGTATTGGGTCTAGGGTTTGGCAAACTGAAGCGGCTCTGAACCATTACCGATTATCAATGCCAATGAACAATCATCAAGGACTCCATACTGGATCTGCTCTCCGATCCAATCGAAGGACGGGTCCACGATCCTGTACGAAGGGACGAGGGACGTTTCTTTACAGCGGCCAGCGGGTTTTTGTTCTTAAGCGCACAGCGGCTCTTTCGAAGGACGGGTCCACGATCTTGAGGGATGTTTCTTTACTGCGGCCAGCGGTTTTTTGTTCTTAAGCGCACAGTGGCTCTTTCCTTGCGAAGTCTTACTACCTTCTATTGCAGTAGACGGGGACAGACGTCAGGAGCTCGTCAGTCCCCTATTCGTTTCACAGCGCTCAGCGTCTTCTAGCCAGAGTCCAGTGCGAAGCGTTTCTTCCAGGTGTCAGCGGGTTCTTGATTTTAAGCGCACAGCGGCTCTTCTCCCGCGAAGCGGAACTGGCTTCGCCGAAGCCGAGACTGGCCAGGCGGAGCCTGACTGGCCTGCGTTAGCAGACTGGCTCCCAAATGTTCCTAAGGTCCCATTTTCGCGGGAATTTGTCAGGTCCTAGAAGAGGCAGAATAACGCGAAACAAGAGAAGACTGTCATCCTAAGTCGCTCAATTCTGCCTCTTACTTGTCATCCTGTGAAGCCTGCCCTGAAATGCTATTGTTCAGGGTTCCTGTTTGGGGGCTCCTGTCCAAGGGGTTCTGTTCAGGGCATCTGCACGGGATTGCAGTCTTGCTAGACCCATACCAAACCCACTTCTCAACGTAGCACTGATTTAGATCAGGCGATAACTAGGCTCTGTTGCCGCTTCCGAGGAGTTCTATTTTCTCTTTTACTGTGTCCTTGACTCTCGGCACGGCCAGTTTGAGTAGTTTCAGCTGATCATTTAGATCTGGATCATTCTGTAGAACCTCTCTTATACCTTCAGTAAAGACGGTCTTCAGTCTTGTCCCGATATTTATCTTGGAGAAACCAGTTGTGGCAATGTACCTAAGGTCGTTGTCGGATACGCCGCTGGAACCATGCAGCACAAGTGGTACAGGTGAGACTTCGGATATCGCGTCGACCAGATCTAGATGAATCTTGGCTTCCTGCTTCTGCATTCCGTGCACAGTGCCCACAGCCACGGCAAGCGCGTCGACGTCGGTTGCCTCGCAGAACATTACTACATCCGAAGGATCGGTAAGTATTTCAACGGCCGATTCCCCTTCTTCACCCTTTGCAACTCTTCCCAGTTCAGCTTCAACTGATACATCGAAAGCTCTTGCAACCTTGACTACGATCTTGCTGTTGGCAATGTTTTCTTCAACGGGTAACATGGAGCCGTCGTACATAACTGAAGTGAACCCTGCGTGGATGGACTTGAATATCAGCTCAAGACTACTAGCGTGATCGAGATGGGCAACAACCGGTATATCGACACTGTCCGCCACTTCTTTAATAAGAGCCGCTGCAAGCGTCGGCCCCCAGTGTTTCATACAGGTTCCAGCAGCCATGAGTATTACTGGTGATCTCGCTTCCTGCGCTGCTTCTACAATCGCAACGAGGTCTTCGTATAGATGAAAGTTGAAACCAGGCACAGCGTATTTCTTTGCTTGTGCATCCTTGAGAACTTCTGTAAGCGGTACTAACGGCATTTTATCCCTCCTGAATGTCTAACTTTTTGTTTCTTTCTATTGCCAGATATTCTTTCGCGTTCTTCTCATAGATCTCTTTCAGCGGCTCAACTAGATGCTCGTCCGGGTGAATCTCTTCCGGTTCAAGAAGGTTTACGCATTTTTCAATAACCTCATCGGCTCCAACGCCATGAGCCGCTGCAAAAGCTCCACCCAGAGCGGTCAATTCGCTTGTAGGCAAAACCCAGATCTCTTTTCCGAGCAATGAAGCCTTGTATTTCATCAGCAGGCTATTGAGGCTTCCTCCTCCTCCGCTGATGATTGGTAGCTCTTTTCTTGTAATCTTCTCAATGTTATCCACGATTCGCTTGCTGATCGAGGAAAGGTATATGTAAGCAGATTGCATCAGTTGCTCCTTGTTCAAAGGAATAGGCATTTCAAGAAGTGTTATTCCCTGCAAACCTTCCCCAACAACGAGATCGCCATTCACAAGGAAGAGCGGTCTTGAGTTCAGCTGGCCAAGTTTCTCAATTTCATTATTTAGTCTCTCGTATCCTTCCTTCGTGGCATCGGTCTGGGTTAGGTCCATTAGGGATTGGAGTAGTTTTCCGTAATATCTAACATTGCTTTCGATGTAGTACTGATGATCCTCGTATGCTATTCCTACCGTTCCCCCCGGCATAAATGGGCCGGCAAAATCCAGAGATTCGGCGGTACCGGAAACAACGGCGGCAATTACGGAGGCCGAACCCATTGAATCAAAGAGAAATTCCTTTCCACGCGCAAATGCCCGTGCCGCGTAAAGCCCTGTGATATGATCGTGGCCTGCGCTAATAAGAGGAATTCCCGATTTAGTGTGACCAACTGGTTCACCAGTGTATCTGAGTTCGCCCATCGTTTCTTCGCTTTCGCCGATGTACTTTATCAGTTGCGAGTTCCATCTGCGAGAGTGTATGTTGACCATGAAGGATCTGCATGCCTGGCTCATATCCCAGGCAGGTACACCTCCCAGCGAGTAAGCAAGATATGAAGACACTGGTAGCCAGTTCTCCACACCTTCTGGCCTGAAGAGTTCCTTCTGAAGGAGTATCTTGTAGAGCGAGAAGGTGTAACTATTTTCCACCCCCGTTATTCTGTAAGGAGCGAGATTGTCAACCGATTCTCTATGACTTTCCCATAAGGGATAAGTCGATCTGTCATACCACATCACAGGTTTTGACAGTGCTTTTCTCTGCCTAACAGGGATAACCGTCTCTCCAAAGCTGGAAAAAGCTATGGCAGCAAGAGAATGAAGGGCACCGACCTTTCCGATTATACTCTCGACGTATGACCTGGTGAGTTCTAGATCTAGAAACTCGACTCCTCTCTCTTTATTCTTCGGAGTCAACGAATGTATCACTTCAAGGATCCTCCCATCTTCTCCAAGAACCAGGCACTTGATGTTCGTCGTTCCAATGTCTATCCCGAGAAAGACATTCATAATACCACTTCCGTAACAACTACGTCGCCGATTACCTTTTCTACATCAGAGTATTCGAAAATCGCGGCTCCATAGTGCATGGTATTCGCGGCGCCACAAGCGGTCGCGATCTTCAGCGCCTCTCTCTTCGACATCTTCGCCTCTTGACCGTATATGAGCCCGGCAAAGAAAGAGTCTCCCGATCCAACTGAAAAGTCAGAAAAGACTTTCATCGATCTCGCGTGGAGCTTTTCGCTTTCCGAGAGCCACACACTGCCCATTTTTCCATTCGTGATTATGAGATCCCTTATCGAATATTCCCTTCTGAAATCATCCATCGACTTGAAATCGTCTTTATTGATTCCAAAGGCTACCTTCAGCTCATCCGCGTTGATTTTTAAGAGTTCCGGTGAAACCGTCACGATCTTAGACAGCCAGGAACCGGCAATGTCCACTTTAAGACTGCAACCGGCCTCTCTGGCAATTCTCACAAGTTGAAGAAGTGAGCCGTTCTCGAACCCTCTCGGGGCACTCCCGGAAATTACAAGGTTCATACCCGGTCTAACATGACCTTTGAAGAACTCCATAAAACTCTCTATTTCGCCCGGCTTCATGAGAGGTCCAGGTTCATTTATCATAAGCATTTTGTTTTCGTACTCGTAAACAAGGGCAGTGTTAATTCTGTTTGAGTCTTCTATCCAGAAGTTTTCTGTCACTATTCCCAGACGATCACACTCTTTTTCAATTATCGTTCCAACCTGCCCGCCAAGTATGTTTATGCAGAAATACTCACTGTGCCCGAGAACCTTGGATAGTACTCTCGCAATGTTGAGTCCCTTACCGTCCACGAGTGTTACTACTTTGTCTCCGCGCACCACGTTCGGGATCTTTGTAGGATTCTTGAGAATAACCCAGTGATCATAACAAGGATTTAAATTAAGGATACAAGTATCGATGTTATTGTCCTCCTTCATCGTAAACTATGTATTCTTTCACAAACTTTGCTGTGAACTCATCTGTTATAAGAACATCCGCAAAGCCACCTCTAAGCATTCCCACCAGACCATCCACTTTGTGGTGGCCAGCAGCTACAATGACTCTTTCGCCTGCATTCATATATTGCTCGAAGCTAAGGTTAATACACTTGTCGAGGATGCTCTTCTCAAATCTTTTGCCGTTTATATCGAAGTAATGGGTCAATACGTCTCCTACCACATTGTTCTTCTCGAGCTCGTCCGCATAGCTCACTTCGAGCAAATTCTCTCTGAATAGGGGTGATCGCGCGATGGAGTATCCGACACTACAGATGATAATATCCAGTGAGTTCCAGAGTTTCTGGATGTTCATGTACTCAAGGGATTGCTTTGTATTCTCCAGCTGGCGGGCGTTTTCGAATATGAAGGGCAAATACATTGGAACGGCTTTTCCCGATAGCCGAGTGGCGAAATTCTGGACAATGTGGTTGATGTTAAACCTTTTGTCGGCGAGTCTTGCGGTACCCCCTGATAAAGGTATAAGTTGCCAGTCCGGTCTTTCAAGTCTCTCAATCGATTCCGCTACGGTAAAGATTGTGTTGCCCCATCCAAGCCCGATATTCATAGGCTTTTCAGGCAAAGTTCTCAGATATTTATGAACCTCTCTAGACAAAGCCTTCAGGACAGTCTTTTCGTTCCTCGCACCTCTTGCGATGAACATCTTCTTCAGACCATATCTCTCCCTGAAGAAATCCTCGTATTCCCTTCTAATGGATGTCTTTACCGATGGCTGCTCAACTTCAATATGAACGATTCCTCTTTCTTGCGCCATTTTGAGATATTTGCTAATCTGTACTCTGGAAACGCCGTACTTATTAGCAATATCCTTCTGGAGCATTCCTTTCACGTAGTAATCGGTCGCAACCTCGAAAAGCAGTTCATCGCTAATCATCTCTTACTCCTTCACAGATCCGCTTACCAGTCCCGCTATAAAGAACTTCTGCAAGATCATGAATATTATGAGCGGCGGAATCGTCGCCAGTATCGATCCAGCAAAGAGCGGACCCCACCTAGTCTGATACTGACCCACGAAAAGCTGAAGGAACGTCGGGATTGTCTGTTTTGCCTTTGATGTCAGAATAGACATCGAGTACATGAGTTCACTCCATGAAAACAAGAAGGCGTAGACGCCTACGGCTGCTATCCCTGGAAGCGTGATTGGCAGAATAACCTTTCTGAACGCCTGGCCAAAGGTACAGCCGTCTATTCGCGCAGCTTCTTCCAGCGATTTCGGTATTGATAAGAAGAAGGTTCTCATGAACATAATAGAAATTGGCGTTGTGAATGGCAAGTAAGATAGGATCAAGCCAAAATATGTATTGAGAATTCCAATATTGTTGAGCGTCTTAAAAATCGGTAGAAGGAACACTACGACAGGAAGCATCTGAAATACCATAACTCCTGTAAGAAGAGGCCTCTTGAATCTGAACTCATATCTGGCAAACGCATAGGCGGGGAACAATCCAATAAGTATGGAGAAGAACATTGTCCCAGTTCCTACGATTACACTGTTCTTGAAGTAAGACCAGAAATTCATGTCGGCTATCTTGTCAAAGTGCTCTCTCGTTGGTTCGAAAATGAAATATTTTATTGGATAGGCATAGATATCCGGATAGGTTTTTATCGCAGTCAGGATAAGCCACACAAAGGGGAAGGCTATCACCACTGATAGGAATATTAGCAAAGAATAGGTAATTGACTTCTTGACCTTTTTCTTTGTGCTTCTCTTCATCTCGCTTCCTCCTTTGCAATGCTTCTCAGGAAGACAAATGCGATAGCGAATATTGCAACGAATAGAATATTTGAAAGTGCGGCTGCTTTATTGAACTCCAGGAACCTGAATCCAAGTTTGTAGATATAGGTAACTACAGTCTCTGTACCGTATCCCGGTCCGCCTCCCGTCATGATGTAGATCAGCGGGAAGTAGTTGATCGTCCAGATCACAGTAAGCATAAGTGTTGTCATAATGACCGGCTTGAGCTGGGGAATAGTTATCCTCCAGAATCTTCTGATAGAGTTGGCGCCGTCGATTTCTGCAGCTTCATAAAGATCGGGTGGTATTGTCTGAAGCCCTGCCAGGAAAAACATTCCAGAAAGGCAAAAGCCTTTCCATATGTTTGCAATTATTACCGAGATCATAGCCATATTTTCAGTAGCGAGCCAGGGTATGTAATCATTTATTATGTTCATTTTGACCAGAACATCATTGAGCACTCCATACATATCGTTGTACATCCACTTCCACATCACTCCGGCAACAATGTCCAGCGTTGCCCAGGGAAGTATGAGAATGATGCTCCTGAATATTATCTGCCCTTTTGTCGATTCATTTAGAAGCAGAGCGACGAGCAAGCCGAGAAGCAACTGTCCAAGTACGCTTCCTATTACCCAGACAACGGTGTTAATCATTGATCTACCGACAACAGGATCGGTGAACACACTGGAGTAGTTCTGAAGTGTGAAGGCACCCTCTTCCGTTGTGAAACTGCTGTAGATATTAGAGCCTATAAGATAAACGAAGAGCAAGACTATTATCAAAAGATAGGGCAGTACCATTTTGAAGGCTGTCTTCTCTTCTCTTGCAAGTTTACTCATCTGTTTTCAACCCTTTCATCAGGGAGTAATGAAAGGGCGGGCTCTTGCCCGCCCCATGGAAAGTTTATCACTTAGCCAGTATAGCGTTTACATTTGCCTCAGCAGTTTTAATTGCTTCTTCAGGTGTTACTTTTCCAAGAAGAACGTCCTGAATCATGATTTGAATCTGCTCAGAAACCTGAGGATATTCGGGAATTGGAGGTCTTGAGACTGCGTGTGGGAAAGTCTCAAAAATGACCTTCCACTTTGGGTCCTGAAGAACTGGTGAATCAAAACAAACGTCCTGTCTGGAAGGCATTGGCCCGCCTTTAGCTTCGATCCAGGTCATCCAGGTTTCATAGCTTGTCAGGTACTTCGCGAGTTCCCATGCATTATCCTTGTTTTTACTTGCAGATGGGATAACCAGTGCCCAACCGCCGAGAACACTTGCGGGTGTTGCTCCATAAGGATGAAGAGAAACGCTGTAGTTCCCAACTATATCGGGATTTGCTGTCTCAATGAGCGGGAAAGACCAAGGTCCGCCAACCGCCATTGCAACTCTGTTCTGAGCCATCATGTTTCTGTAGTCATCTTCGTTATACGTAACTGCGTTGGGGCTTACGGCATAAGTCAGCGCTAGATCGGTATAGAACTTGAGAGCTCTGAGGCCCTCAGGAGTGTTAAAGGCCGCTGCCGAGTAGTCATCCGTCAAAAGCTGACCACCAGCGCCGTAAAGGAAGATTATGTAAGCGAGCGTTGTGTGCTCAGTCTTGGTACCGCTGACTCCGTAACCGAACACTCTTTTGCTGGCATCTGTAAGCTTCATAGCCTGATAGACCAGTTCTTCCCATGTTGCCGGTGGATCGTTCCTGTCAAGTCCGGCCTGATCGAACATCGTCTGATTGTAAAGAAGAAGTCGGCAATCTGTATACCACGGAAGACCGTATCTTTCGCCGTTGTGCAGAACCGTCGGCCACAGATTCGGCCAGATTTGCTCAGTTCCGTCCCAGGAGTCAAGAAGAGCGCCCATTGGTTCTAACCAGCCCTTCTCTGCAAATGTTGGAACCCATCCACCTAGGTCGGCGAACGCAAGATCAGGGCCCTGACCTGCCTGTAGTGCCGTTAGAAGTTTGTCGTAGTAAATGTCAAAGCCGAACAGTTGAACCTCTACCTTAAGCCCTGTTTCCTCTTCGAACTTCCCCACAATCATTTCCCAGGTCTCATCGAGCTCAGCAACTTGTCCGCCAATCCAGATATTGATTACCTGGGATACTCCTGTGAAAGCCAGTACAACCAGCATCATGAATACCAGTAGCGTAGATTTTCGCATGTAATAACCTCCCTTTTTGTATTAAGTTACATATGTAACTTACTTATGTAACCATTTAATTCTATAATCTACAAGCTCTAAAAACCAATTCGAACTAGAATCGATGTTGACCGATTAAAACCATTCTAGGTCGAATAGAAGCAAGAAACTCATTTCTAATAAGAATTCTCTCTGAAAATGCAATAAGAAACTGATAGAATCGCTAAATTAAAATGAGCCTCAAAGGTCTGAACTCAACCGAGAGAAAAACAGAGGATTAGTTGCAAGAACAAAAAGGGGAGCGCAAGTCCAGCGTCTTGGCTCTGGGTTTGGTAAACAGAAGTCATTGCCCACCAATGATTATCAGTGCTACTCCAGACGGAATTTGACAATTTCGTAATTGCCTAACATTGTCATCCCGAACTTGTTTCGGGATCCGGGCTTATGAGAAACCGTGGTCGGGGGTAGTGGTGTCAAAAACGCTATCGGCTTCGATGACTATGCAGTTTTTGAGAAACCATGGTCGGTGGTAGCGGCTAGGGGGTTGGAAAGAACAAAGGATCAGTTCCAAGTTGTGAGTTGCATGTGCGAATAAATTCGATCCAAACGGATGTAGGGGCGTGCGGCGGCACGCCCGCTATCAATAATGATCAATCTTCCCAAGGATAGAGATCGTCCTCTTCAATAGTTGAACGAACCGAATTCTGGCCAGAAGCATGCCAGAATGACGGGAAGGACTGTCATCCCGAACTTGTTTCGGGATCTGGTTTTTGAAGACGTGGTCGGTGGTAGCGGCTAGGGGGTTGGAAAGAACAAAGGATCAGTTCCAACTTGTGAGTTGCATGTGCGAATAAATTCGATTCAAACGGATGTAGGGGCGTGCGGCGGCACGCCCGCTATTAAGGATCAGTCTTCCCAAGGATAGAGATCGTCCTCTTCAATAGTTGAACGAACCGAATTCTGGCCAGAAGCATGCCAGAATGACGGGAAGGACTGTCATCCCGAACTTGTTTTGGGATCCGGGCTTATGAGAAACCGTGGTCCGTGGTAGCGGCTAGGGGGTTGGAAAGAACAAAGGATCAGTTCCAAGTTGTGAGTTGCAGTGTGCGAATAAATTCGATCCAAACGGATGTAGGGGCGTGCGGCGGCACGCCCGCTATCAATAATGATCAATCTTCCCAAGGGTAGAGATCGTCCTCTTCAATAGTTTAACGAACCAAATTCTGGCCAGAAGCATGCCAGAATGACGCAAAGGACTGTCATCCCAAACTTGTTTCGGGATCCGCTTTTGTCAATTTCAGAGAACGGAGAACCGTTGGCGAAGAACGGCGCTTCTCAGCGGTCCTTGCTCGGCTAACTCTTCTTTTCTTTGCCTCTTATCTTCGCCTTTCTGAACCAGAAGAAGTACATAGCCCCTATATAAGCGGCAAGTCCCAGAATGAAGTACAAATAGTATATTGGCTGCTCCATTCTGTAACCCAGTATTGGAATATTGAGCAGTATGAGCATCGGAATCCCGAGGAACAATGCCAACCCGCTTCCGAAGACCATGTCTTCTGCTGTTCCACTTTCGAATGTGGGATCGACTTCTCTCAACAAGGCCATTCCCGTAGAGAGTGTCCCTGTGTGCATTCCAAAAAAGGTTACGATGTGCTCCAGCGGGGCCTTTTCGTAGATTCTTTTGCCGAACCAGATTGTGTAGCCTGCGGTGAAGAAGCCTCCTATGGTTGTGAGGATAATTATCGGCCATATGTACTCCTGAATCACCGTGAAGGAAATTCCGGCGATCGAGGCCGCAACCATGAAGTCGAAGACACCTCCGCCGATCCGTTGAAGGAGGAAGTCGTTCATGTATTCAATTTCATACTTTTCTGATTTCCTGACTTTTTCATATATCGCTCTGAACGCCATTGCAAAAAGAACGCCTATCACGAAATGGAAACCCCAGAGAACCTGCGCGAATGTTTCACCGAAGGTTCCCAATCCACCAATCAAACCCGTGAACCATTTCAGGAAAAGGTAGGTGACTAGATACACTATTCCAACAGCCAAAATCTGAATCGTAAAGCCGTCTATATCCGAAAATTCGAAGTCCCTTATAGTCGCCTCGATTCTCTTCTTAAGGGTCGGTTTTTCAATCTGGATCCCGATCTGTCGCTTTCTATAGACCATTGCGTTAAGCATCACTATTCCGCCAAAGGCGGCCCAGAGAAATCCCAGCGTAGAGACACTGAGACCAACGGCTCCTCCACCTGTAAAGCCAAGAGCCTCCCACTGACTTCCGAGAGAATAGGCCTGACCAGGCCCCTGGGCAAAACCGAGGGCAAGGAGCAGCCCGAAGGGCGGGAAGAGATCCTTGAAGAACAGTCCAACAAGCGCAATACCAACAACGAAACCTACCATGCCCTGGAGAGCGTAAGACATGCTGATCAGGAAGCCAGTGTTGACGGATGACTTTGTGCTTGACCGCCGTGTCTTTTTCAACGCGATGGCAATGAAGCCTATCGCCATGAGATGGTAGACGAGGTTTCCCAACCTATCGTAAGAGAAGGGAATTACCTTCAGCACTTCCGGACCAAACAGAATCCCAAGGAATCCGGCAATGACAGCGTTTGGAATAAGAATCTTACTGAGAGGAGTGATGATTCTCTTCAAAACGGAGGCAACGCCCATAAGTATAGATAGATAAGCAATATCGAGAACTATAGTCCAATCTTGCTCCATTAGATCACCCCTTTTCGACAAAGCAATTGTATCAGAACAGAGTTAAAGTTAATTCCTCTGATTTTTGTTAGAATTATAATAACAAGGAGGAAATTTAATGACACTTACGCCGCTAGGTGGCGGCCGCGAGATAGGCGCAAACTCCTATCTCCTTAGTCTGGACGGTAAGAATATCCTAATTGATGCAGGAAGACACCCAGTAAAGGAAGGTTACGAGTCGCTACCGGAAATTGACAAGATAAACGATCTAGATGTGATAATGATCTCTCACTCCCACTACGACCATCTCTCTTCTCTACCTTATATTTCTCAAAGATGGCCAAATGCTCCGATCCTCATGGCACAGGAAAACAAAGGTCTGGCACTCAGAATTCTCCAGAACTCAGTCGAAGTCATGAAGAAGAAAAACGCCAAGGACGGGGTCGAGCCGATACTCTACAACCACGGCGAAGTGAACGAGCTGAAGAGAAGAATATATCCCATGGAGTACTTTCAGAGATACTCAATAGACGATGTGGTAGATGTTGCCCTGTACCCTGCAGGCCACGTTATGGGCGCCGCCTCGATCTTTCTTGAACACAGAGGAAGGCGGATACTGTATTCAGGAGATATTTCGCTTTCTCAGCAGCTCACCATCCCACCTGCCCAGCTTCCCAAAAAGGTCGAGACACTAATATCCGAGGGAACATACGGCGCGAAAGAAAATCAGCTTCTGACAAGATACAGCGAAATAGAGCGCCTGAGCAAATCCGTGAAACGCGTTCTGGAAAACGGTGGCCGTATCCTCATGCCTGTGTTCGCTCTTGGTAGGGGCCAGGAAGCAATCTATATGCTCCTCATGCTCATGGAAAAGAAAAAGATCCCCTCAGTCCCGATATACACGAATGGTATGGTGGCCTCCCTCAGCAGTCTTTACATGAGCAACTACGAGAGTATAAGTGAAAAGGACAGGAAGTGGTTTATCAAGAGCTTTCAGAATAACGTTACTGTGGCTCCAAAGAGCATCGAGAGGCTCCTCTTCTCGAGAGAGCCCGCTCTATTTGTCTTCTCTGCCGGAATGCTTGTCGAGGATACACTATCGTATATATTCGCGAAACAGATGCTGCCAAACAGCAAAGACGCGATCTTCTTCATGGGTTACCAGAGTCCCGAATCCGACGGATACAAAATCCTACAGGCAAATAAGAACGGCGATGAGCGAATTCAAATGGGAGACGATTCGATCGAGATCGGCACAAAGAACATAGATATATTCAATTTCTCCGGTCACGCAGACTACCAGGAGCTGCTGGATCTTCCCAGAAGACTTCAGCCGGAGAAACTGATCTACGTCCACGGTGATGAAGCCGCGCTGGAAAACCTTGCCGAAGAACTCCAGTATGAGTTTGAGATTCAGATACCATCGAATCTTCAGACAGTCGAGCTCTAGCTCCGGTTGACAAGGAAATGTGCCGGTGTTATCATAGTGTACGGTTGCCGGGGTGGCGGAACTGGCAGACGCAACGGACTTAAAATCCGTTGGAGCGAGGGCTCCGTGTGGGTTCGATTCCCATCCCCGGCACCATGGAAGCAAAGAAAGCAGGTCATTAATATATAGAATATTGTGAGCAGATAGATACTCGGTGCGGGGTGGAGCAGTCTGGTAGCTCGTTGGGCTCATAACCCAAAGGTCACAGGTTCAAATCCTGTCCCCGCTACCATTATTAGGCGGTGTAGCTCAGCTGGCTAGAGCATGCGGTTCATACCCGCAGAGTCGTCAGTTCGATTCTGACCGCCGCCACCAAGCATTTGTGTACACTCATAGGGTACGAACCGAAATTGACAGCCCCGGGACAACCGGGGCTTTATCATTATTTTCCTTACACTGGAGAACGAGAAACAAGTTAATCAGATGAGCTGTTTCTGGTTCATTGGTTTCAGAAATGGATACCTCCATTTTTATATTTCTAATCTGTGCAAAGGCATGAAATTAATTCCTTCCCAATCAAGCGGAACCCAAGTCGATATGTTGTTGGCATAACTCAGCTTCCACTATCAAAGAAGGTATTGACTTTATTTTAGGGAAGGCTTCAGCGTTTTCCCTAAACTGCTTGACGGTGACGTAGTTTTCGTGCGAAAACAGCCGGTCGCAAGAAACGGGCAGATGGTAGTTGTTAGAATAAATGGCCAGGAAGGCGTCATCAAATACTTCCACAAGAGATCTGACACGGTGATTCTTACCTCTTAGACCATTAATAAAAGCCAATTAAGACAAATAAGGAAAGATCAGACTCCGAATGTGCTATTATCGGGGTAGTTGTTGGTTTGAAAAGAAAGTTTTCTGATTCGTGATGGCATTTCTTTCGGAGACAAGGGGACGAGATAGAGCACTTGGAGATACATAAAAGCTTGCATCACAATGCTTTGTTCAGGTTTCTTTGAGAGACTTCGTCAGCGAGTGTTCAAAATGATTCAGCCAGCCTAACTCTCAATAGCACTTTAGATCACTCTGATTCTACGAAATCCTTGGGGAACGGCAGCTACTATCAGTCTCCTTCTTTGATCTTCGGTTCAGGAACGGCATTCTTACTGCTTGCCTAGATGTAGAGGATATGAGGGAAAACCACAGGAAGTGAATGCTAAAGGAGCTGATTGCTGATGCAAGAAAAAAAGAAGTGTTTCTTTGTATGTCCAATCGGTCCAGAAAACTCAGATTTGAGAAGGCGCTCGGACGAAATTCTTGACTATGTTCTTAAACCAGTTCTTGAAAGATATACAGTACAAAGGGCCGACCAAATAGCTTCTCCGGGAATGATAACGAATGACATTGTTCATCATCTCATACATGATGATCTAGTGATTGCTGATCTTACAGATCATAACCCTAATGTAATGTATGAGCTAGCAGTAAGACATGCTTACAGGAAGCCTGTTATACAGATGATTTCTAGAGATCAGGTTCTTCCCTTTGATGTAGGCAACCAGAGGACGATATTCTATGACATAGGGCATCCAAGTTCCACAGAAGAATTGAAGAATGGTTTGCGTAAAGTGATTCTAGGGATAGAGAACGGCGAAAACGACGGGTTGATTGAGAACCCGATAATGAATGCGGAACTACTGAAGGAGATGCGGATGGGGACCCGCAATGAAAGGGCTTTGGCAATTATCAGCGAGAGATTGGATCAGATATATCATGAACTCATGGTCTTAAGAGATCAAACAATGCAGGGTTTCGCAGAATCTCGATGGCAAGAGGATTCGAAAAACGAACAATATGGGTCTTATCTAAGATCAATGGAGCGACTATTGGAAGCGTTTTTTGGAACTAAGATATCTCAAAAAACAAGTGGAGAGACCTCAAGAACTAAGCTCGAAAGGCAAAAACAAAAGCAGAACCGACCCTAGAACACCCACTTTTCTAGCCTCATAAGCTCGAGAAAGGTCCCGCATCTAATTTTGTACAGCTTGCATACGTCAGGTATTCTTGAAGCAGGAAACACATTGCGCGCCTGCTCTCCAGTTATTACAATCGCTTCTTTCTCTTTAGCCATCGCTACGACCCATGGATCAGCCCAAAGTCCAGACTTTGTTTTCTTTGGTGTAGTTACTTTCGAATTACTAATCATATCTCCAACAAAGGACTGCTCAGAGTTTGATGGTTCAATGAACATTTCTTCGTGCTTACTAGCCCATTTCGCAATTTCATCTCCACCGACCTGAATTTCTTTGTAGACCTCATAGGGAGCAATCAATCTCTCTTCTGCAATAAGATCATGAACTTTGTCCCACAGTGCAGGGAACACGTCACTGGAGTAGTATCTTTTCAACCAGTCCAGAATTGAAGATGTGTCTATTACATAAACCTGCGAGTTCGCATTTTCTTTACTCACGAATCATCTTCCTCAGCTTTTCCAAATACTCTACTTTTGCACCCCTAATACTGCTTGAAACATCAACAGAAGAGATCACTCCTGCATCATAAGAACTGACTAGCAGGTTTGTGAAGAAAGCACCGTTCTCCTTCAACAGCCTAACGGTATATGACATGTAACCTCTTGATGATGGTCTGCGCGATTTCTCAACTGAAGCTACCCTAAACTGCTGGTAGAAACTCTTTGTTGTCAAACCCAAAGACAACAATCTTCTCAGAATCACCTCTTGGCTAACGGAGAAAATCCTTGAAAGTTCATTGAGCTCAGAAGTTTCCCAAGTTACTCCGGTGTGAGTTCGTACTGCTCGAATCCTAAGAAGATCTTGATCAGGGACTAAAAACTCTCCAGCAAACTCATTGCAGAGTTTTTCATGACCACTATCGTGAAGATCGCAGATCCCTCCTTCTCTGAAAACGAGATGCCTCAACTCGTGAAATAACGTGAAGATTCTTGCATGAGGTGAGTCTTTGATATTCAAACCAATAACAGGAAGAGGGCGCTCGTTCAGACAGAATCCCCTCATTGTATCAACATCTATTCCACTGAACTGAAATACAATTATACCTGCCTTTTCAAATGAGAGACACCACTTATTAAGCGCTTCATAAGGATTAGACCACTTCATTTGTGTGTCAACTTGAATGCCTAAGACATCTCTAATAACTTTTGTTAGTGATTCACTATTCTTCAACGCTGGAATCTCCAAATATGGAATGTCCTCATCGAGCTCGCTTAGCAGCTCAATAGCAGTCTCTCTTCTTTCCCGAGCGTAGCGGATCTCCAATCTAATCTCCGGAATCTGTCTTTGCAGAATATCAGGAAAACTCCTAAAATCAGGCGGTTGTTCTTCTGCATAAACATTATCACCAAAAAAGTACGCACTCGGCAAACCATAAGTTCTACTTGCCTTCATCAACTGAATATATGTTGGTTTCTTCTCGCCGCTCTCCCAAGAGGCAAGCACCAAAGACTTCACACCAAT
Organism: Mesotoga prima MesG1.Ag.4.2; assembly: GCF_000147715.2. Classification (NCBI taxonomy): domain Bacteria; kingdom Thermotogati; phylum Thermotogota; class Thermotogae; order Kosmotogales; family Kosmotogaceae; genus Mesotoga; species Mesotoga prima. The sequence continues at coordinate 145,926 of NC_017934.1, read as the reverse complement.
CTTCTTGGCGGCAGCATCCAATGAGAAACCGAGATTCACTCGAGTTTCTGCCAGTGTCTTGTGGTTTATGGACATTCTGGTCGAATTCACAGGATCTAACCCTCCAAGCCTTCACATTTCTGATAATGAAAATAGTATATCATTATGCGTTTGAGCAACTAATTCTTTTGAACACATTTAACAATTCATTGTGATAAGTTTCAAGACATGATTTCCTGCCTGCTGCCTGCTTACAAGTATTGGAATTCAAAACTGATGATGCGACACTATTCGGCGAAATTATTCTCATATAGTCAATAGATATCTCTAATTGATTTTCACGCTGTTCTGCTCTATGAGGGGATAGATCTCATCGATTTCACTCTGTATCTCAATTGTCTTTGATATTGCGGTCACGACCTTGAGATAGTGAAGTATTTCGGCATTTGAAAGCGGTCTACCTTTTCTGTCCTTCAGCCACTTTTTGCACACTTGGTAGCCTCCGATCATAAACTTCCATACCTGCAATGGGATTCCCTCAAAATACTGGTCTTTGTTTATGTATATTCGGGTGTTCTTCTCTTCATATGAGAGTTTTTCGACCTCGTTACTCCCAGCAACTGGAAATCTAGCCACTAAGTTCTCCAGATCAGGTGACCTCATTAGGTGAAGGTCAATAAGTCTACTGCCATACGAAGCGATTTCCTCGAAGAGTTCACGATACGATGTCAGCGGAATTCTTGGAAAATCTGATTTCAAGAAAGGAGCATTCGTTTTCCTGTAGGTATTTGAATTGAAGATCGAATATATGTATCTGGCAACATCTATTGGATTTAAGTCTCTGCATAGCAAACCAGAGAGTTTGTTTGATAGGTTTGGCCTTGATCCTTCCTCGATATCTTGGGCAAACAGAGGTCCCGTTTCTGGTGACGTGCCGATCCAAAGCGGGAAAACTGATGTCGAATCCCCTGCTGAATCAAGTACATGGAAATCGGTTATCTTATCCGTTACAAAGAAGTAGTTGTTACTCATCTGCCTATTGACCCTGCATGTAATAATTGCAAGATTCTCCCCCAGCATATTTGCCATCACCCCGGATCTCGGTCTGCAGATGAAACCTCGAGATCTACCTGTATAGTATGTGAAACGAACATCAAATGGTCTGTACAAAATGGGTACCACCTTCGATTTGTCTGGCCCTGACTCGACTAAATCTCTTCTGGCATATTCCACCTTCCAATCAAGTGCATCTTTACCAAGTTCAAAAGCGGTTCTAGCATTTTCTGGACTTAGCTTTATGAAAAGGTTAACGGTATTCCAGACTTCGTTTGGAGTGAAATGAATCGTTAGCTTGTCTCTAGCCGTCACAATGCCAACACTGCTGGTAGGAAAGATTTCACTAATGCGTGTCCAATCATTGTATCTGCGAAGCTTTTCCTCATCAACTGGCACAAAGAAGTACTTTGGAGATGATGGACTAAGCTGTTTCCATTCAGTTGACAGAATCATGTTTCCCTCAAGCCAATCGTATTTTGTCTGGCGCCTACCCCAAAGATCTTCATGCTTAACTGTGGAAGTGATTGCGTCAGAGTTCTTAATAAAAAACGCTATCGCCACCCCTTGCTGGATGTCGAAAACATTTTGGTCCTCTGAACCATCCGAAGCCCTCTCTTTCTTTCTACTATTGCCGTGTAGATCTAGAATGAATATTTCATCGAAGGTCTTCATTAATGACTTTCTCATACCTCGGAAAGTAGCATTTTCCAGATATGAATGATTCGTTACAATCCCCACTATTCCCTTCTTTGCGCTTTCAATCTTCCACTGAGCAAATCGGATGAACTTCACATAATCATCTTGAAGCCACTTTGGATTCCTTTCTCCAAGTGGCTTTCCATCAGAAAAGAAGTATCTCTTTATTTCTTCAGAAATCCAATTCCCTTTGTTGGAAGAGTGACCGGAGTAAGGTGGATTCCCGAGTATGACAAGAATATCTTCTTCTTTCTTCACTTGACCCGCGAGCTCAGATTCCTGAGCAAGAGAGGTTGTTCCAACATACTTTGCTTGGCCGTGCTCCTCCATATCAAGAGCATTAGTCAGATAAAGTTTGAATCTTTCATCATCTTCCATTCTGTAGCCAAGCTCCTCAAGGAAGAAAGACATCTTCATATGGCCAATCGCATATGGTGCCATCATAAGTTCAAAGGCATAGAAGTCTTTCAATATGTGATCTCGTATAAGGCCCGGGACCATTCCTTCACCGTACTTTTGAGAATATTCTTCAACCGCCAGTTTAGCAGCCTGTGCAAGAAAGGTCATGGTACCGGCTGCAGGATCAAGAACGGTTACACCTTCACTTGCAAAGCCGTCTGCTTTTCCAAATTTCTCTTTGAGAATGATATTAAGTGATCTTACTATGTAAGAGACCACTGGCTCGGGTGTGTAGTAGACTCCCCGCTTCTCCCTTGTACTAGGATCGTACTCTGCTAGAAAAGTCTCATAGAAGTGAATTATCGGGTCTGAACCTTTTCCTTCATGATAAAACCGATCAAGAATGCCTCTTACATCTGCAGTCGCAAGAATGGCCGAAATGTCATCAACCATCCATTCCATAGATCTTGAGATCTTCCCCATAGAGATATATTGAAAGACATCACTAAGTATGCCGATGCTTTTGGGAATATATGTGTATGCAAGCTGTCTATTAAAACCGTTGGTTGCACGCGTCCTGGCAGCGAAAAGGCCATAAGTTATTGTCTGAGAGTATAAATCTGCAAAGCCTTCGATCGTCAGATCAGAGATCAAGTAGTCCTTGAAAGCCTCGTAGAATCCCTCAAGATCTTCAGAATCGGCATTCTCGCTTTCCAGTTCTACTCTTATTATTTCATCCCTAAGAAACCGGGTCCTCTTGGCCAGCTCTGTTGCCAAACTCTTAGCGTTCAATACCCTGGGGGTTGATGATTCGAAGAAACCTTCAAGAAGTCGAAGAATACCGCTTTCATCCTGCACGGGAGGGACCCTGTTCATCGAAAACATAATATTTGAATAGGCAAATAGAGAGCTCATTCTCTTCTCGCCATCTATGAACAAACGAAACTCAAAGAAGTTAGTTAGTATCAGACAATGAAAGGTTGATCTGTAGCGTTTCAGCTGCTCAGAGTTCTCAACAGAGTCCAAATTTACGGAAGGCTCTTTAGCCTCAATATATCCGATTATGTTCTGCTTTCCGTCCCAGATCCTGAAATCGGGATTCCCTGCCTCCGTTTGTTTAGGAAGAGTAGTAACACTTGCCTTTATGTTTTTCTCGGCAGCATAATCATTTAGAAGTCTCTCAAGAACCGAGTAATAGCTCTCTTCCCTTGCATCTCCATGTCTAAACTTCTCGAAGATCCCTTTTAAGTAAGCTTCAAACAAGACTAACCCCCCTTAGCTTGTTGACTTATTTCCATTGTAGCGTATTCTTCATAGTATACGACGTTTGCAGTTTGTGGATTATCTGGAAAACCCCTATTGAGACTATGCCCATGGTTCTTAATGGAGGTCTCACAACTTCCTGATAACATAAGCTGAGATTATCCGGAGGTTTTGTTTTGAAAGTTAAGTCGTGTAGAATTACTATACGTTTTCCAGTTTATTGCGGCTGCAATCAGTTGAAGGGAGATAGGGATGCCGGAAATCCAAGATATCGAGATCATTCGCGTTATGTGGAGAGATTACCATGGCAAGAAAGACTATTATGTGACAATTCTTGGTAGAAATGTGGTATCTCGGGAGTATGTCACTTTCGAGTCACGCTCCTTTACAGATCAAGACATCGATGAGCTCAAGACAACTCTCGTAGAAGGCAGAAAGGTTAGAATCAGCTCAGAAAACGGAATCAGCTTCTTGGAAGTGAATCACTTCAGACTCTATGAAAGCCGTCCTTAGGAGCTGGTCATCACTCTTCTCTTATAACGTATTAGTGAGCTTTGTGAGCTAAGTTTCCAGACACAATGGCAATCTGACGAGGTCCTTTGGGATAGCAAAGAAGTATTTGTTCAAGCGACCGCAAGATAATTCGTGAAACTGCTTTCAGGTGTTTTATTGGGACGGTGATGATTGTGTTTTGGAATGTGCTAGGTTCACAAAGGAACTTCAACTTGTCGGAATGGGATCAACGAATTGCGAACATATGAGGTTTCACCGATAAACATCGAAGACAGTACTTCAAATTACATATAACTGTAACGCCAAGACCACATATAGTATGCCATTATGTTATATAATTATGATGATGAGAATTGAGGTCAGGATTTCCTGATGTCCAGGGTTTAATGTTTCTATTATGTATGTTAATTTATCTACAATCAATTATCCGTTTAATTTTAAACTGCAGCAGAGCCAATAGTGAGGTGTTATATATGATCAGAATAGCAGATTTGCTTCTAAGGACTGTGGATTTGATAAATGGAATTGCAATGAATTTGGCAGAAACATTAATCCTGGCCTGAGTTTTCACGCGAAGCTTTCTTTGTGGTTCAAGAGATTTTTGCAAATAACAAGTTGTTATGACTGATGTGGTTACACTTTCATGTGTGACTAGATTGCTTTTCTTTTTTCAATACGTCGTAACGCTATTTCTTTCTTTCCTCAACCTTTTCACCTGAATCCTTCTTCTGATGTCCTCCTTCAAAAATCGGTTTTGGTGGAAGAACCGAAGAATTCGGTTTCGGTTTTGCGGGTTTGGACTTCTTGCTCATGACATTCCTCCCTCAACTATCCCCAGTTTACATTATGATGATTACTACAAGAAATGACGCTAAGACAGAAAGGTTCAGCACTCCCAGTAAAGATGAGATCGATAGGCAGCTCGCTTTCTTATCATTGCTGAGCTTGTTCGGTTGCACTTTATCAACGTAGTAAGCAATTAGGTGCTTGCAAAGATCGTCATACGATTTACTTGCAGTGCAGTCAATCTCTGCTCTACTTATCATTGAAATTGCGAAGACCTTTGGGCGTAAACCCAATACAGCAAAAAACAATCCCAAGAACGAAAGAATTACACTCGAGGCAAGCAAGTGCATACTCAGTAAATACGTTGATTTCATCATCTCATAAAACGTAGAAACGATAATCGCTTCTGCACCAAACAGTATTGAGTAGAAGAGAATGAAACTGGTTGCTTTTGCGTCCAGTTTGTCACTTAATTCGAGCTGATAGTAGAAAATCCTCTCCGTCTCTTCAAGTAGCAATTCAAGATTCCTTTCAGAATCAGGTTCTTCACGAATAACTGTGTAATTATTCAAAGTCCCACTCCCAATAGTTTGGAGGTCTTACTACTGAATTCTAGCACATGAGTAAACACAATCGCGTCAGAGGAAATTTGCAAAGACGGCAGTCCCTTGAAAGGATTGCTTTTCGTTTGATCAAACCTGTCTAGAACCAAAAATATCACTCACGTCCTCTCCCAACACTTCTCCGGATTTCTCCCGCTTAGCTCTGTCTCAAGCTCGGGAAGGATCTCTATGAGCGCAGAGACTATACCCTGATCAAGGGGCATTTCAGTCATCATTTCAACGGCCTTGGCAAAGGAGTAAGCGTCTCTGTAAGACCTGTTCGCCGTGAGGGCTTCGAAGACATCTGCCACAGCCAGTATCTTAGCCTCTAGCGGGATCTGGTCTCCCTTCAGACCCTGAGGATATCCAGAGCCGTCTTCCCTCTCGTGGTGCATGTAGACATACGGAATAAACTGCTGAAGATACTTGAAGTGCTCAAGGATTTCTTTTCCATGGGCTGGATGTCCTTGAATGACCTCTCTTTCGATCTCATCGAGCGGTCCTCTCTTTCTCAATATCTTCTGTGAAATCCCGATCTTTCCTATGTCGTGAAGTTTAGCTCCGTTAACGATTTGCTGGATCTTCTTCCTGCTTAATCCGAGTTTCTTTCCGAGAAGTCCGGCTATCTTCGACACATTCTTAGAATGAAAAGCCGTATATGAGTCTTCCAACTCCCACAAATACATGATCTCCTGCAGGCCATGCATCTCGTAGTATCTGGAAAGTCCGAGCGCCAGCACTTCCATCATAAACAAGACACCGAGTATTCCGGCCGTCAGAGAGTGGAATATGAGCCACTTCGTGAGGTCATATCCTTCTACTTCAGCCCTAAGCCCATACGCAAAAGACTTTGATCCTCCGGAAGTTAAGCTTACTCTCTCATCCAAGTGCATCTCCGAGAGCAATACATCTTTGTCGATTCTCGCAATCACGACCCGGTCAGAGACCTCATTTTCCATAAGGCTGTCATAGATGTTGAAATAAAGATAGAGCTCTTGATCAATGTTAGACAGCTTGTATTGATCTTTTAACGGCACATCGGGCGGTCTTTCTATTAGTCTGGCAGACCTTACTCCCGGAAAATCTTGCTGTATTTCTTGGAGCATCTCTTCAACAAACTCTTCGTCTCCAGAAGAAACCGCATCGTACATTGCGCTCCGCTGGAAATAACCTACGCTAAGAGCAGATGCTAGATTCTCGACTGACGTTTCGAAAATTCCTGAGTAAATCTTCTGTGTGTAATCTATAGCTTCATTCTGAAAGATGTGATATGGAAGCAGCATTAGAACAACGGTAACAGCAAAAATGAAAATAACTTGAGTAGGGCGGATATACCTGAGCTCATCGAATCCTTTCATGCTCCACCTCCCATTGCTTTGCTGAACTTCATGAATTTTATTTAATCATATCACTTAATATTTTGATCTAAACGTTATTCAAGAACTGTCAGAAACACTTGCTTAACTGCGAGCCAATAGATCTTTTGTTCTGCAGGTAAACTGATGTAAGAAATCATTCGTACTGTAGTCATTCTAATCGGAGACAAGGGGTTGAAAAGCGGGGAGATTGACTATGAAATCCTTCGGATAAGGGAGTTCGGCAAGGCTATGCACCCCAGAAACGTTGAGGTACGGGTCCTCAGTTACAGTCCTTCCGAAGACAGCCTGAAGAAACTGGCCGAAAGTTTCTGGTCACAGCATGGACAGGATGTTGAGGAACTCACAACTGTTTTCTACCTGCCGGAAATGAATCCGGAATCGGCTGCATTTGCAATTGGCAGCTGTACGAAAGGAAAGGGATGCTACGTCACGCTGGAATAGTTCATGTAATCCTTGCTCAGAGCTGAATGGATCGGAGAGAGTTCGGTTTGAAGCGGAATTTTCTTGCCGCTTACGCATTCCAGGGTTACTATCAGCTCATTCAAAACGGACTTCAAACTATGCTTCTCGTAATTAGGGAATCGAATCTGGATTCCCGATTTCTTTTTGGAACAGTAGAGACTTGAGACTATGATTATTGCTAAAGCGATTTCATTAACTTCTAGAGAGGTCTAAGACTTCTTCTCTGCGGAAGAACGACCGTGTATTATCTATAATACATATTCAGTCTGATTTGTTCTCGGTTTGACCAGTAGACTTGTCTCTCGCAATCGGAACGGAGAATTACAGAAACATGACCCGAACATCGATGGAGGCGCTCTGTGATAAGAGTCTTGAAATAGAATTCTTGTCTATTGTCGCCGCGGAGAGACTACTGAAGACCTTTTCTGAAGGAGGTTATTGACTATGAATCCGAGAGTCTATGAGTTTGATGCCGTTATCCGTAAGGTCCCCGACATAGACGGAGCGTATATCGAATTTCCATATGATATCAGGGAGGAGTTTGGCAGGGGGAGGGTTAAGGTCCATGTTACCTTCGACGGCGAGCCGTACGATGGAAGCGTTGTTAATATGGGAATGAAGAACCCCGACGGTACCATCTGCTACGTTATCGGCATAAGAAAGGATATAAGGTCTAGAATCGGGAAGAAGCCTGGTGACAGCGTTAAAGTCACGGTAAGGGAAAGGGAGTAGTGAGTTCCTATGTGGCAGTGTCCGAAATGTGGCCGTGAATTTGAGAAAGAGAATCAGAAGCATTCGTGCGGTGAGCCCCTGAAAACGATTGACTCCTACATTGAAGCCCAACCCGAAAGCGTTCGACCGCTCCTCCATCAAGTGAGAGACACGCTCCGCGCAACGCTGCCAGATGCGGAGGAGAGAATCTCATGGAGAATGCCTACATACTGGAAAAAGCACAACATATCCACTTCGCAGCCTTTAAGAATCACATCGGCCTCTATCCCGGCGACAAAGCCGTTGCGCATTTTGCCGACCGGTTGACAGAGTTTAGTACAAGCAAGGGCGCGATTCAGTTTCAATACTGCAAGCCGATACCTCTTAAGCTTATTGCAGAGATCGCAGAATGGTGTTATAAAAATAACGAACATCACTAATGGAGGAAGAGTATGCCGAGATTGCGAAAGATGCTCAACGATTTGAATGCTTCGTACATCAAATTGCTCATGAGACAAATCGAAACTCAGAGCAAGACGACGCTTGCAAACTGGGCCATCGATTACTCTGAGCGAATTATTCTGCCTCTATGGTTGAAGTACTGCCCGGACGACCTACGTCCCAAATTCGCGCTGGATTCTGCGAGACTATGGCTAAACGGTAAAATCCAGTTTCAGCAGGCGAAAAAGAAAATTCTCCGGTGCCATGAGGCTGCAAGAGAGGCCGAAAGTAATCATGTTGCACACATTGCGGCGAGAGCGATAGCTCAAAGCGCGTCGACTATCCATGCTGCAAGGCACTGCATAGGGCTCGCTCTATATGGCGCTCTGGCGGTCGCATACGATGAACTGGGAACAGAGGCCCCCTGGGAACGTCTTGAGATACGCGCCGAACAGGAGTGTGAACACATGCTTGCGGCACTTTGTGAAATTTCGGTTGTAGACGAACCCAATCCTGCAAACATCGATTGGTACTATTGAGCGTGTTGAGTTTTAGGCGGGCAAATCGGTGTCCCGCCGCAAAATCACCGAAACGTTAAGAATACTGCGTTGAAGAATTAGAGCGAAAGACTAGTTGCAAGTTCCAAGATGCAAGTTGCAAGACACACAGCTGGAAGCGGGACAGGCTCTATCCGTCTCCAGCTGTTTTTTCTTACTTCATAAACAAACCGGCAAGGAGTAATCAGTATATCACCTACTAAATAGCAGTATTTGAGATACTAATATGACTCGGCTCTATCCGTGAATTTCTTGCAATGCAGCCGGCTTTTCGGCTCCAGCATCTAACCAAACCCTCAGATACCTGCTAGTTCCAGCAATCTTCTTAACTCAACAGGTCTGTATCCAATGTTTTCTACGGAAACGTTGAAGTACCTTCCTGTATAGTTCTCGCCTGACAATGCAGAGTCATGGATGTGTCCGTGGATGTTCAGGGCTATATCTGCTCCTGGATTGGGCTGAGCTCTATGAGTAAGAAGAATCTTGACATCATTTCGTTCGGGATGTTCAATGACAAGCCTCTTGTGAACTTCAAGAAATCCGGCTTCAAGGTAAATCGCAGCCTTTCCATCATGATTACCCTTTATCAGTATGATTGAACCGTTCAGAAGCCTACGAAATCTCCTGGCATTCTGTTTTGGTCTCATGCAGAAATCACCGAGAAAATACACAAGATCGCCCTCCGCGACTGTCTCGTTCCAACGGTCTATTAGTTTCTGATTCATGGTTTCCACATCGGGAAAGGGTCGACTGGTATAGGCGATTATGTTCTTGTGGTCAAAATGTGTATCGGAGATAAAGAACACTTTCATATTATTGAACGACTCCTGATAATCACAACGTATTTCTTGATCGAGGCAAGCGATCTTTCACGAAAACCTCAGGATATTACTGCAACGATCCGCACCGGAAGAACTAGTATATCCTTAATTCACAAGAATTCACTTATATGATAGTTTGAGTATCTGTCCGGTGTCAACCTCCGGTTTTCGCTTAGACTCGGTCATAAAACATCGAGCAAACTTATCTGAAAGATCTAGTTCAATATTCGATCTCCACAAAAAAGCGGGCAGGTTTCGCCAGCATCTACCCTGGGTTTACTTGCCTCAGCTATTCTTAACTCAAGAATCTTCAGGAGAGCAAACTCAGAAGGCTGTCCTGCAAACCCGAAAACCCAAATAATAATATCTGAAAGTACGCGAGTTTCCGCTCCGAATAGCGACTCGAACGGCATTCTCGATGTCAAACCAACTGCCACCACGAAACACCATGAAAGAACCACTATCATTATATGGATTCGTCTGTTCCGAACTGGAGTAAGCTTCATACCAGTCCGAGCAAAACTCCCATACATTTCCAGACATATCATAGAGTCCGAGTTCGTTGGGGGCTTTTGTACCGACCTCGTGAGATCTGCTGTTGTTTTCCGTAATAGCTTTCAAGCCATCTTCGCCGCTAAGCGGGCCTTCAAGAAGCTCATCTTCAGAATTGTATAAGTACCAGGCGACCTCATCTGCGCTGTTGCTTCCCGAATATCTGAACCCCTTGCTTAACTTTCCGCCACGTGCAGCATACTCCCACTCGGCCTCTGTAGGCAGCCTATAGCCGACAACCCTGGAAGGATCTGAAGTTATTATCCCGTCTTTGTCTAGAAAACTGCCGTTTTCATCGTATGCCTTCGGGAGATTCTCCATTTCGCTCAACCAGTTGCAGTAGGCTGTGGAATCATTCCAGCTGACGTTGATAACCGGTCTCTTTCCCCTTCCCCAGCCTCTGTCGTCAGGTTTGTTTATGCCAGTCGCTTCACAAAATGCGTCGAATTCGTCGAAAGTTACCTCGTACTTGTTCATATAGAAACTGTATGTTAGGGTTACCTTGTGGGCAGGCCTTGTGCCAGTTCATAAGTCTCCCACTTCGTCCCCCATTGTGAAGCTGCCCTTTACTACCAGTACGAATTACCCACTTCCTGCCAGCCCAAATGCCGCTGCAACATAACCAGAGTGTCAGAAATACCGCTCTCTTCATTACCTCACCTCCATTAGTGAGGCTTCGCACTTAAAGTAAGCACGTGAAGACTAAGGAAATATACGGCAGGTAGTGCAACACGCTCATATGATCAATATAGCAGTTTTTCCATCTTAAACGAATGAATATTCACTTGTAAAAACTGCCGTCTCGAGGATTTTTTTGGATTCATAAGCCTGGCCAATCTTTCTATAACATTTCTCCAGTCAATCACTCATAAAGGCTGGTTCGGAATTGACGATGAGCATGGGAGTGAACATTGTGAATATGGAAAGAAGCAGTCCCGATTATTCCGGCAAGAACCAAAACGAACCTGACATAACGATATTTCCAGCAACAAGGGCTTTCGTAAATGATTTTCTCGTTTTGTAATCGTTTTTCCTGGAGTGTAATAAATTAAGGAAACAGCGTTCGCGTAGTGAATCATAACTGAATCTACCAAAATAGAATTAACGGTCCTTCAGAACTCCGCTTATTACATTACGTTAATGATTTATAAACAATCGAGAGAAGACGAGAATGAACATTGTGGAGAGTTCGCTTCTTTCATGAGAAGAGCGAGATTCTGAGCAGGATCATCTCAGAATGACACGATGAAAGAAAAGGCTGTAATCTCTGGTTACTCATGCCAACGCCATACTCTATCATTTGAACTTGTTTCAGCATCTCGGTTCTGAGAGCGCTGGACACTTGCCGAGAGACGCTGATCGCTGTAAGCGAAAATCGGGACTGACAATTTCCTAGGTCCCATTTTTCGCGAGAGACAGGGATCCTGACCAGGAGCATTGTCAGGATGACTGCCTCGGGTCCTAGGAATGTGTTACATCCCGTTATCTGAATGCAATTAAGCATCTTGTTCTTCCTAACCCGATTCTCATAACCCGGTTTTCTTAACCCGTTCCCAGTAACCCGCTCTTCTGTTTCACACCCGCTCCTAGTAACCCGAATTTCCTAATCCGTTCTTTTGGGGGACCTGCACAGGATCTCGCATCTAAGAGCCGCTGTACGCTTAAAAGCGGAAAACCCGCTGAGCGCTGTAATGGTCGTTATCCGTTGACCGTTCAAGAGCAAGGACCCGTTCTCCGAAAATAGCAACCGAAATAGTTCGTTGTCGAGACGTTTACTGCGCCCACGGGAAGGCGAGTCTGGGCAGGCAAAGCCTAACTGACCTGCGTTAGCAGACTGGCTCCTGGATGCTTACAACAACTCTTTTTGGAAGAGCTATCATCCCGTAATGTTCCTATACGGGATATCACTCTTGCTAGACTCTAGACCCCAGACTCCGGACCCCTCTTAATTTCGTCATGCTCGTTTCAGCATCTAGCTTTTAACGATATACTTAGAATTGAACTCAAGCAAGCCCTAGTGATATAATCTCTTCGCATGGGGGTGTCCCCGTGGGCGGAGCAGGAAATGGGCTCCGTTTTTTTTCTTTTTGTGTATAAGAAGTCCCTCACAGTTTTTTGCCTTCGATTTCTCGTTTCTCGTCTTAGTCAAAAATGGAGTCTGACCCTGTTAATTTCAGTCCTTCTCCGGATTTGCAGAAGAACCCTTACCCGGGATTTCAGATAGAGTAATCTGAGTTGCTTTTGAACCCGAGTCTAATGAAGCCTTCCATGATAAAGGCTATGATGTTATTCACACTATTAAAATGTTAGACACCCATATAACGCATTGTATAATCTTGTGTCCAATAAAAGGGCTTTCTACAAGCGGATGAAATAGAATTCAATAACCAAGGAGGTAGGAAAATGAGAAAGATCTCAATTCTTTTGATCTTGTCCTTGGCCGTAGTTCTTTTTTCCAGCGATAACTGCTTCACACAGGAAAGCGTCGAACACTTCAAAAAACTACTGGAGAGCCAGGGTTTCACAGTTCAGGAAGGTAGCCTGTACCTGTTTAATCCGGCCGACCTGTTCGGGAACTATATACTGCCCAGCTGTTTTTGCAACAATGCCGATTCTCCGTACGCCGTCTACCTTATTCCCGAAGGGCCGGGTCAGATGACTCCCAACAAGTACCCCTGGACCTACAAACTGAAAGAGAACGAGGCAATTATCTATCTCGGCTGGACGCCGCCACCTATGGTTTATTTCAGTTACCAGACCTTTTTAGCCGGTAGATTCTATAAAGATGCATTTCACAGGATATTCGGGAACCTCGGGGACACTATCAATATTTCCACTATAAACACGGGCGAGTCAATAGAGGAAGATACGGAAGGCACGGACTTCAACGCTCCAACAATAATAATCAACACACCAGACAGGAATACCGACGCCGTTTTGAGAGCAGAAATAGCCAGAGCCGGCTTCGATGTTGGAATAGTAAACACGGAAGTACTTCCTTCAGCCCTGTTGAGACTTGGGCTGGAACATGATGATGACGAGCTGACCTTCCTTTTCAGAACAGCTTTCTTCGAAAATGAAGCCGATAGAGAGTTTTATACCAGCGATCCACCGCTCGTCGGCTACAAAGAGATACTCGTGAAGCCACCTTATCAAAGCAATTTCAGAGGCTGGGTCTTCAGAGTAACGCCCCCGGAAGATCTCAAGAGCGATCCATTCCCGATTCCGCCTCTCAGGGTAAGGGCTACGGGCGATACCTCCGAACTCGAACTGGCCAAGACGATGGATAGGTTGCGTGAGGCCATCCTAAAGGAGTACGAAGGCCTGCAGTTCAGCGAGCTGAAGAGCTACAGGTGGTTCGAAGAGAGCTATCACGGCATACAGACAACAACGGATGTATTCGGCGAAACCAGGGATACCGTTTACTTCCGTACCGACACCTTTGAGCTCTCTGAGTCTGGCGAAGATTTCGCTATCGTCTATGGCCCAATACACTCCCTTACCGGGAAATCCATCTACTCGAGCTTTATACTCTACACCGGCGATATCGTGAAAGATCTGCTACCCCTGCAATCGAGGATTATGCTCGGTTTCTTGAGTGTGAACAGCCAAATGAGCGAGGAAAGCAAGCTAGGCCTTAAGGGAAGCGCAAAGCGGTTCCTTCCAGACGACCCGAATGCCGACCTTTTTTATGTTTGGAAGATAGCCAAAGCTAACCCGGATAACGAGGATTACTACGCCGTAGTGCCTGAATCCAATTATGAGAGGATCACCTACAACGAGCTTTTTGTAGCCTTCAGAGCTTACATAGACCCAAAACTGGCCGTAAGTGCCGCGTATGAGGAAATACTCATGGATAAAGTCATATATTTCTCGCAGGAGAAATAGAAAAAATGTGCCTTAGACTTTAGCTTTAGAATTCATTAAGCTGTATCAGATAAATCTGCGAAGAAAAAATGAGGCAAAGCAAATAATTAGTGAGGGCGAAGGGTTCGAAATAGCTTTCGAACGATGTGTATTAGATGATGATAATGTCCCGATTATTCCCATCCAATACCTCCTTAAATTATCATGTCAACTTCTGTGAGGTTAGATACTCCACCATTTCCTGTCTTTTTCCTCTCCTTGCAGCATATCTCAATATGGTATCTGCGTTTAGTGCATACGTATCAAAGACATTTTTGAAAACCCTGTCCATTTCGGCACCACCAAATGGCTCAAGAGCGGGCTCCCTTGAGAACAAATCTACAAACATCTTCTCGAGTCTCGGTATTACGATTCCATCACTATCGAGATTCATCATGTCTTGTACGGAAAAAAGGAGTCTGGTTATACCCGGTTACTCCGGTTATTCGACTTTGATGTTCTCTGTCTTTTCTCTGGTGTATATCTCCTCTATTAGTCTCTCTAATATCCCGATGCCTATAGACATGATCCAGTAGTGAATGAGCATCTCACGTCTTCAGGTTGCCTCTCGGACCTGGGCGGCATCGAGTCGAATGACTCATGGGTGTCTGTATCCTGCATTTGTCTTCTCAAAGACTGTGAGTCTGGAAAAAGGAAGTATCTGTTAGTCAATGAAGAAAGGGGTATAGTTTGGGTTGATGAAGTTGGTGTGTCAAGGGAATTCTTGTCAATTCTACTGCGAAAATTGTATACTATACAGTAAGTTACTGACCAGTATACAAATTGGAGGCAAAGATGGAATTTTTTGATCGTGAAGATGAAATGGCTTTTTTCGAGGGGCTCACGAAGAGGAAGTCAAAGAAAATGGTCGCACTCTTCGGGCGGAGGAGGATCGGCAAAACCGCCCTTTTGAAGAAGGTTTACCCGAATGCGCGATACTTCTTTGTAGATACTCGCTCCTCGGAGACTCTGCTGAAAGACTTCTCTTCACAGATATTCGAAGGAAGCTTTGACAACTGGGAAGGTTTCTTCAGGGCATTGTTTCGGCTTCAAGAAGTTGTGATCTTCGACGAGTTTCAGAACTTCATGAGAGTCGATCAATCGGTCTTTTCGATCCTTCAGAAGGTGTGGGATGAGAATTCAGGTAGAAGTCTGCTGATTCTCTGTGGATCATATGTGGGGATGATGAAGCGAATCTTTCTGGACCAGAAGGCGCCGCTCTTCGGAAGATGCGATCACAAAGTTGAGCTGAAACAGTTCCGCTTCAGGGACGCTTTGGAGATGATACGAAGTTTCGGCTATTCATTTGAAGAGGCTGTAGAGTGGTATTCGATACTCGGTGGTATTCCCCAATATTTGTGGCTTCTAGAAGAAAAGGCTTCTTTCGACAAGAAGATTCGAGAACTCTTCTTTGACAGGTTCGCGCCCCTTCGGGAGGAGGGCAAGAATCTTCTCATTGGTGAGTTTGGAACGGAGCATCCGGGCTACTTCTCGATACTCGAGGCAGTCGGTTACTTTGATAGAGATGTCGGGGAGATTGTCGACAGAACGGGTATGGAACGCACAAAGGCCATGAAATACCTTTCTGAGCTCACAAACAACTACGGAATTATCGGCAAGGTAGAAAACCTCCTTTCAAAATCGAAACGCGGTCTGAGATACACTATTAAAGATAACTTCCTTTCATTCTGGATGAAGTATATCTACTCAAGGCAGAACACCGTCGAATTCGATTCCGAACAGGCCCTGTCATATACTATTGAGAATCTTGGAGAATACATTGGCAGAGCATTTGAATCAATCGTGAAATCACTCATCCCCGATCTCTACAGGGCCGAAAAAATCCCTTTATTGCCCGAGAGAGTCGGCAAACATTGGGGCAAAATTCCTGGCACCAGGAACAAGACGTATGAGATAGACCTCATTGGTGAATCGAGAGACAGAATCCTGGTATTCGAGTGCAAATGGAGAAAGGACCCGGTTGGACCTGAAGTAGCAGAAGAGCTAATAGAGAAGATGCAGTACATCCCTGACAAGAGGATCAAAGTACCGGTTGTTATAAGCAAGTCCGGTTTCAAAGCGAACATACCGAAAGAAGTTCTGCTAATAGACTTGCGTGATCTAGAAGAATCAGCTGGATGACGTTTGCGAGCTGTTCTCCGATTTGTAGGGAAGAAGATCCGTTGTTCGCTGCTGAAGACCACGTTGACCGTCTTGTGATCTGACACATTAAGACATCATCACTGCCAGATCCACTATAACTTACACAGGTCGCTTTTTTGCTCCGGTGAGATCAGAGAAAGGGAAGGGAATTACCACAACATCACCATTTACAGGTTTTTCCACGCTTTATCCTCTTCTTCCCTTAGCCAATCCCTGGCAAAAGCCGACTCTGAAGCATCCAGCAGCTCGCGGCTTAAGGCAGGTAGATTCCTTTCTTTCAATGCCTTCACAAACCGAAGGATTTCTTCCAAGAGAGCATCGGGTACGGCTTCTATTTCCTTTCTCAGAAACTGACGCGTATCCATTCCATCGCCCCCTTTCAATGTGATTGTATCATCGCTCTGTCAACCAGGATCTCTCGCTTCGTCAGTTAATTTGCACAGGAGTATTGTGTTCAATATCATTGTTTGGTATCCCCTTAAAATACCTTTGGTTCACGCCTTCAACTTTTTGTCGTTTTGCAGATTGAATGATCGCTCTTTCATCGAATGAATAACACTATTAGCCCTAGTCCAAAAAACTTATCTGATGTGTGTATTGCTTGATAATTCTTTGTACTTATTGTCGAATCGATAGCAGATCATTTTCTTCCAAACTAGCTTTATAATAGCCCTTCCAGACCTATTTAGAAAGCTTCTTATGCAGTTTACGCAGATCCGTCTGCAGAACTAGGAATCTGATCCGTTCCTTTAATCTGAACTTGTTTCAGCATCCCGCTTCTGACGATAAACTTAGAACTGAACTCAAGTAAACCATGGTGTCATAATATTTTTGCATGGGGTGTCCCCGTGGGCGGAGCAGGCAGAGGGCGCCGTTTTTGTTTTCTTCTTTTGCCAAGACAACCACATACATTCTAATCAATGACCTCTGCACTTCGAGAGTAAGGTCAAATTCCTTCAGCAAAACGCCTCTTCTAGAACGTTTGGAATCAAAGCCCTGCAATTGATATAATGCCATTTTGCAATCCTATTTCTCAAAATTAAACTATAGCCTTTCTTACACTGAATTCAATATGGAAAAGGCAGAAGCCCCTTCTATTTCAGAAATCCACTCTGCTAAAGTCTTAATGCAACGACACTATATTGACGACATTAGTAATTTGAAGTAAGGGTGATATGATTTAATTTGATAGACATCAAACAATTGCTTAACATAAGATTCAGAATTTCAATAGAACTAGGGGGGTGTTAATCTTGCGTAAAGGGATTAAAGGACTTTTTGGAGTACTTATCGTTGTTAGTATCATACTATCAGGATGCATAGTTACTCCTCCTGTAGACCTTGGGCAATGGGTTCTGAAGGATTACTGGCAGCATTATATTCTTTCGGAGCATTATTACACCTATTCCTATTTGCTCTACCCAGGTTACAACTGCGATAATGTCAAGATCGTTGTCAGTTGCTCTAAAGCTCCCAGTTATGGGTTTGAAGTATGGATAATGACTCAGACTCAGTTCAATAACTTCGTTAATTCGAATGTGGTGAGTGTTGTTGACCACTTCACAGTCTACACAGGCAATTACACATTCTATTCCAGTGCAATGTCACCTGGAGGAACTTACCGGGTCGTCATTGACAATACTGATTATGGATGGGTAGAAACTAATTGGGATGGTTATGACGACTACTGCAGATTTGATGCTGACATCTATTTCCACATCAACTAAAATGTTTTGATTTCTAGGCGTTTAATCCTGAAAATCCCGTCTAATTACCTAACCCTCCAAAACATGGCACAGAAGAGCCGGGAAGTTCTAAGACAAGAGGAGGTTCAAAATGAAAAAAGCTCTTTCGGTAGTGCTTCTGGTAACTCTTCTAACGGGAAGTATGCTGGCAGGCTTTACTATGTACGATGCAATGGCTCTCGGAGATTATCACGGATCCAAAGATGCAGATAATGCTGGCTTCTTTGGAGCTGTGATACTGGGTACACTGTCCGCCATATTTGTGAACACTGGTTCAAAATCCCTCCCGGCAAACAGGGTCGCTTACATCAACAGCCTCACAGATGATCCAGAGGCAATCGCTGCATACGAGGAAGCTTATTCGTTTGCCTATTCTAATCGAATAGCATGTAATACCTGGAGAGGTTATGTAATTGCCTCAGTTATCAGTTCTGTAATTGCAGTTATTACTCTGTTAATGGGAGCGTCAACCTAACAAGAGGAAACTGCAAAGAAGCACATCGCTTAATTCTGCTTCTGCCTCGGAAAAGTGAGAACCGAGGGTTTCCTATTGGAGAGGCAGGGCCTATTCAACAATCCATTCTGTAGTCATATCATGCAGAGTTGTATCTGTGAAAAATGGAGTCTGACCCTATTTAACCCACTGTGCAGACAACCGAAAGGGAGGAACTGTGAACAGAGACAAGGAAGGAGCCAACAGACAAGATGAGGTCGTATGAAATCCCCTTTGTACACTGGACAATGGGGATATTCTATATGGCTGGATAATGGGAGCCGGATGAATCGAGAGATTCAAGTCCGGTTCTGAGAGAGCCTGGGGGTGAAATCCCCCTGGGCTACTCACCAGCCAGAGGCTAAAAAAAACACCACATCACGTCATTCTGAACTTGTTTCAGAATCTCGATGCTTCTTTCCAGTCACACGCAGTCTTTCCCTCGGCGAACGGACAACCATTCAACGGCCAGCCAGTTCATTTGCTCTTTCCAACCCCTATCCGCTTCCCCTAATCCCGGTTTCTCATAAACCCAGATCCCGAAACAAGTTCGGGATGACAACCTTAGACTATCGCGATAAACTCGCATTTCGTCATGCTCGTGTATTGTCAAAAGAGAGAGAGTATAGAATGAGGGTAGAGGGAGTAGCCAGTCGTCATGCGTAGGCTTAGAGCCTGTAGTTCAGATTGGGCATCCTTCTTAACACGATTGAGAGTAATGGTCGAAAAGACCGCACCTTGTACGAGGTTGTGAAAGGAGGAACCCTCATGTTGTATGTAGGAGTGGACATATCCAGTGAAAGTTTTGACGCTTGTTTCTATTTACCAGAGAAGAAGAAAATGAAAAGCATGAAGTACAAACAAGACAAGGAAGGTTTTAGGGAATTTCTAAAGAAGCTAAATACTTACAAGGACGAGAAACAAGTCGGAATGGAAGCGACGGGTTCGTATCACAGCAACTTGTACGGATTTCTTAGGAGCAAAGGGATAGACGTACAGCTTCTCGATCCGTATACCCTTAGCAAATTCATGAAGGCTATGAGCAGGTCAAAGACAGACAAGAAAGATGCAAAAAGCATAGCGGTTGCAATGTACAGGATATTCGATCTGCTGAGCGTTTCTCAAGTACCAGAGGAAGAGATGTCAGCATTCAGGGACTTGGTTAGGGTGAGAAGCACTGTAGTAGCAAACTGTTCTGATCTTCAAAGGAAACTGAAGAGCAAATTGAAGATTCATATGCCTGAGCTTCTTAAGACCTTCAGATCCGTTAGTTCACCTGTGCTGTTGCATCTGTTGAGTGTATATCCATCCAGAGAAGAGATACTTGACAACGAGGAAGATGCAGTCAAATTGCTCAGCTCTCACAGAAACTGGAGTGAAAAGAAAGCGAGAGAGGTTATCGATTCACTCAAAGACTCAATAGGCAAGCCAGATACCTTTGGAACCTACTCAACGATTACCAGCACATTCATAGCTGAAATTAAGCTTCTCAAAGACCACGTGGAAGCCCTGAATGAGGAAATAAAGAAGTTTCTTGAGAAGTTCCCTGACAATCCCCTAAGAACCATACCAGGTATTGCTGAAGTCACGGAAGCCGAAATCGTATCTGAAGTAGGCGACATAGACAGATTCTCTTCTGGGAAAGCCTTTGTATCGTACATAGGCCTTGATCCTGTTATTAAGCAGAGTGGTAACATGACTCGCGGCCTCTCAATTTCTAAGAAGGGTAACAAACATCTACGAAGAACCTTCTACCAGTTAGCTAAAAGCTTGATCAAAAACACTGAAAAGTACAGGAACAAATACGAGAAGATGAAAAAGAGGGGGGTGAAAAATAAGGTGGCCCTAATAGCAACTGCAAGAGCTGCAGCTGAAATGGTCTACCAACTTTTGAAAAATAACGTTCCATTTGACCTTTCACTCTCATAATTTTCCTAATTCTATACTTGACAACTTAGAGTATCTGAACTTGTTTCAGCATCTCGATCCTGAGAGCCTCTGAGCGCTGCGAGAAGCTGTTCACCTATAAGATCAAAGATTAGATCCTGATCAAGATCACATTAGGATGGCAAATTGAGTTGGTTCAAACAAGTTGATATTCTTCCGCGGGGTGATTGCTGTCTTCTCTTCCTTTAGCTCCAACCAACCACCAACCGCGTACCAACCACGGCTCTTAGAACAGTTGTCAGTTCCAGTTACAAGTGCAAGAATTGCCCTAAGATAATTCTTTTAGACTAGAGAATTAGGATGCCCTGTGATTTGCGACTTATTGTTGGCTGTTTCCTTCCTTTTCCAAAGGTAGAGTAATGGAATTTCCGAAGGCATTAACTGTCGATCGAAAATGCTCATATAGAAAGTTTAAAGGGACCGGCTTTCTTCGGTTCCCCTCAAGCTTCAGAATTCAGAGAAATGTACCCTTTTATGAAATCTCTGCAATAACGATCTCATCTTCATCGAGTGCCGGTTTCCCTTGACCGGGACCGTTTCCCTCGCAGGAATCGTCTGGTGCTCCATAACCCGCATCGTCATCAGGGCCATCGGGCACACCGTCGCCCGGACCGCTGCCATTGATTGAAAGAGCGATTCCAAAGACAAATAACATGAAAAGTACAATTGCGGTAATTCGTTTCATTTTCATCCCCCCGTTGTATTTGAATGATTAGATTTTATTGCTTTCCTCATTAAAGAGTGATTAAAGACCTCGATAATTGAACTGTCTGAGCGTTTCGATAACGGAAGTTTCAGGAAGACAAGGCAGATTTTGAAACGACTCCACTCTTATCTTAAAGCGGATTCTCTCTCCCGGGGGGGTTGACGCACCCTAATTTGCCTGCGCTCTATAGTGACTACACATAAAAGAAAAGGCCGCCGCTGTCCTGGTAATACGGTAGCGGCGGTTTAGTCTAGGAGTAAACAGGGGTAATTGGTTTTTATTTTGCTGAGAGAGCGGTACGCACTCTAAAAAGATTTCTCAACATGTTTCTGATCATCTCGACCAATCTATTCATGGAGCGGACAAGAACAGGCTCAGAACTCGCGGTTTCAGCCTCCAGGTTTTCCAGCAGCAATGTCGTGCTGCCTCCAGAGTCGACTTTACCAGCGCCGGGACCTTCTCCCTTTCCTGTTCCTGGAGAACCAAAACCTGCCCCGGGCTCCTGCCCATCAGGAATACCATCACCGGGACCCTTGCCGTTATTTGCCAGGGTCAAGCCAAATATCATGGAAACGAACAGTAAAATCAGTAGAACTTTTCTCATTACGGTTCCCCCCTTCTCATATATTAGTATGTTAGAGCATTCTTGATTAAAGAGAGATTAATGGTGAAGAATCTTCTGGGAAGCCGGCTATGCAGAATCGGTTGAGGAGGACTCCTCTGATAAAATCAGGAATGAAATGAACAAAGGGAGGTACTGATCTTGCAATGTGAAGTCGACAGAAATCTTGAGAAATGCAACTACACCTATCCGGGCTGTCCAAGAAAGGGAAAGTGCTGCGAGTGCATCGCCTATCACCGTAGAAACGGAGAACTTCCGGCCTGTTACTTCACTGAAGAACAGGAGAAAACCTGGGACAGAAGCATTGAGTACTTTGTGAAGGTCAACAGCAAAAGATAGCATTCAGATATAATGAAATCTCCAACAAGTGGAATGTATATCCTCTTCCAAATGAGATTCAGCATTAGATGCTAAAATGGAATGATTATAAATTGCCTAATCTCGATTCGGGATCGAGATTCTTCTGGAGGAAGAGTTGAATCAGAAGTTCTATAAGCGGTTCTTCACTTTTAAGGAGTGTTACCAAATTCTCTTCGATGCGATGAGAACAATGAAATACATGAGCCGTGCAAAGAGAAAAGAAGAGCTTAGCACCGAGTTGATCGAAAAGGTGATGCTGACCGTAACCGAAATAAACGGCTGCGAAGTCTGTACAGTCTTCCACAACAAGGTTGCCGAAAAAGAGGGTATAAAGGAAGAAGAGATTCAGATGCTCTTTGTGGCTGACGTTGAAGAGATCCCTCAGGAGGACGCTCCAGCTATTCTATTCTCGCGAGAATACGCAAACTCTTCCGGAAACCCCTCTGAGGATTCATGGAATTCTCTTAAAGCCCTCTATGGGGAATCAAAGGCTAAGGGAATACTCGGTGCTGTCCGGACAATCATGATGGGAAATGCCCTCGGAATAGTGTGGGGCGCATTAGTAAACCGTATTAAGGGAAAACCAGTTGAGGGAAGCAGCCTTTGGTATGAAATCAGTATGCTTGTCTCTTTCATCTTCCTCATCCCGGTGGCGCTCGTACATGCCCTGCTCGCAAGTCTTTTCAAGAAGCCCATAATTGCCTTCCAGACGCAGGAAGCTGCTGGTTAGACCGTAGTTGCGGGTAGGTGGTAGCAGGCAGGAAGATCATAGGATCAGTGGCAAGTTCTCAGTTCCAAGTTGCAAGAATAAATGACGAGGTTCGGGGTTGGTGGTTGCGGGTTGGTAAGAGCGAGTGAAACAGGATCACCGTTGAATGGTTCTCCGTTCGCCGAATAAAAAACTAGTTCTTCGTTCCGACGCTCCGCGTCCAAGTTCTTCGTTCTTGGTTAGAACCATGAAGCAGTAGCATCAAGATTCCGACCAGGAGCTTTGTCGGAATGACGGCATTTTACGTTTCTTCACTCCAGCGCTTTCAACTTGCTACTGCTCTTCATTAAAGACTAAGGACGGCTTTTAATGCTCTTGATCTTAAATCCCCGCTTGAGCGGGGGGGACCGCTTGCGGTGGGGAGTGTGCTCCTTGAACAACGTTTAGAATAGGTTGGCCTGTTCGAAATTGAACGACAAATTCACTCTTCACGTTGTTTGGTCTGTGATCCATAGGCATACTAATAGAAGCAACCTGGAATGAACATCGAACAACCCTCTCAGGGGACTATGTCAGGGCAGCAACTCTTCGAAACGTTGGAGACTCACACCTTCCTCCACTACGTGGCCCTCCTCCCTCAAGGGAGGACTTAAGATCAGGATCATCGGGCGCCAAACACAGCATTCGCGCGAGAACCAGCGCATTAATGAAATTTAACTACCTAACTCATGGTTAATGATGAGCTCCCTCAAGGGAGGATAAAAATCCTTATTCAGAAGGTCAAACAGTTTCTAAAGGATCGTCCCTTGATCCGGGGCATGGACTGTTTTTCACTGCGTGAAGCATTTTCTTTCAAACAAACAGCAGTCGTTTCGCCCGACATAGTGGGAGCTGGCCTGTGAAAGCAGACTGGCTTCTGAATGACTCCCGCGGAAGCGACATCACTTACGCTCTTGGTCTTCTCGGAGGAGAACCGTTGACGGTGGACCCGAGAAGGCTTCCTGTCGAAGGCGGCATCGCGTCTGACTATAGTAACATCACTTCCTCGCACCAGCGAGCCTCACTTCCGGCGATCTCTTCGCCCCATCTATCTTTCAGTCAACAGATCCAACCAGAGGAATTCGATCGGAACTAACAATGTTAGAATTTGGTGTAATACCACGAGGAGGTGTTGACAGTGAAAAAGGCTAAATTCCTTGTTCTGGTTGTTCTCCTTCTTTCAATCCTTTCGTTCTCAACGACCATCAAGATGTATCTAGTAACCGATTATCACTCTCACGCAATTCCCTTCTATTCTGAGGGGCAACGCGGGTTCGGGGGAATCGCCAAGATAATTGCTTTTCTGAAAGACAAAACCGGCGATGAAGACACTCTCGTTTTTGGCGGCGGAGACATGATAAACCTCGGGACCCCGGCGTGGTCCGACAAGTTCCACGCCATAGAGATGCCCTGGTTCAACAACATCTTCGATGCCATGGCTTACGGCAATCACGACTCGGAATACGGACCGGCAGATTTTCAGGAAGTCTGGAAAGATGTCACTTATCCGATTCTTGGCGCCAACGTTCTGGATGCGGGCGGCGTACCTGTCTTCGAATACTTTGGAAAGAGATACTTGGTCCTAGAAGTTGAAGGCAAGAAAATCGGTGTCTTCGCTCTTGCAGGATCGGATTTCGATAGTCTTGTCAAGCCAGCTGCAAGGCCAGTTGAAGGAGCGACTTTCGGAGATTTTATGATAACTGCGAGTGAGATCGTTGACGAAATGGAGGCAGAGGGAGTCGATCTTATCGTTTTTATAGGACATGCAGAGTACGAGGAGACGCTGAAATTGGCAAGAGAGATCGAAGGCATAGACCTGATTTTCGGTACACACAGCCATCTCAAGATCCCTCTTACAAAGATCGAGGGAACTGAAACATACTTCATTTCGCCTTATCAGTATGGAACATATGCGGCGGAAGTGGTAGTTTACTTCGGAGCCGACGGTCAGAAATCCATCTCGGGGTCGCTAATACCCATGGATGATTCCATACCAGAGGATCCAGTCATTGCGGATAAGGTAGAAAAACTTCAATACGAATTGGAAAGCGATTCTGAGTTCGCTCACCTGTTCGAATGGATCGGGGATGTCGAAACGGAACTATCTGCAGCTAATGTCAATACGGGAGAATCGGTGCTAGGCAATTTCGTGATGGACATCATTAGGGAGAAATCAGGGGCCAACGTCGCCCTCTCGACTTCGAGCAGCTTCAGGGCATCCATTGCACCGGGATCGACTGTTTACGAGGATCTGAAGAACGCCCTTCCTTATGTCAACACAATCTATGTCTACGAGGTAAAGGGAGAAACGCTTGAGAAGATTCTGAACCATTCAGTTAGCCAGAGCGGTACCGGGTTCTTCTCTCAGGTCTCCGGTGTGCGATTTATAATCAGCAACGGAAAGGCGACGTCAATTGAGGTCCAGGAAGACCCGGAATGCCCGGACAGCTTTGCTTTGCTGAATCCCGAGGCAACCTATCTGGTGGCCACAACGAATTATCAGGGCCTCTTCGCTCCCGGTTACAAGGATCTCTTTGCGGGGCTTCCATGCACCGATACTGGACTGGATGTACAGAAGATAGTCAAGGAATACATGCAGAACAACAGTCCGGTAAGCGCCAGACTTGACGGAAGAATTAGGTAATAGATAACCGCAAGTACAAACCCCCACTCAGGTGGGGGTTTTCTCTTGTGCAAGAAATATAATCTCCCGAACTTCTGACCCGTTTCAGTTTAACTAACTGTCTCGTCCAGCGCAGATTTTCTATCCGCCGCGGCCTTCTTTCTTTTCTGGAGATTCCTGACTCTCCAGAGGAACAGTGATCCGCCGACCGAAACAAGCCCCATTACTAGATAAACGGAAATTGCGCCTGCCCTGTCCAGCCCCAACCCGATTAGCGGCGAAAAGACTGCAAAGGAGAGGCTTGCGGTTAGACTCACTATCGAGATTATCGTCGCCCTGAAGGCATCTTCTATCTGCCTGTTGATATAGAATCTCATGATGGGCTGGTATAGAGCCCTGACTATCTGACCAAGCGCTAGAAATGCAAGCGAACCGACGTTCAGAAGAATCAGAGGGATTAGATACGCGCCTCCCATAAGTAACCCAAGGAATGTCAGCGATTTTCTCGGTCTGACATTTTCGAAGAGCTTCATTAGATACCTTGACGAAAGCGCACAAACGACGTTGAACCCGGCAAAGACAACCCCGTAGAGGGCAATATCCAGCCTGACAAGTTTAAAGTACGGCTCATACAGCCAGAAGCTTGCCCTCAGCATCACTCCCATCAGCGCTGAGAAGTACAGGGCCCATCTGACTCTCGGCTTCTTTACGGCATCGCCGAAAGACCTAGCAACGTGAACCAGATACGACTCTCTTGATCTTTCTCCATGGTCAGGCTCTGTGAAGAAGAGGGAATAGCCGCTCGATAGAAACAGCATCCCCAGAGATATCCAGAAGGGAATGTAAGGTGAAACTGAATATAGAAGCCCGCTTGCTATCGATCCAACGGCCTGACCTACGAAGATATTTGACATGGCCTTCGCTTCTATCTTGCTGTATTCCTTCTCTCTTTCCATTCTTGAAAGACTCTCGAAAAGTATAGCCGAGTCCGCACCTGAGCTGAAAGTCATTCCAAGTCCAAAGAGCAGCTCTGCAACGGCAAAGGCCAGAAAACTTCCGCAGAGAATATACAGAGACAGTCCGAAGGCCGTTATTACCGATGAAATCACGAGGGAGAACTTTCTTGAAACCCTGTCGGCTATCGAACCGGTCGGCACTTCGAAGAGAACAACTGCCACTGCCGAGATCGACTGCAGGAACATCATCTCCGAATAACTAAGCCCCTTGAAAAGCATATAAGGGACAAGAACCGGACCAATGATGAGCATGTTCTGTGAAAACTTGAAACGGTAGTAAACTGAGATGTTTCGATTCATCTTCTCCCTCATGAGATCATCTCCTAAACAAAAAGGGTGGCTCCCCGGCCACCCTCTCTTCGGTATTTTGAGATTTCTACAATTTGTATTTTCTCAGTAGATCATCCAGCGCTTCCCGTAAGAGTGATGACTCGGTTCTGTTCAAAAGGGCAGTTAGTTTTGCTAGTCCGTCGAGCTGCGATCTCAAGTAGTAGTTGGATTTCATAACCATCTTCGATTCCTTTTCAAGCGGTGCAAAGATTATCTGTGCTCTCCCTGTGACCTTTGCCTTTCTCACTCCCTCCGAAAGGAGGTTCAGCAGTTTCTCGACCGTCGACGCGTTCCTTGGAAACTCTCCCACTGCACCGCTGACGGTAAACCTAACCGTCTTTCCCTTGCATTCAAATGAGAGCTTCGAAATAGTTTGAGCCAAATCCTGCATCTCCATAAACAGAGTCTCAAGGGTGTACTCGCTGCTGTAGACAAAAAACTCGTCTCCAAACCTGACAAACGAGAGCTTCTCTGGGAGATTCTCCTTCAGCGTCTTATCTAGAATCTCGAAGACCCTGTCCCCGCAGTCTCTTCCATATTCCTTGTTCAAAAGCGAAAACTTGTCGATATCTATATCTGCAATAGCAAAGGGGCCTTCGTTTGAGAGTTTTTCGAGTTCTTCTTTCCACTGGTCAAAAGTCATAAATATCCTCCTATGTGTATACTTATATATGTATATAGCTATATTATCACCAAGTGTATTTATATCCGATTTCCGGAAGGTTAAATCTGGCAAGCCAGACGCGGAAGAATAAATGACGAGGTTCGGGGTAGGTGGGTGCGGGTTGGTAAGAGAAAAGAAACTGGTTGACCGTTGAGCGGTTCTCCGTTCACCGAATAAATCCCGTTCTTCCAGAGCGAGGATCTGTTCTTTGTTCATGGTCAAAATCGTGAAGCAGTAGCATCGAAATTCCGACCAGGAGCTTTGTCGGAATGACGGCATTTGATGTTTCTTCACTCCAGCACTTTCAACTTGCTACTGCTCTTCATGAAAGACTAAGGATGGTTTTTCACAGCGATCAGCCATCAGCTTTTCTTAGCAAGTGTCCAGCGGCTCTCAAGACCAAGATTCTGAATCAAGTTCAGAATGACGGGTTGTTGTGTTTTTAAGAGTTACAGGACGCTGTCATGTGATGTGATGTTTTCCGAATAACCTAAGTCCGTCATCCCGGACTTGATCCGGGATCTGGGTTTTTGAAAACCGTGGCCGCGGTTAGCGGGTTGCACGTTTGAAAGACCAGAGTGAAACCGCATCACCGCTGAATGGTTCTCAGAAGAAAAATGTTCTTAGTTCCAGAGCGCAGATCAGTTCTTCGTTCTTGGTTAGAGCAATGAAGCAAGAGCATCGAGATTCCGACCAGGAGCTTTGTCGGAATGACGGAATTGGGCGTTTTCGGAGTAACCATACGCTGTCATCCCGGACTTGATCCGGGATCTGTTCCAAGAACGAACAACCTGGACGCGCAGCGTCGGAGCGAAGAACCAGTCTTCCCGAAGGACGGGTCCATGGTTTGGGACGAAGGACGGCTCTTCACAACGCTCAGCGGGTTCTCCGCTTTTAAGCGCGCATCGGTTCTTATGCTTGCAACTAGGAACAGACAACTTGCAGCTGTTCTCGCCCGCGCAGCGGAACTGGCTGCACGCAGTGCGACGGTCCTGATGTTCTGCATCACTTGCGTTTCTTGGTTGTTCTTGCCACTGCTTGCAGTGACTGGCCTCAGCTTGAAGCTGAGACTGGCGCCACGAAGTGGTACTAACGAAGGCGGAGCCTTCACTGGCGGTGATGATTCTCGCCTTTTGACTGGTCTGCGAAAGCAGACTGGCTGTTCTTCCCTCACATTGCCTTGACTGAGTTTCCATAACACAGTAGAATGATCTCAGCGAAGTATTTTGCCGGGTTGCGGAGGCGATTTGTATGTTTGTTTTAGCCCACAGGGGTATGGGGAAGGGCAGATACGAGAACACACTTAGATCTTTCAAAGAGGGGCTATCGTACGGCGCACATGGAGTAGAGCTCGATGTCAGGCTTACAAAGGATGGCGTGGTCATCCTGAATCACGATCCCGATCTTAAAAGGACCATGGGACTGGATGTAAAGATCTCGGAAAAGACGTTCGCCGAACTCGAAGAGATGGGGCTTGTTGGATTTGACGCCCTGACCACTCTTGAAGAGATTTACCGGGAACTGCCCGAAGATATATTTGTCGATGTTGAGATCAAAGCCGTAGAGGCTGTACCTGAAGTGATTAAGATTGTCAAGAGATTCGACGCCCTCGAAAGGACTATGTTTTCTTCCTTCCATCATGATTGTCTTCATGAGTTCAAAGAGGAGTTATGCTGCCCTATGGTAGCCCCTATAATAGATAAGGAGCTTCTTCGACCGGGTGGTGAAGAGTTCCTGTACAAAGTGATCGAGAGATACAGGCCTTATTCGGTTAATCTCAACAAGGATCTCTTCGAAAACATAGGCCTGGAGAAGGGGCTTTCATTGCTTCGAAAGATCCGCGAAGAAGGAACGAGAGTTGCTTTGTGGACGTTAAACGATTCGGACCTATTTCTCAAGGTCAGAGATGTGTGCGATTTCTTGATTACTGACCGCTCTGATGTGATGATGGAGGTAGTATGAAATTTGACAGCCGAAAGAGTCTGATAGTGGTTCTTGTTAATTTAGCCTTGCTGACAATTCTTGCCGTGTCCTCCTGTGGCGAGAAACCCAATCCAGCAGAGGAAAAACTCACACTTTCCAGAGAGGAGATTCTCGCCCTTTGCGGACTGGAAGAAAGCGAGATAAGTTTCACCAAGATCAAGCTTGACGTTTCTGGAAAACCCCTGTTGACCGTGGCGGCCTACGACGGAGAGGGTAGACAGATCTTCTCGAAAGACTTTCCTCAGAGCGAAGTCAAGGGGGGATATGTGACGGTTGCTGTGATCAAATCAGAGATAATCGACGCGCTGAGGTTCCTCTATGCCGTGACCGACTCGAAAGGTAGCGTTTTCTCTTTCGTTCAGGATCTCCCTTATTTCCAGTATCAGGAGGTAAAGGTTGAGAAAGGCGACTATTCGCACATCTCTTCCAAAGGGGAATTCAGGTTGATAAGCGTCACATTTGGCCAGGAGAAACAGGATATTTTCCTCAATGTGAAATAGAATGAACAACGGGGAGGGATTGAAATGAAAAAACTGATACTGGTGGTGATCATGATGGCTTCTTTCTCGACATTTGGGGCAAGTTTACCAAAGGAACGGATCCAGAACGCCCTGGGCGTCCTTCAAGAGCTCACGCAAACGGAAGACAGCGGTTCTTTTATTGAGTTGTTGAGCAAGTCAAATGGGATAGTTATTTATCCCGAAATGGTGAAGGCTGCGCTAGGTTTTGGCGGGCAGTTTGGAGAGGGCTTTCTGCTGAAGAGAGCAGAGGATGGACGCTGGTATGGCCCTCTTTTTCTAAAGCTATACGGTATCAGCTACGGATTTCAGGCCGGTGTTCAAAAGAGCGGGCTTGTATTCGTAATAATGAATGAGAAGGGTATAGAAGGTTTCCTGGGCAACAACGTTACCCTCGGCGGAAGCGCCTCTATTTCGGCCGGACCTACCGGAAAGACTCTCTCCGCCGACACCGATTACAAACTCGAAGCGGCTATCTACTCTTACTCTGTCAGCAACGGTATATTCGCCGGCGTTTCCCTGGGAGGATCTATAATCCGGCAGGATTCGGATACGAACAGGGAGTATTACGGGCTGTCTTTGACTCCTCAGGAGATTATCGAGAAGGAAGCAATCGGAGACGATGTAAATGAACTGATAAACTTTCTCGAATCTCTTATTGTTCGGCTGAACTAATCGTGTAACTGTTACGGAAACACCATTTATCTATTGAGATGCAACTGGAGCTCACGGAAAGCAATCTAATCTGTGAGCTCCTGTTCTTATGATATCCGGCCCTTGCGTAATATAATCTCTTTGAGACAAGGTCACATTTCTTAACGCGAAGGAGAGATTAGGTTTTGAGACTCGTGTTGATTGTCTTTGTGGTTATCGCATCTGTTGGTTTGTCTGTCGATATCCAACAGATCGAACCGCTTATAGGCAGCTACTCCGAATTTACTTCTAGAGGGTACGAAATGGAAGAAGGCAGTTTCGCCACCGTAACAGCGATTCCATTCGATGCAATATCCAACCTCGATTTCCCGATAAAGGATGTTGTCGGTTTGTTGTTCTTCGAGCTGCCGGAAGGTCCCTCACGTGTATCGTTCCTGAATGTGGCCGTTACGGGGAAGTGTAAGCGCGGAGAACCCGTTGAAGGAGTCTGGGCCGATCTCTTCATAATTGGTGAGGAGTATATCTTCCAGACGGAGAGGTACAATCCTTATATAGCTATTGATTCAGAGGGCCTGTTAATCGCATTTTGTGTCTATCTAGATACGTCCATTTACTACTCCGTAACTCTCGAGGGTAGAATCATGGACGTGCAATGGGAGTTCAACGTCGGCAAATGAAATTGTGATGCAGTCTTGTCCAGTTGAGGAGGCAGAGTCATTTTATGAGAAAACTAAGTAGAAAGATATCGTTACAGTTTCTGCTCTTCGTCCTGGCAGTCTTGACTGTCCTTGTAGCTCTGCTTTCCGTCACATTTGTCCGCACAGCGACCGACGAATACAAGAGCTATCTAAGCTCAAAGAAGCAATCCGTCTTTCAGTGGTTTATCGACTTGCGCAAGGATATGAAGGTTTTTGTCGACGGTTATTCGCTTGAGGGAGTTATTGATGATGGTTGCGATATTCTCATTCGACTTGGAGACGAGCGAAAGACAATTCTTAACAGGCCAGCCATCTCAGAAGGGCAGTTAAACGAAATCGAAGAAGCAGAAAACGGATTCAAAATGCTCGAGGGACAGCTCGTCTACTTCTCGACTGTAGAGAGCAACGAATCGCGATACGTTGCCGGAATTGTCTTCGACAATGAAGATGTGGAAGAACTGTCGGCATTTCTTGGGCAGGACGGAATCGCCTTCCTTCTGATCGATGATCACTTCGTGATCCCGAGAGAGTTCTCGGATTCCGGCCTCTATGTGAGAACGGTGCTGGATGAGGAGAGGTGGTCAAGTGAAATCCCCTTCACCGTGAGCGAACCGAGGCCCGCCTTCTCTTTCTTCTCCTCGGGATCGTTGTTCCTCGCCGACAAGGTTTCGATCGGCGGAGCCGACATCTATGTGTTGCAGTCTGAGGGTCTAATGGTGATGCTCAGGAATAGGCTACTCCCGATACTCAGCATTGTGTTACTCGGGGTATTCGGCTTTTCCTTCGTGCTGTCCTTCACTCTCAACGCCCATATATCCAAGGCCCTGTCGGAGCTGCTGAAGGGTTTCGAGTCGATAAAGAAGGGCTCCTTTGTCAGGGTTAAACTCAATTCTAATGACGAGTTGGGCGAGATCGCCTCAGAACTGAACAACACGATGGTCTTCATTGAAAAGACGCTTGACAGACTGAAGAATTCGAATGAAATGCTCAGGAAGGTTTCGAAGGAGGCACAGCAGGCCAGCAAGATGAAATCGGAGTTTCTGGCAAACATGTCCCACGAGATGCGCACCCCTATGAATGCGATTCTCGGTTTTGCCGAGCTACTGATGAACGATGAGACGAATCTGGAAAAAATGAAGTATCTCAAGACAATATACAGGAGCGGGGAACATCTTCTCAGTCTCATAAACGATGTTCTAGACCTCTCAAAGATCGAAGCGGCGAGATTCGATCTGATAATCTCCCCGTACAGCCCTGCAAAGCTGGTGAAAGAGATCACCGAAACATATCTGCCCATGGCGTATTCGAAGGGATTGCATTTCGCAAACAGCATTACAGAAAGGGTTCCAGAATACGTCGATGGAGACGAATTTAGGGTGAGACAGGTCCTGACCAATCTGGTATCCAACGGACTCAAGTTTACTGACAAAGGTTACGTTTCAGTGCTTCTCGATTACGATGGCCACCACCTGATATACACGGTTCAGGATACAGGTTCGGGAGTCTCCAGAGAAGAGATAGACAAGATCTTCGAGCCCTTTATTCAGGCCGACGGTACGATGTCGAGGAAGTTTGGCGGAACGGGACTCGGTTTAACCATAACGAAGAAGATCGTTGAACTGATGGGCGGGTCAATACGCTTCGAGAGCAAGGTTGGCGAGGGTTCGAAAGTCACAGTTAGGATTCCTTCTAACGTTTCCAAGGAAGTACCGAAGCAAAAGGAGAAACCCGAATTGCCGCCAACGGGAAAGGTTGTTGTCGCCTCCGACGACGAGGACTTCCTGACAATCGTCGGCGCGATGCTCAAGAGAAATGGAGTGCACTACGAATCTGTGAAAAACCTTTCGAATCTCTCGAGAGCTGTAAGGGAATTAGGTGCGTCCCTTGCAGTGGTAGACGCGCCAAAGAATGCCGACGATGCCCTTGCCGCGCTAGATGGGATAGACGAAGCTGCCGTCATTGTGATCACAGATACCACCGAGAACGAAATCCATTTCGGGAAGAAAGTAAACGAAATAATTCAAAAGCCCGTAAAGGAAGACGAACTTATCGGCAAGATCGGCAACTACATGGACCTCGGCCCGGGGCAGGACAACGTCAAATACAGGATATTGCTAACGGAAGACAACGAAGCCAATCAGCTGCTTATAAAAGAAGTTCTTGAAAAGGCCGGTTACTCTGTCGACGTTGCCGGAAATGGCAAGCAGGCGATCGAAATGGTGAGAAACTTCAACCAGTACAATCTCATCCTTATGGACATGCAGATGCCGATCATGGACGGCTATGAAGCTACAAAGGCCCTTAGACAAGAGGGTTACAAGATACCAATCGTTGCCCTGACCGCACATACGATGCAGGGAGACGAGGAGAAGACGATCGAGGCCGGTTGTGACGGCTTTTTGGGAAAGCCGGTCAGGCAGTCGGATCTTCTCGAGATCGTGCGATACCACCTGGGCATATTCGGGAAGACGGGTAACAAGAGATCCGGAGTCCGTCCAATTCAGCGAGAGGGAAAGCATTCGCCGGACAATATCACAGTCTTCGCGAAGGATATGGGGCTCTCCATGGAAGAGGCCTCGGCCATGTTCGAGGAGTACGGGAAACACATCGACAAGACAGTGGCTACTCTCGAAAGTGCTCTTGAAAGGAAAGACATGGGTTCGATCGCAAGAGAAGGCCACAGTCTTAAGGGTTCCGGCAGAATGTATGGGGTTGAAGAGATTTCCGGGGTCGGCTTTAAAATCGAGACGGCCGGGAAGAGCGGCGATGAAAACCAGATATCAGACGGGATAGCAGAGCTCAAGAGGATTTATCGTAAGCTCTGGGAGTGAGGAGCGGCGACTGCAACAGAAGGTCTCTCGCTTCTACCTGGGTTTTCAAGGATCGTCAATACTCTCTGAATTTTCTCAGCAGAGATGATCCCAGACAAATTTCTAGAATGCAATTCACTTCGCTATAATCCGGTCTATGAGGAACCCTGAACCTCAGCCAGCAGAAATTCTCCGTTTAGAGAAGTACTGGAATTTTCGATATGATAACATTGAGATCATTGTCTCTAACGCCGAAAAACCTGTCGTGACTGGAAAGTTCTAGAGCGTAGGCATTGGACAGTCCCAGGCGAAAATCCTTTGGAAAGAGAGGGGAACAGTATGAGCAAGGTCTTCTTTACAAACATGGAGACGACTCCCGAAATGGGACTTCTGAAAAAAGTCGAGGCCTTACTTAAGAGAGCCGGACTTGAAGATGTGGTCCAGAAGGATAAACTTGTCGCCATCAAGCTTCACTTCGGGGAGTACGGAAATCTCGCATACATCCGGCCAAACTATCTGAGGGTGATCGCCGATCAGATAAAGAAACTGGGGGCCGTTCCCTTCCTCACTGATGCGAACACTCTTTACAAAGGGAGCAGATCAAACGCAGTCGATCATATCACAACCGCCTCCCTGAACGGTTTCACAATGGAATCTGTGGGCGTTCCCGTAGTGATCGCCGACGGCTTGAGAGGTTCCGATGAAATAGATGTGGAAATTGAGGGAGATTACATAAAGAAGGCTAAGATCGCATCGGCCATTGCTCTCGCCGACTCGCTTGTAGTAGTCAGCCACTTCAAAGGGCACGAACAAACGGGCTTTGGAGGCGCTCTGAAGAACATCGGAATGGGTTCGGCGTCGAGGGCAGGAAAGATGGAGCAACACTCGGAATCGAAACCCGTAGTAAGAGAGAAGAACTGTGTAGCCTGCGGAATGTGTGAAAAGAACTGCCCTACTGGTGCTATTACTGTCGATAGGGTCGCAAGAATAGATTATGAGGTCTGTATCGGATGCGGCCAGTGCATAGCCATGTGCAATTATGGCGCGATGAGTGCAGGTGCTGGAGGAACGCCGGAATCTCTAAGCAAGAAGATCGCAGAATACGCTCTGGCGGCCTCAAAGGGAAAGAATGCTTTATATATCTCCTTCATAAACAACGTATCGCCAGACTGCGACTGCTGGCACATAAACAGGCCTCCAGTCGTGGAAGACATCGGCATAGTGGTGGGCAGAGATCCCGTAGCGGTGGACAAGGCTTGCATAGATCTGGTGATAGGAAGGCTCGGATACGACCCCTTCGAAAGGGCCCATCCCGGAATTAGCTGGCGCCACCAGCTTGAGCACGCCGAAAAGATCGGCCTGGGCGAAAGGAGCTACAAACTCGAGAAAGTAGCCTGCTTCGGCAGATAGAAACTTGGATTCGTGTTAGCCTGATTACTTAGTCTAAACCAGATCGGTTATCAATCCCTTTACTATGCCGCCCAGCGTCTCCAGGCTGAACTTTTCTCTTCCTATCTGGAAGTTTTTTTCCGCGGTTTCTTCGTATTTCTCTCTGTCGAAGAGGAGTTCCGTGATCTCTTTAACGGCGCTAAGGATAGTCTGCTCCGGTATTTCTGCCAATCCGTCGCTGTAGATATACCTATCGCCCAGATCTACGAAAGAGATCCCGCTGTTCTGTATATCGCTCTTGAATACGCTGTATCTGAAGAGGGCAAGGGGCTTCCTGTACACAAGCGCCTCCAGAAGCTGGTTCCCCCAGCCCTCGAATACGGTTGGATATATAACGATGTCTGCGACGCCGTACGATTCGAAGAAGGCCGCCTGGCTCAAGGAGGATGAAGAGGAGATGTCGATCGCTTTTACTCCGAGCTTGTTCGCAAGTTCATCTAGCTTTTTCCTGTAGTCCATCGACTGCCTTTCGGTCAATCCGGAATACACGAGGACGGCCCTCCCAGTAAACGGCTCCCCGTTGTAAAGCTTTTTCCCCTTCAAAGATCCCGCGATATTATTGAAAGCCGCGATTAGCCTTATAGAGATCTCGACCGCCTTTCTCTCCGTTATCCTGGTTGCCTGGAGAAAGACGATATCCCCCTTCTCTATCCCGGCCTCGCTTCTGAGCGTTCGAATGCGCTCATCGGAGATAGAGACGGGCCCGCTGAAGTCCATCACATTCGGCACCACGGTAGCCCTGATACCCCTCCTCTCGAAGAGATCGGAAGCGGAGATCGAGTTGATCGTCAGGTTCTTGACGTTTGGGAGATCGGGAGGAAAGTAGTTTTCCAGGAGCTCCATGACGCTTCGATAGGGACTGCTGTAATAGGGGCGGTCCCACCAGAAGTCATGGTTGTGAGAGATAAACGGCTTACCCGACTCTTCCGCGAAGTCATGCAGGGCCAGTCCCGCAGGTATAGACCATCCAAGCGACCAGATGTTGTTCGGTATAAGAAGATCGAAGTCAGAGAGAACCGATCTGAAGCTGCCTAGAATCTCGGCGGTTCTGATGGAGAGTTCATCGAGCAGTTCGCTCTCCGATGAAGGCGTACTGCCGTAGAGCTTCGAATTCAGGATTTCATTTTTCTCGTCGTTGTATTCTATCTCCGGAATCACAATGTCGACACCGGGAGCGTTGTTTCCCGCAATGATCTCTACCGAGTGACCCATTCTCGAGAAAACCTTGCGCCACTTTTCCATTTCAAGGGAAACACCGTCCATCAGTCCGGCCCTGTAATGAATCAAACCCACTCTCATAAGAGCACCCCCTTGCCGAATAGTCACAGGAACTCACTACTAATATCCAATAATCTCGCCGGCATGTCAACAGTCAAGATGGCCAACACACTTACGAGCCGTTTGGAACGGGGGGCAAAGATGATAAAATCCATTAATATTTATATTTTCCTAAGGAAAAACGACTCTTGATGCTTCTATAAGGAGGGACCGAATTGAAGTGTGGAGTAGTGCTTACGGGTTGTGGCTCTGAGGATGGAACGGCCGTTGACGAGGCCATAATGACCTTCCTCGCCCTGGATAAGGCAGGGGTTGAAGTTGTTTCTCTGGCACTGGACAAGGATCAATACGAGGTTATTAACCACCAGACAGGAAAACCGGCTGAACTTGAACAGAAGCGAAACCAGCTCGTAGAATCGGCAAGACTGCTCAGCGGACCGGTAAACAACATTGATACTTTCAACTGGGAGGATCTGGACCTGCTCGTCATTCCCGGCGGTAAGGGAGTCTTGAAGAGCCTATCTACATTTGAAGACGAAGAGGATCACTACAGAGTTAATAAGAGCCTTGAAAGGCTTATCGTGAACTGCTTCTTCGGTAAGAAACCTCTGGGAGCGATCGGAGAAGGTGTTTTAATACTTGCAAGGGCTCTCGAGAACGTAGCCTCCAATCTTACCGTCACCGCTTCGGGCAATCCCGAAGATAGGATGACCGTCGTCGAAAAGCTGGCCATCGATCACGTCCCCTGTGAAGTCGGAGAGATGTGCGTCGATAAGACAAACAAAGTTGTAACTGCCCCGCTTCTTGTTCGAGAAAATGGACTCATGGAAAAGAATGAGAGCATCGAGACTTTCGTCAAGAGACTGTTCGACCTGCTGCCAGGTTGAAACCTATCATAACGGTTCTCCCTCAGGCCTTTTCAGAACCTCTATAAAGGAGTTCGTTGACTGCAAAAGAAACCACTGCGATAATGAAGGGAACGAGGTAGAAGATTATTCTATAGATTATTAGCGCTGCCACAAGAATATCCGGCTTTAAGGAGGGCGAGAGAATAACTACTGTAAGCGCCTCAAAGACTCCCAGACCTCCGGGGACCTGACTCGACAGACCTGCAAACTGCGACAGCAGGAAGACGCCAAGAACCTCAAAATAACCGATTTCCGGGGGGAGAAGCATGAAAAACACTCCTGCGGAAAGCAGCCAGTCGAGAATGGATATCCCGGTCTGGACAAGCGTGAAGGACCTCCCCGGAAGAGTGAAACTCTTTCCTCTTATTCTGAACGGACGTTTTCTGAAGCTAACCACTACCATATATAGAACGTAGATCCCGGCAGAGGCTATTCCAATAACCTTCAGTGATCCGAAGGGGACTCTGACTGCACTCTGAAGAACGGGCGGCCAAAGAGTGAACAGGATTCCCGAAAGGGCGAAGAAACCAAGCCAGAAAGTAAGATAGTTGAGAATTATTATTAAGAGGATCTTCCCTCCTGCTACTCCCCACTTTCCGTATAACCTGAAGCGGACGCTTGTACCCGAAAGAAACGTGAAACCGATATTCTTGCTGAAAGTGTATCCAACGAAGGAAACAAGAGCGGTCGACGTAAATTTCAGTTTGACTCCCGCCCTTCTGGAAGAGATCAGATCATAGAAGCTCAGATTCAAGTAAGTCAGAAAGGTCAGGAAGACCGCTATTACAAGCCTGGAAGCCGGAACCTCCCCGACCTTTGCAGCAATATCGCTGATAGTGTATCGACTCAACTCACGAACGAGCACGTAGATCGAGACAGTGAACAGAGCTATTCCCAGAAAGGGCAGAAGCCTTCTTAAAGAGAGAAATACCTTTCTGATGTCTATCACTAGAGAATCTCTTTCGGAACTCTAACTCGCACAGTTACCAGTGGATTCACCACCTGGCTTATCATCAGATCGCACGTGATGCTTGTCAGCATATAGGCTCTTTCAGCGGGAATAGACTTCCAGTCCGAGATAAATTCGATGGCTCTCTTAACCGCCC
Organism: Mesotoga prima MesG1.Ag.4.2; assembly: GCF_000147715.2. NCBI lineage: Bacteria > Thermotogati > Thermotogota > Thermotogae > Kosmotogales > Kosmotogaceae > Mesotoga > Mesotoga prima. The sequence continues at coordinate 106,982 of NC_017934.1, read as the reverse complement.
CGCGGCTTGCCTCTTCAAGAGTCTTCGCGCTGAACAAAAGGTAGAAAGCCTCTTCGGTTTCGACGGTGGGACTTTCGACTGGCATCTTATCTATATCTACACTGAGTCTCACAAGGGCTCTTATCTCGACTCCTGTGCCGCCGACTTCCCCGTCTCCCATTCTCGCATGAACGTCACCGAGGGAGAGATTCCCTCCCTTCACGAAGACCGGAAGATAAACTCTCGAACCGGCCGCAATATCTTTTGTGTCGAGGTTTCCGCCATGACTTCCCGGAGTTGTACAGGAAACGGAACCTTCGGCCGGAGAGTTTCCGATTACGCCTATCATAGGTTTTATTTCGATGCGCTCTCCCAGAAACGACATGAAATTGCCGTCAATCTTGACGATTTCGGTAACGCACTCCCTGGAGACATTGCTAACCGGGCCCCAGAAGGGACAGGTCTCGACAACGCCCTGACTGTCAAGCTCTATGCTCTCTATACTGACTACTATCGTGTCACCCGGCATCGCTCCCTTAACGGCGATGGGCCCGGTAGCCGGATTCACATGAGTGAAGTCGAAGTCTCCTCCGACGGTCTGTGACTCTAAGACGATCCGGTGGCAGAAGCAATCCTCCGTCTCCACTATTACAGTATCCCCCGGGCTGACTTCCAGAACGGGCTTGTGTTCAGGCGACATATCGTACACTACTCTGTCTCTTCCAATTCTGTGTAACACGGGACGCACCTCCACTGACTGATATTGTCTCAATACTACCTCGACGTTGTTTTAATCCAAAGAGATATCATATGTTTATTATAATAAGGGAAATCAGCACCATGCCTAAGGATATCATCTCGAGCTTCTTGAGCTTTTCACCGAAGAACATAAGGCTTCCAAGACTTATCATCACAACGCTTCCGGCACTGTAAACGGGAAAGACCACGGAACCCTTCATTTCTTCCAGGGCCATTATGAGAAAGAAGGATGAGAAGAGGTTTGGCAGTCCCACGATCAGTCCTATGATTGCTTCCCTCTTACGGAAAGATTTACCGGACCTCTTCAGAAAGAATGCGCTTATCGCAAATGCGCTTGCAAAGACGCTGAAGAGAAAGACATTCTTGTATCCGCTGACGGTGTAGTTCTGGAACAGCTTGTTCATAAATTCGGCCAGTCCGCCGGTAATAAACAACATGACTAAAGCGGCTCTGAAATTCTGCCTCCCCGATCCGAAAGGGTTGTTCACGAGTACGATCGAGAAGATGGCAAGGAAGATCCCGACCCACTGCAGCGCTTCCGGATACTCCTTCCAGACTAGCAAAGAAAGAATCATGGGTATTAGAATCCCCAGCTTTCCGAAGGCTCCCGAAAGGCTTGCCCCGCTTTCCCTGACACTCTTCTGATAAAAGATGAAGGAGAGAAAGAAGAAGAGGCCGGAAACGAGTCCCAAAGAGAGGCCCCAGACTACGCTGCTGGTGAGGCTGAAGAGACGTTCTCCCTTCACTATCACTTCGGCCGGAGATCCTCCGCCGGGACCTATGGCCGGTCTTTCAACCGCCATCATGACGAGTGCTACCAAAAACGCGCTCAGGTAATTGAACGTAGTAACCGCGAGCCTGTTGTAGCTTCTTCCCTCCGTCACTTTGAAAATCATTGCTATGGAGGAACTGGAAAGTATCGCCAGCAAAAGATAGAACACTCCAACCTCCCTGATTCGATGCCTTCTCTTCTTATTTGCAGGTGTAATATATTCTTAGCGAGCAAGACAATTATGCCACAGTCTCTGTACGGGATGGTGATTAGATGGCCGAAAGACTGATAGAAGTATTCTCAGGTTCCGACCCCGAAAAAGATCTGAAGGAAATGCTGGAAGAGAAATCGATAATCGACTACTGGACGGTTAAGACATCGGAAGAGCTTTGGCAGACGAAGATACTGGCGCTTGCCGAAAACAGCGAAAAGATCCTCGACTCTCTCGAGCAGCGCTTCACCCAGGATGAATCCTTCAGGGCAATACTCTTTCAGGTAGAAGCCTCGCTTCCAAGAGCTCAAGAAGAGGAGAAAGAAGAAGAGAATCAGGCCACGGAAGAGGAGAATAAGCCCAAGAAGGGAATCTTCAAGCGAATAAGCAGAGAAGAGCTTTATCACGACATCTCGGAGATGATCTCGAACGACGCGGTAGACATAGCGATGATAGTATTGTCGGCCATCGTAGCTACGATAGGCCTTGTGAGAAACAGCCCCGCAATAATCATCGGGGCGATGGTGATCGCTCCGATGCTAGGGCCAAACGTCGCGCAGTCCTTTGCAACGACGCTCGGAGACTTCGGACTTCTCGCAAAGTCCGTGAGAACGAATCTGATCCGTATCGGGCTGGGCTTTGCCTTTGCTCTTGTTTTCGGGCTCTTATTCAGACTAGATTACACTACTAACGAGATAACCAGTCGAACAGTGGCCAACCTGGGCGACATTGTGCTGGCGTTCGCATCGGGAACGGCTGCGGCCCTGTCGATCAGCTCTGGGGTATCCACTTCGCTCATTGGGGTTATGGTAGCCGTTTCACTTATGCCGCCTCTGGCTGCGGCAGGGCTGCTCCTCGGAAGCGGAAATATCGACGGATTCTCCGGAGCGATACTCCTGTTCTTCGTCAACATTGTCTGTATAAACCTCGCTTCAATCATAACGTTCAGACTTCAGGGGATAGAACCGCGCTCCTGGTGGGAAGCGAATAAGGCGGGCAAGGCTGTTAGGGTTACGATAATTGGCTGGGTAGTAGTCCTCGGGCTTCTGGCTCTCTCGCTATTCCTGAGCGAAGTCCTATGATACGGTAACATATGTTACCGATCGGGGCTCTTCGGTTTGCTAAGATAGTACTAACATTAGAGGCGAGGTGATGAAGTTGGTGAAGAGCTCAATCGAAAAGGGCAAAGTTGCACTTGACAGACCCGGACTTAAGGGCCGGATAATCTACGACAGAGAGAATGCGCAGGCGGTCGTCATTGACATAGCCGAGGGGATGGAATTGGCCGAGCACAAGACACCTGTCGATGTTTTCATACTAGTGCTCGCCGGTAGAGGAATAATCACAATCGGCGGAGATAAGCATGAAGTAATGGAAGATGACATCATTGACAGTCCGAAAATGATACCGCACGGAATAGTCAACACCGGAGAAGAGACTTTGCGGGTTCTGGTAGTGAAGGCACCTCATCCATAGAAATTGAGGCCGGGTCTAAGCCTTTCCGACCCGGCCTCTCATTTACCAAGTCTTCAGTCAATCCGAAAAGAGAATTTTAAAGTTATATCGTCGGAGTTCTTATTATAGGTCTGCTTCCTCTATTTATGCTGTTCTTCTCATAGATCATTATCTCAAAGGGAATCCTGAAACTGAGAGAACCCACCGCACCCTTCATACTTCCGAGGCTTCTGTCCCTCGAGAAGTTGATCAGCGTTATGCCCTCTTCCCAGGCGCATCTATGGATCTTTCTTACGATCTTTCGCGCGCTTCGGATATCGTCCCAGCCGAAGAGAAGAACGTCCCAGGACCTCAATCGCTCATTCATTTTCGGGATCCTCACCAGCGGTGAAAGAGTTCCCTGAGCCAGAAGCTGGAACGCCCTCAACCCCTTTGAAAGGCGTGTGATTCCAAAGTCCTGCTCGCCGCTCGTGTCGAGAACCAGGGCGTATGCACCTTCAGTCTTGAATAACCACAATCTCCTCTCTGTAATCATCACCTCGAAGGCCTTCGTACCTTGAAGAAGAAGGTCATGATCCTTCTCGAGAGGTTTGTACAGGTCCAAAATCGTTTCCAGGTCGACCTCCCTTTCCACAAAAACCGACTTCTCCTGAGAGGTCTTCCTAACCGGGCAGGCGTAGAAGTCCAGAATCGCCGTAGTGGAGAAACCCATGTGCTTGAGAATCTTCTTCGAGGCAATGTTGTCGGCCTTAACCGACGCATATCCGAAATCGAAATCCGTGGGGCCGAGCAGATTCTGCAGTTCCTGAATGATCGATTTCAGCCAGCGGGCTACTTTCAGCCTGTATTTCGGGTTCGTCCGAAGCCCAAAGAGATAGATGGCCTTTTTGATCTCTCCGTTTACGATCAGGTTGTCGATTCCAACACCGATACATCCAATGATGTCATATGCGTCTTCGGCAATCATAATGAAACCCTCTTCGAAGTACTTCAGTCTTCCAAAGAAGTCCTCTCTGAAGGCGACCAGCCAGATACTCCCCTCCTGAGCCGACTCTCGCTCGATCTTGAGGAGCTTTTCGTTGTCATCGATTGAGGCGAATCTTACATGGATGTTTCCTGCCTTCTTGTTTTCCATCAACGGCTCATATCTTCAGATAGGAATCGAACCATTCCAGTATTGCCCTCAAACGCTTTTCTCTATGTATGGGAAGGCCGCCTCTGGAAAGCTCGTGGTTCTCCTTCGGGAAGAGCACCATTTTGGCCTCTTTGCCGAGATGCCTTAGCGCTGTGAAGAATTGCATCGCTTCGGGGACCCAGCATCTGTAATCTTCAAGGGAGTGAATGAAAAGAATCGGAGTGACGACGTTGGGCGCCGACATCAGAGGTGACTGCCTTAGATAACCCTCGAGGTTGTCGAAGAAATCGCCTCCGGTTTGATCGCTTGCAAAGAAATATCCTATATCCGTAGTGCCGAAGAAGGAAATCCAGCTCGAGATAGACCTCTGGGAGACGGCCGCCTTGAAGGCGTCAGTATGTCCTACAATCCAGTTTGTCATGAAACCGCCGTATGAGCCCCCGGTGACACCGAGTCTCTCTTCGTCGACGAAATCGTATTCATTTATGACGTACTCGACGATTTCCATTATGTCTTCGAAATCCCTTTCCCCGTAATGGCCCCTTATATCGGCGAAGTCGGTTCCGTAACCGGCGCTTCCCCTCGGGTTACAGTAGATAACTGCATATCCTTCGGAGGCCAGAGTCTGAAACTCATGTATATATCCGCCGCCGTATGCCGTCTTTGGCCCTCCGTGGATCTCCACTACGGCCGGGTATTTCTTCCCTTCCTCGAAGTCTACCGGCCTCATTATCCAGCCTTCAATCTTTTGCCCATCTGAGGCCTCCACTTCGAAGCCCTCCGGTTTTGACAGCTTGATACCCTTCATCCACGAGTTAAAGCTCGTGAGTTTCTTCTTCTTGCCTTTGACAAGAGAGTAGATCTCCAGTGGCTCTGTCGTGGTCATCTCTGAAAGTAGAAGTTCCTCGCCTGCAACATCGAAGCAGTCTATGCTCCCCGAAGAGACAGCGATTTCCTCTACCTTTCCTTCTTTATCCATAGAAACGAGTTTTATCTGCGACCCGGCAGTTACCAGCGAATAGAGCTTTCCTTCTACAACCTTCATGGAAGTGTTTGGCGAGACACCCCTCACATCGCTGTTCAGGCTGTTGCCGAAGTACAGGTCCATTTCCCTGGCAAGAGTAGTAAGAGTGAAGGATTCCAGATCAACGTGGACTATGAAGGGATTGGTTGGGAAGCCCTTTTTGAAGTCTGTCGCGACGGCGAAGAGTTCGCTATCGTCTGACCACTCGCAATGATAGAAAGAGAGACTGTCGTCACCGATTCTCTTTGCAGTTTCACTCTGCAAATCGAGGAGGTATAGACTGCTCCATATCGGCCTCTTCTCCCTGTCTTCGGTTGTTATTACCGCGACGCTCTTTCTCTCGGGAGATAAAACGATGCTTTCGATATCACCTCCGACGGCCGTAATCGGTTCCATCTTTCCATTTTCGAGTTTCATCTTATATAGATGGCCCACTCTGTTCTCGGTGAATCCAGCGCCGTTAGAGACAAATGGTATTCTATCTATTTCGTAAACCTTCTTCTCTGGCGGCTCGTCTTCTTCGATCTTCTCGGGATCTTCCCCGGGGGCATGCTTCGTCATGAATAGAACCGTCTCCGAATCGATCCACGAGACAGAGGAGAATCCTCCTTTAAGAGTCTTCACCAGTCTGCTTTCACCGCCCTCAAGAGGCAGAAGATAAAGCCCGGTTCCTTTAGCCTCCTTGTCTCTCTTCGAGACAAAGAGAATGCTTTTGCCGTCTGGACTTACGACGGGAGAACCGTCCTTCCCGCCCCGGGTCAGCTGACGGACTTCTTCATTCTTCATGTTGCCCAACCAGATGTTGCTTTCGTACTGGTTCTCCTTCTTGTTCATCGTCTTTCTTACAAAGACAAAGTTTTTCCCACCGGGAAAGATGTGAAGATCGCCCACAGCGGAGTATTTGTAGAGATCCTCAAGCTTCAGCTTCTTCAACTAGATCACCCCTTTCAGAATCATTCTACCAGAATGACGGCTTTTCATTCTCGACTTCCTTATGATGCTAAAATTATAGGGAATGAGAGGTGTAAAAGATGATACTCGTGACCCACTTCGACCCCTTCGGGGGAAGTAAAATAAACGCTTCGCAGATAGTCGTGGAGCTTCTAGCGGATATCAGGGAAGACATTGAGCTCATGAGCCTCCCAACGGTCTTCGACGACTGCTTTTCTCGACTGGAGCTGCGGCTCCTAGACAACGTCCCGGAGGCGTTGATCATGGTCGGCCAGGCGGCCGGGAGATCTCTCGTTACTCCAGAGAAGATTGCGATCAACTGGAAGGAATCCCCAACTCCAGACAACAACGGATTTATTGCGACCGGTGAGAAGATAATTCCTGCCTCGCCCGACGCATACTTTTCGAGGCTTCCGGTCGACGGGATCGTCTCGAAACTTAAGGACGAGGGTCTTCCCATCGAGAAATCTTTTTCAGCCGGCGCATTTGTCTGTAACTACCTCTTTTACAGATGTATGGACTTTCTCACGAAGAGAGCCATAAACATCCCTGCCGGGTTCGTACATATACCGTGCATTCCCGAGCAGATTGGTCCGGGAGAAAACAGACCTGCAATAGAGGCGGAAGTTTCGGCTAGGGTCCTTTCGAGGATAATTGATCTTGCGGTGGAGGAGAATAGATGAGAATAGGCGGCGTTCCTCTCAACATAGTATGGGAGTCTCCAGAGATCAACATGAAGATAATCGAAAGAGTTTTCGCCGGGGCCTCGGAGGCAGGTGTTGAGCTAATTGTTTTTCCCGAAACTACCTTGAGCGGGTTCACTAATAACGCCGAAAGAGCTTACGTGAAAGATGCGTGTGGTTTCTTCAGAAAGCAGGTAGATCACTGGGGTATTCCGGCAGTTTACGGCTTTATAGACAGAAGAAACTCGAAGTTCTACAACTGCGCGGCTTTTCTCGCCCCGGGTTCGGAGCCTTTGATCTACCGGAAGAGAAAGTTATTTTCGTACGGAGGGGAGAATATCGTTTACAGCCCCGGTGACACTAATCTCTCTTTCGAGATGAAAAACATACACTTCTCTCTGAACATCTGTTACGATCTTCGTTTTCCGGAGCTCTTCAGGGCCAACTTGCCTGCAGAGGTCATGATAGTGATTGCCAACTGGCCGGAAAAGCGAGCCAATCACTGGCAGGCTCTTCTCAAAGCGAGGGCGATCGAGAACCAGTCATTTGTTCTGGGTCTAAACAGGACTGGGGTCGACGGTAACGGCATAGAATACGACGAGGCCTTTTCAGTACTCTTCGATCAAGATGGCAACGAAGTACCCTTTGAAGCAGAGAAGGGATTGCTTCTCTGGGAACTGGACTATGAGAAAATGAGTATTCTAAGAGACTGGCGGGAGAGATTCCCCGCCCTAAAGGATATATGAAGCTCTAAACCCTACTAGAGCGTCTGATCTGATTCTAGTTTCAATACCTCTCTCATGAAGAATTCGTCGACGTTTTTCGTCGAAATTCCGGTGAATCTCTTCTCGTCTACGTCGGCTACAACTCCGTCGCAACAGGGTCCCATACAGTGGGACGCCTTCAAGGTGGCAAGGTTGCCTAAACCATGTTCGTTAACCAGATTCATAAGTCTCTTACTGACCTCGGAAGAGCATTACATAAGGCACACGCTTCCAGTGCAAACTTCGATAATCAAGGGCAATCTTCCGTTTATGACTCCTTCCACAACAAATTATAAGCTTACAGAAGATGAAGCCTAAATCTAACTCAAAGGTACATATTCTTAATCTCCTTCATCTCGACTCTAAGTAAATTCTATTCTGATGCATTAACTCTCTTGAGTAGACTTAATCATGATCCACTTCACCTGTCAGGATCACCCCGAACTTGTTTCGGGATCCAGGCTTTGAAATACAGTGATCGGGGATTGAAGGTTCGTTGTAGGAAGAGCAAGAAAGACCGGTCTGCCGTTGAATGGTTCTCCATTCACTGAATAAATCCCGTTCTTCCAGAGCGAGGATCTGTTCTTTGTTCTTGGTTAAATCAAAAAACACGAGATTCTGAATGGAGTTCAGATGACGCGGAGCGCAGGGTATCGATTACAGGGTCTGGGGTCTCGTGAAGAGAACTGGCAATCAATTCAGGGTTTCAATGCAACTGAGGAAGTTGTCCAGGCAGCGGTTTCCGGAAGTCCCTCACTCTGTCATCCCGGACTTGATCCGGGATCTGCACTTTTGAAGACCGTGGCCGGGGGCAGCGCGTTGGTGGTTGGAAAGAGCAGGAGAACTCGTTGTCCGTTGAATAGTTCTCCGTTCTCAGAAAAGAACGGTTGCAAGTTCCAAGTTGCAAGTTGTGAGAAGAAGAAGACCTTTTTCTAAAGGGCAATGAAGTGAGCTCGTTACTGACATTCAACAAGAGAGCATCGAGATTCTGAATGGAGTTCAGATGACGGTTTGTTGTGTTCTTAAGAATTACAGGACGCTTTCACGGTATTTGTTGTTTTCGGTAAGCCTGCCTGGATGCTGAAACAAGTTAAGCATGACCGATTCAGACGTTTTCGGAATAAGCATTCGTTGTCGTTCCACTGAGCCTTCCCCACCGAGCCTGCCCTGAAGCCTGCCCCAATGAGCCTGCCCTGAAATGCTCTTGTTCAGGGCTTCTGTTTGGGGTCTCCTGTTCAGGGCTTTTGTTTGGGGCCTCTGTTGCAGAAGTTTTTTTGGAAGATGATCTTCCGCAGCTTTCTCGAAGATTTCACACTTCTACTGGTATGATTTCATAGTGGAGGAGAAGAGATGAAGATTCTGATTGTTGAAGACGAGCGTAGTCTGGGCAGATTGCTCAAGGAGTCTCTCGAAAGAGAGGGCTTTGTAGCCGAACTCGCAGTTGACGGGGAAGAGGGACTTTATATGGCTCTCAATGGTCCATTTGACGTTATTGTCCTGGACATTCTGCTCCCCAAACTCACCGGCTGGCAGGTTCTTGAAAAGATCAGAGATTCGGGAAGCAGAATACCCGTACTGATGCTTACAGCTCTCGACAGCATCGAAGACAAAGTCCGGGGCTTCGACTTAGGAGCCGACGACTATCTTCCGAAGCCATTCGATATCCGGGAGCTTGTCGTCAGGATTCAGTCTCTTTTAAGAAGGGCCCAGTTCGGCGGAGCTCCTTCAAGGGTTCTTAGAGTAGGAGATCTGGAGCTTGATATGTCGCTCAAGACTGCCAGCAGGGGAAACGAGAAGATAGAACTTAGAAAGAAGGAGTACCAGATCCTTGAATATCTAATGCTAAACAGTGGCAGGGTCGTTCCGAAGAGCGAGCTCGAGGAACATCTCTGGAATGAAGACGACGAACTGTGGTCGGACGTAATCAGAAGCCATATAAAGAACATCCGCAAGAAAGTAGACGGAGGGCGAAGAAAGAAGTTAATAAAAACGGTCAGGGGAATGGGCTATGAAATCAGTGACAGGTGAAGGGCTGTCATTCAGAAAGGCAAAGAGGAGATGGACGCTATTCTTCACCCTCATAGTGGTCTCTCTCGTCTCGGTTTTGAGCCTCTTCATTTTCGTCCTCTCCCTCAGGCTTGAAAGAGGGGCCGAGATAACCGCCCTCAACAGAGTAGCAGACAGGATCGAATCCAGAATCGGAAGGGCACCCTTAATAGCCCTGGAGAGAATGCTCAGAAACTATTCCGGAAATTTAGACCTCTTCACCGCGGAGAATGAGATCCTCGAGTTCGTCACTCCTGACGGAGAGAGCGTTCTTCAGCTCGGAGGAAGAATAAAGAGCAGTGTGCCATTAGTTGAGGGGACTTCGAAGGCAAAGGTCGTTGATTACGATGACTCGGAACTCGAATACAACATTCTTACAAGAGCTATTAGAAATATCGCGGGACAACCGGTTTTCTTCCTTAGGGTTGGAAGATCTATCGAAGGGCTGAGCGAAAAATCTACCAGTCTTCTCTTTTCCCTGATTCTACTGATAGTGCTCGTCGCGGCCATCTCCTGGATAGTCGGTCTGGCCTTAGCCGGTTACGTTCTGACACCTCTGAGAGAAAGCTATGATAGACTTCAGCGCTTCACTGCCGACGCTTCTCACGAGTTAAAGACGCCCCTTACGGTTATGAGGCTGAGCGTAGATCTGCTCAAGAGCAGACCACTGGAAAGTGAGTCGAGAGACAAGATAGATGCGATTGACGGTGCTACCCGGAGTATGCAGAATGTTGTCAATCAACTCCTGCTACAGGCAAAAGCAAACAACGATAGTTCGGCGGTGATATCTTATCAGGATGTGAGAGTTCGTGAGTTTCTCGAAGAGATGAAAGAGTATCACAGAACCTTCGCCGAATCGAAAGAGGTCCGAATAATCCTTGAGAGCGATGAAGATCTCTTCGTCAGGACCTATCTGGACAAACTTAAAGTCGCGGTTGCGGCCGTGCTTGAAAATGCTATCAAGTTCACCGAAGAGAAGAGCGATGTCACCGTTAAGGCCTTTGAGAGAGAAGCTTCACTCCTCATTCAGATAGGCGATTCCGGACCCGGCATAGATGACCCGGATAAGGAAAGGATATTCGATAGATTCTACAAGATAGACGAATCTCACAACAGCTCGGGAAGCGGCATGGGTCTCTCAATAGCAAAGGAAATGATCGGCTCGCTAGGGGGCGAAATAACTGTCGAGAACCGCCCCGGCGGAGGAAGCATATTTGAAATACGAATACCATCAAGAAAGCACAAATAGGCTCTTTCTTATATCCGGACTTTGATGAGATGATGATGAAAACGAGGTTCGGGGTTGGTGGTTGCGGGTAGGAAGAGCAAGAGTAGAAGTGATGCTGCCTCCGGCAGGAGGCGAGGCCGCCTTCGTCGGGAAGTGATGCCCGGAAGAGCATCCGGGGAAGTGATGCCGCTTCCGCGGGAGGAATTCAGAAACCAGTCTGCTTTCGCACGCCAGCTCCCACTATGTCAGGCGAAACGACTGCTGTTTGTTTGAAGATGCTTCTCGCAGTGAAAAACAGTCCATGCCCCGGATCAAGGGACGATCCTCTAGAAACTGTTTGAGCTTCTGAATAAGGATTTTAATCCTCCCTTGAGGGAGGAGGGCCACGAAGTGGCGGAGGGTGTGAGTCTCCAACGTTCGGGAAAGTTGCTGCCCTGACATAGTCCCCTGAGAGGGTTGTTCGATGTTCATTCCAGGTTGCTTCTATTAGTATGCCTATGGATCACAGACCAAACAACGTGAAGAGTGAATTTGTCGTTCAATTTCGAACAGGCCAACCTATTCTAAAAGCTGTTCAAAGACCACACTCCCCACCGCAAGCGGTCCCCCCCGCTCAAGCGGGGATTTAAGATCAAGAGCATTAAGAGTTGTTCTTCGGAGAGCAGTTGCCAGTTGTCAGTTCCAAGTTGTGAGTTGTGAGAGCAAAGGCCGGGGTCAGAGGTTTGAGGGTAGATGTAGGAAGATCAAGATCGTTCAGAGAATCTAACACTGCGTCATGCTGAACTTGTTTCAGCATCTCTATCCTAAGAACCGCTGAGCGCTGCTGAAAACAACGTTGTCCGTCAACGGTTCTCCTCCGAGAAGACCAAGAGCCTAAGTGATGCCGCTTCCGCGGGAGGAATTCAGAAACCAGTCTGCTTTCGCACGCCAGCTCCCACTATGTCAGGCGAAACGACTGCTGTTTGTTTGAAGATGCTTCACGCAGTGAAAAAACAGTCCATGCCCCGGATCAAGGGATGATCCTCTAGAAACTGTTTGAGCTTCTGAATAAGGATTTTAATCCTCCCTTGAGGGAGGAGGGCCACGTAGTGGCGGAGGGTGTGAATCTCCAACGTTTGGAAAAGTTACTGCCCTGACATAGTCCCCTGAGAGGGTTGTTCGATGTTCATTCCTTGTTGCTTCTATGAGAATACCTATGGATCACAGACCAAACAACTTGAAGAGTGAATTTGTCGTTCAATTTCGAACAGGCCAATCTATTCCAAAAGCTGTTCAAAGACCACACTCCCCACCGCAAGCGGTCCCCCCCGCTCAAGCGGGGATTTAAGATCAAGAGCATTAAGAGCCGTCCATGATTTGGGACAATTAACGAAGGATGGCTCTTTGCCCGCGCAGCGGAACTGGCCTCGCCGAAGGCGAGACTGGCACCACGAAGTGGTACTGGCGAAGGCGAAGCCTTTACTGGCGGCGATGATTCTCGCCTTTTGACTGGTCTGCTCCATTAGACTAAACAGATAAGAGTCACTTCGGGCTGCCGATGACGTTGCTCACAAACCAGTCCATGGTCAACAGCTCTTCGTCGGTTGGTTCTTCGCCCTCTGAATATCTTAGTTTTCCGTCTTGATCTTGCAAAGGCCCTTCAAAGGGATGATAATCGTCCTCAATTATCCGGCTTCTTTCTTTATTCATAAGTTCCTGAAGATCGGCGGGAACTAGATTACTCATAACTATGTCGACTACACCGTCCTCTATTCCGCCCCAGTATTGATAGCTGGTCCACTTTCCCTCCATTACTTCTTTTACGACTCTCTCGTAAAAGACTCCCCAGTTCCATATGGGAGAAGTCAGAAAAGTGTCTGGACTGAAGGCACTCATATCGGTGTTGTAACCAATAGCGTAAACACCCCGTTGTCCGGCCGCCTGAACTGCAGCTGGCGAATCCTGGCTCTGAGCGATTACATCGGCTCCAAGATCCAGGAGGGCGTCGGCCGCTTCCTCTTCGGAAGAGGGATCGAACCAGGTCTCGGTCCAGATAACGTGCACGCGAGCATCGGGGTTGACCTTTCCGATTCCATTCGCAAAAGCATTTATCCCCCTGATAACTTCCGGAATCTTGAATGTTGCAACATAGCCGATTATGTTGCTCTTTGTCATCTTACCGGCTATGAGACCGGTCAGATACGCCGGCTCATATATCCTTCCGAAGTAGGTCCCGACATTTTCGGCAGTCTCATATCCCGAACAATGCATGAAGATCGTATCGGGATAGTCCTTTGCTATCTCCAGAACGTCGTCCATGAAGCCGAAGCTTGTACTGAAAAGGAGTTTGACGTTACGTTCGGCGTAACTTCTAAGAACCTCCAGATCCTGTTCTCCTTCAGTCACGTTTTCTATGAAAGAAGTCTCGATTTGACTTCCAAAAGTCTTCTCGAGATACAGCCTGCCCTCGTCGTGTTTCTCTGTCCAGCCCCCGTCATTGACCGAACCAACATAGATGAATCCTATGCTGAAAGGCTCTGAAGCCAGAATAACTGCGCACAGTATGAATAGAACGGTAATTATCCCTTTCATAAGTCACCTCCGTAGGCAGTTCAATAGCCCAAACACTCCTTTTTAAATTCCTTACATTGCAATACCAGTGGAATTCCGGTCTTATGAATCCCATTATATCCCACACTTTTGCCGAATTCTCTCGGATATTACTTCCTATAATATAACTGAGAACTAGATCTCAGAGACTTCCAAGGAGTTGAAGAAATGTTAGTCACAAGCCATGAGAAGCGATATTCAGATAAGACGGAAATGACTTTGGACGACCTTATCCAGAAGCTGAAGGACCTGGGCCTGTATTCTCTGAACAGAGTTGTGGTGAGCGAAATCGAAGGGACTGAAACTCGTCTTGTAACAGATAACCGCGTGATCGACCCTGAAGATCTTGAGGAAACGTTGCGTTCCTGGGAAGAGGAATCGATTACGAAAGTGATGATGCTCGATATGACTCCGGTTCACAAGAATCACAACACATTACAATCTGCCGCGGGCTGTATCTACGAACCGCCCGAGTTCTCGATTCAGGTTAAAAGGGTGAGCAATGGAGTTGAAACGATAGTTGTGGCAGTAAAGAGTGTAGATCCCTTTTAGGTTTTTACAAAAACCTTTAACAGTCCTGACCCAATAGATAGGACAAGAACTACGATGACAGTCTGACATAGATAACTGGAACCGCCCCATTCCGTAAGTGCAAAGGAGCGTGATAATCTGAGGACAATGAATCTAGGCAAAGACTGTGCACCATGCGATAGCGTTGTGTTGGTTACTCCGGAAAGGTAGTTCTTTTAAAGGGCCGGACTGCAATACAGGAAATGAGACATATCTATGCAGTCCGGTTTACCGGTTAGTTATTGATAGCGAAATCAATTATTATTGAATAAAGTGGAATTCACAGAGGTGTGATTCATGGGAACAAGGATAAATCTCGTTGAAGACGAAAAGAATCTGAACAGCGTACTGACTTCCTATCTCGAAAAGGAGGGCTGGGAAGTCAAGTCGTTCAAGAACGGAAGCGACGCATTCGATGAAATCGATGACTCTCCCGATATCTGGATTCTTGACATAATGCTGCCGGGGATCGATGGCTTCGAGCTTCTCAGAGAAATCAGGAAGAGGGATTCGATGATACCTGTAATCTTTATTTCAGCAAGGGACAAAGATATTGATAGAGTTGTCGGACTCGAGATGGGAAGCGACGACTACTTGCCCAAGCCCTTTCTCCCAAGGGAGCTTGTCATTCGGGTCAAGAAGATTCTTGAACGTGTCCACCATTCTGGCGGAATCATACCCATTCCTCCATACAAGATCGACGAGGCGAGAAGGACAGTTACTGAAGAAATCGATGAGAATCAGTCACAGCTTATTGAGCTCACTTCCATGGAGTTCGATTTGCTCCTGCTCTTTGTCAACGGCAAAGGCAAGCCTTTTTCAAGAGACCAGATACTTGACAGAGTCTGGGGTTACGACCACTACGGTAGTGATAGAGCAGTTGACGATCTTGTACGGAGGCTTAGAAAGAAGATGCCCCATTTCAAGATCGAAACCGTCTATGGTTTCGGCTATAAGAGTGTGAACATATGAAATCCTGGAGTCTTTCCGACAAGCTCTGGCTGCTATTTGCCGCTGTTCTTTCTATCCTCTTCCTTCTTCTGGGTATCGTCTTCAGATGGTCTATAAGAGACTTTTTCACCACCGAAGCGTACAGAACGATAGAGTATGCTCAAGAAGTGAGGGTGATCGAATTGCAGGGAGGGTTCATCCCCTTCGAGGATATCGACCTCAACAGTCTTAGAAATGCCAGAGACGTAGGACACATAATCGTCTTCGACAGGGAGTTTGACCTAATAGATTACTACCTGAACAGATTTGGAACCCAGGATAGCTCCGACAGAACTCCTCCGCTTCAGGACTCAACTTCCAGGGACGTACTAATTAGCGGAACGATTATTCCCGAAATACTTCCTGTTATGAAATCCATTAAAGAAAACGCAGAAAAGCAGACGTCGCTTTCAGAGAGGTACGAAACGCTTCTCTCCGGCCGGAGTCTTTTCTATGTGATTCGTACTGAAGAGATTTCGGGAAGAGACGTCACGATGATTTCCTATATGTGGGATACGTACATGAACACTCTTTCATCGACGTTGTTCTCCAGGCTGCTGCTCGTAATGGCGATAATGACTGTGGTCAGTCTGGTTTTCATAATAGTCTTCTCTAGATACCTGACTAAGCCTCTCAAAAAACTTTCCGAGGACGTGCGAATGATCTCAAAGAGAAACTGGGACAGGCCGATTTCTTTGAATAGAAGCGACGAGATCGGAGAGCTAGCCGGTTCAATCGAGAATATGAGAAAGAGCCTCAGCGAGCAGGACAGAGAACAACAGTCAATGCTCCAGTTTATCTCCCATGAACTAAAGACACCTGTCATGGTTATACGAAGTTACGCACAGGCAATCAAAGACGACATTTATCCCGGGGGTGACCTGGATAGTGCTATAGACGTCATAGATAAAGAGATCCAGAGAATGGATCTGAGGGTAAAGGATCTCCTCTTCATAACGAGACTTGAATACCTGTCGCGTCACGACCTCGAAAAAGAGGAAGTCAATCTCTCAGAGCTGGTTGAGGACACAGTCGGGCGATTTTCATTCCAGAGGGACGACATAGACTGGAATCTTAATCTCAAAGACTTCAAGACCGAGGTCAATGAAGAACAGCTGGCGATAGCCATAGAAAACATACTTTCAAATCAGATTCGCTATGCAAAGAACAGGATAGAGGTAACTATGGAAGTAGACGAGAGAGAAGAGAATCTTTTGATGCGATTCGCAAACGATGGGGAGAAAATCCCCGAAACCAGATTGGAAGAGCTTTTCAAACCCTTCAACAAGGGGGTTGGAGGAGAAACCGGACTTGGCCTGAGCATAACGAGAAGAATAATCGAACTGCATGGTGGCACTATTTCAATGGCTAATGAAGAGGAGTTCGTCGCTACGATAGTCGAGCTACCGATTTAAAATTCTTTGTTGTTTCCGGAAGAACACCGCTACACTAACCACTTTCTGAATTCAAAATGATCGAGACAAAACAAGAGGGCGCAAACCGTGCCCTCTTGTATTTCCGGCCCATCCAAGGCCAGCCTTCCATTCTCGGAAATCATTCGCATAAAACCAAGAAAGTGATCGAACTCCTGTTAGGCAGATAGCTTTTTTCGGCTCTCTCTTCTTATCTACTCCTTGCTGAGCCAGCTAATAGCCTGATGCCAGAATTTGCCGTAGTACTCCCACTTCACGAAGTCAGTTCCCCAGTGGGGTGCAAGATCTGACATAAAGGCCATCGATCTGCCCTTTCCTGAGTCACCGACAATTATGAAGGGATCGCCGTCGATCTCGGCAAGTACTTCGGAACCTTCCTTGGGAAAGACCTTCTGGTAGCCCAGGAATCTCGGCCACGTTGTATCTATACCCTTCAAGATCGGATGATTGGGATTTAATACTTTGACCGAGGCCCCTTGAGTTGCCTCTACCCTGTCGTCAGTCTCCATCATATTGACAGGCATTACTTTCTCGATAGGGCTGCCGTGGTAGTTACCCTTGCCCTGGAAGCCCTGGAAGTCAACGTACCCACCCGTCATTATGAGAGATCCGCCATTAAGAACGTAATCAGATAACATCTGGACCTTGTTAGGACCCATAGGTACTTTGAACATATCGGGGTACATTGTCAGGGTGTTTCTTCCGCAGTCGCTTATGATTACTACGTTGAACTTCGCAAGCTCTTCCGCGGTCGACGGGAACATGCTGAGCACCTGATGATTGGGGATATGTGTTACTTCTATATCCTCAAAGGCCTTCATAGGCTCTTTGAAATACACAGAGTAGTCATCGAAACCTCCGAGCTCCACAACGTCGAAACCCTTTGTGTGAATCTTTGTTACCGTCCATGTTTCTCCAAGAAGCAATACCTTCTTCTTCACGCTAACACCTCCATTTTCAATCATTTATAATCAATCTACTAGCCTTTTACCGAACCCATAAGTAGTCCCTTTACAATCAATTTCAAGAAGAATATGTACACGATTAGCACGGGTAGAACAGAGATCAACATCCCGGCCATCTGAATATTCCATGATGCAACGGTTGTCCCTTTCAAATTGCCTATCGCAACCGTAAGCGGCTGAGAATCGGCTCCCCTGGTGAGGATCAACCCGAAAAGGAATTCATTCCAGATATTTGTGAACTGAAAGATCGCTACAACTGCGAAACCCGGCAATGATAGCGGGAGCGCAATCCTGAAGAAGGTGCCTATGTAGCTGCATCCGTCTATTCTCGCACTGTCAACAACCTCGGTGGGCAGAGATTCAAAATAATTCCTGAAAAGCAGTGTCGTAATTGGAACCCCGTACGCAGTATGTGTAAGTATCAGCCCCCAGTACGAGTTGTACAAACCGATACTTCCAATGAATCTCAACAGCGGTATCAGTATCGATTGGGGAGCAATGTAAAATCCCAGAACGAGAATCAGAAAGAGAACGGAACTTCCCCTGAATTTCAGTTTGGAGTATCCGAAACCTCCCCATGCACCGAGCGCCGAAGATATTGCAGTTGCAACCATAGTTATCACAAAGCTATTCCAGATCGGTTTGTCTATCTCGGAAAAGGCCTTGAGGTAATTCGCAAATTCGGGATTTCTGACTATATTGACGGGACCGTAGGCCAGCTCTTGATTGCTCTTCAGAGAAGTGTTCACTGCCGTGTATATCGGGAAGAGATAGAAGAAGGCTGCAGCTAGAAGCAACAGATAGATTATGCCCTTCTTTGTAATATCCACTACACCTGAAATCGATTTTGATCTCGCCCTACTCATACTCGCTTCTCCTCAGTCTCGCAAAGAAGGGAATGACAATCAGGATCGATATGGCAAACATTACGACCCCGACGGCCGCCCCATATCCGAATCTATTTCTGTTAAAGGCCGTTCTGAACATGAAGGTCGAAAGTATCTCCGTAGAACTGCCCGGTCCTCCTCCGGTCATTAGCCAGACGAGGTCGAAAACTCTCAGTGAATACATGAGAAGAATCATGAGGACTGTGAGCGTTGCCGGTCTCTGCATGGGAATTATGACCTTCATATACCTCTGAAAGGTTGAAGCTCCGTCGATCTTCGCAGCTTCGGTTATCTCTGGCGCTACTCCGCTTATCCCAGCGTAGTATACCAACGTTGAAAAACCTGAAAATTGCCATACATAAGCTATTGCAATGCAGATCAATGCCTGTTTGTCAGATGTGATCCACGGCTGAGTAAGAGAATCTAGTCCGATTGCCCGAAGCAAGGCATTCACCGAGCCTATCTCCGGAGAGAACATCCAAGTCCACATTGATGCCGAGGCAACAAAGGAAAAGGATAGCGGGAGCAGAAATATAAGTCTGAACAGCTGTTTTCCCTTCAAATTGAGGTCTAGAAGCACCGCAAGGAAGAGACCAAGAGGGATCGTCACGCCGATAAACACCAGTGTAAGCTTGAGAGTGTTGACCAGTGAAGTTTTGAAGACCCGGTCTTTTGAAAACAGTCTGATATAGTTATCCAACCCTACAAAGTCTCCCGCCGATCCGACATCTCGCCAGTTTGTCAACGATACCTGAAACGTCCAGGCCGTGAAGCCATAGACGAACAGGCCGACAAGGATCAAACCTGGTAAAATGAAAAGTAGTATTTGTACTCTCTTGCTCAAATAATCCAACTCCTTGGTTTCGAAAAACATTTGAGCGCGAACGGCCGGCAGGTGCCCTTACACCTGCCGGTCTGTTTTAGAACAGGAAAACCTCTTCGTAAGCGTAATCGAAATTGCCAAGTGTGTTCTCGTTGATCTCAGGTGAATTGAAGTACTCACTGAAGGCCGTTCCGAAAACGTCGAGATACGATTCGGGCGGTGCTCCAAACTGGGAGAGCACTTTCGCAACTCCGTCATCACGGAAGTAGCCAAGGATCTCCTTTGTAATGTCATCATAGACATCGAGAGGAGCGTCGAGAACAAATGGTGCCGCTCCTTTGATGGGGCAGAACGTATTTGCCGCTTTGACTGTCGTCAGGAATTGTATCCAGTCCTTGGCGATCTTTCTGTCGACACCTATCGGAAGAACAAAACAGTCTGCATGTCCGATGAATACGTGATCCGTTCCAGGGAAGGGCTGATAACCGAAATCCACGTTGGGAACCATGTTCATTGAAGTGAAATGACCCTTTGCCCAGTCTCCCATGACGTAGAAGACGGCCTTTCCTGTAGCCATAAGATCGGAAGCCTGGTCCCAGGTTAGAGCCGACCAGTCATCGTTGACGAATCCATTAACGATAAGGGTTCTGAGAACTTTGAGCGTCTCAATGAAAACTTCGGATTCGGAAGGCGTCGTCTTGCCGGCATAGTAATCAACGAAGAAGTCCGCGCCTCCGCCGGATAGGGCACTGTTCACGGCTTCGAAAAGGGTCCCGAGCCAGAATTGCTGTCCCATTCCCGCACCAACTGCTAGAGGTACGTAGCCTTCGGCCTTTACTCTCGCACAGACTCCGAGGAATTCGTCAAGACTCTTGATTGGCATCTCGATCCCGAGCTCTTCGACGAGGTCGACATTGTACCAGAGGCAGTTGTTCTGCATCAGGTTTAGCGGCACCCCATACATGACTCCATCGACTCTTCCCCATTCATAGACGTCCTCCGGGATGTTGTAACCCTTGATCAGATCATCGATGGGTTGGAGAACACTGACGAAAGAGCTTATCATACCGTGTCCGTAAGTAATCTGGAAAGTGTCTGGTGGATTTCCGGCCATGATCATTGTCTTGATCTGCGCTCGGAGGATTCCGCCACCGCCTCCCGCTACCGGGTTCTGAACAATAGAATACTCAGGGTGCTCATCGATGAATACTTCGAAGAGTGCATCAATTGCCTCTTTCTCTCCACCGGCAGTCCACCAGTGGTAAACAACCAGCTCGTTTGCGGAGCTGCCGAGAGCCGTTGCCCCGGCAAAGAGCAAACACAGTACCGTCAAGAGCACTACTCCACGTTTCAACTGTCATCACCTCTCTTTAAATTCGGGCTATAAGACGCCCGTTTCTATGTCTAGATACTTTCTCAAAACCATTAACGCTCCCCCGAAGATGGGCCCCTCTCTGTCGTCGAGAGCTGATTTCATAATTTCCATAGAGGATTGATCGAAGAGAGCAATGCTTTTCAGCTTCGCTCTCAAAGACGGCAGCACCCTTTCCCAGTACTGTTCAAGTGCGCCGCTGATGACCACTAGATTGGGGTCGAGACCGTTTACAATATTCATGAGGCCGACCGAGAACAGCTCAATATAATCCTCCAGCCGATTTTCGCGGATGAAGCCGTCCAGTTCTCTAGAGCCGACCATCGTCAGCCAGCAGCCTCTTCTTCCGCACGAGCATTCCGGGCCTTTGGGATCTATTGACATGTGGCCAAACTCGCCCGCAATGTGATTGCTTCCCACGTAGAGACTTCCATTGATGTAAAGACCGACCCCAACGCCTTCCTTCACTAAAACATAGACAATGTTGGAAAAGCTGTCGGGAATGTCCTTGTTCAGTGCAACTTCGGCAAGAACTCCCAGTTTGGAATCGTTGTTTATCGAAACTCCGCAGACAATACCGTTCAGCCTGAGCCTTTCCTCTACGAGTTCCGCGAGAGGGAGATCGGTCCAGTGGAGCAACGGGACGTTTATAGCAGTTCTGAGATCGCTTCTAACGAGTCCGGGGACGGAGATTACCACCGAGGCAGGCGATTCTTTCCCTGCTCCGCAGAAATCTGAAAGACAGTCCACCAGTTCGGAGGCGAATCTCTCGGGACTCTCTGATGTCTTTATCTCACACTTGTTCGTCATCTTCATCGAAAGATCTACCTTTGCTACGATCGTTGTCGCCAGTCCAACATCTACGGAAATGACGAAGGCCTTCTCGGGATTGAATGAAAGAAGCTCCTGCCTCTTGCCCAGCCCCGAAGAGGTCTTACCCGTCTTCACAATGTAATTTTCGCTCATTAGTAATCCCACAAGCTTGCTCACTGTCGGTTTGCTTATCCCGGTCAATTTCGCGATATTTGTTCTCGATACCGGCTGATATCTAAACACTACGTCTATGATTGTCTTCAAATTCCTCTCTCTAAGCTCGGAAGGAACTCCCGCTGATCTTCTCTCAGTAAATGACAATGAATGCCCCTCCATATTAGTTAGTTTCTGAACCTAAATTATTCTAACAAACTCGACGGTCTTTTCGAAAACACTCTTTTGGGTAGTATGGATTAAACATCGCGCAATAAAGGAAGTTCATCGGGCGGGATCGCATCTCAGTAAGTCTATTGAGGGATAAGATACTATAAAAGAGGGGGCTGAAACTGAGTTCATGAGTTTGGAAAGCCGCATAAAGCCGAGATACTCGACAAGAGCATCCTTCATGATCAATGGAAATTTCAGGATGAAGCGTCTAATTTATTAGAAAAATTGAGATTTGATCTGTACAGAAAAAAGGCAGATCACCTAAAAGCAGGCGAAACTTTCTCAGAAGAATGAAGAGCAATTGTTCATAACAAATCCAGGAGGGCCGTTGTCTTTTTGTTTTGGAATACTATTAGATTATTTCTACCAAAATATCATTGCGGTGCTGAAACCTACCCCTTGCGCAATAAGTATGACTTGATTGCCCTTGCCGAGCGTTTGCCGGCTCCCATCGCTTCGATTACAGTTGCAGAACCCGTAACGATGTCTCCACCGGCGTAGATACCTTCGTCGACTCTGCCGCTTGCTTCATCGGCATCGATACTGCCCCACTTGTTCAGCCTTACCGCCGGGAAACCGGCCTTCAAAATGGCATTTGGAGTCTGACCGATTGCTTCTATGACCATGTCCACTTCCATGACAAATTCCGATCCTTCGATCTGTATCGGTCTTCTTCTTCCCGAATCGTCGGGTTCTCCAAGAGTCATCTTCACGCACTTCATCCCCGTGACGTTGTTGTTTATATCACCTATATACTCAACGGGAAGGGTCAGCCAGTGGAATATGATTCCCTCTTCTACGGCATGGTGATACTCCTCTATTCTCGCAGGCATCTCTTCTTCGCTTCTCCTGTAAACCACATGGACCTCTTTGGCTCCGAGCCTCTTCACCGTTCTTGCAGCGTCCATCGTCACATTTCCGGCTCCAATCACGGCCACTCTGTCCTTTATCTTTACTGGCGTATCGTACAACGGAAAAAGGTAGGCCTTCATCAGGTTTGTCCTCGTGAGATATTCGGAAGAGGAAAATATGTTGTTATGATTCGATCCAGGTATTCCCATGAATCTCGGCGCGCCTGCGCCGATACCTATGAAGACGGCATCATATTCGTTCTTGATCTCTTCGAATGGAATCGTTCGGCCGATGATCTGATTGAAACGGAATTCAACTCCCAGGCTCTTCACAAATTCGACTTCCTTTGCAACAATCTCTTTGGGAAGCCTGAATTCGGGGATGCCATAAACAAGCACGCCTCCCGCCGTATGGAAGGCCTCGAAGACTGTAACAGAAAAACCCTCTTTCGCGAGATCGGCGGCGGCCGTCAATCCGGCAGGACCCGCACCGATTACTGCAACTCTCTTGTTTACGGACGGCTTTACAGCAGTCTCTAGAGAGATATTCTGATCGGCGACGAATCTCTCCAGCCTCCCGATTGCTACGGGTTCACTGCCGGGAATCTTTCCCACTACGCAGGCCAGTTCGCACTGCTTCTCCTGAGGGCAGACTCGTCCACAGATGGCCGGAAGGTTGTTCGCATCTTTCAAAATCCTCGTGCTCTTCTCAATGTCATCCTCTCTAAGGGCCTTGATAAAACCGGGAATATCTATTCCAACGGGGCAGCCGCTCACACATGGTTTGTGTTTGCACTGTAGACATCTTTTTGCCTCCGCGATTGCCTCTTCCTTTGTGTATCCAAGGGCAACCTCCTCGAAGCTGTTGACTCTCTCCGAAGGGTCGAGCTCCCTCATTCTTACTTTGAACTTCTCAGCCATCCTTCTCACCCAATTCACGTACGTATTTCTCAAGAGCAACCCGTTCCTCTTCCCTGTACTGATACTGCCTCTTGATCAGCTCGTCCCAGTTGACCAATCTGCCGTCAAACTCCGGTCCATGAACGCAGGCGAACTTCATCTCGCCTCCAACCTCGGCCCTGCAGGCGCCGCACATTCCCGTGCCGTCCACCATTATCGGATTGAGAGACACCCAGCAAGGTATGTCATTCTGGGAAGCGAGAAGAGAGACGAACTTCATCATTACCATCGGACCGATTGCCCATATCGTGACCGGTGAATAATCTGCTATTACTTCTTTGAGGGGGTTCGTTACGGTTCCCTTGATTCCCGCAGAGCCGTCATCTGTAGAGAGGTAAAGCCTGTCAAGAAAGGGCCTGAACTCGTCCACCATGATCAGATGATCTTTGTTAGCCGCACCCAGTATACCGATTACCTCGTTTCCGGCAGCTTTAAGCGCCCTTGCAACAGGAAACAAAGGAGCTATTCCCACTCCTCCGCCAACAACACAGACCGTTCCAAGTTTCTCGATCTCACTGGGATTTCCAAGAGGACCAACTATATCGCTTACGGATTCTCCCTCGTTCATTGCACAAAGTTTATAGGTGCTTTTCCCAACGGCCTTCACTATTACCCTTACCCTGTCTTTTTCTGCCGATGCTATCGTGAGAGGAATCCTCTCACCAAACTCGTCTATCCTTATTATCAGGAACTGACCGGGTTTTGCATATCTGTAGATATCTGGATGAGAAAGCCAGATATCATACGTATCGGGAGCGATTCTTTTCTTCGAGAGAACTGCGTACATTCAATCACCTCATTTTAATGATAGCAGAATCCTGATCACAATATAGAAGTTATTAAACCTAACCACATCTCTTAAGCGGGGTGATCCAGTAATTGAACTGTCAGCTCTTCTTCCCTTAGAAGAAGTCAGCGCAATATCATGTTAGAATCATTTAAAGTAGTAAGAAGTTTTACAATCTTGTCTCTTCGATCAAACTCTTTTTTCTCTATACAGCGTTTTCACTAATTGTGAGCCGGGATTGTACTTCACAAACTTATTCACTAGATTGCCGAGAACCTAATTGGAAGCCGACCCAACGATGTCCGCTTCTCGGGACCATCGAGACAGGAGGAGAATATGGAAAATGATCCAAAGAAGGAAGGCAAACTCACTACTGAAGCAGGAGCTCCAGTAGTAGACAATCAGAATTCAATGACTGCCGGTCCCCGTGGACCGATGTTGCTTCAGGACGTCTGGTATCTCGAAAAACTCGCCCACTTCGACAGAGAAGTAATACCCGAACGGAGAATGCACGCAAAGGGCTCCGGTGCCTTCGGGACATTCACCGTAACCCACGACATAACGAAGTACTCGAAGGCGAAGCTCTTCTCGGAAATTGGCAAGAAGACGGACATGTTTGTGAGGTTCTCCACGGTTGCAGGGGAGAGAGGCGCCGCCGATGCCGAGAGGGACATCAGAGGTTTCGCGATGAAGTTCTATACGGAAGAAGGAAACTGGGATCTCGTAGGCAACAACACACCCGTCTTTTTCCTTAGAGACCCTCTGAAATTCCCCGATCTAAACCACGCGATCAAGAGAGATCCGAAAACGAACATGAGAAGTGCGAAGAACAACTGGGATTTCTGGACATCACTTCCAGAAGCGCTTCATCAGGTCACCATTACGATGAGTGACAGGGGAATACCTTACTCCTACAGACACATGAACGGTTACGGTAGCCATACCTTCAGCATGATAAACGCCGAAAATGAAAGAGTCTGGGTGAAGTTCCACTTCAAGACACAGCAGGGTATCAAGAATCTAACCGATGCCGAAGCCGAGACAATAATCGCAAAGGACCGCGAAAGCCACCAGCGCGATCTATTCGAAAGCATCGAAAGGGGCGACTTCCCAAGATGGACCATGTACATTCAGGTAATGACTCTTGAACAGGCCGAAAAGATGCCCTACAATCCCTTCGATCTTACAAAGGTTTGGTACAAGGGAGAGTTCCCGTTGATAGAGGTTGGTTACTTCGAGCTGAACAAGAATCCCGAGAACTACTACCTCGACGTCGAACAGGCCGCGTTCAATCCGGCGCATATCGTTCCCGGCATAGGCTTCTCACCGGACAAGATGCTGCAGGGAAGGCTATTTTCCTACGGCGACGCCCAGCGATATCGACTGGGAGTGAATCACGATCAGATTCCCGTAAACAGACCACGAAATCCTTACAACAGCTATCACCGGGACGGTCAGATGAGGGTCGACGACAATGCCGGAAGCACTCTGGGCTATGAGCCCAACAGCTACGGCGCCTGGGTGGAACAGCCGGAATTCAAGGAACCGCCTCTGAAGCTTTCCGGTGCGGCCGATAACTGGAATTTCAGAGAGGACGACGATGATTACTACACTCAGCCAGGTAAGCTTTTTAACCTGATGACTCCCGAACAGCAGCAGGTCCTCTTTGAAAACACGGCAAGAAACATGGGCGACGCTCCTAAGGAGATAAAGATAAGACACATCGGAAACTGTCTAAAGGCCGACCCAGCTTATGGAGCAGGTGTAGCGAAGGCGCTCGGTATCTCTCTGAATGAAGTAGAGCAATAAGCAACGAATTTGGTTATATGAGAGGCAACTCGTGAGACTGAAAAGGATTCTGCTCTCAATTGCAGGATCTCTGTTTCTCTTTCTTGGAATAACGGGAATAATTCTTCCTTTGCTGCCAACAACACCCTTTTTGCTGTTGGCGGCATTTTGCTATTTGAGGAGCTCCAAAAAGCTATATAGATGGCTGATCAGTCACAGGCTCTTCGGCGCATATATCTACAGCTATCTCCATTTCAGAGCCGTCAGGAGGAGAGCGAGGAACCTTGCGCTTCTATTGCTTTGGTCTACTCTCACTTTGACAATGATACTGATATCCAATACTGCCGTCACACTTATCCTCGTCGGAGTTGGCGTAGCCGTATCCATTCATCTGTTGCAACTGAAGATACTGACAGCCGAGATGCTTGAAAAAGTTAGGGAGGGCCTAAAGAATCCAGAGATGATCGACAAATACCCCGGCTCGAATGACTGAGGCAACTCCAGATAGCCGTTGTTTTTTCAGTTTGAAAGGTCTTCGAGAGATTTGAAGGTTTTTCTGGTCTTCAAGATAGGGCAGGCATATACTGTCTGATCAATTTCCAGATAACAAGGGGCTTTCAAATCAGCATTACTCTCCGGAATCACGAATCTCTTCGAGAGTTCTACCGGTCTTTACCGAATCCGGTTCGGTGGCTGTCGGATTTCTCCGCGCATCGGCCTCTTCGTCATTCATCTTCACTAGAAGCCATCTGGCTTTGCTGCCTTTACCGGTTCTTACGAGAGCGTACCCGCCTCTAAGTTTACGGCCTTCGAGCCATATCGTGATATGCCCGTCTTCTATCTGCTTCAACAGAGGATTCGATTCAGGGTCTTCCTTCAGATTTCTGTAGCTTCCCCGGTCCCATAGAAGGACCGTGCCTCCTCCGTACTCGCCTTCCGGGATATTCCCTTCGAAGTCTCCGTATTCAAGTGGATGGTCTTCCGTTGGAACGGCGAGCCTCTTTTCCGATGGATCGGTTGAAGGACCTTTTGGAACGGCCCATGACTTGAGAACTCCATCGACTTCTATTCTGAAATCGTAGTGAAGCCTCGAAGCAGCATGCTTCTGAATGACGAATACCGGCCTTTCATTTGACCATTCAACAGTGGCCTCTCTTCCGTCCGGTTCCGATGTCTTGCTGAAATCTCTCTTTTCCACGTATTTATCTAGTTTCTCTTCTCTTTCGTTCACTGTTCACCTCCTGACATGGCAACGTATGTGAAAGCTGAAGTACCACACCATTGAACAGAGGATATTCGGCTTAATTATACCAGCCGGAGATCGGCGGTTTTCCAAAAACCGAAGCTTCAACAATTCGCGCTTTTAGTATTTTCAGCCTATGATAAGGGTTATGGAACAAGATCTCTGATCTTCCCGTCGTCTTTCATCTTTCTGGCGAGATAGATGAACGGTGTGTCTAGAACGGCAACGACCCATTTCAGAATATAAGTGGACCAGAATATCTGCCACCAGACACCTGCCGAAAAGACTCCCGCAAAGGCTATGACAGTGAAGACAGCCGTATCTATCAATTGCGAGATCATTGTACTCGCGTTGTTCCTTATCCAGATGTGCCGTTTCTCGGGGAACCTCTTCTTCCAGAAGTCGTATGCCCAGACGTCGTGCAGCTGAGAACACCAGTATGCGGCAAGACTCGCAAGAGCGATACGGGGAAGGAGACCAAATACCACAGAAAGGTGTTCTTGAGAAAAGTCCGAAGGGTGGGGCTCGAAGGCGAGCGCAATCTGCATTATCACCGTAACGGATATTAGAGAGAAGAATCCGATATAGACCGCCTTCCTGGCCTCTTTCTTTCCGTGGTTTTCCGATAGGATGTCTGTAGCGAGAAAGGAGGTCGCATATACGATATTCCCGAGCGTGGCGGCCATCCAGAAGAGAGAGACTGTCTTTATAACCTGAACGTTAGCTATTATCGCGGCAATAGCTACCCATACGTAAAGGCCCGTCTTTCCCCACCATCTGTATGCTATGGTAATCAAAGCGAAGTTCACTACCAGCATCACAAACCAGAGAATCTCATTCATCTATATCTCCTTCTTCATATGATCTTGGAAACCTCAAAGCTCCCTTTCGCATTTTATCGCATAAAAGATCTTGAAACCACCGCTGGATGTTTCGTTTGATCTCATATGGAATTGCATTTGATTATGAAGTAAAAGGCACAATTAGATGCGGGAAGCGCTTACTAAGACTATGCCAAGAAGCGGCCGGATCGGGTCGTCAAGAAAACACCGTACCCATGAGAACTTCGCGCTTTCCGGTATATTACTGCTTACAGTCTATACAGCGCTTTGGGATGAGCAGTTCAATCTCGGCCGGCAAGATTCGTTGATCTCGGTTCGTCGGAGATCTCCTCGATCTCTTCCAGTTTTTCCTTTACCTCGGCAAGTGCTTCTATCTCCCTGACTTTGGGTAGCAGTCTGCTTTCAAAGGAGCCCACCCCATCATTGTAGGCCTTTACGGCGTTTTTGAGATGGCCCTGTAATCTGCTGTAATGGGAAAAAAAGACCCGAAATCTTTCATAGAGTTCCTTAGAGGCTTGAACGAGACGCTCGGCATTTTCTGTAAGACTGTACTGCTGCCATCCATATGCAACGGACTTGAGCAATGCAACTAGATTGACGGGAGAGGCGATCAGGATCTTTCTTGAAACGGCATATTCGAAAAGTTCAGGATCTGCGAGAAAGGCGGCGTTGATTGCCGATTCCAGAGGAACGAACATGACAACAAAATCGGCCGTTCTACTGAAGGCCTCCGAGTATTTTTTACCGGCAAGCCTGTTGACGGTATCGCGGACATTCTTCGCGTAGTTACCCATGAGCTGCTTTCTAAGAGATTCGTCTTCTTCTTCCAGCGCTGTCAAATAACTGTCCAGCGGCACTTTGGCATCGACGGGAATGAAGGCGTTATTGGGCAGCTTCACTATCATGTCCGGTCTACCGTTATCGATAGACTCCTGTTCCACGAAGTCAACATGCTCGGTCATCCCGCTGAGCTCAACAATGCGTCGAAGCTCTATCTCGCCCCAACGGCCGCGTGTCGATCTGTTTCTCAAGGCGCTCTTGAGATCCGTTACGCCCTGTCTGAGGTCGGTGTTGGCTTCTGAAAGCATCTTCAGCTGCTCTTCAAGAGCTTTATAAGCTCCTTCCCTTTTCGATTCAAGCTCTTTAACATTTTTCTCGAGCTTTTCAAGATTGTCTCTTACCGGGCTGACAAGGCTCTCGAAATCCTTTTTCTGGCTTCCCCAGTCTTCTTTCTGGAGTTTCAGTAGGCCAGAGAACTTGTCGTTTGCCTGTCGAATGAAGTTTTCAGTACTGGAATTCAAAACGTCCGAGGAAATCGCTTTGAAAGTTGATTCAAGTTCCTCCTTGGCAGAAGTCAGCCACTTGAGCTTCTCATCTCTATCCGAGACATCCCTTTCGAGATCCTTAAGGCTGAGTTGTAGCTCCTGGTTCTTCTTGATACTACGGGATAATCTTCTAACTGATGCAATCACGAAGAGAAAGGAGATCAGTGTAACTATCGACAGAATTATCAGGGCGATAAGCATACTTAACCCTCCATCCGTAACGAGACGGTCTATCCGCCATCAAATGAAAACCATACAAGACAAATAAACGAATGAATACCTAAATATTATAGCAATTCATCTAGCTGCCATCAAAACAGGCAATAAAGCTTGAAAGAGATGGAAGCGGGAAATAATTCCTTTTCTTCGTCTTCTCCAGCAGTTAGCTTTCGATCCTCATCAAGAGAAGAAACCACTGAATCACTCAAGAAACGAGTCTTCTTGCCAGTTCGACCGCTGCCGAGCTATCTGGAGAATAGCCGTCTGCCCCGATCTCCTCGGCATAGGTCTGGCTGACAGGTGCCCCGCCTATCAAGACCTTCACATTGTCACGAATTCCTGCCTTCTTAAGTTCTTCAATCACTCTGGGCATATTCAGCATGGTAGTTGTCAACAGGGCTGAAATCACAAGAATATCGGGCTTCGCACCCTTTGCTGCCTCAACGAACTCTTCGGGCTTCACATCGACTCCTAGATCTATTATCTCGAAGCCCGCTCCCTTGAGCATCATACAGACGAGGTTCTTTCCAATATCATGGAGATCTCCTTCTATGGTACCGGCGACTACCTTCCCGATCTTCTTGACTCCCCCGCTTACAAGAAGCGGCTCGATAAGGTCCATACACTGGTTCATCGCTTTGGCGGCAACAAGGACCTCGGGAACGAAATACTCGCCCTCCCTGAAGAGCTTCCCGACTTCGTCCATGCCCGGGATAAGTGCACCATCCAGGATTTCCTTCGCGCTGAGGCCTTCAGCCAGAGCCTCTTCAGTGGCTACCTTTGCCTCTGCCGGCATTGTCTCGATTATCGCGTTCCTTATCTTCTCCAGACTTTCCATCTTCAACCTCCCGCAGGTCTTATATGTTCAAAGAGCTAGTATTGAAAAGCGCAATGAAAAAGATTACTTCAGCACTTTTCTCCAAAGAGTCTATCTATTACCTTTTTCACGGTAGTGATACCGCTTATTCTGTGTACCTCGCTTCCGCAAAAGGCAAACCCGTTTTCGAGATCTCCCTTGCACGCATTCATGAGTGCCTCCGCAATGCAATAAGGCGCTTCTCTGTAATTGCATGTCTTTATGCATTGATAGGCGCATTTGAAGGGCTTTCTTTTTCCCTCCTCGACATCTTCTATGAACTTGTTCCTGATCGCTCTTCCAGGCATTCCCACTGGACTCTTGATAATCGTGATATCTTCGCTGCGCGCATTTACAAATGCCTGTTTGAACCTGTAGTCTGCATCGCACTCTTCCGCTGCCACAAAGGCAGTTCCCACTTGAACGGCAGAAGCTCCCAGCTTGAAGACTCTCTCGACATCATCTCTGTCAAATATGCCCCCGGCCGCTATCACAGGTATGTTCTTCCCGGTATCCCGTTTCACTTGATCCACAAACCTTCTAATTTCGGGTAATGTCTTCTCGAGCGAACTCTCTTCAGAAAAGATCTCCCCGACTCTGTATCCGAGGTGGCCGCCCGCCTTTGGTCCCTCCACAACGAAACCGTCGGGGATGTACTTGTACCTGCTAAACCATCTCTTGAATATTACAGTCGCGGACTTCAGAGATGAGACTACAGGAATGATAGCCGTTTCCGATCCTTCCTCGAGATAAGAGGGGAGATCTAGAGGGAGTCCTGCGCCCGAGATGATCACGTCTATCTTCTCCTTCACGGCCGTTGCCACCATCTCTGCGTAGTTTGTGAGGGCCACCATTATGTTTACTCCCAGAACCCCTTTAGTCTTCTCCCTTGCCCTTCTTATGGTATTCCTGAGGCCATCGATGCTTGCCTGCCTGAAATTCTTTCTGTAACCTTCAACCGTCATACCTATACCTGCAGTTCCAATAACCCCTATTCCACCTTCATTAGCAACGGAAGCGGCCAGGTTATCCAGAGATATCCCTACGGCCATTCCTCCCTGAATTAGCGGAAGCGATACCTCATGATTCTTTATCTTGAAGAATTCTATGTCGTCACATCCTCTCTATGCCAAAAACTGTGCATGATTCATAATAACCTAATTTGATGACCACACTATTCTACTTTGAAAAGAATTCGATTAAGTCGTCTGCCGATTACTCTTTTATCCATTTGTACTATCCTTACTCCGATGAAAGATCGCATAGAAACTTGTGAATCTCCACCATCGCAAGTGTGTCCATCTTGCAGTACTCAAGCATATCTCTTCTTATTTTCTCTATCTCTGACTCTCTGTAATTTCCCAGAGCCATGTTCACGAAAACATACCTGGCATCGTCACCGTTGTGGATAAACAGCCCTTCATAACCAACCCCTTCTACAAGTGCAGGAAGAAGTTTTTTGATCGAGAAGCTGCCCCCGAAGTCTGGATGATATATGTGGTTTTTCACAAGGAGTTCTGAATCTACGAATATTTCCGAGAAGGATATGAGCTGTTCTGAGAGCTCTGGGAAATCCTTGTATCTGTTAGACAGCCATCTGAGAATATTCCTCTCGACGGAAGCATGGTGTGCCATAAGTGTTCTGCAGTCCTTCAGGTCCTCAACAAGTCTTTCGGCGAGCAGGAGACTCTCATCCCTCGAAGGATCGTCGTAGAGAAACTCCCTGTGTTCCAGGACGCCCGAGGCTTCCCTTCGAATGTGCAGTGAATACTGATACGGAATCCCCTCGTAGGGCGCCAGTCCATCGTAAAGGGGGATAACCGAGGCGGCAGTCTCGAAATCGAGATAACCTATCGGATACTTGAGACTGTTCAGCTTTTCTCGCAGTTCTTCGGGTTCGTCAAGCACCAGCCTTCCCGACTTAGCACCGCGAAAGACCCTTTGCAGGAGTGGTTTGTCGCCGAGTGCCTCTTGAGGAAGCTCTTCTAGATAGAAGTATCCCTTTTCGATCAAAGCATCTGTCTTGTCGGCACCCAGTCTGGGAAGCTCAAAGATGCTTTGTTTCCTTTCCAGGCCGAAGCATCTTCGAAGATGCTCGCAGTCCCTGCATTTGTATCCCAGCAAACCGGAAGGGATCAATGTTGAAGTCAAGACAGCTGAGGCAGATTCGAGTTTGGCCTTTATCTCGATTTTCTGCTCCGAGACCTCGCCAGTTACGTCTATTATCTCAAAAAGCTTCCGGTCGTCATCGCCCTTGCGATACATTCTTGAGATCATGATCAAACATGCTTTCTTGACTCTGTAACCCGAGTTTTCTACTACAGATACCGTGTAAGAGAGATCCCTTATGTAGTCCTTTGTGTTCGATGAACCGGCAAGGCTGGACTTGACCTCGAAGACATCCAGTTCCTCGCCCTCTTTTCTCACAACATCGGCCCTGGAGACGAAATCGCCGCTTATGAAAGCAGGCTCGAAAAGAGTTACGGACCGCCTGTCGCCGATAATCCGTTCGGTTATGAAGGAGGCCTCAAATGGATCCGGTTCCTCTATCAGAATACCTTCAGGAAAGAGACTTCTCGCCCTTCTCCCGACATCGAGGCCTTCCTTCATCCTGAAATCCTCTGCAATGGTCGGCCTGAATTCCCGGGGTTCATTCCTCTCGATCCATCCCCTGACGGGGCAGTAATCGTACTCTAAAAACATCTTCTTAGTAATAAGTCTCATCTGGCTTCACCTCGAGGCATGAAGAGAGTTGAATGCGGGGCATCAGACTCATCTCATGATGATTATAACAGTACCGACAGGTCCGATTTTCAGGCTTTCTTTCGTAAGTTGATTATTCCCGTAAATGCAGCTACACATCCGTTGAGGCCGTAATGCATCATAATTAAATCTACTCAAGAGAGAGGCTTCATTTGAGATGTGAATTGATGCTAGAATGTTTTTGATGAATACCCGATACACTTGAATCCGATCGGAGCTTGAGAAGTTTTGAGCCTTTGGAAAAAATGGGGGGATCTAGTTGAAACCGGCACCCGATTTTTCAGTGATTCTGGACGTCTTCAGGCGTAACGGAGAACCTTGCAGAGTTCCTTTCTTTGAGCTTTTCGCCGACGATGAAATAATGGAAGAAGTTATGGGCTACAAACTTGCAAAATTAGAAGAGGATCCCGACAGATACTTCGACCAGCTGGTCGGTTTCTATAAGGAAATGGGATATGACTACGTTCCCTTCTATCAGGCTCCGCGCTTTCCAACTCCCGATTACATCCATGGTGAAGACACGGCCACATACAGGAGAGAAAGCAGGAAGTGGATGAATGAAAAGGGTGGCCCTATCAAGACCCTGAAAGATCTCCAGGAAGCGGACTGGCCGAAGCCAGAGGAAGCTGTTGATTTCGACCTTTTCCGTAAGCTGGGAGACCACCTTCCCGAAGGGATGAAAGTAGTTGGAGGTGCTTCCGGTGGGCCATTTGAGCACTCCAGCTTCCTGATGGGTGTCGAAAATCTCTCCATGGCCGTTTACGAGGATCCCGAGCTGGTCAACACTCTCAACGAAAAGATCGGCAATGTTCTGGTCGGAGCCGCGAAGATAATCTCTTCGATGGACTGCGTGGGAGCATACTGTTTTGGAGACGATCTGGGATACAAGACATCGACCATCTTCTCTCCGAGACATCTCAGAAGACTTGTTTTCCCGTGGTACAAAGAGATAGCCAGTGTGGTACATGCAAACGGTAAACCCTTTGTCCTTCACAGTTGCGGCAACTTAACCACTGTGATGGACGATATCATAGACGCCGGTGTCGATGCAAAACACTCCTTTGAAGACCAGATAATGCCCGTTACCGAAGTGAAGAGAAGATGGGGCGAGAGAATTTCGATCCTAGGAGGAATAGATGTTGATTTTCTATGCCATGCCTCCGTCGAGCAAGTTAGGAAGAGAACGCTCGAGACTCTCGAACAATGCGCTCCGGGAGGCGGGTATGCTTTAGGCACGGGCAACACCGTCGCCAACTACATCCCGGTGAAAAACTACCTGGCAATGTTGGAGGCCGGAAATGAATTCAACTCTCGCTAGATACTTCGAACCGGCTTCCGATTCGGTCCGTTCATGGTAGAACGCGAGAAAAACATCGCAGTTTTGAAAGGCATTCCTTTCGATATAGATTTGGCTTCGCTTGGAGAAAGCCTGCGGATCAGAGCCGGTTCTGAGGAAGAGTCTACTCTCAAAGAGCTCGTCAAGTGCGCCCGCAAAACCGCCAACCCAAAGGCAATCTACAGGACCTGCTTCGTCGACTGCGTTAACGGAGACGAAGTTACGATAGAAGGTGTTCGCTTCGAGAGCCGTCTCCTGTCGAAAAAACTCCATTCGGTAGGCAGAGTCTTCCCGTTCGTCATAACTTCCGGACGAGAACTTTACGAGTACCCGCTCGATCGTGCAGACTTTCTCAAGATCTTTCTCTGGGATAGCTTGCTGGAGCACATACTCAGTGAGGCAGCCGAATTCATGAGAAGGGAGATTTCAAGGAATAACCTGATCGAAAATCTAGTTTGGATGTCTCCGGGTTCGGGTGATGCGGAGATCTGGCCTTTGCAGCAGCAGAAGGAGTTGTTTTCCTTGATTGGAAATGTGAAGGAGGAAATTGGGGTCGAACTGAAGGAATCTCTTCTCATGATTCCGACGAAATCGATTTCGGGAATCGCCTTTCAATCCGAGAAGGATTACAGGAGCTGCATGGTTTGCAAAAGGGTTAACTGTAATTACAGGAGCGCACCATATGATGAGAAGCTGAGGAACTCCCTTGAATAGAATGGCCCAATCTTGCCGCCAACAAAGAGCCCGCTGCAGTGTAGCTATCGAGTGAAGGGATAGGCTAAATAGAATAGAGGATACCGATGAGGAGAGAAGATAAATAATGAAAGAAGCTGTGCATAAGGTCATATTCCTGCCTTCGCAAAGAACGGTGACGGCAAAGAGAGGCGAGATTCTGCTCGATGTTTTGAGAAGGGAGTCTCAGCCCATAAGTGCCGTATGCGGGGGAAGGGGGAACTGCGGAAAGTGCAAGGCCCTTGTAGCTGAAGGAAGCGAGGCCTTCCCACTAACCCTTACCGAGGCAAGACTTCTGACACGAGACGAGATTGCGGCCGGATACAGGCTGAGCTGCCAGTTCAAAGTCATGACCGATGTCAGAGTCAAAACGGAGGATCCGGCAGTGGATTCTGCAGTTTCCAAACCGCCTCTTCCGAAGGCCTTGATGCGAGAGATATCCCCATTGGTTAGACTCGAAGAGTTTTCTCTTTCAAGGCCGGATATCCATGACCAGGCTTCAGACTATTCAAGACTGATCAGTGCTCTCGTTACAGAAAAGCCCCGGATTGACAGACTGAATCTACTGAGAAGGCTTCCCCATATTATTAGGGAGATAGATTACAGAGGCCGGGCCGTCATGTACGGAAGTGAAGTAATAGACATACTACCTTTCTCTGACGAAAGAGGGATCTTCGGCGTCGCTATCGACATCGGCACGACAACTCTCGCAGTTTACCTGGCGGATCTCAAGTCGGGAGAGATTCTTGCTGTTCGATCTGCCCCAAATCCCCAGTCTTCATATGGCCAGGATGTCATTTCCAGGATAGATTACACAATAAAGAGAGCCGAAGGAATCGATGAACTGAGAATAGCAGTTTTGAAAACACTCAATAAGCTGATCGACGATCTTTGCAAGGAAAGCGAAGTATCGAAGGAAAGGATCTACGATACTTCGATAGTGGGAAACACGACAATGATCCACATCCTTCTTGGAATAAGCCCCGAGAGAATCGCCTCCTCCCCTTTCATACCGGTATTCACGGGAGGAAAGGTATTCGAGTCACGGGAATTGGATCTAGAAGAGTCCATTCCAAATTCGAAAATCTACATAATGCCGGGAATCTCCGCCTATGTTGGCTCGGACATCACAGCCGGTATTCTTTCGTCGGGATTTATCGAAGATTCCGGCAACGTTCTCCTCGTAGACATCGGGACCAACGGGGAGATGGCCCTCAAAAAGGGCGACAGAATCTTCGCCTGCTCCACAGCGGCAGGTCCGGCATTCGAAGGAGGCAATATTAGTCAGGGAACTATTGCCAGGCCGGGAGCGGTCGATCATGTATGGCTCAATGGAGAAGGTATCGGGTTCAGTACGGTAAATGGTTCGAATGCTTCTGGAATCTGTGGTTCGGGACTGATAGACGCGATTGCCGTAATGATAGGTGCCGGTATTCTTACTGAATCGGGACGAATCAAAGGAGAGTACTTCGAGCTTGAAGGCCCTGCGGGCATAGTGCGTATAAACAAGAGAGATATTCGTGAAGTGCAGCTTGCAAAGGCAGCCATTCGAGCGGGAGTATCCATCTTGATGGACCGGGCCGGCATCGAGACACGAGACATCGACAGGATTTTACTTGCCGGAGCCTTCGGGAACTACATCGACCCCGAGAACGCTCTGCGAATAGGCATGCTTCCCAATGTCCCAGTCGAAAGAGTTTCACCCGTCGGTAATGCGGCCGGTCTCGGTGCAGTTCTGGCAGTTCTGGACAGCGGGATTCGAGAGAGAGCGGAGAATCTTAGCAACATCATATACTACGTTGAACTATCTGGCAGAAAGGATTTCAACGAGATTTTCGTTGACAATCTTGCCTTAAGGGAGGGATAAGCAATGGCCTTCAATAGATCAATCATACCTTTGCTCGGCGCGCCGGGCGCAAGGCTGACGGGAACGAAGCTCAAAGAGAATCTCACAAACGCGAAAATCCAGTTTAGCTCTTTGACCAAGCTTATGGAGGAGTTTCAGCCAGACGGGATCTTCTTCATGATGGATCTGACGGTCGAAGCCGAGGCGTTAGGACTGGAAGTCGGCTTCCCCGAGGATAACAATCCCTACGTGAAGGAACATCCAATAAAGGGACCGGACGAGCTGTCCTCAGTGGTAAACTCCTGGAGCGGCGTATCCGGGAGAATGAGGGTCTTCACAGAGGTTGCGGATAAAATGGCAAGAGAACTGCCGGGAAAGAGGGGCAGCTACGTTATAGGCCCACTTAGCCTCGCAGGAGAGTTGGTTGGGGTTACAGACCTCTGTATGAAACTGATAGAAGATCCGGCTTTTGCAGAGAGCGTAATTGACTTCTCCTCAAGGGTTGTAAGTGAATATTCGAAAGCGCTAATCGACCACGGCGCAGACATGATAGCCGTTCTCGAACCGACGGCGGTGCTTTTGTCTAAGAGACAGTTTAAACGTTTTGCGCTTCCCTATTTTGAAAGGCTAAGATCCGAGCTTTCAAAACCTTTGATTTATCACATCTGTGGAGACACGGAACACATAGTAGAACCTATGGGCGCCAGCGGCGCCTACGGATTGAGCCTCGACAGCATGGTGGACCTGAAGGCTGCAGCGGAGAGAGTCCCCGAGAATGTTTTCATCATTGGAAACATAGATCCTGTTAAGGTCTTTCTTCAGTCAAATGAAGAGGAAGTCGAAAGAGAGACTGAAAAACTTCTAGAGAAAATGAAGGACGTACCCAACTTCATTTTAAGTTCCGGGTGTGACATCCCACTGGAGACACCTCCAGAAAACATCTCAGCCTTCTTCAGAGCCGGCAGAAATTATCGTTCGTAGCAAAACGTCTCAAGTCTAGAACAAGAGCAGTTTCTTCAGCGGGTATTATTGAGAACCGTATTCGTATGCGCACTCGAAAAGTCTGAAGATCTTTTCGGGTGGTACTTCGGCCTGAATGTTGTGGATGGGAGAAAAAACGAAGCCTCCCCCAGGAGAAAAAATGTCGATGCGGCGGCGAATATCGTCCTCAAGGTCCTTTAGTGTTCCGAAAGGCAGGACGTGCTGTGTATCGCATCCCCCTCCCCAGAAGACGATATCTCTTCCGAATTCATTCTTCAGCCTTTCCGGCTCCATATTCTTCGCGTTGGTCTGAACCGGATTCAGTATCTGAACACCGACTTCTATGAAATCTGGTATGAAGGTATAGACAGACCCGCAGGAGTGAAGAAAGATGAAAAGATCGGGTTTCTTCCTATGAATGAAGTCGCACAGGGTCTTAAGTCTAGGTTTGAAGATAGATCTGAAAATTCGTGGCGATATCGCGGTGTTCTCCTGGGTGCCGTAATCGTCGCCGATCTGAATAATATCTATATCGTCTCCCAGGGCAGAGAGATACTTCTCCAGATCTACAAGATAGGTCTCTAGAAGACGGTCAAGAAAGAACTCCATGAGAGGCCGATCGGTAATGAGCCTCTCCATGAACTCCTGGTACCCGAACATTGAATGGCCGGCCTCAAGGAAGTTCCCCCCGAAAGCCCCGATCACGGCGCAGTCTGTCGATTCGCGTATTCCCGTGAGCTGAGCCTTCAAGAACTCGATTTCCTCGCCAGTCAATCTTGGCATAACAAGGGCCGAGATCTCCTCTTTTCTCCCGGCATGGGCCAGGGGAAAGTAGCTCCTGTCGAAGTAGTGGCCGCCCCGGGGCATTGCAGCAACTTCGACACCGTCCCTCTCGATTACGAGTGAACCGTCCTCTTTCACTTTCGGGTCGAATCCATCTGGAAAGAGGTATCTCGATCCATCATCAAAGATGTTTCGCCCGTTCCAGGAATCGATTCGAGTTTCAAAGCCTCCATTCAGTCTCTTGAGTTCGATCGCATCGGAATGGACTTCTCTTCTGATCTCATCATCGACAAAGGCAAGCATCTGATGAACATCGAAAACCTTTACTGGAAGATCACGGTAACCGAGATAATCGACAAACCTCCTGTAAGCTTTAGCATGAATACCAGTCGACCTCATTCCTCCCAGATCGATGGGAACGCGGTCAGGTTCGTTGTGGTCCAAAGCGGTAAGGATTCTTTCACGCGATGTCATCTGCTCACCTCTGCTCAATTTTGTTTCAAGCTAGACAACCTGATTATAGCCTTTGCTGAACTGATCAGGAAGGATTGTGAGAGTCTGAGAAGAGAGGAGCATTGTGCCAGAGCTTGGAATTCTGAATCTAAACGTTTTAACTTCAGTCGATCCTGGGATTTCCACATCCCTGAAAAGCTCATCATTGCACATAAATAAGTGAGTTAAATACCATTAATTAGCTGTTTCTTGCATGAGTTCGTATTCGAATCCTGATGATCCTGATCTTAAATCCTCCCTTGAGGGAGGAGGGCCACGTAGTGGCGGAGGGTGTCTTTGAAGGAAGAACCGGGTCTAGGGTTGTAGGGCGTAGGGTCTCGCAAGAGAGAAAAGCGGTTCTTAGTCTTGACGCTACCTGTCCATGTTCTTAGTTCTTAGTTAAAAATCGAGAGAATAAGTGAGATGGCGGGACTGAAGAGACGCGAGAATTTTAGCTGATTCTGGAACTAAGGAACAGGATGATAGATCTCCAGAGAAGATTATGTAGGTAATGATGAGCAGTAATGAGGAGTGATGGTGAGAATCGAAGCCCGATTATCTGATTGCTGCAGATTGTCAGTTCCGGCATTTGCCTCAATTTGCAATATATCTTCATTCATGTATCCGCCATTTTTCGATATTTTTGTTCGAAACTCTAGCTTCAGAGACCATTATGTTAGATGAACAGTCTATTTACGAATACCAGAATCGGAAATCGATGGTGAGCAGTATGAAGATTTCATTCCCTAATTATTTCATGACCGGATTATTCGTCAAAATTACAGGCATAGAGATATCTAAAATCCTCATTAGAAATAATCGCATCTTCTTTTCTTAATCGGTGAGTCTTTGGCCGGAAAGATGATTTATTCCTTTCGAGAAATAGACTGTGAAGAGAGAATGAAGTCTTCCGTAAACCCTAAGAACGGCCAAATCCGGGGAGGTGTTATAGATGGTAGTGAAAAGGAACCGTCTTGTACTGCTTTTAAGTATCTTGATCATTCTCTTACTTACCGCATGTCCTCGCAATCCTGAAAACAACGACCCTGTATGGAACTTGCCGGTAGGAGACAGAAGCGTGGAAGAAACGGAGACTCTCGAAATAACTCTCTCCGACCACGTGTCCGACCCCGACGGCAACTCTCTAAGTTTCTCTTTATCGGGCAAAGGAAGTATTTCCGCGGGAGGGGTTTACTCATACTCCCCGGGAATAGGCGAAGCCTCTACGGATTTCGAAGAGTCGGCAGTCTATGCCGTCACAATCACTGCAAATGACGGGAAGGGAGGAGCGGCAAGCGAGAACTTCAACGTGACCGTAACACCGGAAAATGATCCCCCGGTCTGGTTGACTGTTCCCGACAAGACAGTACAGGAGGGTTCCACTCTTACGATACTTCTAACGACTTACGCCAGCGATCCCGACGGAGATGCCCTGGCCTTCGATATACCCGAAGGGCCGGGAGAAATCGACGGCAACAACTACGAATACACTCCTTCCTATGAAGAAGCCGCAATGAATTTTGAAGAGGCTGCAGTGTATAACGTAGAACTCAGGGCGATTGATTCGAAAGGCGCAACTGCAACGACGAGTTTCCAGGTGACCGTGACCAACAAGAACAGAGTTCCGGAGCTCTCTATACCCTCTCCGCAATATGTCACCGCCGGAAAGACTCTCACGCTCGACGTGGCACTCTTCGCGTACGATCCCGACGGAGATGCGATCTCTTTTTCAAAGGTAGCAGGTGTCGGTTCAGTAACCGGTAGTACGTTTACTTACTCTCCTGCACTGAGCGATTCGGGCACAAGAAACGCGACCATCAGGGCAAACGATGGAAACGGAGGGGTGACCGATCAGACTGTCGAGATAAATATCAACGCGAGCCACATCAATAATCCTCCAAACGTCCCCGGGAAACCCTTGCCGGCAAACAATGCAATGACACAGCCTGCCGCTTTGACCCTGACGTGGTTTGGAGGAGATCCGGACGGTGATCCGGTCACGTACGACGTATACTTCGGTCTCTCTCCTGCGGCGCTGAGCTTTAAAACAAATACAAGCACCAGAACGTATTCGACCGGCTCTCTCAACAGCTCTACTTATTATTACTGGCAGATAGTGGCGAAGGACAACAAGGGAGCCTCAACGACCGGACCGGTATGGCGTTTCCGTACTGCACCGACGCAAGCCTTTGTCGAGAATTTCGAATCATATTCTGCAGGTTCAATCGTCAGCTCATTTGGACCGTGGTATTACCAGGAGTACGGCAGCGTTACAAACCCCATAATCACAGAGATCGCCGGCCATGGAAAGGTAATTGCTTTTTACGGTGGAAACGGTTACAGCGTCGTATACACTCCAAAGGTAGATCCATTCAAACTAGGCTATCTGGAATACGATGTCAGACTAGCCTCAACCTCAATTCCAAGGTGGGGCTGGATCGGTCCTAACAACTCGCTAGCGTATACAGGAATAGGCTATCTTGATGGAAAGAGAGCCATCGTCTGCTGGACACAAGAGGGCGGCTCCTATCACTCGGAAAGAGTAATGGATATTGGTCCGGGAATCTGGTATAGAGTCAAAGTGGTCTTCAATATGTCAACGGGTGGCGCGGCAGTATATGTAGATGGAACGTTCAAGAGGAGTTTTTCTTTCACACCGGTTCCCTCTGGAACAAATGGGGTAAGAATGTCCACCAGTAATTACAACTAT
The DNA here is from genome assembly GCF_000147715.2 of Mesotoga prima MesG1.Ag.4.2. Lineage (NCBI taxonomy): Bacteria > Thermotogati > Thermotogota > Thermotogae > Kosmotogales > Kosmotogaceae > Mesotoga > Mesotoga prima. The sequence goes on along the minus strand of NC_017934.1, from coordinate 64,632 downwards.
TCGTATGTCATGTTCGACAACATCAGTTTGTGGGTCACAGATACCGGTTACGTGCCGTAAATCGTGGGGGTTTTCATACAATCAGGCGTTATGTTCGTAAGTAGACTCTGTCATTTCTGAAGAAGCCGTTCTTCTCTCAAGAGAGAGAGATAGTTCCTAAAGAGATCTCTCGAGTAGTTTGCAATGTCGAATGGACTTCTGCTCCTCCATAATCTGGTTGCCAGGACGGGATATCGTTCTGGCAACTTTCTGAACTTGAAACTCTCCTGCAGCCCTTCGAAGTAGTCATGGTTAACGTGAGTACATTTCAAAAGGCAAAGAACGGTTTTCATTTCTAGCAGGGTCTCTATCACTGCGCAGTAAACATCCTCGTATCTCTTCCTTGCAATGCAGGAGAAGATTCTCCCGCACGACTCGAATACGAGCTCCGAGAGATTCTCCTTCAAGGCCCTCCTGAACTTTTCTTCAGGAACACTGCGAGCAAGATCATAATACTGTTCGGGCTTCGATGCATCGCCCTCCAGTACGACAAGGTTCTTTACGAGTCCAGCATAGAATGGCCATTCAACTCCCGGTTCCTCGAGTATTCCGCAGAGTATCTTTTCAGTTATCGAATTTGTAGTGACCGGGACCAAGCCTTTCAGAAAGGTTTTCTTTGGGACCTCTTCTTTGGTAATCATAAGCATTTCTAGATCGGACCAGTGAGTATCGGTCCCTCTTGAGGTAGAACCAACAGCCAGAAGCAAATCAGATTGCCCTTCATCTCTCTTGAAAGCTTTCCGGAAATCTCCAGAACCAGGTTGAACCTCTCCTCATGTGTCAAATAATCTCCACACTTCTTATTCTCCAAAAAGGTATTTGCTGAGACTGCTTCACAGATCAAAGATTGTTAAGGAGGATTTCTTTCGGATTGTCATGGAGAAGCCGTTCGGCAATTCTTACCGCCTGTGAAACAGTAAGAGTACTATCTCCTATCTTATCCGCAAGAACCCGGGCGATGTTTTCTCTCGCGATCTTGAGATGGCCGTAGATCGCGTCAACGATTGCATAGTCCCCGCCAAAACCGGAAATCTTGTTGAACGGTACCGCATCCAGAAAATCGCTCAAAGCGTTCCGCGCAGAAACTGGCGATATGATGTGAGACCAGCACATGTCGATGAAGACGTTTGGATAGGTCTTGGCAAGAGCCGCAGTGACTCCCCAGTAAGGATATCCTATGTGAAAGAGATCGAATTTCACGCGCGGATATTTTGAAAAGAGATTTTCTAGTAGTTCGGGATTAGAATTACTCAGTATTCCACGATTACCTTCGAGAAACCCGGTGTGAAACTGAATGAAAAGACCCCGTTCATTTGCCACGGAAAGTATGTAATGCATCACATAATCCTGCACTATTTCGGGAATCAAGAGGCCTCTGTTACGATCGGGCCTTCTTCTTCCCCTTTCTTCAAGGGCCTTACGAAATGCAGTTGCGGCATCGTCTAGACTTACTTCTTCAAATCTAATCGGCCTATGATACGCCAGAACGCTCTTCAGACCGACGATGCCGTTCGAAATATTCTCGTCTAACTCCATTTCGAAGACTTTGAGCCAGTCGTTGAGCGATCTGATTTCTACGGCGTAGGTCTCCTCCAGCCAACCTACTATATCGAATTCCGGAGGCATGGGAATTATGTAGTTTTGTGGTTGCCAGACCCTTCTGAAAAGGCTCCTGTCGCACTCGAATCGGCCCGTCCATGGATCAATTATCGCGAGTTCTATGTTACATAAATCCTTCAGGATCTCTCTCATGTGCCCCGGTCTGTTTGCCTCCCTGAATTTCTCTCCTAGCTCCTCTATTGTTGAACCCCTTATTCCGTCGATCCCGTATATCTCTCTTATCGAATCATCTAGAGCCCTAGCGTAGCCGGTGTGCCTGCAGAACTCCCAGTAATCTTCAATTAGCTTCCATCGGTAGACGAGATCTCTCTCACTATCTCTAGCGATGGCCAGAACCTCCGGGCAGAGCCCCGAAGAGATCAGGTCGGAGCTCATGTAGTGAATGAGAAACTCTTGAAGAACATCGTCGCGCCCCTGGAGCAAATCTTCAGAATGGACCAGGTGTTCATGTGTGTCGATCACCGGAACCTGCCTTATGTAATCTAGGATCTCTTTATACTCTTCCATTTTCTTTCCCGATTCCATATCTACGGATTGCTGAAGCGACGATTCTGTTAATGAGATCTTCGTAGCTCCACCCTCTGGTCTCAGCCATCTTAACGATATCGGAGTAGTCCGGTACAAGGAGAGGAAGGGAATTGACCTCCAGGAAGTAGATCTTACCTTCGTCGTCGATCTTTAAATCTATGCGACAATAGTCCTTTAGATCGAGCACCTGGAAGACTCTCATCGAAAACTCTCTTATAACTGTTTCCTCTCTCCGCGAGATCTTCGCGGGACAGATGTAATTCGTCTCGTCACCGTGAAACTGTTTCACCCTGTAGGAATAGAAGGTTTCAAGGTGATCTGGCAGTGACGAGAAATCTATCTCCATGATTGGAAGAACTTCATTGCCAACAATCCCGACGGTGAACTCCCTTCCTTCAATGAATCTCTCAACGAGAGCGGGCTGTTGAAATCTCTCGTGAATACGTGAAACCGCTCTCTGCATGTCATCAACGCTTTCCACAACCGAGTCCTCCCAGATACCCTTTGCGCCTCCTTCCTTGACGGGTTTGACGATCGCCGGACTGAACGGAAGGTTGTCGGCAGTTTCTCCGGGACGTACCGAAAAGAATTCGGGAGTGGATATTCCATAGGCCTTCATGATTAACTTTGTGAGCGTCTTGTTTATACAAAGAGCGTTGGCCGTAGTGCCCGAGCCGGTGAAGGGTATGCCCAGAAGATCCAGCACGGCCGGAAGATGGACCTGCCTCTCGGTATTGCCCATGGCGGTAGTGAGATTGAATACGAGATCAGTGCCTCTAAGTCTGCCCACAGCATCGATCTCAAATGGTCTCGAATCAACTTCGAAAATCTTCTCGAGCGAGCTCACGACACTATTGACCATCTCTTGATGATGAAGATTGAGCGGCGTGTCATGAACGACAGTAATTCTCATAACATTCCTCCTTGGTATATCTTAGCAGTATCACTAAAAAAGAATTGTACATACTCCAGATTTTTGACTTTTAAAATGAGTATCAGTGGAAGGGAAAAACCAGTCTAGAAAGTGTGTTAGACTCTTATATATGTTGCTGATAATGCGTACCGCCTTAAATCGTAACGTTTAGTATCTCTTCCCTATCGAATTCTCTGGCAACGGCAAGCGCCCTTCCTCCGTACCATATGGAAGATCTCCCCTGCGCCCTGTCTCTGCCGACAATTCCAGTCGCCATTGGATTTACAAGATATCGAATCTTCTCCCTACCTGATGTTGCTTTGATCGGCCCATCACGAAACCATATCCTCTCCTGCGTCGAGTCACTCAGTCTTCCCTTCCACAAGGCAAAGTTGCACGAAGGAACAAGAACTGTCTCACAACCTGCGGCATCCAGTTTCTCTATTTCGCTCTGAAAGAACATGTCATAGCAGATTGCAATACCAATTACTCCTATCTCCGTGTGCACGACGTTAAGCTCTTGCTGTCCTCTGGAAAAGATAATGGAGCTCTCGGCCTTGGTTAAATTGTGCTTGAAAGCCCTTGCTACAACCTTTCCCGAAGGGTTGTAGAAGTAGGCGAGGTTGTAGAGCTTATCGCCCCGGATGAATCTCCCTTTTTCCGATTCAGTGTCGATAACCGGCAGCAGGATCGAAGGCGCAAGAAGATAAGTGCCGAACTCCTTTGCAATGCCTTCGAAGACATCATGATAATAGGCTTCGATCACAAGAGCGTCCCTCAGAAAAGCCTTCTTGAAGGGATTGAAAGAAAGCCCCATGTTCTTAATCGCATATTTGACAAGAGTCTTTGCCGTCGTCTCCTCGAAGCTCAGCTTCCTGAAGGATGGGTAAAGAAAGGTCGCAAAGAACTCGGGGAAGACGACAATGTGGTTCGTTCCCTTCCATAACAGAGAAGCCTCGGCCACATAGTCTCTCATCTTTCTGCGAAATGCCTCTTCTCCAAATGAATCCTGATCAAACCAGACCTGTATTGCAGTAAAATCAGTGTCTTTCATGACGCAAGCTTAACAATAACCAGTATTAGACCAACAACCAATAAGATCGGCAAGAAGAAAGCAACAAGACCTGCTATGGCAAAAATCACTATCATTATCACTCCTACGCCGGCTACAATCATTATCAGCGCAGGGAAGAACCTAATTGCAAGATAAAGCAGGAACAATGCGCCAACAATGGCTAGAAAAGTGTTCAAGAGATCACCTCCGTTCACTAGTCATTGACAGTATAACGCATAAACTATATGATTCTCTAGGCAATGAAGCTTGCCTTGGAGAACAATCCTCCAGAACCGCCACCAGCTAATAGCTTCTACCAAAATTCCCAGCCTGGTTTTGCTTGACTCTGGAGGAACATATGATTCTGAGCATCTCACTTATAGTGATTCTCTCGATCGCAGTTCTTTCACTCTTTGAAAGAGTTCGTCCTCCCGGTCTGATAGGCCTGGTCTCCCTTGGGATAGCTTTGGGACCTGGTGGAATGAATCTCATAGACCCATCATTGCTCTCAATTTCCGATGAAGTCCGGCTGCTCGCACTGATAGTCATATTTATGCGTGCCGGTCTCGGATTGAACCGGAGAATTATCAAGAAGATAGGGCCCCTGGCTCTTCGTCTTAGTTTTCTTCCGGGCCTCTTCGAAGGTTTCTCAATTATGATAATGGCTCACTTCTTCCTGAAACTCAGCCTCATTCAAGGCGGAATGCTAGGCTTCATTATTGCGGCGGTGTCGCATGCGGTAGTAGGTCCCGAGATGCTGAGACTGAAAGAAAGGGACTTCGGAAAGAGAAACGAAATACCTTCTACAATTCTTGCGGCAGCTTCAATGGACGACGTTGTGGCCATTATACTCTTTACAGTGTTTTTGGGAATTGAAGGAGGACAGGACGTCAGTATCGGGATGTCCTTTCTTATGATACCAGTAGAGATTATTCTCGGAATATCTCTTGGGGCGCTAATTGGGTTCCTCTTCAGCTTGTTATTAAAGAGATTCCATATTAGGGGCACTAAGAAGGTTCTCTTGATCCTATCTGTTGCATTCGTTTTCCATAAACTCGAGGAAGTACTCCCTGTAGCGACTCTCCTGGGAGTGATGGCGATAGGTTTTGTGCTTCGAGAGAGACTTCCGGTAACCGCCGACACGATTGCGGGGAAGATGGAGAGAATCTGGGTTGTCGCAGAAATATTCTTATTCGTTCTGGTTGGCGCAAGTGTCAACGTACGTGCGATAGGCGACTCATGGCTTATGGGACTGCTCGTAATTCTTCTTGGACTAACATTTAGAAGCGCAGGCGTTCTGGCCGCCACTCTCGGTTCGCAAATGGATCTTCGCGAAAGGCTCTTCTGCATGATTTCCTATCTGCCAAAGGCCACAGTTCAGGCTGCAGTTGGAGGAATACCCTTAGCAATGGGAGTAGCTTACGGAGATGTGATACTCTCGGTTTCGGTACTCTCGATCCTAACAACGGCCCCTCTTGGCGCCATTGGTATAAGACTCGCTGCAAGAAGGTTTGCGAAAAACCAGTTGAGAATCCACTCAGTTTTCTCTTCGACTCTCTTTCTCGTTGTATGCAAATGTAAAAGCTGTTCTAGATTCGTCAGAAGCCTTCGGCTATCCTTTACCTAGTTACCATTTCAAGCCCAAAATAGAATTGAGTGGGTTCCCTTCAGTTTTCTTTTCTTCGCCGCGTCTTTCTGCCGGAATGATTCTGCTCGAAAAAAAATCTCTTGCATTTCTATTCGGTGATAGGGCGGGGTCACGGCTAGTAAAGAACCCACAGCAACACGATGTGAATTTTCAGAGCGGTATTCGATTTTATCGAGCGGAATTATCTTCTGAGACTACCCTTTTCTTCCAATTGACAACGACAATACCGGCCGAAACCAATACGAGGGCAAATGCCATATACGAATTTAGCGCCTCTCCCGGAATAAAGGCTGCCGAGAGAAAGACACCGGCCACCGGGATCACGAAACGAAACATAGTGATCTCACCGGCTTTGTGAAAGCTGAGAATCGCGTACCATAAGGAAAAGGCTATGGCCGAAAGAAGCATAGAATATACCAGAAGGAGATCTCCCTTGAGCGTGAAAACAAGCGAATCCCCCTTCAACCCGGGAAAGCCGGCAATCAGGAGAAGAAAGCCGCCGATCGAAAGCTGCCATCCCGACACGAGAAAGGGAGATCGCCTAGATGACATCCATTTGGCATACATGGTGCCGAATGCACCGATTGTCGCCGCGATCAACATGAATCCGTCGCCCAGAAATACGAAGCTCAGAGTAAAGCCGACTTCAAAATTTGCAAGGAAAACACCGGCGAATCCCAGTATCATCCCAATTGTCTTTTTCCAGCTCAAACGGTCATTCTTGTATATGTAATGGGCAAGAAGAATAACGAGAAAGTTCTCTCCCGCCATTATTATCGAAGACTTCATACCCGTTGTGTAGCTCAGCCCGTTATAGAAGAAGAAATATAGCAGAAAAGTCTGCAGTATCCCGAGCGCCAGCAAATGGAGGTAGTCCTTCTTCGCGAATCTCGTTCTACCCTTTCTACCAAGGGGTATTGAAAGCATAAGCACGATGATGCCGGCCCCCAGAAACCGAATTCCCGCAAAGACAAGTTTGGCTGAAACGTCGTCCGGAGCGATAGACATTTCCTCGTAACTCAGTTTCAGCACCGGAAAAGCACTGCCCCAAAGAACAGAGCAGAATACTGCGGTTAAGGCCGCCATCCACTTCTTTTTCAAAATATCCATGAAATTAGTCTACACTAAAAATGTAAGGTGAACTGCAAAATGAGTGGGGCTAAACATGAACAATCATTGAGATGGTCACGAAAATTCTTTAGTGACACCCATCATATGAAATTCAAGATCCCGGTTTACGCAGCAATAAGGGCTTCGATGATATAATGCAGCACATGCATGAAGTTAGGGAAAGCTTTGCTGAAGTGTCATTTGATATCTGTTTTGCGTCGTTTTCTGCACTAGGCAAGTAAGAACTGTGATAGTTTGCCAACACGCATAACTATGCAATCAATCCCAAAGGCTGTCTCGCAACCACAGCAAAGAGGACCCTTGTTCAGACCTCTGCAGGATTTGCAGTAAGAGTTATGAGATGCTGATTCTTTTTTACACAAGAAGATAAGATCAAGAGTATTACCAGCAGTGTGATAATCAGTATGCGCTTCGTCATGCTTATCCCCCCTCAACCGTCCAGAAAGCCCAACAACCGTTTATGATAACTGGTTTTCCTGGCGATCTGGCAGACAAATATGACCTTGAAGGTTTTCAATCGAGGGATCGGAATAGAAGAACTGGAAAAAAATAAGGCCTTTGCTGAATTTTATGATTTGACTATATCAGCACGGGAACCTCATCCAAAGAAAGCTCTTTTGAGTTTCTTATGTTTTGGAGAGCTTCTACCTTTTTATTTGGGCTTTGAAAAAGAACTACTCGGGGTTTTTCCGCCAATGAAGATACCTTCCCCTAACAAAAATACCCGGAGAGAAAATCATTTGTTTCCCTTGATGCAGTCCTGAGCTTTTCTCTACAAAGAAGGAAAGAAAATGAGCATTAAAGTCAAACGAATGCATAAGCATAAACGATACAGTTATTGGCTCTAAATTAGTTTTTGATAATCACTATCAACTGCAGTATAATGATAATGTTTCTGCCAGGTTCATCCGTTCTAGTTAATGCAGAAAAAATGTGTGTTTTGCGGCTTTAAGCCGTTTTAGTTTTCTAAAAAGCTGTCTGGGTGATTCATTGTGAAGAAGAGAGATCGCGGGGCAATAAGCGTTGCATATGCTCGCAGAAAGGAAAAGGCTTACAAATACTTTACGGCCGCAGGTGTCATAGTTGGTTTGCTTTCGATAGTTTTGATAGTCACGGCAAACCAAATGTCGACTAACATTGTGCAAGATGCCGACTCGATTAGGCCTATCTTCATCGCAGGAATAGTGTTCGCACCTATTTCGTTTTTTATCTACGTTTTTGCTTTGGTAACTTCACTGAGCGCGGGAATAAGGAATTGGAATCTCGTTCTAGGATTCCTGTCTTCCTTTCAAGCCGTAGTCTCCCTGATTTTCGCAAGAGATATCCTTCTGCTGGACTCTTCTCTGAAGCTGAGCCTCCAGACTCCCAACTGGTCGTCATGCATTCTCTGGTCAATTCTAGTAGCCTCTCTCTTGCTCACATTCTTTGTAGGAGTCTTCTCAAGGAAGAGTGTATGAATCGGTAATTTCGCCGAAGATGAGCGAATGATAGGAATTATCGCCATAGAATGTGCTGGCTATACTACCATTCAGAGCTAAAGGCGTCAACGCTTCCTTTGAAACAACGCGACACTCCAGAACTTTGTCAGCCTCATCTACTACGACTATTGAAGGTGACAACCCCTCTCGAGCAGTCAATCCGGTTTCCTTGAACTTGTCGAAATACTTTCCGCTTCTTGTTCCACAGAAGTCCAGAGCCTCCTGCCACTTTGCTGACATGAAATTGACCGAGAATCCGTCGCTGCTTCTGAAAAAATCGTGCGTGAATCTGCTCGGCCTTATCATGGCAATGAAGACAGGTCGATTCCATGTGTAACCCAGGAAACCCCAGCCAACGGTTATCAAGTTCGTTTCAACGCCATCTGTCACTCCGATCAGAACTCTCCCGTCCCTCAGGGTTTCAAGAAGCTCCGTCGAGTGCTCCGGAAAGCTGAATTCTGTCATGCTAACCTCCTGTAACAAAGACGATTAGGGTTATCCCCCCATCGCTAAATCTTCTTAAGATGATTCGAAATTTCTGTGTAATCTGGCTCAACTCTGGGATCGTCTGAAACCCATGTGTAGGAAATTTTCCCGTCTTTATTCACAATGAATACGGCTCTCTTTGAAACAGTGAGACCCCTGACGCCGGCAAAGTCCTGATGCACGCCGCCGTACTTTCCGGATACTTCTCCTCCAATATCTGAGAGAAGCTGAAAAGAAAGGGAATTTTGCTCCTTGAAAGCTTTGTTGGCAAAAGGGCTGTCCATACTTATCCCGAGAATTGTAGCGTTAAGGCTCTCAAAGTTCGCAAGAGAATCTCTGAATGTACATAGTTCCTTTTGACATACACTCGTAAACGCACCGGGGTAGAAAACCAGTACAACTTTCTTTCCTAGATATTCGTTGAGTTTGTATTCCTTAAGATCCGAACCGAATAGTGAGAAGTCTATCGCCTTTTCTCCTTTTAGTAACATCCCATGTACCTCCTAAAACCGTCTATTATTGTCATATTAATTCTAGCAGATGATTAGGTGCGATACATAGAAGAAGAAACACCATGCATCCTTCATCGACATTCCCGACCTGGCCGCATTTGCCTTCCGGCTCAGACTGAGCAATCCCGCGGCACACGGGAGCGCTCGCTTATGGCTGCTTCCTCCCGGACCTGACCAGGTTCGCAAGTTCCCGTTGCGCAGGACTCAATCCTCAACACCTTTAGACAAACCGACACCAAACCGGCAAAGCCTCAAAAGGCATTCGGCCCCGCGTATGGCGGATTTCGGGTACAGGGAACCGCCAGCTCCCCACCTAGCATGGTGTATATACATTATATATTCTGCTTTCTTAGCTTTCAAGTGATCTCTAGTTGTTCAGTCTGGTGAAGTCTATTCCAAGCACTAGAATGCTTCTGTTCGAATAGGTCCTTTTTGTGCCGGGAAGGATTATCTGTCTAACCCCGGAGGCAAGTATTCTCACTATCAGGTCGTCGGTCAAATCATTGTCAGAAGCCATTACAGAATCCCTCAAATCATGACTGCCGAAATCGTAACTCTGAAGTTCTTCGTAACTCAAACCACTTTTTAGAAGCAGACTTTCACCGTCTTTGAAAACCGAGAAATTGTTCGCCCTGTTCACGCGTGAACAATAGAGAGCGAGCCTTCCGTCTGTATCAAGGTCATACTTCTTCATCTCAAATGTGAGTTCTCTTACAAAATAGTTTCCGAAGCCCGAATACGTTTCCTTCGATAGTGTCACCGCTTCATGGACCGGTACGGTCAGTATCATGATATCTCTCTCTCTTGCAGCGCGTATGGCATCGCGGTCGAAAACGCCTCCAAAAGCTTCTACGCCATCGTCACTCAGTCTTTTCAAAGTATCACCATCGATGGCAAAGGTCGAAGCAAACATCGTATCGGGACCGCCCGTGGAAAAATCGTCCGGTACCTTGCCCGCAAAGACTTTTATGATCTTACCTTTGTCAAGGAAAAGCGAAATATTGTCGCTGTAGTAATAAAGCTCCATGAAAACATTAATGTTTCTCAGCTGAGACTTCTTGAGTCCAATGGCGGGATTACCGATCTGAACCTCATCAAGCAGACCAGGTTCCTTCGAAAGCTTTAGCAAATGAGCCTTCTGAGAGGGGTTATCCCCGTAAAGCAGCTGCATAACGTGTTCCATGACCGTATAGTCGTATTTCTCGGAAGCAAAAATCTGCGATAACGCCTTATGAATGGAAGAATTGTAAAGCAAGGCAGCGTAGATCGCCTTAAGAGCGTATCTTCTTCTTTTAAGAAGGGGAACATCTCCACAGTCCTCTAAACTGTCAATCACTTCGTCATAATCCATAGGATCGGATATGACTACAATGTCCCTGTGGTTCTTGGCGCCCGCCATCAGCAGGGCCGGTCCACTGATATCGATCTCTTTTGAGAGATTAGACTCATCCGGTGATTCCTTTACGGCGGACTCAAAAGGCTTGAGATTCATAACTATCATGTCGAAAGGCAGAATCGAATGTTCCCTCATTTCCTCAATATGGGCAGGAAGATCCTGGATCGCAAGAATTCCACCTATAATCTTTGGGTGGATAGCTTTCAGCCTTCCGTCGAATATCGAAGGAAACCCAGTGTAATCAGCGACCTTTATTGCCTCGACACCATGATCTATAAGATATTCCGCAGTGTGATCAGTGGCGATGATTTCTACACCGTTCGAAACCAGATATCCAGCGATCTTTTCCACTCTTGACTTGTCATGTACGCTGACAAAGGCACGCTTTATGTTCATCAGGCACCTCCATGTGATTAGTTTATCATCAATCAATCCCTGAGAAATCCAACCAATGATTTATAATGTTATCAGTTTGGCGTATACTTTAGTATCTCATGCCCTTGGGTCGGGCAAGGATAGCGGGGGAGTAACATGACTGAAAAAGAATTGATTCAGAAATGCGAATCTGGGGAAATTGGTTTTGTCAGGCTTCAGATAACCGATATAAACGGTATGCTGAAGAATGTGGAAGTTCCTGCAAGAATGCTGCCTACAATTCTGGAAAAGGGTGCAATGTTCGACGGATCTTCAATCGACGGCTTTGTGCGAATCGAGGAGTCCGACATGTATCTACGGCCGGATCTTTCGACTTTCGCCTTTCTTCCCTGGGACAATTGTCAGGGAAAAACTATAAGACTCATCTGTGATGTCTACAAACCTGACGGTACACCATTTGAGGGAGATCCAAGATATGTTTTGAAGAGAGTTATCCAGCGAGCCAAGAGTATGGGGTTCGAGACTTACGCCGGTCCTGAACCAGAATTCTTTATAGTCAAGAGAGACCATGACCGTGGAAAACCGATCGGAGCGTTTCTGGATACGGGAAGTTATTTCGACCTCCTTCCAGTTGACGGAGGTGAGGAGGTAAGAAAACAGATCGTGCTTTCTCTTCAGGAAATGGGGTTTGAAGTTGAGGCGGCACATCATGAGGTGGCCCCTTCACAACACGAAATTGACTTCAGATACACTGACATACTGAAGACCGCAGATAATATTCAGACATTCAAATGGGTTGTAAAGACAATAGCTATAGCCGACGGATTTCATGCCACGTTTATGCCGAAGCCCTTTTCGGGAGTCAACGGATCGGGAATGCATATCCATATGAGCCTCTTCTCGGACGGCAACAATGCCTTTTACGATTCCTCAAAAGATCACGGGTTAAGCCAAACCGCTCTGAGTTTCGTCGGGGGAATCATCTCACACGCAAAAGAGATTACCGCCGTCACAAATCCAACTATAAATAGTTATAAGAGACTTACACCTGGATACGAGGCCCCCGTGAATATCTCTTGGGCGCTGGGAAACAGGAGCGCAATGATCAGAATACCCAGCACAAGGGGAGAAGGAACAAGGCTGGAATTCAGAAGTCCCGATCCCACGTGCAATCCTTATCTTGCGTTAGCATTGACTCTTGCCGCCGGTCTGGACGGTGTTGAGAAGAGGATCGACCCGCCTAATCCAGTCGATGAGAATATTTTCAAGATGAAAGGTTCGAGAAGAAAGGAACTGATGATAGAAAACCTTCCAGGGACTCTGATCAATGCTCTTGAGTTTACCAGAAACAGCGAATTCGTGAAATCGACGCTAGGCGATCATATATTCAACACCTTTGTCAGATCAAAAGAGGGCGAATGGAGCGAATTCTGCGCTTCGGTCACCGACTGGGAGATCAGTAAGTATCTGGAGCTGTATTGAGGAAAGTCTCACCAAGAGGTTGGAAGGATAAAAGCAGTCTAACTTTTCTCGATGAATTTAGATTTTCAGTCAAATTATCCTGAAGTCAAGTGAATTCATTCGGATTTACTGAAACAGAAGTGCCCGGGCAGATTATCCGGGCACTTAAATGTCCGAAGAATCAGTGTCCGCAGGTTGAACAGCTTCCGCCGGAGCATGAGCCGCAGCTATCGGAACTCGAGGATGATCCGAAGCTCGAAATATTAGTTATCTGCTTTGAGAGAATCCCCCCGCATTTTTCACAGGGAGGCACCGTAGCGCTCATTCCCAAAAGAAGACTCTCTTCGTGACCACATTTTTCGCAGACAAACCTGTATAAGGGCAAAAGAATCACCTCCGTAATTATTCAGAAGCCACATCGATCTCATCTATTAAGACCGAAGGAGAACTCACACGATAGATAGATGAAACCGAGTCGCTGCCAACTTCTAAAATGCCACTATAGACCTTCAATATGTTCGAAGATATCGTAAATTGCTCTATGGGATTACTTATCTTCCCGTCCTTCACGAAAAAGCCGCTCGCTCCAAGCGAAAATTCGCCCGAAACCTGATTCGTGCCGGAATGAAGACCGGTAAGATCAGTGACCAGAATGCCTTCGCCCATACTTTCGAGGAGTGCATCGAAACTCAAGTCTCCCGATCTAACAACAGTGTTCACTGGGGCTATTGAAGGCTTTGATCTGTAAGTACCCCTTACGGAGTTCCCCGTGGACTTCGTACCGTCTTTCGCGGCCGTTCTCAAGTCATACAGGAAAGTCTTCAACTCGCCTTTCTCAACAAGCGCTTTTTTACGCGTCGGCACTCCTTCGTCGTCAAATGGCTTACTGTAAGGACTCTCGGAAAGGAAGGGATCATCGTACACCGTAAGCTTGCTTGATCCAATTACGGTCCCCATTTTTCCTTTCAAGACGGAAAGGCCTCTTTGAACGTTGTCCGCCGAGTACATAGAGGTGAAAGTTCCGAAAAGCTGCCCGAAAACGTCGTTCCTGAAAACGACTCTGTACTTTCCACTCTTCACATTTCTCGCGCCAAGTTGATCTATGGCTCTTTTTGAAGCCTCTTCAGCGACTCCTTTCACATCCAGCTCTTCAGGCGTTCTGACAAGAGAGAAACTGAAACCCGTCTTCTTGGATTTCTCATCGCCTGCAAGACTCACGACAACTGCAAATCCGCCGTCGCTCTTGTACCGCCTATTCAGTCCAAGTGTATTGATTATGGTTACTTCCGACCAGGTATCGGCAGTCCTGCATGTCGGAACCATCACGATCCTTTTGTCGTATTCGAGAGCCAGCTTCTCCAGAGATACCACGGTATCGATCTTTTCCTTCACGGTCTTTTTCTGGAAGGCTCCTGAATAACCTTCAAAGTCACGGTACTCACCAGTTCCGTCATGGAAGATATAGACATCCTCTCCGCTCGCTATTGAGCAGTTCTCAAAAGCCTCTTCGACCAGCAGTGTCGCCGCCTCTTCGCTTAGAATCTCTGAAAATGCCGTGCCGATCTTTCCGTTCTTGAGGCCTCTGAAGTAAACCTCTATCGAACTGGCATCCGTGTATGAATCGATTTCTCCGTTCAGAGAGCTTAACTGAAATTCTCCACCTTTCGAGTAATAGATCTCGGCTTCATCAAAGCCCTTTTCTTTGGAGATTTTGAAAGCCTTGTCGGCAAAGGTATTGAAATCCATCAATTTCGCCCCCCAACAATCAGTTCAGACACTCTTACGGTTGGCTGGCCCACATCGGCCGGGATCGAACCCGAGATCGACCCGCACATACCCTGCCCCCGTTCGAGATCGTTGCCAACCATATCAATCTTCGTAAGGACCTCATTGCCCTTTCCGATAAGTGTCGCACCCCTTACCGCTCTGGTTATCCTTCCCTTCTCTATCATGTATCCTTCCTTTACCGCAAAGTTGAATTCACCCGTGGAAGGCATAACCGATCCCCCGCCGAGAGACTTCGCGTAGAGACCGTAGTCTGTGGCAGCTATTATCTCCTCGGGATAGTACTCTCCGGGAAGAAGGAACGTATTGCTCATTCTCGATGTCGGCGCAAACGTGTAATCCTGTCTTCTTGCGCTTCCAGTAGGTTTCATTTTCATCTTTATTCCACCAAGGCGATCGATCATGTAGCTTTTTAGAACTCCTTTATCGATCAGTAAGTTTCTCCTTGTCGGAGTACCTTCATCGTCAACATTTGCCGATCCCCAGGCATTGGGAATTGTTGGATCGTCTACAGCAGACACACATTCATTTGCTATCTTCTGACCGAGCTTACCGGCAAATACAGATGCGCCTTTGGCTACTCCCGTAGCTTCGAGCGCATGGCCGCAGGCCTCGTGGAATATTACTCCTCCAAACTCGTTGGAGATTATCACGGGCATTCGTCCAGCAGGAACAAACTCCGCCCTTACCATTCTGTCTGCGATTCTTGCGGCCCTTTCTCCGGCGGCCCTGGGATCGACCATATTAAAGAACTCAAAGCCCATTGCTGCTCCCGGTCCGTAGAAACCACTTTCCATTTGTCCGTCTTTTGTGGCGACAGCCGATATCGCTAGTCTCGTCCTTACACGGCGATCATGCGCCTTCACGCCTTCGGAATTGTAGATCCAGACGTTCTGATCGTATTCAACGAAATTCACGACAACCTGAGATATTGTCGAAGCGAAGGTCGATGCTCCTTCATGGGCAAGTTGCATAACTCTTACCTTCTCTTTTTTCGGTACATTATTCGGTGAAAAGAGAACTGGACAGACGTCAACAAACTCTTCATTTCTAAAATCAATAACTGAATCCGCGACCCTATCCTGACTTATAACGGCCCTCAGCCTTTCTGCAACTTTCGTGAGACCATCGAGCGAAAGTTCATTTGTGTAAGCATAGATGCTTCTAGTACCTTTAAAGGCACGTAACCCCGCTCCGAATAATTTCCCCGACACGCTACCTTCTACTTCACCTTGAACCATGTTTATACTTCCCGTATATCTCTCTTCCAAAAAGATCTCTGCAAAATCCGCTCCGCCAGACAGTATCTTGTTGATAACTGCGGAGTATGCTTCATCTGAATGCATGATGCACCTCCAATCTTGTTAGGTATTCTTACAATTCTACAACATTTTCGAGATTGAGGTCTTAACAAAGGAAATGAAATATAAGGTTAGGTGGAATTTCTCCTTCTGGATCTCCTGGGAACTCCAAAAATCGGTCTGCCGGCGAGATTTCTAAGAACAAACCTAATCGCAATGGCACCTATGACTACGGCTCCTCCAATCATGGGAAGCCTACCGGGAATCTCTCCCATGAACAAAAAGACCCAAACGGGACTGAGAATGGGCTCAATCATGAGAATCAAAATGGCCTCGAGGGCTGTGGAATGTTTGATTGCCTCAGAGTAGAAAACATACGATAATCCCAGTTGTGCCACGCCCAAAATAAAGAGGCTGATCCATCCGGAAGGACTCGGTAGAGATCCCACAATGAAAGGCACTCCGATCGCAGCCGTCAGTATGTTCCCCAGAAGCACTGACTCCAAAGGCGAACCATCCTTCTGAAGTCTCATGAAGATGTTGAAAAGAGCGAAGGTAACTCCACTTGCAACCGCCAGAATATTTCCCGCCATTCCCCTGCTGTCCAGGCTTTCAAAGAAGAAGAGGGCCATACCGCCAAATACCGCAATAATGGTGATCCAGTCGAGAAGCTTCGCCCTCTCCTTCAATATCCATACACTCAACAGAGCAACATATATAGGCGCAGTCGATTGAAGCAGAATAGCATTTGCAGCCGTTGTCATCTTGTTTGCCGAAACAAAGAGAATCACCGTGGCCGAGTAAGAGAGAGCAGAGGCTATCTGTGGCAGGGACCATGTGAATTTCGGTCTTCCAAGGGCAACGAGTATTACCAGGGATGCAATCATGCTCCTGATCCCCGATATCGCAAGAGGATTTGAGTCGACGTTCTTGATCAAGAGACCTCCGGTGCTCCAAAGAAGACCGGTAAGAATCAATAAGATCACAGACTTTGTTCCAGAAGACTTCTCTTTACTCCGGTTCATAATTCACCTGCCGATTCTGCTTCAATCCCCATGGAAGAAGAATACATCAGATGATAGCAGTAGACAAGCATCCGACCGTTAAGAGAAAGCGAGGTTAGAGGTTAGTCGTCAGAGGTTGGAAGAGCAGAAAATTAGTTGCAAGATGCAAGTTCCAAGTTGCAAGAATAAGAACCAAAACCTGAACGCTAGACCTAGATGCTGAAACAAGTTCAAAGAAAGACGAGGTTAGAGGTTAGTCGTCAGAGGTTGGAAGAGCAGAAAATTAGTTGCAAGATGCAAGTTCCAAGTTGCAAGAATAAGAACCAAAACCAGAATGCTAGACCTGGATGCTGAAACAAGTTCAGACGAATTATTTCGCTTTCGGAATCAGCAAAGGCTGTCATTCCAATCTCGCCTTCTCGCGTGTCTCTCACGTTGTCATCCCGGACTTGATCCGGGATCTGCACTTCTGAAGAAGACGTGGCTTGGGGTGGCGGGTTGGGGGTTGGAAGAGCAAGAGAAACGGTTGACCGTTGAGCGGTTCTCCGTTCTCAGAAAAGAACGGTTGCAAGTTCCTAGATGCAAGTTGTGAGAAGAAGAAAGAAAACCTTTTTCTTAAGGGCTATTAAGTAAGCTCGTTACTGACATTCAACAAGAGAGCATCGAGATTCTGAATCAAGTTCAGATACTCTAAGTTGTCAAGTATAGAATTAGGAAAATTATGAGAGTGAAAGGTCAAATGGAACGTTATTTTTCAAAAGTTGGTAGACCATTTCAGCTGCAGCTCTTGCAGTTGCTATTAGGGCCACCTTATTTTTCACCCCCCTCTTTTTCATCTTCTCGTATTTGTTCCTGTACTTTTCAGTGTTTTTGATCAAGCTTTTAGCTAACTGGTAGAAGGTTCTTCGTAGATGTTTGTTACCCTTCTTAGAAATTGAGAGGCCGCGAGTCATGTTACCACTCTGCTTAATAACAGGATCAAGGCCTATGTACGATACAAAGGCTTTCCCAGAAGAGAATCTGTCTATGTCGCCTACTTCAGATACGATTTCGGCTTCCGTGACTTCAGCAATACCTGGTATGGTTCTTAGGGGATTGTCAGGGAACTTCTCAAGAAACTTCTTTATTTCCTCATTCAGGGCTTCCACGTGGTCTTTGAGAAGCTTAATTTCAGCTATGAATGTGCTGGTAATCGTTGAGTAGGTTCCAAAGGTATCTGGCTTGCCTATTGAGTCTTTGAGTGAATCGATAACCTCTCTCGCTTTCTTTTCACTCCAGTTTCTGTGAGAGCTGAGCAATTTGACTGCATCTTCCTCGTTGTCAAGTATCTCTTCTCTGGATGGATATACACTCAACAGATGCAACAGCACAGGTGAACTAACGGATCTGAAGGTCTTAAGAAGCTCAGGCATATGAATCTTCAATTTGCTCTTCAGTTTCCTTTGAAGATCAGAACAGTTTGCTACTACAGTGCTTCTCACCCTAACCAAGTCCCTGAATGCTGACATCTCTTCCTCTGGTACTTGAGAAACGCTCAGCAGATCGAATATCCTGTACATTGCAACCGCTATGCTTTTTGCATCTTTCTTGTCTGTCTTTGACCTGCTCATAGCCTTCATGAATTTGCTAAGGGTATACGGATCGAGAAGCTGTACGTCTATCCCTTTGCTCCTAAGAAATCCGTACAAGTTGCTGTGATACGAACCCGTCGCTTCCATTCCGACTTGTTTCTCGTCCTTGTAAGTATTTAGCTTCTTTAGAAATTCCCTAAAACCTTCCTTGTCTTGTTTGTACTTCATGCTTTTCATTTTCTTCTTCTCTGGTAAATAGAAACAAGCGTCAAAACTTTCACTGGATATGTCCACTCCTACATACAACATGAGGGTTCCTCCTTTCACAACCTCGTACAAGGTGCGGTCTTTTCGACCATTACTCTCAATCGTGTTAAGAAGGATGCCCAATCTGAACTACAGGCTCTAAGCCTACGCATGACGACTGGCTACTCCCTCTACCCTCATTCTATACTCTCTCTCTTTTGACAATACACGAGCATGACGCGAAGGGCAGGTATCGATTACAGGGTATGGGGTCTCGTGAAGAAAACCGGCAATCAATTCAGGGTTTCAATGCAACTGGGGTTGCCTCTCTGGTACAAATTCTACGGTCTCGTCTTCTGCGGTATATTCCATTACATCACGGACGGGCGTTTTCTGAGAAAGTCGAAATCGTGTATGGAGAGATCTACGAAGACGCCTCCGCTCTTTGCAATATCGGCGAACCAGTTGTCTATACCGTGAGAGGGAAAGGAACCTCCCCTGTAAAGCCTTGCCATTACAATTTCACCCACGTCTCCGGCGGCAGCTAGTTCCTTCACTCTTATATACTGCGGAAAGAAGCGTACGACGTGGCCCACCATGAATTTTCTGCCGCCCTGTCTATTGCCCTTGCGTCTTCAAGAGTTAGCGCCATGGGCTTTTCGCAGAAGACGTGCTTGCCGGCCCTGAGCGCCCTGACGTCAAGTTCCCTGTGCGTGAATGTCGGCGTGCAGATATCTACAATGTCTACACTGCTGTTTTCCAGAATCTCCTCAAAGCTGGCGACGGTTGCTCCGTATTTTTCGGAGATCGTCTTCGCCCTGCTTTCGATTGATCGACTATCCAGGGGGGATTTCTTTTATCGATGGCCCAGTGGGCCCCCGCATGGACTTTCCCATCATCCCCGATCCAAGTATCGCTATAGAGTGCAAACCGTATCTACCGGGATTTTCCGTTATGTCAAGCCAGTTGTTTGAAGAATACAGGCTTCATGGTATTCGTGGAACGGAAATCTAGAGCTTCTTCACATTCATGTCCATGATCGTAAGCTTCGCGTTCTCAATTCCAAGAAAGTCTTCACTTGAAACGCCACGGAAGTCCTTGCCCAGCATGTCGAAGATGTGTGAACTTAAGCTCAGTTCCGGAAGCCTTCCAATGAATCTGTCTCCATCAAAGAGAAAGGCCAATTGTGCTGGGGTCGCGAATCGACCGTCCTGAGTGAAGTCACCTCCGCTCGCGATTAAAATGAATATGGCCTTCTGACCGTCAAGAAGTTGCTTTGCGGTTTTGTGTGATTCTGCGAATTTGAGCATCGGCATCCCTAACTCAGGCAGACCATCGTACTCCCCTCCTGCAGAACCGGTATGGGTAAGATTGAAGGTGGCAGCAGTCTTTTTGTCCGTATATGGAGAGATTACTACTCCGTCCTCTATCAACGCAAATCTATCGGAGTCGTTTACGGTTCCTTCCTTGTCAAAAAAGGGTTCAAAGAAACCATCTTCCACATTGCGCGTCTGGAAAAGAGTGACTTTGTCGGAGAAGACTTTTTTGCCGATCTTCCCCGAAAGAAGTGATCCGCCCGAGCCGAAAAGCATACCGTTTAGAGACTCGTAGAGTTTCTTGTAGTACGTCATATCATCTGACCTGAAGACTACCGGATAAACTCCTTCTTCTATGTCAGGCAATTGGTTCATGTATGCATCACAAATCATATTAGTCAGCCCGATAAAGGAGTCTTTATGGAACTTCCTTCCTTCGTATCCCGTCATCGCATCGATGATGTTCGATGATTTCTTGTCCTTTATTACTAGTTCGAGACTTATGAATTCGCGAGATGATTTCAAGTCAAGACCGAGATCGTTCTGCATGGAAGACTCGACTCTCGCAGATTTGAACAAGTGGCTAAAACTAAAATGAGGTTGGTCTCTTCTCAGTTTCTGGAGAATTTCTTCTGTAGCTTCAAGCAATTCTTCTTCGCCCTGGAGATCTGACCGGTGGCGTTCTTCTCTCACGAGCTCTCTTGAAGCCTCGTAGGGATAAGGAATCGCAAGCTTCAACGATTCTTTTGCCTTTGCCACGAGTTCTTCTTCATTACACTCTCCAAGCGCACCGGCAACCCCCATTGACTTGCCATCGTATAGTCGAATCGACGTGCGAAGAATGTCTTTCTTCCTTACAGAACTGACCTGTGTTTGAACTATCTTTACTGCATTTTCTGTATAATGAACAACATATCTTTCCTTCGTCATATCCAGCACCTCCTAGTGAACACTCAGCGAGCGGACTCGGACATATGGTCCCCCGAATCCAACGGGAAGGGGATATTGCTCCATTTTCCCACACCCTCCAAGCGCAAACGATAGAAGCTTGAACTCCTCGGTCAGTCCCTCGATCTCGTTAAGGGTTTGGAAAACACTTCCCGTCACCACAGAGATCTTTACCGGTTCTGCAATCTTTCCGTTTCTGACCATGTATGCTCTACATGGAGCGAGCGTGAAGGTCGACATGCCGGAGCCGTGGTTTAGAGAATCAACGTAGACGCCTTCTTTTATACCGGAAAGAAGCTCATCAAAGGATAATTCACCAGGTGAAATAAAAGTGGTGGTCATTCTCACAATCGGTTCATACTCGAAATTCACAGCCCTGGCATTTCCCGTCAGTTCTTCGCCTAAAGCTGCCGCAGTTTCTGCACTGTGCAACCGTCCAGATAGAAGGCCCTCTCTCACCAAATAGGTTTCTTCTGCCTTTGTTCCCTCGTCATCAAAAATGACATTCCCGACACCTGGCTTATTCCCATCGTCGACAATAGACAGAATTTCGCTTCCCACTCTTCTGCCCATTTTCCATTCTTCCATCATTGTCCTGTCTCCGATCATGAAATCCGCCTCGCTCTTGTGTCCAAAACTCTCATGCGCAAAGACGCCGGCAGCTTCCGGAGAGAGAATAACCGGATAACTGCCCGAAACAACCGGTCTTGCATTTCTTATGAAATCTTCAGAGGTCTCAACAGTCTTTCTCACTTCTTCATGAAGTCCCTTTATAGAATCAAGCTCGTTACCGGCAAGATCATATCTTTCCATGAACTGCTCTTCATCTTTGGCCATCTGGAAGAGCAGTCTGAAACCTACTCGTTGGTAATCGAATTCCAGATTCGCCCCCTTGCTCGAAAAGAACCTCTTGCCAACTCTCTGATCTATATACTGACCTCTCCAGAACTTCACGAGCTCGCTCTTTTCGACATGGGGAAAGTAACTTGAAAGAATATCGTATTTCTCATTGAGAGAGGCTTTAAAAACGTTTAAGTCTCCATCGAATCTCAAGTACGACCCTTTGTTTGCCTGGAGTTTCCGTACCACTCCATGCTCTTCAATGGAGCGATTCTTCTTTGCAAGAGAAGCCAGCCTGTCAAGTTCGTCCTGAACTGAATCAAGATCTGTCGTCGCGCTGAAGTACCATCTCTCTCCATCAAACACCCTGATGAAAGCCGCCGAGTACCTCTGCTCTTTCATATTGTCTGTTCTTCCAAGTGTCACCACAATATCGCTTTTCGAAACATCCTCGATTCTGACATCCGAGTACAAAAGGTCCGGGAAACTATACATATTTCACCTCCAACGTGTCCTCCTTCGAAAAGTATACTACGAGATCTTTAGACATCAGGGCGGAGATTACCGTGGTAGGCTTTAACTAAGGAAGACATATTTCAGATCTCGTTTGACCTGGTTCTTATCCACAGTCTCTGCTAAATTGTGGCTGCGTTCGCAATTCCACAAATTTCATGTAGTATTTGACGATTCGACATCTTACGAAGCGAGGTCTTTTATTAACGTGTTAAATACGATAGGAATTATCGATGTGAACCACTACCTTTGCACAATCATGGCCCAGGACAGAGGAAATCCTATCGCTCCTCACTCCCTTGATTTTCTGGACTTCTGAAGCACTGAAATTAGAGATTCCCCTCGCAACTTCCTTTCCCTTGACTGAGCAAATACTTACTACATCACCTTCAGAGAACTCTCCAGAAACATCTTCTACGCCTACCGCCAAAAGACTTTTCCCTCGAGCAATAGCCCCTTCGGCTCCTCGATTTACTGTGATCTTTCCTCTCGGAGTTGAAAGAAAGCCAATCCACGTCTTGCGGGCGCCGGGAGATTCTATTGGGGAGAAGATTGTTCCGACATCCTTTCCCTGAACAAATTCCTCTATCTTTCGGAAATCCCTTCCATTACAAATACAACTTCTAATGCCACTTGCAGACGCGGCGCGTGCAGCCCTTATCTTTGTATCTATTCCGCCTGTACCCCAGGAATTATTCTCTATGTTCTTGAGTCTCTTCGATGGGTCAAATTCCCGAATCACTTTTCCTTCCTCATCGACGATTCCATCTATAGTTGACATGAGTATCAACAGGTTAGCCTGCCATCCGATAGCAAACATTGAAGCGAGAATGTCGTTGTCCCCGAACATGATCTCTTCGGTGGAGGTTGTGTCGTTTTCGTTCACTATAGGAACAAGACCGAGTTCAAGAAGCCCTATAAGAGTATTTCTGAGATTGAGAAATCTCTTTCTGTCTCCAAAATCGTCTCTGTTAACTAGAATCTGTGCGATTCTCTCTCCAAAGAGATCGAAAACCGTCTCATACAGCTTCATCAGCTGGACCTGCCCTGCGGCGCAAAGGGCTTGCTTCATGTAAAGATCGCCATTCGACTTTTTTCCCTCCAGATAACCAAAGCCAGCCGCTCTGGCTCCTGAAGACACTAAGACAACCTGGCTGCCTGACGATTTCAGCAAAGAGATCTCTCTCGCAAGCTCAGTCACATATTTCTTATCGATTTCTCCGTTACTCTTTACAAGCAGGTTGGAACCAGCTTTCAGGACCACTCTAGACATCACTTTCTCACCTGATTATTCCCAAGTATCGTATACTTGTAGCTTGTTAGCTCCTTAAGACCAAAAGGTCCTCTTGCGTGCAGCTTCTGTGTGCTTATGCCTATTTCACTGCCAAAACCGAATTCTCCGCCATCGGTAAACCTTGTTGAAGCGTTAACGTAAACGGCTGCGGAATCCACGTCTTTCAAGAATTTTCTGGAATTAGCGTAGTCGTTGGTCAAGATTGCTTCGGAGTGCCCCGACGAGTATTTCTCAATATGCATAATCGCTTCATCCACGTCTTTAACTACCTTTATGGCAAGCACCAGATCAAGAAACTCAGTGGCGAAATCCTCATCGGTGGCGGAAATCATCTTCCAGTATTTGGTTGATTCATCACAGCCCCTCAGCTCCACTCCTTTTTTTGAGAGAACTTCGGAGACTCTTGGAATGAACTCTGCAGCTATGTCCCTGTGAACAAGCAACGTTTCAACGGCGTTGCACGTTCCTGGTCTCTGTGTCTTCGCATTGTCAACTATTTCCACCGCTTTATTCAGATCTGCATTGTAGTCCACGAAGATGTGGCAGTTACCAGTTCCAGTCTCTATTACGGGTATTCTTGAATTGTTGACCACGAACTTTATCAGTCCCGCGCCGCCCCTGGGTATTATCAAAGATAGATATTGATTCATTTTCAGCATCTCTTGCACAGCTTCATGAGAAGTATCTTCAACGAGTTCCACCGAACTATCGGGAAGACCGGCCAAAGCTAGGGCAGTCTTAATTGCGGAAACTATTGCCTTGTTGGAGTTAATAGCATCGCTCCCTCCTTTTAGAAGGACCGAATTGCCGGATTTTATGGCGAGTATGGAAGCGTCGACGGTGACATTCGGCCTCGACTCATATATCATACCGATTGCCCCAATCGGAACTCTCTCTTTGGAAATAAGCAGCCCATCTTTCTGAACCCAAGCGCTTTCTATTTCGCCAACCGGATCAGGCAGAGAGGCAACATTCTCGCATGATTTAACCATCATAGCGATGCGTTCTTCGGAAAGAGCTAGTCTGTCAATTAGAGACTCTTTCATTCCCTTCTTTCTCGAGTTTTCAACGTCAATGGAATTGGCCCGGAGGATCTCTCCTTTCTGAGCTTCGAGTTCTCGGGAGATCAACATGATCGCTTCGTTCTTCTCATTGGTGCTCAGCAACCTGAGCTTTCTCGAAGCGGTCTTAACTCTCTCTCCCTTATTCAGAAGATCCATTATGTGTCACCTCCAGCTCGGAGTTGATCTCTTCAGCTCTCAAATAGGTGTCAAAGAGAGCCTTCATTATCGTGCCTCTCAATCCTTCTCTCTCCAAAGAATAGATTCCTTCGATCGTCGTGCCTCCGGGTGAGGTTACGAGATGACGGAACTCGCCAGGGTGATTTCCCTTCACCTTAAGCAACTCGACCGAACCCCCAAGAGTGCCGAGAATAAGCTCTCTGGCAACGTCATAAGAGAGACCCATTTTTAGGCCCACATCAATCAATGACTCAACAATCACAAACACGAATGCCGGGCCACTACCGCTTAGAGCGGTAACAGCGGAGAGGTCTTTCTCCCTGACTTCCACAATCTCACCCATTGTGCGAAGGATTCTCTCGACCTCTTTTTTCTCCCTTCCTGTAAGTGAACTCGAGCAAACGAATCCCGTGACGCCCCGTCCTATTGCGCTTGGAACGTTTGGCATAATTCGGGCAATCTTTTCCAAGCCCGTCTTCCTTGAAATCAAAGCTATCTCAATTCCAGTTATTGTGCTGATAATGATTGGAGAGGAGTTCTTACCGTTTATGACTTCCGCAAATAACTCCATACAGTCCTGAGGTTTCACCGAAATTATTACGTGGGTGCAATTCTCCAGGACTTCACCGGGAGTCTTCGCGATAACCACTCTCTCAGTTTCGCCAGAATAATTTGAAAGCCTTTCCTGATTTCTGTCCAGCAAGTACAGCTTCTCGAGACCCTCAAGCTCTCCGAGAAGCCTGTCGGCAAAGATTCCACCTATGTTTCCTACACCGATAATCCCTACTCTCATATTCCCCTCCTGAGTCATCGCTTGTGAAAGCTGACGATCCGGCAAAAATTGGCAAAGATTCTTTGCAGCTGCTCGTCAGAACCAAGCTCAATTTCCTCTGGATGAAACTGTATACCGAATCTCAACCCATCTGTAGAAGATATTCCCTGAATGAAAGTTTCATCCCCCCATGCAATCTGCCTGTAGCCATAAGGTACGTAAGGCAGACCATAATTGTGTCTCTGATAGGCGCTAACTTCACTTTCAATTCCCGAAAAAAGTTCATGTAAAGCGTCCAGTCTTATCTTTGTAACTCCCAGCTCTTTAGATACGACCAGTGACTCACCACCGATCCTGGCCAGAATCTGCATTCCCAGGCAAATACCCAGAATTGGCCCCCTAAAACTACGAACGAAGTTTCCTCCAGAAGATAGTGCTCTTCCTTCGAAGTAGTTGCTCATTGAGAAACCACCAGTTATTATCAATCCGTCACAGCTCAACTCGTCCTCAGGAAACCCGTCAAGAAAGGTTCTCCATGTCGAATACTCATACCCCGTGTTATCCAGGGCCTTTTCAACAGGGGAGATTTCTTTGTAAAAATCACTGTCGTTTTGCAGAATGCAGATCACAGAAATGCCTCCGTTGTTTTGCGCTTATTATAGCACCTGAAAAGCAGTAGACCTTATCGGAAGAGCAACAACATTTGTGGCAAAAGATCTTCAATTATGACTTTTGTTGGAAGCTCTAAAAGATCAGATTTTTTAAGATTGACTATTCAAATATATGGATAAGAACCTCTCGCTCACTTTTCGGGATCCAATATCCGCTCTTTGCAGTTTCCGGTAAGATTTTTGGGTGGAAACGTGCACGATTCAATTTCGAAACGCTGAAAGATACTTAATTGATGAAAAATCGGAACTCCATGCTTCTCCTGCCGCAGATTTTCTCAACCTGATAACGCCCCGGAATAGACGGCGTGGCTTTCTTAATCAGGCATTTCCAGTGACAGCAATGAATCTACAGCTTTCAAAGCGCTGTGGGATCTATTAGTCAAAAATCCCAAATCATCAAGGGTTTTATTTGTCAGACTTTCATGCTCTCTTCCCAAGCAGGCTGTTAAATATGGAGACCTCTCCCCCAGACTTCGTCGTTATGGTTTTGTAAGCTATCTCATGATAAGCCCTTATTCTTCTTACTGTTCTCGTGCTCGATCTCATTGCTATTGAATCAGTAATTGCTTGACTGTGAGTGAACCGGACTCCCTTAAGGAAAGAGCCATCAGTGATCCCTGTCGCACTGAAAACTACTTCTTCGCCATCTATGAGATCCTTTGTCCCGTAAACAGCGTGGAGTTCAAAAGAAGATTTTTCTACTTTTTCAATTTCGTCTTTGTCTCTTGGCCAGCACTTAACCTGAATTTCGCCTCCCATGCACTGAAGTGCGGCGGCTGCAAGAACTGCTTCAGGCGATCCTCCTATTCCCATGTAGATTTCTGTCCCTCCATCCGGAAGAGCGGTGGCGATTGCGGCAGCAATATCCCCGTCATTTATAAGCCTGATTCTGGCACCGACCGTTCTAACTGCTTCCACGAGCGGATGGTTTCTCTCTCGGTCTAGTATCGTTACTGTGAGCTCCGATACATTGACACCAAGAATGGCGGCTGCAATACGAAGGTTTTCCCGCGGGGTAGCTTCAATATCCAGATTCCCTGCAAGTTCTTTCCCGACGGCCAGTTTGTCTACATAGTAAGTTGGGAGAGGAGCGATCTTTCCGTCTTCAGTCGCAGCAATAACGCTCAACGCGTTCGATCGACCATTTGCAACTAGTCTGGTCCCGTCGACTGGATCGACAGCGATAAGAACCTCGGGATCATCTTCGTTCCACTTACCCACGTGCTCTCCCGCAGCCAACATCGGAGCCTGATCCTTTTCTCCCTCTCCGATAACGACTGTACCCTTCATGTCCAGCAGATCAAGAATTCCTCTCATGGCATCAACGGCTCTTTGATCCACAGCTTCTTTGTCACCTCGCCCCAGGAAGACACTCGAAAACAGGGCCGCCGCTTCGGTTACCCTAACCATATCCAGGGTTATCTCTGGAATCAAATCTATCACCCCCTTACAAATCATATCACCGCGATACCGTTTTTCTGCCTTACTTCTCCAAACAACCCAGTCGCTCTGAAAATGGCGAACCTCTGAAATCAATGACAGAGTCGCACAAGCCCCATTTACTTGATTCATTTTGAACAAAAGATGAGGTTAGTTTCAGAGAAAGAATTGCACAATCTTTTTTGGCTCACCCAGCGGCAGCTCGGTGGTATTATTCTTCTATGAAGATGCTTATTCTGTCCTTTGTAGCATTTACAATATGAATGATCGTTAAAAGGAGGGGTTTCTATGCGAAGATTGTTGATTGCAGTCTACTTGGTGTTCGCTCTTGCGGTTGCGTTTTCTTATACCGAGGATCTTCCTGAACAGATCTTTCTTTCCAATGGAAACATGATATCCGTTCTCGGGAAAAACATTGTCGAAGACTCTGAAATATGCGAAATAAATATTCAGATTCCTTCAATAAGCGGTTTGAAAGACAAGCCTTTTGAAGACTATCTTAACGCAACTATTGAGTCTGAGATTACGGATTATAGAACTCAGATCGAAGAAATGGCCCAGGCCGCTTACGAAGAATCGAAAACTTCCGAATGGCCATTCCGAAAATTCAGCATATATGTTTTATATGAGGCTTATCTCAGCGATGGCATTCTTAGCATCGACATGATCTTCAGCGAGTACACAGGCGGGGCCCACCCCGGTGCTTCCAGAAGAACTTATAACATCTCTGTTGACAGATGCCGCCTTGTTGCCCTTCACAGTGTTTTGGACAGTGCGGCCGCTGAAGACAGACTGAATGAACTGATAACAGGAGAGATTGGAAAGCGAGAAGACCTGTGGCCGGAATATTTCAAGGGGGTCACAACCGACCAGGGTTTCTACCTGAAGGCAGGAAGACTATGCGTATACTTCCAGCCATACGAGATAGGTCCCTGGGCAGCGGGAATGCCGGAGTTCTGCTTCTCGCTGGGCGAATTGCTGAAACAATAGGGAAGCGTTCTGGCTGCTGTAAAGCCGACCGTTCTGACTGGTGGCGTATCCGAAAGAAACTCGTTGACACTGATAACCTTTGATGGTAAAGTTTTATTGCTGGCCGAGGTGGTGGAACTGGCAGACGCGGCGGACTCAAAATCCGCTGGGGTTGAGAGCCCCGTGCGGGTTCGATTCCCGCCCTCGGCACCAGAGGAAGGCTAAGCCTTCCTCTTTTCGTTGAAAATGTGGCTCTTCGTGTCTTAATGAAATTTGGAGGTGTTCGTTTGAGATTCTTAGATTTCGAACTGGAAGAGAAGGATCTAGTCTCTGTAGCAAATGAACTCATTCAGCGAACACAATCGGGAGTTAGATCACACGTCCTTACTATAAACGCTTTGATTGCTTACGAATACATGCACAACGAGGAGTATTGCAGGGCTCTACACAAAGTGAATTACGTCGTTCCTGACGGAAGCGGTGTACTGAAAGCAATTAAGCTAATTTCCAAAAGGAACCTTGAAAGAGTTCCGGGCATCGATTTGATGCTTAAGCTCTGTGAACTCTCCGCTGAAAAGGGATTGAGCATATTTCTTCTGGGATCTAAAGAGACTGTTGTAACAAAGACAACCGAAAAACTAAAACAAAGATTTCCACTAATTGACATTGTCGGGTATCACAGTGGCTTCTTCACGCAAGAAGAAAATGATACAATCGTTTCGGAAATAAACGCTTCATCTGCAGATATTTTGTTTGTCGGGATGGGTGTCCCAAGACAGGAACTTTGGATTGCAGAGAATGCTGAGAAACTCCAGGCAAAGATATTGATGGGCGTAGGCGGATCTTTCGACGTCGTTTCTGGCAATCTTAAGAGGGCTCCTTTATGGATGCAACGAGCCGGCCTTGAATGGCTTTACAGAGTGGTTCGAGAACCTGGAAAGCGGCTCAAAATTATTCCCAAGCTCTTTAGTTTCGAGACTTACGTTATCAGATCTTATTTAGAATCAAGAAGAGGTGGTTCCAGATGATCGTAACTAACGTTTTGGCATTCACAAATGATCTAAAGAACCCTCTTGTGGATGATGCTTTGGTTAGATTTGAGGACGGGGAAATCACTTTCGTTGGCCCAAGAAGAGAATACAGCATCCAGGAAGATGAAGAGATAGTCGATGGCGAAAAAGGCATTCTGTTGCCCTCATTTTTCAATGCTCATTACAGCATCTATTCCAGCATTTCTCCATACCCAGTCAGAGTCCTGAAAGGCGAGAGAACTGAGATCGATTTTTTCGGTGGCTTGCTTAATTCGGGAAGGAAAGAGGTGAATTCCGAACTGGTTCGACTTTCGGCTGAGTTAGCCGTAATGAAGGCAATTAGAAGCGGTTCAGTCGCCATGAGCGGTCCGGTTGTTGATCATCCCGATGTGGATCCGGAGCTATATAGGGAGATTGCTGCGAAGTACGGTGTCTATCTTGCGGTCGGGCCGGTTCTGACTGAAGACACGCTGGACGAGATCGGTGGTCGTTGGGAAAACGTTACCAGAGACGCCTCGTTCTGTCCGATGCTTTATGTTAGCAATCTTGCAACCTTTGAAGAGGAAGCTATTCAAAAGCTACGAGGTCTTTATGAGAAGGGGATGAATCTGAATCTGCTCATCTTCGACATGAAGCGGGAGAATGAAGTGTGCCTCTTCAGGTGGGGAGAAAGCCTTGTAGAGAGGCTTATGAAGAATGGAATATTGATCCCCGAATGTGGTGTTGTCTACGGCGGGAACCTCAGTGAGACAGATATGGACATAATCTCTTCTCGAAGGATTTTCGTCACAAAGTCTTTGAGATCGGAAATGTATGCCGGGACCTTTCAGCCGAATATCTCAGATTTGCTAGGTCGAGGTATGCAGGTCTGCCTCGGCACGGGATTTCTCGGGGCGGACATCCTCGGGGAAGCAAAAGAGATAATTCTCACTGAACGTTGCCATAGGGGTTTTGACAATTCAATTATCGACTACGAGA
This sequence comes from Mesotoga prima MesG1.Ag.4.2, assembly GCF_000147715.2. NCBI lineage: Bacteria > Thermotogati > Thermotogota > Thermotogae > Kosmotogales > Kosmotogaceae > Mesotoga > Mesotoga prima. The sequence continues at coordinate 34,071 of NC_017934.1, read as the reverse complement.
TAAGGAAGACGCTATTTGACAATAATTACAAACTCTTTCAGAGGTTTTTTGGGAAACATTCTGGAGTACTCAAAGAGGGTTACTCAGCAGATCTTGTTCTGGCGAAATCATCGCTTGATCTGGAGAAATTCGATATGAATTTGCCGATAACCCTTCAGCTGGTTCTCAAGTCCTCTTTCGATACATCGTTTGAGAAAGTCTGGAATTCCGGAGAGCTGATCTTTGACAAGGGAGTGCCTCAACGGATCTCGAAGAAGGAGCTTAGGGAAATATCGAAGCAGCTTAGAAGCCTGGAACTGTGATTTCTCCCGATTTTTTGTAGACATCTATAGCATGTCTTATTGCTGAGGCTCGTTTCTCACCGATTCCGTCGACATCTTTGAGCTCGTCTTCGCTGCTTTCAAGGAGATTCGAAAATGTGCCAAACTCCTTGCCCAAATTGATGGCGACCTGCAAAGGAATTCTGGGAATGTGTCTGGCAAAACGAATACCCCTCGACCGGATGAAGTATTCAACGGCTTGAGAAGCGGTATTTATATCGTAACCCAGATTTCTCAGTATCACTCCGAAACTGCTTATCTCCTTCTCTCCGAGACTCCTCATCTTGTCGAAGACTTCCTCCAGGCTATCTTGATCCAGTAACTCTTCGTGGAAGTCCAGGATTAAACTCTCGATCTCCTCGTTAACATTGACGAGGATCTCCGCAAGCTGCATTGAAGGAAACCTTCCGTGGTTGCCCAGCTCGGCTATCGTGAATTCCGCTTCCTCACAGATAAGAGCAACCATGAGTCCTTTCTGGATTGTCTTCACAACGTCGTAAAGAGTAAGAGACCCGGTCCGTTCCATGAACTCTATACCCTGTAAAGCCTCGATGAATGCCTCTTTGTACTTCTCGGCCGTTCTTATCGTCTGAGTGATCTTAGAAGTGAGAGTCTCCACATTGTTCAGAGTGTAGGCGAAGTCCCCTAGAAAGATTGTCATCGTATTTCTTCTCTTTGAAATTGCAACAAGCATCCTACCTGTTTCTTTAGCCATCCTCTCTGCAGCCCGGTGTCTCATCCCAGTCTGATTTGTAGGAATCGTGTGATCGGGTATCAACTGGACGTTTGCGCCAACGATTGTAGTAAGGTCGTCATCGACGACAATGGCCCCGTCCATCTTTGCCAGTTCATAGAGTTTGTTCGGATTGAACTGACAGTTTAGAAGGAATCCTATCTGCATTAAATGACTGTATTTCTTGTAGTCGTCAACAAAAAACAGCAATCCGCCGACGTTGGCATCTTGAATATCATCAAGAGCGTGACGGAGGGGCGTTCCCGGGGCAATTTTCTTGATTTTTTCTATCAGTTCACTCCTTTCCACTCTTCATACCTCCGATGAATTTTAAGAGTTGCTTTACATCTTTTATACCATTTCTTCCTTCCGGTGCAACTATCCTCATGAAGGATGATTTTTTCGCCCTCTCGATTCTTTTCTCCATAGAAGAAACTGAGCGCACGGTTCCGTCAAGACCTATCTCACCGAAGAAAGCTACACCTTCGGGTATTGAAGTATCTGTATAAGATGAAATCAGAGCCGCTGCGATCGCCAGATCGACGCCAGTATCTTCTATCTGCAGTCCTCCCGCAACGTTCATATAGAGATCTAGGCTGTCAAGAGGAATTCCCGCTCTTTTTGTCAGCACCGCGGTCACAAGAAGAAGCCTTTCAAGAGGTATCCCCGAGGCGAGTCTCCTTGGTGTACCATAAACGGGTTTTGAAACTAATGCCTGCACCTCTATCAACATAGCTCGAGAACCCTCATAGATTGCCGAAACGACATTTCCGGGGGCGCTAATGTAGTCCTCAACAAACAGACTGCTGATGTCGGGAACTTCTTTGAGGCCCTCTGAAGTCATTTCGAAGACGGCAATTTCGTCTGAAGGTCCAAATCTGTTCTTAATGGTTCTCAAGAATCTGAAGCCGGTTTTACTAGATTCGAAGTACAAAACCGTATCTACAACATGCTCCACAAGTTTTGGGCCGGCGATTTGACCTCCCTTTGTAATGTGTGACACAATCAGGACAGGAATGTCAGAGGATTTTGCAAGAGAAACCAACATGTTAGCGCACTCCCTGACCTGCACTACAGAACCAGGCAAAGAAGGTACAGAAGACATCTTTATTGTCTGCAGCGAGTCGACGACGATCATGCCGTACTTTTCAATGGCCAAAGATCCCAGGAAGTCTATCTCGGTAGCCGATACTACTTCTATCTGCTCCTTCCTTTGGATTTTGAGCCTCTCCGCTCTCAATCTTAGCTGACGTGCAGATTCCTCTGCCGATATATACAGGACGGGCCTTTCTCCGGCGATCAGCGCCGAGAGCTGGAGCATGAGTGTCGATTTGCCTATACCAGGTTCTCCGCTGATCAGAACCGCGCTTCCCGGAACGACTCCACCTCCAAGTGATCTATTGAGTTCTTCAATTTTCGTGTCAATTCGAGATGATTCGGTCGTGTCAACTTGCGAAAGCGGTCTTACTTCTATATCTGCAAAAGAAATGTTTTCGTCCTTGTCTCCTTCGCTAACAAACGATATGGCAGTGTTCCACTCATGGCATGAAGGGCAACGACCAAACCAAGCGGGCGATTCATAGCCGCACACATCGCAGACATAGCTTCTTTTCTTCTTCATCTAGAACGACTCCGTAATATACGGAGATACACCTCCGTTAGTATTTTAAAAAAGGGGGCCACTTGTGCCCCCCGAAACCTCGCCAATCAATGAATCTAGGTGATGGCCTTCACTTCAGTCTTCTCATCTTTTTTCTTCTTGAAGATCAGAACCCTATTGTCAACTTCGGCCGTAATCAGATCACCGTCCTGAAATCTCCCTCTAAGCAGTTCTTCGGAAAGAGGGTCTTCAACATACTTCTGTATGGCTCTTTTTAGAGGCCGGGCACCGTACACGGGATTGAATCCTTCTTCAACGAGGAACTCCTGGGCGGCCTCTGAGAGTATCAGCTTCAGATGCTTCTCATTCAGTCTCTTTCTCATGTCGTTCATGAGAATATCGATGATCGTCTTTATTTGATCCTTCGTGAGCTGATGGAAAACCACAACTTCATCGAGCCTGTTCAGAAATTCCGGCCTGAAAGTACGTTTTACCTCCTCTAGAACGGAGGTCTTCATCGCTTCGTATTCTTTTTCTTCATGACTCGACTCTACAAATCCGATTGATGACTTTGTCTTGTTTATGAACTCCCCGCCCAGGTTGCTTGTCATTATGACTATGGTGTTTCTGAAGTCTACCTGTCTCCCCTGGGAATCGGTGAGCCGTCCGTCGTCCATTATCTGAAGCAAAATATTGAAGATATCAGGATGAGCCTTTTCAATCTCATCGAACAGGATTACTGAAAACGGTCTCTTCCTGATTCTCTCAGTCAACGTACCGCCTTCATCGTAACCGACATAACCTGGTGGAGCTCCAATTAATCTGGAGACCGAGAATCTCTCCATGTATTCCGACATATCAAATCTCACGAGGGCCTTATCGTCGCCAAAGAGATATTCCGCAAGGGCCTTCGCCAACTCGGTCTTTCCGACCCCCGTCGGTCCGAGGAACAAAAAGGTACCAATCGGTCTACGGGGATCCTTTAGCCCGCTTCTTGCGCGCCTTATCGACTTGGCAACTGCGGAGATGGCCTCATCTTGAGATACAATTCTCTCATGAAGAGCGTTCTCAAGAGTAAGCAGCTTTTCGCTGTCAGTTTCCTCGAGCTTCCTAAGCGGAATTCCGGTCCAGTTGGAAACTATTTCGGCAACTTCGTCATCATCGAGCGTGACGATCTCAGAGTCCACTCTGTTCCTCCAATCGTTGTACCCATCTCTATACTTTTGCTGTATTAAACGCTCCTTTTCTTTGAGTTGAGCGGCCTTTTCATACTCCTGATCGGCTGCAGCAGTTTCTCTCTTGATTTTGAGAGACTCAATGTCACCCTGCATTTTCTTAAGCTCATCTGGTATAGTGAGCTTCTTCAACCGGGCTCTGGAGCCGGCCTCATCAATGATATCTATGGCCTTGTCCGGCAGGAATCTATCAGACACATATCTGTGCGATAGAGTCACCGCTGCCTCTAAGCCCTTTTCCGTATAGTGCACTTTGTGGTGGAGCTCATATTTATGTCTAATCCCTTTCAGAATCTCCACAGACTCTTCTGGAGTAGGTTCAGTCACATATATCTTTTGAAATCTTCTCTCCAGTGCGGCATCCTTTTCTATGTACTTTCTGTATTCATCGGGAGTGGTTGAACCTATGCACCTTATTTCTCCGCTCGCAAGAGCCGGTTTCAGAATATTAGCAGCATCTACCGCACCTTCTGCAGAGCCTGCTCCAACAATCGTGTGTACCTCATCGATAAAGAGAATTATGTTTCCATTTGTCTTGACCACGTGAATCAGTTTCTTCAGTCTCTTCTCAAATTCACCTCTATACTTAGTTCCGGCTATGAGAGAAGCAACGTCAAGAGCGAATATTACCTTATTCTTAAGCGTTTCAGGAACCTCTTCATCTACGATCATCTGCGCCAGGCCTTCAACAATAGCGGTCTTCCCAACTCCGGGCTCACCGATCAAGACAGGGTTGTTCTTCTTTCTCCTTGACAGAACCTCCATCAATCTCTGCCTTTCAATCTCCCTGCCAACTATCGGATCAAGTTTACCCGCCTTTGCCATGGCAGTGAGATCGATGCCAAAACCTTCAAGTTGCTTAATGGCGGGGCCCATTGTAGAGCTCGGTTGAACAAAAACATTCTCGGGCTGTTCTCCACCTTCTTCCCAGTCCCCTGTTATGTTCTCAATGATCTCCCTTCTCAGCTGAGATAAGTTGACTCCCATCTGTTTCAATATGTGGGCAGCTATGCCCTCTCCTTCGCGAACGATTCCGAGCATTATGTGTTCTACATCAATCTTGTCTTGCCCCAGCATCTTAGATTCATCATTTGCGAGCTCAATGACTCTACGTGCTCTGGGAGTCATTTGCGGGGCACCTACTACAGATTGATGAACGTTTGTCCCAACCATCGAAGTGACTTCTCTGGAGATTCTCTCGTATGTAATCGAGTAGTTTCTCAGAATCCTAGTTGTTAGCTCATTTTCTACTTTAATGATCGCCAGAAGGAGGTGTTCAGTTCCAACATAAGGGTGGCCGAGACTTCTCGCCTCGTCCTGGGCTGTCACGAAGACCTGCGCAGCACCTTCAGAAAACTTGTCGAAGTACATTTCAGTCACCTCCCATTTTGATTTTTCTTATGAAACAAAACCCGCAACGACTTCCTGATATCAGTTTGAACTTTCTCTTCAGATTGTTTTCCATCTATCCGAACAAACCTCTCACGATTCTCTACCATCAGTTTCTCATATCCTTCTCTCACTCTTTCGAAGAAATCAAAATTCTCCATCTCTATTTTATCATTTTTCTTTTCTTTTCTCATCCGAGAAATAGCTACATCGGTCGGTACATCAATGTAAAAGGTAATATCGGGAACGGTTCCCCCTACCGCAAATGCGTTCATAGCTTGAACTATCTCTCTGCCCAGTCGTCTACCCACTCCCTGATAGGCAACCGATGAATCCATGAATCTATCAGCAATCACCGTTTTGCCTTTCTCAAGCTCGGGCCTTATGACCTCCCTAACTATCTGCGCACGTGCCGCCATAAAGAGTAGAAGCTCAGACTCAGAGAACAAATGATACTCCTTATGGAGAAGTATGTCCCTTATCTCTTCACCGGCCTTTGTTCCTCCGGGTTCCCTGACAATTATGAATTCTACATCTAATTGACTCAAATACTCCGCTAAAAGTTTTATCTGAGTCGTCTTACCGCATCCATCAATTCCTTCTACACTGATGAACATAACTTCACCTCATCCTTATGGGTGGTTCTACAACGATTTCAGAAGATGAACTCTTTCTCCCACTCACTAATACCAACTGTGCCTGTCCTTCCATTGACCCATGTGCGAAACGCATTTTATGGATTCCAAGCTTAAAATCCTCAAGCAGGCGGACCCACTTCGTTAGATCCCTCGGATGGAGTAAAAAGAAAAAAGCTCCTCTATTTTTGAGCAACTTACTTGTTGCGGAGGCGAAGACCATAGCCAGTTCAGGGTCGATTCTCCTCGCCCTATTTCTTTTGCCATCGGGACTCTCTACACCGGAATGAAGAAAATGAGGAGGATTCGAGACTACCATATCGAACACCTCTCCCCTGTTGTTTGCCGCATAATCGTCTATGTCGCAGTTCACAAATCTTGTGAGATTTTCAACTCCGTTCAGTGAAGCATTCTTTGTCGCAACAGCGTGCAATTCTCTATCAACTTCGACTCCCGTCACTTCAAGTCCGAAGTTTTTGGCCAAATATATGGAAATCACGCCACTGCCTGCACCCAGTTCAAGCGCTCTTCTCGAACCTTTGGGGGGTTCGACGAACCAGGATAGCAAAACCGTCCCATGATTTATGCGCGCGTGTCTAGAAGAGAAATCGAATTCAAAAGCCTCTAGAACGTAAGGATCAAAATCGCGAAACTTCTTTCCCATTTCAAAATACCTTTATTGCCGACTTCTCATCCGAAACAATCTCGATCGATCCTTCGAAATCCTTCTGCAGACTCAGCCTTGAAAGGTCTCTGAGCTCTATCTTGACATCTCCGGTCAAATTGGGTTCTTCGATATGGATAGATGATGCACCGGAAACGGAGATTTCAGTTTCTATCAAGGCACCTCTTGTCTGCAACAGATGAGATGTCTTTCGAACAAACAAACCTTCAGCTTCGAAAAGCGATTCATACGCTTCAAGTCTCGAATCTACTATCTCGAGAGAATGGAATCGTAAAGAGCTTCTAGAAAGCAAAACCCTACCCAAACCACTCAGAACCAGACTGCTTCCCGAAAAATCGCTTTGATGAACCAGCAGCTCTCTAACGTTCTCGATCTCCATATCTCCGCTGAACTGGCTGTTGTATATTTGAACCGTTCTGGCTCCGCTAATCTTCAGGTCTCCTGACAGCGTGCAATCCTCAAACACCGCAACGGCAGCATTTTCAATCGATACAGTGGAATTATTGAAATCAACGCTCCTGGCAATAAGAACTCCGTTATTTGTTACTTCAATTGTTCCCGAGGAACCGCCGGGATTCACTTTTATTCTATCCTTCCAGCCTTCCAGATCAAGAACACCGCTAACTAGAAGAGTGTTTCCTCGGGGAATCGTCAGAGACGTGCCCGATTCAACTCTCATGACAGTGTTTTCTCGAACGACGATGTTTCCGTAAAATCTGTAGGAATTGCCGCCGACTAGCAGCGCATCCATTCCGAGAAAAGACGATATAAACTCCGTGCTAAATCTCCTAAACAGACTTTCCTTTGCAAAAACCGGAACTGAAGGCAGCAGTTTCTCATTATCAGAGTCCACAACAATTCGGTAAAGATCGCCTTTTTCAGAAATGCTGTCCTTTGCGATTATTGATGACTCCTCTTCCGAACTGTGGGTAGACAGAGTTATCCATTCGCCATCAATGTATCTCTGAAGTTCAACCATGCCCTTTGGCGTCGTCCATCTTGCGTTCCTAATAGTGCCTTCCTCGATGTACAGTTCAGGAATTTCAACCGAGGTCTTTCGGACTGTTTTCAGCTCCCTCTTTAACTCGGTCACGTTTCCCGATGAATCGGCGACCCGAACAACAAGTGTATTTATACCCTCGGGAAGGGGTATCTCAGGAATCAACCTGTTTCCATCAAAAAGCAGAAGAATGTTACTCTCCTCAAGGAAGGCCTTTATAGAAAGATCGTTTGTTCTATCCCAGTCATCGACGACAGTAATATCGACTGCGCCATTCGTAAAAGGAAGCACAGAAGTAAGCTCTACTTCGGGGGCAAAATCCTCCGAAAGCTTGAGATCAAGAATTGAGGGGTCGGATCTTAGATTGCCAGCCACCGAAAAGGCCTGAATAACATAGTGGGCATCCCGATCAACGGGAAATGAGAATGTTCCTTGGGTCGAGCTGTGCAAGACGTTGTTGACAAGAATGCGATAGTCAGTGACCGAATCGGAACTATCGCTTCGAAGAGACAGTTTGAGCTCACCTTGAGAAAGGCTCCAAGTGAGATCAGGTGCATCGGGAGGATTCAGATTTATAATTACTTCTTTGGAAACCGGGGTGCTTAAGAATCTCTTTCCATCGACCAAAGTGACAAAAATCGTGTGGCTCCCCGCCTCCTTCAGATCTAAAGAAATCTCTGTTCCTTTGATTCTAATTCCATCACTTCCGTCGACTGGAGGGCGATCCAAAGTGATAAGGAATTCCGGAAGACTTAACCCGTCTTCGGAAATCTCCAGCCTCAAATTACAGGTTGAACCTTCGCAGTCAATCTGCTTTATCGAGACCGCGTAATTTGTGCTGTTACTACAAGAAATCAACATGAGAAGCATAGCGAAAATCAAGACTCTCCAGGCAATCCTCTTAATCTCTTTCACTCTCCCATCTAAAGAAGAATAACATATCTTGATCAAACTGACTCTCTGGCATTGTTCGGAGAGTCAAAAAAAGATAAAATGAAGATCATTGGACATCGTCAACTGGGAGGTGCTCAAAGTGAAAGTCATTGCGGTTTTTGCAAGTACGTTGAATGGAAAGATCTCATTATCAGAAGACGATAAGACAGAGTGGACATCGAGAGAAGACAAAAGGTACTTCAAATCCCTGACCTCAAGTGTCGGCATAGTGATAATGGGGAGGAAGACCCACGAAGCTATCGGGAGGGCCCTTCCTGACAGGCTCAACATCGTATTGACGAGAAATCCAGACTATTATAGACCATCCGAAAACCTCATCTTCACATCCTCAACCCCAAAAGAACTTCTCGAAGATTTGGAGAAAAAGGGGCACGATGAGGTGTGCTTGATTGGCGGCGCCGAGACTTTCGATCACTTTGCGGATTTGGGCCTGGTCAATGAACTCCACATTACTTTTGAACCGATCATAAGAACGGGCATCGCCGGGTTGGGAGAAACTATGGAACGCGACCTAGATCTCAGCCTAAAGGAGTTTCGAAAACTCGGGGAAGCAATTCTAACCGTATACGAAGTCAAATAATTGGAGCGGGCGACGGGACTCGAACCCGCGACCCTCAGCTTGGGAAGCTGATGCTCTACCAACTGAGCTACACCCGCATTCATGGAGATTCTATCACCCCGAGGAAACGCTTGTCAATCGGAAACGCTTGTCAATCTGGACTTACGAATTAGCCGAGCACCGAATTCAAGTCGTGTTCAGCTCTTCAAGAGAGTTCTCAACCAGATCTCTAGCAGAAGGTAAATCGACGGTCGAAATCAGACCAACTGCGCCAAATATGTAATTTCTGTCCCGGAATAATCTTACACTGGATTTAGGCAACAACTCTTTTTCGTGTTTCGCGGAGAGAGTCCGTACGATCTTCATAATCTTCGAAGAGAATTTCGATCTACTAAGGATTCCTCCGGTGCCGATCACCGATTTCACGGCGGTCAGATCCTTCCCATAAGCAACTTCGGTTCTACCAGTCGGACCATAGAGCTGTTTTATGGTTCCTGCGTGTCTTCGGATAGAGGTCTCGAAACAGTATGCGGCCAATCTCAAGGAGAAAGCCTCATCACGATCATTCTTTGGATAAGGAGTTAGGTTTCGAAGGATGTTCTCAAGGTCGGGAAACTCTTTCCCCAGTTCATCTCTTCCGATTTGCTCTATTACATGACTGGCGTTTACATAGATTCCAAGATCACCTTCAACCGTTCTCTTTGATCTTGGCTCGGGAGCCAGCAAGATCGACGCTATTTCGGGATCTCCGTCTGTAACGGAATCGACATCGGTGGTTGCTCCCCCGATATCTACCACAATAACGTCGTCATTGACTTGGGAAAAGAGTTCCGTCGCCAGCATGACGGCCGCGGGAGTCGGTATTATCGGTTTGTCAATGACTGAATAGACCTTTTCCATCCCGGGGCCATTGACGATATTTTTGGAGAAGACTTCACGAATCACTTGTCTCGTTGGTTCGACGTTTAGCTCGTCTATTCGCGGATAAACATTGTCGACAATATGGACGTCTCTCCCGTTTGTCGAGATTATTTCTAGAACGTCATCGGCAGCAGCAACATTCCCAGCGAATATTATTGGAATATTCTGATCGAGATCTCTAAGAATCTCGGCGTTATGTACCACAGTCTCTTTTTCTCCGTAATCGACCCCACCTGCAAGAAGTATAAGCTTTGGATTGGCTGCCTCAATCTTCTTTAGATCTCTCTCACTCAATTTGCCGGCTGTTACCAGCTTTATCACTCCGCCAGCTCCCAGGGCAGCTTCTCTTGCCGCCTTTACGGTCATGTCGTACACCAGTCCATGAACCGTCATTCTCAAACCGCCGGCCGCGCTTGAGGAAGCCAGGAAGACACTCCATTCGAGGTTGTCGCAGCCCAGAGATCTCTTCAGGTTTCTCAAAGCATTGTCAATGCCGATTGTGACATCGTTCTCATTTACGGTCGTATAGGACTCACCCTGTCCCACAAATCTCATCGATCCAGAAGCGTCACATGAAAAAGCAGAGAGCACCGTAGTGGTGCTCCCGATTTCTGCAGTCAAGAACTCGACTTTCATCTACTCTCCAAAAGCTCCCTGACAATCTTGTTGACGAGTTTCCCATCCACTCTCCCCTTCAATCTAACCATCAGTTCTCTCATAACCTTTCCCAGATCGGAGGGGTTGTTTGCCTTCAAATCCTCGATTGTCTTTAGTGCTACTGCTCTTATTTCATCAGGACTCATTTCTTCGGGAAGATAACTCTTAAGTATTTCGAGCTCTTCGGATTCACTTTGTACTAAATCGTCTCTTTCAGCCTTTCTGTACGCTTCGATGGACTCTTCACGTTTTTTCGCCTCTTTTCTTACAAGGCCAATCACAATCTCATCCGTTAGCTCACCCGATCTAGCTTCTTCAGAAGAGGCAAGATACATCTTTACCGACGAGATCACGCTTCTCAGTGTATTGGTCTTGAGAGAGTCTCTTGCCTTCATTGCTTCTTTCATATCCTGCTGAATGCGATCATAAAGAGTCATCAAATCACCTCTACTGTTCATCGCTTATCTCTAATGCTTCTTCTTCCTCAAAGGAGATAGGTCTTACAAGTGGAAAGGGAATTATATCCCTGATCGATGGGGAATCAGTAACCAGCATAATTATCCTGTCCCAACCCACTCCAAGCCCACCCGTAGGGGGCATACCGTATTCGAGGGCTCTGATAAAGTCATGATCCATCATTTGAGCTTCCTCATCACCTATATCCCTTAAACCCGCCTGATGGAGGAAACGGTTGTACTGCTCTATAGGATCATTCAGCTCACTGAAAGCATTAGCCATTTCCATCGAGCTTATTATCAGTTCAAATCTCTCTGTAACTCTTGAGTCTTCTCTGTGCACCTTTGAAAGCGGAGAAATAATTACCGGGTGTTCGGTAACAAAGGTGGGATTCACAAGATTATGCTCAACCAAATCCCACAATTTTTCGATTAAATGGCCTCTCTCTTTAATCTCCGGTTCTGTGTTGTGTTTCTTAAGGACGGCCATCATTCTATCATCTGAGTCCTCCAGGATATCAACGCCTAGATTCTCCTTGATAAAATCTGCCATCTTCACTCTGCGCCAAGGCCTTGAAAAATCGATCTCTTTACCCTGGTATGAAATAATCTCCGAGCCAGCGATCTCACGGACCACGAAATTTATCATCTCTTCGGTGATGTTCATTATGTCGTTGTAGTCCGCGTAAGCCCAGTACAATTCCATCATCGTAAACTCAGGATGATGCTTGTATGAGACACCTTCGTTTCGGAAGTTCTTCCCGATTTCAAAGATTCTCTCAAATCCTCCGACCAGATACCTTTTGAGGAAGAGCTCTTCCGCTATCCTCAAGTACATATCCGACTCGAAGACGTTGATATGAGTCTTGAATGGTCTCGCTGACGCACCCCCGGTCAAATAATGGAGCATTGGAGTGTCCACTTCAACAAAATTCTTGGACTGAAGAAATTCTCTGACCAGCCGGAACAGCTCGGAACGAATCTTGAATCTCTTCAGCGCGTCGTCACTTGAAAGCATCTCTACGTATCTTTGCCTGTAGATTATCTCCTTGTCCTTGACGCCGTGCCACTTCTCCGGCATCATCCTGATAGACTTGGAGAGTATTTCGAACTCCTTAACAAAAACGGATATCTCTCCCGTGTGGGTCTTGAAGGGAAATCCCTTTACGCCGACAAAATCACCAATATTAACGTATTTCTTGAAAACCTCGAAGCTCTCCGCTCCCACTCCGTCAAGCCTGATGTATGCCTGGATTCTGTCAGAGTTATCCCTCAAGACAAAGAAGCTCGATTTTCCGTGATTTCTCACGGCGACAACTCTGCCGGCCGTACTAAGAACTGTATCTTCCTTCGTTTCCGAATTTTGAAGATAGGCGAACTCGCTCTTGATCTGAGCTGCCCAGTGCGTCTTATCAAAGCTATACGGGTAAGGTTCAATACCCTCCTGACGCATCTGATTTATCTCTTCGATTCTCTGTCTACGTGTTTCTTCACTCATTAGATATCCCCATCACTTTCCGATGGTAAGAATCTTGTATTTCGCCCAACCCGCAGGAGTCTTCACCCTTACCACCTCATTGACTTTGTGCGTCAACACTCCGCGCCCAATAGGAGAATCGGAAGAGATCTTCCCTTCAAATATGTTAGCTTCCTGAGCATTAACGATTCTGAATTGAGATTTTTCATTCGTATCTATATTCAGTAACTCCACAACATAACCCAACTTCACAGTGCTGAGGTCGCCGTCGTCCTCAATGATCTCGGCATTGTTGAGAATCTCTTCCAGCTGTTTTATTCTGCTGTCGATTCTTCCCTGCTCATTCTTGGCCTCATCGTATTCGCTGTTTTCGCTGAGATCGCCCAGTTCCCTGGCTTCCTTAATCCTTTCAGCAATATCGTACATTAGCTTTTTCCTGAGGCTTTCCAGTTCCTCTTTCATTCCGTTGAAGCCTTCTTGCGTAAGGTAGATCACTTTCTTCTTCACGACCTGGACCCCTCCATTCAACGATTTCTGTCGTCTCTGAGTTCCTCAATTATATCCATGAAATGGTCTAAATCTCTAAATTCCTTGTAAACAGATGCGAATCTAACATACGCAACCCTGTCCAGAGACTTGAGTTTAGTCATCACCATCTCACCAATCTCGCTTGAAACAACTTCATGTTTCCCGGACTTCACGACTTCGTTTTCAACGGAATCAACGATTTCATTAACTGTATCAACAGATATTGGTCTCTTCTCACAGGCTCTTAGCAGTCCATTCAAGAGTTTCTCCCTGCTGAACTTCTCTCTCCGTCCGTCTTTCTTCACCACCAAAAAGGGAAGTCTTTCATATCTCTCGTATGTCGTGAATCTAGCACCACATTTCTCACACTCTCTTCTTCTCCGAATCGAAGTGTTTTCATCGGTTGGTCTTGAATCCAGGACTCTCGTAGAATCTCCACCACAAAATGGACATTTCATTTATTTATCTCCTAGCTCTTCGGCCAACGCCATTAGTTTTTTCAACCTATTATATACTGCTGACTTGCTCATCGGTGGATTCATGATTTCGCCGAGCTCTCTCAAATTGAGATCCTCGTTCTCCAGACGTAGAATGGCAACCTGTTGAAGGTCCTCTTCCAGATTTTCTATTCCTAGCTTCCTGTCGACAATTCTGATGGCCTTGACGTGTTTTGCCATGGCCTGTCCGGACTTATTTGCATTTGCTGTCAAGAAGTTCAGGGTTCTACTAACATCACTCCTGATCTTTCTCACTTCTATAGCGCTGGAAAGCCTTGTGACGGTCTTCTTTCCACCCATCAGGGAAAGTAGCTCGATGATATCCATCGAGGACTTCACATATGCTTTGAATTTGTCCCTGACCTTCACCACACCGACTTTTATGTTGAAGTTCTCAGAAACATACTGTTTCACCGAATTTACAAATGCTTCGGTTGTATCGAGAGTAATCTCAAGATGATACTCCTTAGAAGGATCGACTACGGATCCACCGGCCAGATAAAGGCCTCTAAGAAAGGCTCCGAAATAGACCGGATCCTCCCTGACAGGTCGTGGAATCGAATCATCTCGGACAGATATTCCATTCCTTCGAAGAAATTCTTCAACTTCTCCATAGAGATAACTCAGTTCTCCGCCGCGTTTCCTATCTAATCTGACTTCTTCGATTACCTGGGTTTCAAAAATTGGAATAGAAAGTCTCTTTGAAACCTGAAACAGCCTCTTCAAACTTGTAATTGACGTGAGAGGAATCACCAAGAACGAGGTGTTCCCCCTTAATCTCAAAGTTCCCCTTGATTTAACGAAGCCAAGATACTCGGCTCTACATTCTGCCTGATCATCGAGCGGAAGATGACATAACTCTTCTTTGAGTTTGTCGGCATAGCTCAAATTCCTTCCTCTCCCAACAAGCCTAATTCATGAAGAATCGAAATTATTCCGGCTCGAGAGTGCCTAAGTACGGGGCGTCTTCTTCCATCGTCTATAAACTCGGTAGTCGCTCCGGTTATTACCTTAACCCTCCCATCCGAAATCATGTCATTTTCGACCGGACGTGAGCCTTTCTCTTCATACCTACTCAAAACCGACGATGCAACGCCCCCGATCTCTGTCCAGAAAATAAGATCGAATTCTACCCCACAATAACTCTCTGCGATTTGTACGTGCTTTGCCAGTGAAAAATCATCCGTTTCACCCGGTTGAGTCATGATGTTACAGACATAGATCTTTCTCGCTTGAGATCTCTTCAGCGCCTCCTTTACACCGGAAACAAGGAAGTTAGGTACAACGCTTGTAAAGAGACTACCGGGACCGATAATTATCGTATCTGCCGAAACCAACGAGTCGCTCACCTCTGGAAGAGCTTCGCACGTTCTGTCAAGGGAGACTTTTTTAAGCCTCTTTCCAGCTGCCGATACTCGGGATTCTCCCTTGACAATTGTCCCATCGTCAAGCTCACCCACGAGACTAACGAGATCCTCCGCCACGGGCAGGACAATGCCTTTGATCTTGAGCATTCTGGAAGCAGTCAAAACTGCCTCGGAAAAACCTCCACACATCTCCATGAGACCAGCGATAATTATGTTTCCGAGCGAATGACCGTTCATCGCCGGGGCACTGAACCTGTGAGAAAACACCTTCGTCAACAGTTCTTCATCATCGGCTAGCGCGATAATATTGTTTCTTACATCACCGGGCGGAGGCATTCCTAAAGCCTCTCTCAATATTCCGGAACTTCCCCCGTCATCTGTTACAGCCACAATCAGAGTAAGAGAAGTAACGAAATCCTTTATCACTCGAGCGAAAGTCGATAGCCCGGTCCCACCTCCGACAAGAACTATCTTGCTCATCCTAAACTCTTCCTCTCACATTTATCCCTGTAACGTTCAGATCGACACCCTTCACATTCTCGAATCTTCCGAGATATCTCTTTAGAATATCCTGGAAAATTCTGGTGTTGCCACTTACGTAATAATCAACCGTCGAAGGTTCAGGCGACAAAATCGTAGCCCAGTCAGCTACGTCCCTCACAATATACTCGGATGGATCGACAACCTTGGTTTTTGAAGGCAAAAACCTCTCAATCGAGTTTTTTATGAAAGGGTAGTGAGTGCATCCGAGAATCATGAAGTCTGGCTCAATCTCAGCAAAGTCATTCAAATAATACTTGACGATCGAGTCGACAATCTCACCTTCCCAGATACCCTCTTCGATCAACGGCACGAAGAGTGGGCAAGCTTTTTGAACTATCTTACTGAAGCTTTCATAGCGAAATAGCTTTCTGAGGTAAAGAGACTTCTTTACCGTGTTTTCAGTTGCGATTATGGCCACCGTTGAATTACCGGGAGCCGACTCGCCGATTCTTCTAACTGTAGGATCAATTATGCTGAAGTATGGAACACCGAGCTCCGCTTTATCACTTTGCGTAAGTATCGAATCAGAAGTGTTACAGGCCGTCACTATTGCATCGACATTCAAATGAGCAAAGAGGTCGAATATTTCTCTTACATATCTTCTTAGCGTCTCTACTGGCTTTGAGCCGTAAGGAACTCTGGCAGTATCGGCAAAATAATGAAAACTCACTCCTTCGGGTAACGTCTCCACGAGCCTTTTGAGAACAGTGAGGCCACCTATTCCGGAATCAAAAACTCCAATTCTTAATCTACTTCTCAACCTCGTCACGTCCCTGGAAGTATTCTGAAAGAACCTCTTCGTATTTCGCCTTTAGCCTAAGCAGTTCATTCTGACTTCTCACAAGGTCGTGTGCAAGGTTGACAGAAATCCCGACCAGTATTTTTTCATAGCCGATTTCCTCTTCATTATTCTTCAGTGAATCATATAGCTCGCCTATCTTTGAAAAAACTTGATCCACGAGTTCTTGCGGATCACTAGTAAGAAAAGTGTACTTCCTTCCTCCTAGATCTAGAGAGACTGAACGCTTCATAGCTGGACTCCTTATACTTTTTTACTGTCTTCAACGAGGCTGCCTCTGACTCTTTTTATCAGTGAAGAGATTGTTCTTGATTCACTCTCAAGGCGGAGCTCAAGCTCCCGGATTCTTAACTCAGATTCTTCGACTTTTTTCTGTGACGTCTCGAGTTGATTCCAGAGCTGTTCGTTTTCCTTTCTAAGTCGGGTGAATTCCTCCACCATTTTGTCCACAACAAGTTCGAGCTCCTGATAACGTTCCAAGAACTACACCCCCTATTGTGAGATTATAACACCTTGAAGAAGAAGAAAAGTAGTAGCCGCCCACGAGGGGGCGGCCATCATTTCGTAGTTGTCAAGCGTGACTTTCAGCTATTGCAACCAGCTGTACAAAGCTTTCCTGAAGGCTTGCGCCCCCAACTAAACCACCGTCAATGTTCTCCATTGAAATGAGTGATTCAAAGTTTTCTGGCTTGATACTTCCACCATAGAGAATCCGAACACTCTCTGACAAATCAACGCCATAAAGAGACGCAATTAGATCTCTGATAAACTTCATCGCTTCATCGGCCTGCTCTGGCGAAGCAACCACGCCAGTTCCTATTGCCCAAACTGGCTCATAAGCGATTATGATACGTTCTAGATCGCTCTTTCCAAGACCGGAAAAGCCCTTTCTAATCTGGGTTTCCAGTACCTCCTTCATCCTGCCGGCTTCTCTTTCTTCAAGAGTCTCACCAACACAGAAAATCGGTGTGAGGCCATGCTTCAAGACTGACTTGATCTTCTCACCAGTCAGCTCGCATGTTTCGCCGAAAATGTGCCTGCGCTCAGAGTGACCAACCAGAACATATTCAACAGCAAGATCTGACAGCATCGATGCAGAGATCTCTCCTGTGAAGGCTCCACTGTCGGCTGGATAGATATTCTGTACTCCGAATTTGATCGAAGTGTCCTTTAGAATATCGGCCACCCCTGCAACCGAGAGACTTGTTGGAAAGACAACGACATCTACCGCATTTTCATTACCGATTGACGATGCGAGGAAGCCTGCAAACATTCGAGCTTCATTAGGCGACTTGTTCATCTTCCAGTTTCCCGCGACCATCAATCTACGTTTTTTTTTACCACCCTCAATCGAAAGGCTTTTTATCCCAGGCATTTCCTTACCTTCGAGCATCTCTAGCGACGCGCCGCCCCCCGTTGAAACATGGGAGACCTTTTCAGCAAGCCCAAACTTGTTTATAGCGGCCGCACTATCCCCGCCGCCAATTATCGTAACCGCATCATTGAGCGAGGCCAGCGTTCTCGCAATCGACTCAGTTCCCTTAGCGAAGTCGTCGATCTCGAAGACTCCCATGGGTCCATTCCAAACGACTGTTTTAGCATCGCTCAGTTTCTTATTGAAGAGTTCTATTGTTGATGGACCTATGTCAAGCCCCTTCCAACCAGCAGGCACGCCTTCTTCAAGATCGACTACTTTCGATTCACTACCGGCTGCAATCTCCTTTGCGATCACCGTGTCGACGGGAAGGACAAATTCAACATTCTTTTCCCTTGCCTTCTGAAGAATCTCTCTTGCAAGATCGATTTTGTCTTCTTCTACGAGAGAGTCTCCAACACTCTTTCCCTGGGCCTTTAGGAATGTGAACATCATTGCGCCCCCGATTAGGATCCTATCTGCCTTCTCCAGAAGATTGGTGATCACTCCAATTTTGTCTGAGACTTTCGCTCCTCCAAGAATGACCACGTAGGGGTGTTCGGGATTCTCAATTGCCATCCCAAGCATTTCTATCTCTTTTTGCATGAGGAACCCGGGCACACTGGTCAAATAACGAGCAACTCCCACGTTTGAGGCGTGGCTTCTATGAGCAGTGCCGAAAGCATCGTTGACGTGAATATCTGCAATAGATGAGAGTCTCCTCGAAAAGTCCGGATCGTTCTTCTCTTCTTCAGAGTAGAATCTGACATTCTCCAGAAGAAGAATGTCACCATTGTTCATTTTTGAAACGGCCTTCTCAACCTCTTCTCCTATACAGTCCGGGACGAAAGTAACGGGTTTACCGATCAGTGACTGAAGCCTCTCGGCGACTTTTTCGAGAGAGTACTTCGGATCTCTCTTCCCTTTGGGTCTACCCAGATGAGAAACGAGAATCGCCTTGCCCCCTCTTTCGATAATCTCATTGATAGTAGGCAATGCCGCGACGATTCTGGTATCGTCACTCACCTCACCCGTCTCTTTATCTAGAGGTACGTTAAAATCAACTCTTACAAGAACCCTTTTCCCAGCCAGATCGATATCCTTAAGAGTCAATGTCTTAGACATTTCTTAAGCCTCCTCTCCTCAATAAAACGGGGCCTCGGGGCCCCGTCGACAAAACTCAGAGTTACATTTCCATCATTTTCTTCGCAAGATCAACAACTCTGCACGAGTAACCGTACTCGTTGTCATACCACGAACAAACCTTTACAAGGTTACCCATTACGGCCGTCAGTTTGCTATCGAATATCGCGGAAACAGTCGTTCCAACTATGTCAGAAGAGACAAGCTCCTCTTCGGTGAATTCAACTATTCCTTTCAGTTCGTTTTCTGCAGCTTTCTTCACAAGTTCATTTACTTCTTCAGCTGTAGTGTCCTTTTTGAGAACGACCGTCAGATCGGTTATTGAACCATCGGTAACGGGAACTCTCATCGCTATTCCATCGAGTTTACCTTTTAATTCTGGGATAACCACCCCTACAGCCTTGGCTGCACCGGTTGATGTAGGAATTGTGTTGGCAGCGGCCGTCCTGGCTCTTCTTAAATCACTGTGAGGAAGATCTAGAATTCTCTGGTCATTGGTATATGCGTGAACAGTGGTAAGATAGCCCTTCTCAATTCCAAAATTGTCGTTCAGAATCTTTATTATCGGTGCTATTGAATTAGTTGTACAGGAAGCATTGGAAACAATCTTCATCTCTGGTTTAAGAACCTCATCATTGACACCGAGCACGATTGTGGCATCTACTTCGCCCTTTGCGGGGGCAGTAATCAAGACCTTCTTCGCTCCAGCATCAATATGAGGCATGGTCTTCTCTCTGCTTCTGAAAACCCCTGTTGCTTCTATTACGAGCTCGACGCCAAGATCCTTCCAGGGAAGATTTGCAGGATTCTTTTCGGCGAATACTTTCACTTCTTTTCCGTTAACTACAATAGCTCCTTCCTTAGCTTCTACTGAGCCCTTGAACCTTCCGTGAACAGAGTCGTATTTAAGAAGATGAGCAAGAGTAGCGGCATCTGTCAAGTCGTTGATCGCAACAACGTCGAACTCCCCGCGCTTCACCATCTCTCTAAAGACAAGTCTTCCGATTCTTCCAAAACCATTGATCCCTACTTTGTGCATTCGTTACACCTCCTAAAGTATGTTGTCCGGTAGATTGAACTCACCTGTTATTTTCGCTGTTTCCTCTTCTCTCCTCTTTGTTACTTCAGCTAACGCCTCGTTTATCCCCGCGATTATCAAATCCTGAACGATTTCGAAATCCTCTTCTCTTATTTCCGGCTCTACCTCAATGAATTTGATGCGATAGTCACACGTTGCAACTACGTTTATTGCACCGCCACCTGCAGAAGCGGTAACTTCAATCGACTTGAAACTATCTTCAAGATTTTCCATCTCTTCTTGTGCCTTCTGCGCCTGTTTAAGAAGGTCGCCCATATTGGAACCTTTCCTTGAACCTCCGTAGTTTCGTCCTCCGAGGCCCCTGAATTTCTTCGCCATAGTTATTCCTCCTCAAGCTCTAACTTTATTCTTCCATTCTCTATATCACTCTTAAGCCCCAGGCCTGTAATTACCGATTCAAAATACTCTCTTGAATCTCTGTCGAGGCTTTCAAGGGCCTCTTGTCCAGCCGCTTTGTCAGAGAGAACGAATCGTTTGCCGATAATATCTTCAGCGATTTTGTTTATCGATTCCATTCTTTCCTTCAGAAGCTCACTTGAGAATTCGCTATCTGGTTCTATTATTAAGTCCTCGATTCGATTCCCCTTCCTGATTTCCGCCAGACTTATCAAAGTCCACCACAATATATAATCCTTCATTCTAAGATGTTCGATGAATAATGAGATCTCTTCACTTTCTTCGGTGACTGAAACCTCAAGCTTTTCAGGCTTCTCACTATTTTCGTCAACAGCGATCGGAGATACTTCGGATTTTTGCGTGTCTTCGCCGTTCTGTTTTCCGAAACCGCCCTTAAGAAGGACCATAACTTCAAATGTTGTCTGTTTGTCTTCGGCATACTTTAATTCTTTATTTGTTTCCCAAAGAGCCGAAAGCAGCCTGAAACAATCGTCACTCGGTCGCTCAACAAGTCGTTCCTTGACCGCATCAATCGCCTGTTCAAGAAATACTTCGTGCGTGAAGCCTCCAGACTGGATTTTTTCGGAAATTTCAAGTACTGAAGATGGGTTTCCCGATGAAAACGCCTGGAGAAATTCCTCTATTACCTCTTCGGGCAGGATCCCCAGAGCGGTTCTAGCTGCCTCTTCCTTAACGTTACCAGAGTATGAGATTACCCTCTCCATAAGATTTACAGCGTCTCGCATTCCTCCGTGTGCCGCCTTGGAAATGTATCTCAAAGCCTTTTCGTCGTATTGAAGCTCTTCGGCTCTCGCAATTCTTTCAAGATAAGTTACTATGTCTTCTTCCCTCAAAGGTTTGAAGTAAAAGATTTGACAGCGGGAAAGAATCGTTTCAGGAACTTTCTCGAGATTAGTAGTTGCCAGGATGAAAACCACCCTATCGGGCGGTTCTTCAAGAGTCTTGAGAAGAGCGTTGAAAGCCTCTCTGGTAAGCATGTGAAATTCATCTATAATGTAGACTTTGAATTTCCCCATTACCGGTCTGTAAGAAACCGCATCTCGGATCTTTCGTATCTCATCTATGCCTCTATAAGAGGCGGCATCGAGCTCTACAACATCCATATGCGAAGAGGAGTCGATTGCTTTGCAAGAATCGCAAACTCCACAAGGTTTTTCCGATCCTTCCGAAAGACAGTTGAGCATCTTCGCAAGAATACGAGCGCTAGTCGTCTTTCCAGTACCTCTTGAGCCTGAGAATATATATGCGTGGGAAAGCTTGTTCTTCTCTATCGCCTTTCCCAGGATCTCTTTTACCTGATCCTGACCGACTAACTCATTGAAATTTCTTGGCCTATATTTCCTATACAAAACTTCAGACATCTTAATCACCCGTTCATCTGAATTATAGCAGATCGTCTGAAATTTGTTTGGGCACGAAATGAGAATACTGTGAAAAAGAAAGTGAAAAATTTAACTAACTTTTCTAGACAGAATGATTATTACATTCGCGACTAGGAGACTCTCCTTGTTTCCCATTTTCCCCTCAGATAGTAAAAAATCATTACAGTTGCCTCTGCGATATCGGAAAAAACATATGAAAGCCAGACCCAGACTATGCTAGCTTTCATGAACGCTACGAAAACTATCAGCATAGGAACCTGAATCAGCCATCTGGAGACAACGCTGCCCACTACGAATGGAAAGTTGTAACCCGATCCCCCGAAAACTGAGGAGAGACCGAAGCCATAGGCCAGGACTGAAATTCCAAGAGAACCGTATTTCAAAAAGCTCGCGCCATATGAAATGATCTCTGGATCATCATTGAAGATTCCAATAACTATCTCTCCACCAAAGAACGCAATCAGAGCGAAGAAGAACATAATGAAGAATCCAATTAATCCCGCCGTTTTTGCAGTCGCTCTCGCTCTGCCAACATCATCTGCTCCTAAATTCTGCCCGACCATCGCAGAACCCCCCATGTTAAGTCCTACAAGAGGCATGAATGCAAGTCCGAACAATCTTCCCGTTACTCCTACAGCAGCAACGGCAGTTGTGCCGTATAGTGCCACGAATTTCAGAACCACAACGGCGGCAAGATTTCTGAAGAAACCCTCCAGTCCCGTTGGAAGCCCAATAGTTAGAAGCTTCCTGTCAATGTGCCTATCGAGGCGGAAAAGCCTCGATAGCTTCGGTTTGACTCCCTCTTTGCCCGAGAAAAGAATAAAAAAGCCAAGTAGAAACGATGCGGTCTGTGCTATGACGGTTGCTACCGCTGCGCCGAAGACCCCTAGTCCAAAACCCGGAATCGACGTTCCGGGAATGTGACTAAACATCAGAATCGGATCGAGTACCACATTGAGGGCGCTAGCCATCATCATTATGTACATCGGACTCTTCGCGTCGCCTATGCATCTTAAAGCCGTATTAACGGAGTAAGATGAGAACATCATCGGCAGGAAGAACAACCGGATATAACCGTAATCTAGAGCTGCTGTTATTACTGTCGGATCGTTGCTGAAAAAACCTAGAGAAGGTTTTAGAAATGCAGCAACTAACAGTGCGGAAATCAACGCAACTATGAACTTGAAAGTAATGGTCTGTTCTATCGCCCTGTTCGTCCCTTCTAAATCCTTCTTTCCAAAGCTCTGTGAAATCAACGAAACAGAGCTCTGACCGATAATTGAATTAAGAATGTCTACAATCCAGAAGAGAGTGGTGAAGATGGTGACTCCCGCAATGGCTTCACCGGAGATTCGACCTATCCAGAAAATATCCACTATGTCGTAGACCATTTGTGCACTGAATCCAATCATTGTAGGAACAGACATCACGAGAAGATTTTTCAGAATGTTGCCCTGAGTAAGATCTCTTGCCATTTAAGCCCCCTATGTTACCCTTGAAAAGAGACGCAAAAAGGAAAATTTTATCCATCAGAACACAGAAATTATAACCTATATATACTATCAGGAATCGATTATGTCCCGCAATCTTTCCAGAAAATTCTCCTGGATGAAGTGAAGTCCATTTTCCCAAAAGTAAGGCTCGGAAATATCTATTCCAACTGATTTCAGCAGAATCTCCGGTGAGTCTGAACTACCGCTCTCCAGCAGTCGTATATACCTTCGCTTGAACACATCCCCGTCCTCAAGGTACATCCTGTAAAGTGAGATAACCAGCAACTGAGCGAAGTTGTAGGCATAACAATAAAAAGGCGTGTGAAAGATATGTGGTATGCGAGCCCATTCGAATTTACTTTCAGGAAAAAATACTATAGTGTCTGCAAACATCAGCTTTAGTTCTTCAAAGTACAGATCAGACAGCTCTTTGAACGAAAGAAACTCCCTAGAGATAATACTGTGGGCAGCCATCTCAAATCTTGTGAACATATTTTGTCTCGCCGTCGAGGCCAGTATCTCTTCCATTCTTTTTGAGATAAGCGAAAGTTTTTCCGCCTTTCCACTAATATTGTCCAGAAGAAAATCAGTCATAAGCATCTCCGAAAAAATCGAAGCGGTTTCAGCCATGGTGAGAGGCGTCTCGTAGTTAAGATGAGTCTGTTTTGAAGAAAGCACGCCATGCAAGCCGTGACCCAGCTCATGTGCCAACGTCAAAACATCGCTAGTTTTCCCACCAAAATTCACAAGGACATAGGGGTGGACTTCAGGTGAGGCGTAATAACAAAATGCGCCACTACGTTTTCCAGGAATTATCGATCCATGAATATATTCACCATCGAAAAAACCGGAAATAATTCGTCCACTTTGGGAATCAAAATTCCCCATTACTTCAAGTATCATATTTTTCGCTTCCTGCCAGCTGAATATATCTCTCGAATCTGCGAGCGGTGCGTAGATGTCGCTGTGAAGAAGGATTTCCTTGTTCATGACACGGGCCTTCAAACGGTAGTAATCCTGCACGATAGAATAACCTTGCGTAGTCGCGTCTATAAGATTCTGAACGGATTCATCTGAAACCTCGTTTTCAATGTTCCTCATTGAAATTGGAGAGGAGAAGTGCCTTTTGCTTGCGTCAAGATCCCAGTCCTTGGCGAGGGAGTTGTAGATGTTCGTCAAAATAACACTATTTTCCTCTGTTTTTCTGAAGAGGCTTTCAAATGCCTTTTTCCTTATCCCTTCATCTCCATGGCTTCTTAGATTCTCGACTTCGCTTTCGGTAAGGACCTTCTCTTCTCCATCAATAAAGATTCTGTATTCGAAAGTCGAGGTAAACTCGTCAAAGAGATTCAGCATAGCCATTTTCCCCGTAATGTCTTTCCTTACTATTATGTCTTCCTCGGGTTCCGATAACTGATGGTCTCTCAACGCTCGAACAAGATCGAAGTAATGTCTGTAGTTCTTCAACTCATCACATTCATTCAACTCTGAAAAGAAGTCGTCTGAAACTCGCGCCAGTTCAAGCTTAATAAACATCAGTCCACTTTCAAGCGCCGCCTCTAGATCGTCCATTTTACGAACTAGTTTTTGAGTCGCTGAATCTGCTGTTAAAACAGAATGATTTAGATAAGCGAACATCGACAGCTTGCCGGCACGATTCAGAAGAGACTCCGATTTTTCAAGCAACCCCCTCAGTTCACGAGCACTAATATTTTCACCTGAGATCCTTCCCCTGTAATCTCTGACGAGTTCATCCTTTTCTCTTAGGACGGTCTTGATGTCTTCAAAAATAGTCTCGTCATCAAGCGAAGCGTAAAGCCTTGTCAGATCCCATTCTATTATCTCCCGTTCATTCAACTTGCTCATCAACCCCTTCTCCAAGTGCAACAACCAGTTCTCCGAACGTTCTTTCTCTTAGAATTTTCGAGACTTCTACCCAGCAGCTGAAGCTGTAAGATCTGTAAGTCATGAAATCCATCCCTGAATAATCCAGGCTTTCCACCCGGTCGAGTATCAGCTCTTTTCGACCAATCCATTCCCCCGTTACGCAACACACTATTCCTTCTTCTAACCAGTAGGGCAATCGATACTGCCTGAGAAAGAGATGGCACATTTCGTGAGCCACCGTTTGCGTCACATTCGGGACCAAACTCAGAGGCTGAACAAAGATCGTGCTATCTTCTGCAGCTGCAATGAACCAATAGCCTAGGCCGGAGAGTTCCATGAACTCTCCGGTCGATGAAGCGATTATTAAGCGGTAAGTTCCCGTGACAGGTTTGCCTACGAGCCTTTCAAGAAGACCTTTATATTCTTCAAGTTCCGGCATTTCCCATGAAACGAATGTGCTTGTGAAGCAAAAAACTGTCATTCCAAAAAATAGAAATGCCACCAATGCCAGAGATTTCATTCGATAACCAGCACTATAGATTCGGTATTTGCCCGGTAATTCGAATCGTACATTGCCCATGCCTGAACCGGTGGAATTATGAATTCACCACTGGTGAGTATCCTCCAGCTGTTTTTGGTAACAAACTCTCCTCCTTCCCTAAAGAAGAAGGCAATTCGGTCGTATCTTGCGTCTTTGAATGTGTAGCCCCACCAGTAGTAGTCGAAGTAATAGAACTTCGTGTACCCGAGCACGTCTGCTTCCAGATTCTCCTCAACGGATATTCCGGTTGCCGGCAGCATATCTTCGACAACCACGTAAGGAACGTCTTCCGGAATCTTAATGTGAACCTCAGAGACTATTGTTTCACCAGCGGTAAGAGAACCTGGGGTACCGAGTCTAACTGAGTAGATCTCGACTGTCGGTTCATCATAGTAGCTCTCTTCAAAGGCTCTGATAATTATCTCGCCGTTGCTGATTCCCAGAACATCGCCTTCATACACCTTAAGACCCAATCCGTATTCTCCAAGAAACAGCTCTCCGTCTTTGATTGAAATCTGCATGTTTTCAACCGTCTTCGATACATTTATCTCGAGAGAACCAACTTCATCCGGTGATAGGGTCTTAATGGACGAAACAACGTATGGTGAATCAATCTGCGGTGTTGTAAGGACATGAGTGTCATCCATGGGAACGGCGAGCTTCCTTCTCAGAACTCTTTTGACGATCAAACCCGAGTTTTCGGGTTCTATCTCCTCAGCTGCCACTGCTTTCTCACCATTTACTGAGACAGCTACCATTTCTGAGCTTTTGACAATTATGTTCTCTTCGCAAAATGGGATTGTAATTGATTCAGAAAGCCCACCGCTGTAAAGAACTTCTCCGCCGATCAATGAAACTTCCACTTGGGCGTTTTCCGAAAGCGAGCTACTCACGGAAGACAGGGACAGAATTGCCAGCGCCGTTGACGATGTTCTATACCAGTAGCTTCCGTTACCCATCTTCAGAAGTCTCTTCGAAATCTCAAAGATGTCCTCCGAAGGCATCTCCAGATCTACCGAAGCCTTCAGAAGCAGAGACAAAGTAACTATATCGTCGAAGAAATAATCAAAACTGGTCCCGGAAATCACGTCGTCTGCATCCAGATCTACGTATTCCATCGCTTCTTCAATTAGATCTTCAGCCTTGTCGTCCATGTTCAACGCTTCGTAGGCCAGCGAAGTCAGAATTATGGAAGGAACGTCACCTTTGAAATCGACGACAGAACCTACGGGATCCCTCAGCTTTCTGCTGAAGAGAACTATCACGTATTGAAGGAAGGGATCTGGATCCTCTTTGTAGAGAGTTTTCATCTCAGAATAGCCCATAGATACCACATCTTTATTGATAACATAACCGTTCTCTGTAGCGAGATACAAACCCAACATCACATACGCGGTCATGAATGGCGTGGAGTTATCGTCCTTCCACCAGCCCCAGCCTCCATCGTAATGCTGGTACCCATATAACCTCTCAAGTCCTTCACTTACCACTCTTGAGACCTTGTTGATAAAAGCAGTATCCGCTTCTTCCAGTAGCTGAGAAGCTGCTAGTGCGGGAAGCAGTCTGCTCATCGTTTGCTCAACACACCCGTAAGGGTAATCTACCAAATACCTGACCGCCTCCAGAAGAATAGGATCAATTGTGGAAGAAATCGTAATCGTTCCTGCAGAGTTTTCTGAGAATTCGAGAGTCTTGTTTCCTTCAAGGAAATCAAGGGAACCGAATCGAGAGTAAGAAAACCTGGGCTTTATGGGAATCTCGTATTCGACTCCGTCTGAGCCGTGGCTTCCCTTGACGACAAACTTCACTTTGAGCTTCTGATCTTTCTCAGAGGACAAGAGATCCTGTACATTGACCTCGTAGCTGAATGAACGGCTCTCAAATGCTTTTATTGAAGAACCCTTTTCCTCTATTACTTCTTCGCCGAGATAGAAGCCGGTGATTACAGGTAGGGTCGAATCAAGGTTATTCTTAACAGAGAAGACAAGGTTAACGGTGTCTCCAGCAATAAGAAACTCTGGAAGAAAACTGCTGACGGTCATTGGTTTCCATGTCTCGAAACTCGATTTACTGTAGCTAAAATCACCGTTCGCACTGGAAGATAAAGTCCTTACTGTCCAGGTATCTAGATCTTCAGGCACTACAAAAGACAGTTCAGCCTGACCGTTCTCATCTGTGAAAGTTCCGGTAGACCAGAAGGCGCTATCACTGAATAGCTTTCTTGCCCTTACATCAGAGGTAAGGCTCTTCTCATCTCCACCTAGATCGCCCATGCCGAGCGGAGCACCTCCCGTAACTTTGGACTCTGCGGCCGGCGGTTGTGATTCAAGCAAATCTCCGAGTTTTGCGATAGATGGGTAGGCGGAATAGTAGAGATCATTGATGCTGATTGTGTTAAACCCTCTGTTGAAAGGACTGCCTAACGATCCCTTCCACTGATCGTAGTCCCCTTCAAATATGGATAGCATTGCCTGGGATACAACGGAAACGGTAAGCCCAACTTCGGCTGGTTTGCCTTCGGAATCGGTAACCTGGATTTTCATATTCACTGTATCACCAGGACTGTACCTTTCCTGAGTGAGAGTCTCTATTGATAGCTCTCTTGAAGACGTTTGGACTTCGATCAGGCTTGATTGGATAATCTGATAATCCCTGTATCCGACGATGAATAACATGAAATTATCGTAGGCATACCCTTCCGGTACTTCTATATAGACCGTGTTTTTCCCTTCAGTCGAACTGAATGGGAATTGACTGAATTCTCCGGAAAAATCAGAAATGATCCACAGATCCATCGGTGACGGTGTGTAGAAGACCACTTCTGCACTAGACCCTGGCTCCGCAGATTTCACCGAATCGATTAATATCGACCCATAATAGTCATAGTAACCTCCGGTGTAAACTGAGTAGGTATTTACGATTTCAGGTTCCCCTGAAGGCGAACCATTTATCTCAAAGTACACTACCGTATCTGGAGGAACTTGCCTAAGATCAATCGATACATCTGCCTTTCCGCCGCTATCGGTTGAGAGTTCACCCTTGAAGACGTTTATTTTTAGATTCTTTTCAACGTGTTCGCCTTTATCCATTAGAATTACTGATTCCTCGTACCAGGCCTTTATCTCGAATTCCTTAGAGACAGGAGTATCGTCATTCAACCTGGTTTCGATTCTTACAAGAGCCTCGTTTTCGGTGAATCTATAATCCACTAGGAAATCGAAACTTCCCTGTACAATTTTGAAATCGACCACACTCCGTGACTGCATACCTGTGTCATCTGACACAGTCACTATCGCGTAGTAGGCTCCGCTTTCAAGCTCCCCAGTGTATCCTATTACGGTCTTTCCCGAACCGTCCAGTCTTGCAGAGCCATTGTCAATGTATTGAGTGCCTTTGTAGATCGTGTAGTCTACCTTTCCAAGAGAGACCGGATCTCCAAAGTAGTATTCCGACGAGACATCAATTGTGACAGGCTCTCCTTTTCTGAAGGCACTGGTTGTGGGTTCTGCCAGTGTAAAGAAAGTAGGCTTCTTATAATCTGCAATCTGGAAGTAGTAGTAATCCTCGTTTTCACCCCATCGAACGATTATTCTGTAAGATCCTCTGGTTATTTCGGAGTATGTTCGGAAACTACCGACAACTGATCCCAGATCGTCTGGCTCCAGAGTTTGAGCGTAAACTCCTCTGTTTAAAGGATCGACTATCTCGATTTCGACAAAATCTATTTCCGGTATCTTATAACCCGATGGAGTCACTTCTCTGATGAAGGATCTGAAGTTAACTACCTCTCCAGCTTTGTAAGCCGGTCTGTCTGTAAACGTCAAAGAAATGTGCCTGGAAGAGAAATAGTAATCATACTCCCCTGGCCTCCATAGAATCGATCCCTCGGAAGACTGAACAAGTATTGCCTCTTCGGTTTTAGGAAGGTAATCGAAGACGAAAACTCCCTCTTCAGATTGCCCCAGCAGCTCCCCATCACTGAGTCTGTAAAGCGAGAAGTGATCCAGGAAGCTCCCATCATCTTTCTTCCAGAGCCTCAACATCGCTCCGTCTTCATGAGCGAGCAACTGGGCTCCAACCATGCGAAAACTCGTCATTAGCTTTGCGGTACCGGACTGCGACGAAACAACTATTAATCTTAGACCCATGAGTTCTTCTCTTGGTAAGTAGATTCTCTGTTTCTCCTTAACTGTCTGCCTAGAAGCGTATAGAGGATCTCCGGAAACTCTTACATCACCAATTGTTATCGCTCCAGTAAGGTCTTCCTCGTCTAGATCGTAGATCTTGATGTCGATGAAAGAATCCTTGTCATCGGTGTAGACACTTGGAAGATAATCAAGCGAATAGAACTCCACGAAAGAGGAGCTCAGATCGTATCCATATCGCTGAATCTCAAACGCAATCGCTGTTAACCCTGCTAAAAGAAGAATTAGAAGAAGCACACATACCTTTCTCATCGCGTTCACCCTCCATCACTTCTGGGGCAGAAACTTGAAAGCGTATACCCCTAGATAGTTTTCGTTAGTATATATTGGTTGCCATTGGTAAGGCATAGTTCTTACGTAATCATCCATACTCCAGAGTTTCAAGACACCGGAATCGGTTTCGGAAAGGGGTCCAGTATGGTATATGAGGCCATCACCGGTGAAGATCATTGAATGAAAGGTTGACGGCGAAGGATGATGGAAGAAAATTATGTCGCCAGGTCTTGCTGCTCCCAGATCCCTACCCTTAAATACCATACTACTACGAACCAGGTTGTAAGCATCGGCAAAGTAAGTGAAGGCTCCGTCGTTGCTTATGAAGATTCTATTTCTCAGTATCGGGATATCTGGGTAGTTATACTCTCTAACGTCCGGAATCTTTCGCAGATCAATTCCAGTCTTCTCACGCCACAGATCATAGTCTACTGCTGTTTCGGAAAACCACCCTTCGTCGTGCGTCTTAAGAGCTTCTCTGGCGGCGAATCTGATCAGCCCGCTACAATCTCTTTCTTCGGATTTCCAGTTATTTGAGAACTCAATAACCTGGTAGGCAGCAATGTTCACAAACCATGCTCTGAAGTTCTCGGCATCTTCATAGTCAAGCACCAGTTTATCAGGGAAACCGTCGGAATTACTGTCAACGAAATCATTGAACTCTAAAGAAATAGTCTTGCTGGCTCTGAACAGGCCCTTGAAATCAACAACAATGACCGCATTCTTGTCATCAGCGCAGAAAGAATATGTCACGAGATCAGAATCGCTGTAGAAACTTTCTAGTGTTGCACCCCTTACATATGAAAGAGTAGATCTTTCATAGGTGGATTTGGGGACTGAAATGGAAAAAGACTCACCCCTTCTTACATCTGACGTCTGCACTCTTATGTTCGAGTAGTCGTCTTTGAAGTTCAGAAAGGTTGCAGATAGAACAACAGTAGTCAAGATTACCAGGAAAAGATAAGCAATGTTCATTCTCATAGACTAATCTCCTCACAGAACCGCTAGACTAGCTTACCACCTGTAAGACTTCCGAGTGATGATTTTGTTCGACTCTCCACAAGTTCATCTTACAGATCTCTAATTCATACGATTCTCCAAGAACATAGGATAGTTAGGCCTGTCGATCTGCTATCATATGAGGAGAAGATTAACCTGGGGGTGAAGCTTTGTCGAGAAGAAATTTCATCTTTCTTTTGCTTTCGCTGATTTCATTATCTATCCTTACTTCCGGATGCATTAACTATGTGCTGGCCAGACCGGAGAGTGTCCTAACCAAACTGGAGCGCGAAATAAACAGAGCCAAGGAAGACAGAATTATTGAACTCTACTCAGAAGAGGTGTGGGTGGCTACTCCGGGTAATCCCTCCGGCAGAGTTCTTCCGAAGGACAGCCTTGCCTCTTTCTACTCGGACTTTTTCGAGCTCTACGAAGACATAAATATAAAACTGCACTCCGAAGAAACCCTTAGAGATTCTCTGGAAGCAACCATGACGGTCTCTTTTAGACTTGAGTATTCTTACGAAGGAAAGAGGTATTACGACATCGGAGAGGGAAGTATTCTGTTATCGGGAATAGATAATCATTGGCAGATTTGTGGGGAAAGAAACAATCCGATACTGAGCCTTTTCGAACCTGCAGAGATGTAAGATTCAAACTTAAAGGAAGGCTCTCGGCAATTACGGTTCCACCGCTGAATCTTATTCTGTTCTGGGACTGTTAGTGGGATACATCGAGAACTGTAACGATAGATGCACTTTTATTTGGGAAATGAAGAAGCCTCATCTAGTGCGTTTTTGACCGCCGCAACGATAGACTCGCTTGGGGTTGTAGCTCCAGTAACCAAATCAGCATCGGGACTCTGTGCTTCAAGTACTCTATCCGCAGTTCCTTAAGCTCTTATGTCATATCTATCAGATTGATTCTTGAGTATTCGTATTTCGATTATTCTCTACTGGAATCTATGACCTCCAGACTTATACATCCTTCACTTACGGCAAAGACTCCATCAACCATGTTTGGAAATGCTCCTGACTTCTCATTCATCGATTCTCGAAGTCTGCTTGCCTGAGAGTCGGAAATTGTCCCGATGATCGCAGCTGCAGATACCAAGAATAGCAAGAAACTAACTGCATATTTCATTCTTACCCTCTTCACTTACGGCAAAGACTCCATCAACCATGTTCGGGAATACTCCTGACTTCTCATTCATCGATTCTCGAAGTCTGCTTGCCTGAGAGTCGGAAACTGTCCCGATGATCGTAGCTGCAGATACCAAGAATAGCAAGAAACTAACTGCATATTTCATTCTTACCTTCCAGACTAAGTAAATTTCACTGAATTTACTATCTATTGGATAAAGAGTGGTGGAATTTCCACAAAGAAATATTCAGATTAAGGTTGTCCGGATTAGTTGGCTTGACAAGAAAAGTTGAAAGAGATCTGGCAGCATAACGAAATTTCATACTGCGGCCGAATTTGAAGTTATTATCCCGATGACATCGTCGTACAGGAGTTTTGTTGCTCCCTTGCCCATCATTACACTCTTGTCGATCTTCTTCAGTGAGTGTATCACCGTTGAGTGCTGTTTCCCGGTTTCACGCGCTATTTCAGTTACTTGCTTACCAAAATGATTCTTCAGAATGTACATAGTTAACTGCCTCGCAAGAACAATGTCCTTGCTCCTGCTCCCCGATTCGATTTCTTTCTTAGTAACCTTCATCGTCTTCTCAATAGCGGAGTAGATCTGGTCAATCGGTCTCTGGAATGCTGGAACGTTTATCGAGCCAGTGAAAGACTGGAGAATCTGGGTTGCCAGAGATAGATCTATCTGTGATCTAAAGACACTACTGTGTACAATCAGTTTTATAATTGCTCCACGCAATCTTCTGAGGTTACCATCGATGTTGTCCGCGAGAACTTTGGCAACATCATCCGGGAGAGATACGGATTCCCTTTGAGCAAGCTGCTTGGCAATATGAAACCTGGTAGATGGGCGGGGTTCTTGAATTGACATCAGCATTCCCATCTGGAACCTTGACTTAAGCCTGCTGTGGAATGTCTCTAACTCCTCGGGATTTCTGTCGGAGCAGATTATCAACTGTTTCCCCGAATCGTGAAGTTCATTGAAGGAATGGAAAAACTCATTCTGGACACCTTTCTTGCCTATTAGAAACTGAATATCGTCTATCAGAAGAATATCGGATTTCTTCCTGTAATGATCTCTGAACTTCTGAATGTTGTTCTCTTTTATCGACTGAATCATGTCGTTCATGAACTGTTCGCTTGTTATGTAGAGAACCTTCTTGTCAGGAAAGTTGCTCATGGTCTCCTGAGCTATTGCCTGCAGAAGATGAGTCTTTCCCAATCCCACTCCCCCATAGACAAAGAAGGGATTATACTTCCCCGGATTCTGGGTTACGTCCAGCGCCACTTCATAGAGGGCTTTGTTTTCACTTCCCACAACGAAGTTACTGAACGTATACTCTGGATTTAGATTTGAAATCATCAGAGGCTTTCTCTTCAACAGAGAACCGGATATCTGGTCGCTGGTCGAATCTACAGAGGGAGTCTCCTTGTTCTTGTACACAATTTCAAAAGAGACTCGCCTGCCGAGAATCTCGGCTATAGAATCGGAAATGACAGCTCCATATTTTGTCTGAAGCCAGTCCTTGATGAACAGGTTGGCGACCGAGAAAACGACCCTTTCATCTTCGACTGCCTTCAACTCAAATGTGGAGAACCAGTTGTCCCACGTTTTCTTTGAGACCTTCTTCTTCAAAGTGCTTATAATAGAATTAGACACAACGACCTCCACGGAATAATGCTATAACCCTGAAGCGAACCGCAAAATAGGAAATATT